>QOQB01000002.1 GCA_003331305.1 Flavobacteriales bacterium | reverse complement strand
CTCAACAAAAAATTATTGGTTGTCCCAATGAAAAACCAATACGAACAACAGTGCAATGCCGAGGCGCTGAGCGAAATTGGAGTTCCCGTCATATATGATTTTGATGCCCCTTGTATTGAAAAAATAAAGTCGTGGGTAAGAACTAAAAATCGTATCGCCATAGACTACACACAAAATACTGACGAGGTGGTGAAAAAAGTTTTAAGGGAATGTGAAGACTCAATAGGATTTAAACGCAAAACTGAATCTGTAGTTTCTCCGTAATGGAATCTTAGATATTTATAAAACACGTCACGAGCAGCACATATCACTGTTCATTTCTTCTTCTGTAGGTTTCGGGAAATGGGCTTAAAAAGTCTATCTTTTTTAAAAATGAGTCTATTGCTGACATGGTGTGGTGATAATTCTCATTATTTCCACGCCCATAATTAAAAAAACCATGTGGTTGATTTTTGTACTCAATTAAAGTACAATTGTTACCGAAGGCTTTCATTTTTCTTGTGAAATTTCTAACTGTGTTAACATTTACTATTTTATCGTTATCCCCGTGCAATATCAATGTAGGAGGAGCATTTTTTTGAACCAATGCTATAATATTAGCTTCTTCTTTTTTTGCCCCAAAACGATTAAAAAACTTTTCTGGACTCACCTGCGACAAATCCATCCCCCCTGGGTTGAAAAGGACGAGTGCATTTGGTCTTTCATCTGTAAGTTTTATATTTTTATTTTGTGGTGTGGTCATAAAAAATGTGGCTGCGGCAAGATACCCTCCAGCCGATCCGCCACTTGTAATAATTTTACTTGGATTTATGTTTAACTTTTTAGCGTGGTCTCGAATCCATCGAATTGCATCTTTTGCATCTGCAACACATTCAATTGGCTTTACTCCATGACGACTTGACACCCGGTAGTCAACAACCACGCTTGCTATTCCTCTAGATGAAAAATATTTTGACTGAAAAGTAAATTGTTGAGGAGAGCCAGATCTAAACCCGCCACCAAAAAAGAACACAATTACAGGGGTAGATTTTATTTGCTTTTTCTTAGGGAGATAAACCCATAGCTTTAAATCCACCTCTTTAACCTTCTTATAGGTGTACACATCTGCGTCATCAATAACAGGTGGGTAAATCCGATTATTTTGCCCAAAGCTGAAAAAAGAAAGTAACACTATCAAAACAACAAGCTTTAATCTAGTTTTAAGAGTCAAATACATAGTTGTATGGTTGTTTAGTTGATGGCTAAGCGCAAAATTGTAAAATTTCTTATACCTTTATATTTACTACATTACATAGCGTAATGGCGTTTCATTTAGTCTTTCATCTAAATTAAGACTTATAAAATTAAAAGCGCTCACTTGAGATTGAGTTTACGATTTAAAATTCCTTATGGTTTACTTGAAATTTAGAGTTTATAGCCTCAAAAGATGCATTAAAGTATTGTTTCTTTTATCATTAACAACACTCCTTCTAGGTTCTAAACTGACAGAATATCCTGATAAGTTGAACGTGCTATTTATCATAACAGATGACCTAAACTGCGCCATAGGCGCATATGGAGATACACTTTCACGTACACCTAATATTGATAGGCTTGCTAAAGAAGGTGTGCTTTTTACCAATGCGCACGTTCAATATCCGCTTTGTGGCCCTTCTAGAGTATCTATTATGACAGGGCTATACCCAGACCAAACCAAATCTAAAGAGTTAAGGCTTTATGTAAGGCAAACCATCCCTGACGTGATTACTTTAGGACAAAAATTCAGAATGGAAAATTACCACTCCGTAAGAGTGGGTAAAATATTTCATTCTCACAACCCAAGAGATATTGGAACATCTGGTTATGACGATTCTTTCAGTTGGGATAGGACATTCAATCCTTACGGAAGAGATAAGCTAGATGAACATAAGATATCTTTCTTAAAGCCAACCTTTAATGGAGGCGTATTGAGTTGGCTTAAGGCTGATGGTAAAGACGAGGAGCAAACTGACGGAATTGGCGCAACTCAGACTATGGATGTATTAGACGAATTTGCTACTAATGGTGAAAATTTCTTTTTGGCATTTGGATTATACAGACCCCATGTCCCTTTTGTTGCGCCTAAAAAATACTACAACATACATGCACTAGATGACTTTTCTGTCCCGGAAAGCTCTGATGCGTATTTACAGACCATACCTAAGCCGGCAGCAATTTCGGTTCGTAGAAAAAAAGAACAAATTGATTTAAACCCTGCATTGGCAAAAGAAATAAAACAAGCCTATTATGCAACGGTAAGTTTTGCGGACGCACAAATTGGGCGGGTTCTAAACAAATTAAAAGAAACAGGCTTGGATAAGAATACAATTGTAGTCTTTACCTCAGACCATGGGTTTCACCTTGGGGAGCATGGGCATTGGCAAAAAAATACACTATTTGAGCCCGCCACAAGAGTGCCATTAATCATTTTTGACCCAAGGATTAAAAAAAACATAAAGGCTGTTAACGAACCTGTAGAGCTTGTAGATTTATACCCCACCATCATGGAAATGCTTGACATGAAAGCACCCAAATTTGTTCAAGGAAAAAGCTTAGTACCGTATTTAAGGGGCTCACAAGAACCCGTTAGAAATAGTGCTTTGACTGAACTTTTGGTGTATACACCGTCTGGGTTAGCGCAAGGATACTCCATTAGAACAAAAAAATATCGCTTAAACCGGTGGAAATACAACGGGAGTTTTGAGTTTGAGTTATATGACTTAAAGCAAGATCCACATGAATTGAATAATATTGCCCATAATCAAAGTTATCTTCGTGTGCTTGATTCACTTAAGTTAGTTATGACTTCAAGAGTGTTGTCTGCCCAAAAATATCCTAGTGAACTAGGAAAACAAATAGACAATGTACAACCATGGGACGAGCCAAAACAAAATCTGTTAAGACGAAAAAAGAGAGCTTACTCCCCCATGAAATCTTAATAAACTAAAATTAGTAGACTGCCATGCTTCCAAAAAATACTATTTAGAAGCTTATTGGATTCGCTTTTATCCTAATTAAGTCAGGAACAAATTGTAAAATTCATTGAGCGATCGAATTACTCAAAAGCGATAGACTCGTTATGCTTTACAACTAGTAACTGCTGCAGTGCAAAGCAAAAATCTTCAAAATAATGACTCATAATTACAATAGAAAAAAACATAACTTAAAGCAGATTTTAAGTAATGAATTGTCCCAAAGCTTTTTTACTTTTTTTGCTGTTTTTTTTGTGCCCAAAAACAGCTTACTCTCAAAATACATTTGAAATAACTCAAGTAGTTATCAATTCCTGTCAAGTATATATTGAAGTTTCCGTTTCATATAATCCAACAGACACCATATCCTACCAGTGGTTTGAATTAGACTCCAGTGGAAACTACGTAGCTATTCCAGACGAAATGCTTAGAACAATTTTTACGACCCCCAGCCAATACAAGCTTGAGGTCAAAAATGAAACAATTAATGAAACTATAAGTGAGGAATCCATCACTATAAACGCTTTAAATATCATAACAGGATTTGTGTGGGATAACATAAAGGTAGGCTATTCATATGATATTAGCTTAAGTGGTCTAAAAGGGACAAACGGAGTGCACGAGCTTAGCATTTCATATACGTTCAAATCTGTATTTAATAGTAGATTTGGTTGCTGGAGATGCCAAAGGTGATACCTTTAATTGCAAGGGGTTTACAAATTTGAATTAAGTACAGGTAATAAGCCAAAGCATGTGTAAATAAAAAACCCCGTCAGTATGACGGGGAATTGTACTATTATAAGTGCTTAATTTATATTAAGCAGACTTTACAAAAGGAAGTCCAGTACGTTCGTTTTCTACTACTTTTTTACCTGCAGGTAAATCGCAAGCATTATCACGCTGATCTTTAGCGAAGTAATAAATCGTTTGGTTTCTTCCTCCCTTTAGTGTAACATCTTTTGTATGAAGGTAATACGTTTTACCTTTGCTGTTTTGAAATGAGTAAGCCATATTTAATTAATTTTTCTAAAGTTAATAAAAAAAGAGCGTATTCGACCTGTAAATCGCATAAAATTGGACTACTTATTCACAAATTCTGAAATTTTATGGCGCTTAAATCTTAAAAACAACCTCAGTCTTCGATGATTTTTTGTATTATTTTGATAATCAATAAGTTATGATTTATATTTTTGTGTAGATTTTAAAGAGCAAAAAGAGCGCATTTTAGAAAAAACTAAACATTATAAACAAATCGTTGTTTTTACATCGTCAAGGTGACCCAAATCGTGTTAAATCCAGCGCGGGAGCAACCATTTGTGTGTTCTTTAGTGCTTCCACAAGGCTCTTGGCAAGGTAAGGCCCCCACAATACTCCTCTAGAGCCAAGTCCATTAACACACCACAAATTTTTATGTTCGGGGTGTGATCCGATAACAGGTTTCCTGTCTGGAACAGTAGGACGAAAACCAGCACTATGGGCTACAAGCTCATAACGCAAAGGTGTAAGTTTTTCAAATTGTGCTATTAACCAAGCTTTTCCTTTTTCTGTAGGTAAGTTGTTTTTAAACTCACGCGAATACGTAGCGCCAATTCGATATTTGTCTTCGCCAAGCGGAACCACAAAAACGCTGCTTTTTAATATCTTTTTTAATTCGAGTCCTTTACATGATACAATCAACCACTCTCCTTTGTTTGGAACAATTGGCAGGTTAGAGAACCATGGGTTTTTTTTTATTCCCACCCCCTCAGCAAAAATCACATGATTTGCTTCAATGTTTTTATATTTAACTTTCTCTTTGGATACCTCAAGTGCATTGTAATCAAAAACCTCCTCTGCAAAACAGCCCTGATGATTGAGTTCTCGATAAGCAATAGTGAGTAGTTTGTTGGTGTCAATCCATCCTGTGTGTTCCACAACACCCATACCAAATGGCGTAAGTATATTAGCGTTTGGGTTGTGAAAGATTTTTGGACTCAAATAGCGACTCAAATCAGGCTTGTCAGAAGCAACTGCCCAGTCATTCTGTTCAGAAACTGATGCTAAGACACGATAGATGGATGTGGGATGGAATGCCTCTTTATATTTGGATTGAGCATAATACGGAATCGATTGCTCCATTATAGCGTCAGCATTCCACACAGAACGAAATCGCTTTAATACAATGGGGTTAAAAATACCGGTAGCACTTTTAGAACTATAATTTTTTAGCGGGTCAAAAACAACAAACGAAATACCATGCGTTTTTAATGATTCGGTTAGCGCCCATCCAGCAAGCCCAAAACCCACAATAAGTACATCACGTCGCATAAAAAAACCCACTACAGAAGCGGGTTTGAATTTTTAATTTGCCCAAAGGTCTTGCTCAAAATCTCGAATAACGGTCTTCAAGCGCTCGGACTCAATCAACTGCATAAAAGGATCATCTACATATTGGTCGACCGCGCGATCATTAAAAACATTATCAATGGCGTAAATTCTTGACGTAAATCGTCTTGACGTAAGAAGTTGATCAAAAGTTATACGACTTGCGTTATTCTTATTATCAAAAACAAGTTGTTTATGAAGAAAAGGGCGTAAATCTTTAAACCACAGCCAAAACAAATCAACAGGTTCATCATTGGCAAGATTGTTCATATCCTTCCCTTTCGGCATGATTCCTAGCAACCGATATCGCATTTCACCAATTCGCTTATCTACATACCAAATTCCTTTGATTTTGTATGAAACAATATCCATTGATTTTAATGGCACTACTTCTGGCCCATCACTATTTTCAAGTCTTTTTAAATAAATCTCACGGTCAAACTTTTCGGTAAAGTTTGGATTTGCATCGTTATAAATATTTTTAACCTTACCAGAAATAATGGCTTCTCGAATGGTTCGCCAGAGCGATTTTCTTTCACTGTTATAAAGTCCGTCTTTCGGAAAAAACAAAGGATGATTAAATTTTTCAGATAGGTCGATTTCCTCATATACAATCTTACTCCACATAATATCTTTTTCATCAATATATGAGTACTCAAGATATTTCTGATCACTCAGTGCTTCTTGTTGTTCTTCTGATAATACACCAATTTCATCGGGTTGATCTGCGTTCAGTACATTTATTTGAGCACTCAACATACTACATCCAAACAACATTACAATCAATACAAAATACATTTTCATTACTTAATTGTTAAGGCAAAGTCAGTTACTTTAATATCATCTATAACTTGGTTTTCGGTGCGTACTTCAGCTTCAATATTATAAATAAATATAATATCGCCTTTTGACGCGTTCTGTAAATACGAACGAATGACCCGAGAATCTTTTATACGATTCGAACGAACAGGAATGGCTGCGCGGCTACCAACTTTTATATTAAAACTCTTAACGGTAACGTTGAGATTATAATCAAAGTCGTCAGGAAACTTTGCAGCGATTGTCCCTGCAGGAACATACTCACGAATGATTTCTCCACTGTTGAATTTACCCAATTTACTACCAAGGTCTACTGAACCTAATGCGGCAGGCAATGGCTTAATGCGAAAATCTTGTCCAGGTGCATTAATAGTTGAACCATTAATTTCACCTGAAACGAAAATCCGCATGCTTTCACCCACCTTATCTCCATCTGGGATAGCTAAAAACTTGTTCCCCTTACGTTGAATTTTTCCATTTGTGGCACGAGCACTTAGTTTGTTGTTAGGAATTCCTGGTATGGATATCGACAAATCATTTGGCAACCCACGATAAACAACTTTCATTTGGTCTGCAGAAATAACGGCGTCGTTTGGTTTATCTATTACCGAAATTACTTGCGCCACATCAACAGATTGCTCTTCATTGTTTCGCTCAAAAAATAATTTTCCAGTAAGCTTATACGAGCCAGGTGAGGAAAACTTTTTACTGAGTTGAACACCTCCCGCAGCGATAGTAAAGTCACGATTCAATACCAAGGGGCGATTATTTAAAGATAGCTCTACTCTACTAGGTTTAAAATTTGAATCTTTTTTCCCCATTACAACAGAAGCATCAACTAGCTCGTTGGTATAATAAGAGGACTTGGAGGATTCTAACAGCGTTTGGTATACATTCAATCCGCCTTCGTGCGCATTAATAGTGCTCAAAATATTTTCAAGAATTTTGTTTTCTACAAAACGAATATCTGATTGAATTTTTGTGAGTTTTGAAAGCGAAGCAATCAAAGGAAACCCTTCGAAATGGTAATTGAGATATGGTTGGTACTTCCCGTCTCTATTTAATACATTCTCGTTATATGCAAATCGTTGGTTTAGATCTGAGATAAAAGAAAAGTCAAAATCGGCATACTCGCCTTCGGGCATTTCTTCGCTAGGTGGGTCTTTTTCCATATCTGCTGCAACAAGTGCATCTAAAGCGTTTTGGATTTCAGCAGGAAAGGAAGAAAATTTATTTACAAATTCCTGTCCGCTTTCTGTGTATTGACCTCCAATAAAGAACAATTCATCTAAATATTGCGATTTATCCATGGTTTGATAATCGGGTATGGTATCCACAATTCCAGTAGATTTATCTACACGTGCCATACGGTAGCCGTTTACATCACTCGAAATCAAGCCTTCTTTTATTGATTCGATGTAGGTATAATAATCATCAGTAAGTTCTTTAATTTTGGGTGTAGTTTCCGCAGCAACTTTATAATACTCATTATTAGCGTTGTTACTAAACATGGTGTATTTTTCGTTACTATCCGATATCAAATCTTGCGTTGCTTGTATGATATCATCATTGATTAAACCCAATGTTGCCAACACTTCTTTGCTGATATTCAGCGCCAACATAGCGATGAAGACCAGGTACATCATGTTGATCATTTTTTGCCGCGTATCTTGCTTTGCTCCAGCCATAACTAGTTTTTCATTGCGCCAAGAATATCAGCGTATTTAGTATTAAGTTCATTGATGATTTGCTTTAATGAAGCAAGCTCAGATTGAAGGGCATCCATATTTTCAACTACTTGTCCGTGAGCTTTTGGCTCTGTTGCTACAGCCTCTTTAGTGGCATTATAAGCATCGGCAAGTTCCGCTAATGCTTGATTTGTTTGGGCAACATTGCTATTTAAGCTTGACATATTTTCAGGTAAATCTGTCGGGACTTCTAAAGTTCCTGTGGCACTAACAGCATTTGTAAGATTAGTCCCTAATGCTTCCAGTTGCGATGTGGCATTTTGATAAGCTAGCTTCAACGCTTGAGCTTCCTGAGCTACACCAGACAAATCCGTTACATCATCGTCTGAAACTACCGGACTGCTATCTCTTAATGTTATAAAACCTCTAAGTCCAGTAATAGAGAAAATTATTGCTTCTGTGATTAAACCAGCGGATAACCAAGTATTGCCAGAAAAGATGAACTCACTATGCGTAATTTTTAGTAGGGCACCTATAATAACAACAGCTGCTCCTAAGCCAAATAAAAGTTCTAATACATTTTCAGGTATGGGGAATTTATTTTTTTTCATATTAATAATTATTGTTGTTCAATATCATTTGTTCCTAAATAATCGCGGACAAGACGAAAACCAAGATAGCTTCGTGCGCTATCGGCATACTCATAGTCTCTAGATGCAACGCGTAGATAGTACGCTACATCTTTCCATGATCCACCTCTTGTAACTTTTTGGGTGTCATTAAAGCTATCGTAATTTGGGTTTACTGTTGACATAAACTCATAGGTGTCTTTGGTATATGTAGAGTTTGTCCACTCTGCTACATTACCAGACATATTATACAAGCCATAATCATTAGGCTCAAATGAATCAGCCTCGACAGTATACAGCGACATATCAGCCGCGTAGTCTCCACGCTTGGGTTTAAAATTTGCCATGAAGCACCCTCGATCGTCTGTCAAATACGGTCCGCCCCAAGGGTAAATTGCTGATTCCAAACCGCCACGAGCTGCATACTCCCACTCTACTTCTGTCGGTAATCTGAAAGTACCTGTAGTAGATTTACGCTTTTTTCTACTACGTAAATAATCATTTCTAATTTTAGTGCGCCAATGTGCAAAAGCTCTAGCTTGGTGCCAGCTAATACCAACTACGGGATAATTGGCGTATGCACGGTGCCAAAAGTAATCGTTGTGCATAGGCTCATTATAACTGTAATCAAAATCTTTAATCCATACAGTGGTATCAGGGTATACCTCATGAACCTCATACCTGGCAAAGCTTGAGCGTGCGCTATCGGGATTAGCAACTGCTTCTTTCATATCTACACTAGCAAATCGATATTTGAATAATGTCGTATTTAGTGCGGGTTCGCCATTGAACCACTCGCTTTCTGGCAAGTAAATCGTTTCTTCGAAAACCCGAGCATATTCCAAGTCGGGATAATCTTCACGTTCTTTAATAATATCAACATCGCTGTTTAATGGCAAGTGGTAGTGAAATTGGTCGTCGGGCAGATCTTCTGTTTCGTAATAATTTGAAACATAATCCGAAAAATTTTCTTCAAGATATTGTTGGTACCCACTTTTCTCATCATCATCTCCGCCTTCTAAGTCGTCCATATCATAAAGAGGTAGGTACTCCAAAATGGGATTGGTTTCTATTTCTTCATCAGAAGTTGGAAATTCTGACACCGAAAAATAGCCACCGTTTAGTAACGCCGCTTTTGCGAGCTCTGTTCTAATAATGGAATCTTTTACCCACTCTACAAATTGTTGGTATTCAGCATTGGTTATTTCGGTTTCGTCCATCCAAAAAGAACGCAGCGTAACTGTACGTGTCGTATTATCGTTGGCAGCAATAATATCCTCATCAGAAGAGCCCATAATAAACGAACCGCCAGGTATAAGTGCCATTCCGTGGGGCTTAGTTTCGTAAAACTTCTTTTGCTTAACACCAACAAGCTCGCCTTGGTTTTTTCTGCCACAACCTATTAAAGTGAGGACAGCAAGAAGGGATAGTAGGGTATTTTTCATTCAATTACTTAAATTTTATTACTCTGTGCTTCAAAAGTAATTCGCCAAAAATATGGAATTTAATGCATACTTCGTTGAACAGATTTCCACCACCGTGCAGGAATGTCTCCTTTTTGTGCCATCCGATAGTCTTTTTCAGCACATGGTAATAACGTAGTTTCTTCTTTATTATTATGTTTTCCCTCTTTAGGAACCTCTATCCACCATCGTTGGCTTTTTTGACTTCGGAAAAAAGTTAATGTTTCTTGGTCTTGTGGTACAACAAATTTAGTGCAAGGTTCGTGGATTGAAAAGGGATATTCATTTACACGGTGACAAAATCCCTCTAACAGGTACCAAATCATTTGTGCAAGTAATTTATCTGACCGTGGTGTCGAGGGCATATCAAAAAGTCCCAATACACTAAGTCTATCGCTGAGACCTGCATAACGCATTAAGGTACAAATTTGAGCACCATCAAAACCGTTTGGGTTTCCTAAGTTAAAATCCAACTCGCTCGCTTTAATAGCGTTAAAGTCTACAGATAAAATATCAGTATCGCGTAAAATCGGCTCTGATTCGTGAAGGTCTGATGAGATTTCTCCAAGCCTGTATGCATCAAAAAAAAGTTTTTGCATCAAATCCAATTCTTCTTGCGATACGTAATAGCTTTGAAAACCTAAATTAGTAAATTGTTTCAGATTGTTTGGTTTTTCAGTAATGATTTTTGACATATAGCTATCATCCGAAACCAAAACGCCAGGAGCGCCAAAGTCCAAACGGGCATCTATTGACGTCAGATTGACATAGGTATTCATACTACTCAACCCCCGAAATAATCCTAATGTATTTTCTTGCTCTCCTCCAACAACTATAGTAAGTATGTTGCATTGATGCATTTCTTGTGTCAGTGTTTGCAGGGCAAAAAGAGTATCGTTAGTACTTTCTCCTGCTTTGAGCACCCCCAAATCGGCACAAACAAAATCCCAATTTCCAGAAAATAGTTGATAAAAATGCTGTCTAAATCTAAAGTGGATTGGCTCACCTTTACGTAAGCGTGGTTCAAGCGTAACCATTACAATTTTTACGTCCTTTATATCGGGAAATCCTTCTTGATTCGTATGAATACGCAGATTACGGCCCATGACTTGCGCAGGAAGCATCAAGTTATGAGCTAAGAGCTTATCGTCGATCGGGCTTAAAAATTCAAAATCCACTTACTTCTTTTTGCGGCTTTTTTTCTTGGGTTTTTGCTTTTCTAACAATGCCATGGCTTGGGTAAGTGTCATTTTAGACACATCAACATCTTTTAAAAGTTCTACTTTTTGCTTTCCTTTAATAAGATTATGCCTTCCCCAACGTGCTTTTTCAATTCGCACACCTTCGTCTTCCCAATTTTTTACAACTCGTTCCGCTTCCTTTTTCTTTTTGTTCTCTATCAGGGTGGCAATATCAGCATCACTTAAGGCATCAAAATCATATTTTTTAGAAACATTAATAAACCAACCATTCCATTTGATAAAAGGCCCAAAACGACCAGCCCCTTTTGTTACGGGTAACTCTTCATAGCTGGCAATGGGTGCGTCTGCAAGACGTTTTTCCTTAATAAACACAATCGCTTCTTCCAAAGTTGTCGTTAGCGGATTTTTTCCTTTTGGAAGTGATATAAAAGATTTTCCATGACGCACATAAGGGCCGTAACGTCCGTTGTTTACCTCCACAACCTCGGCATCAAACTCACCCAACTGCATCGGAAGTTTAAACAAATCAAGTGCCTCTTCGAATGTGATTTTTGCTAATTGCTGGTCGGGGTGAAGGCTTGCGAAAAGAGGTTTTTCTTCATCCTCAACGGTGCCTATTTGCGCCATTGCGCCAAACTTACCAAGACGCACACTAAGTTGACGCCCTGACTTGGGGTCTACACCCAAAATGCGTTCGCCAATTTCACGTTGTGCGTTTTCACTTACGTCTTTTACCACAGGGTGAAAGTCATTATAAAATGACTTCATCATGTTTTTCCAGTCTTCATTGCCTAGTGCAATTGAGTCAAAATCTTGTTCAACTTTAGCAGTAAAGTTATAATCGACTATATGTGGAAAATTGGTCACCAAAAAATCATTAACAAGTCTTCCCACATCGGTTGGGATTAGCTTTCCTTTTTCTGATCCAGTGCGCTCAGTGAGTGTTTGTTTTTTTAAATTATCCGCAACCAGAGCCCATTGCGTATAGTTACGATCCGAGCCTTCAAGAGTGCCTTTTTCTACATACTTCCTGTTAATGATAGTGGTAATGGTAGGCGCATATGTTGAAGGTCTTCCAATTCCCAGTTCTTCTAATCGCTTGACCAAAGATGCCTCAGTATAGCGCGCAGTAGGTCGACTAAAGCGCTCGGTTGCTGATATTATTTTGGCGTTGAGCGTGTCGCCTTGCTTCATTTTAGGCAGCAATCCATCGGATGATTCTTCCTCTTCGTCCTTTCCTTCCAAATAGACTTTTAAAAAACCTTCAAACGTAATTACTTCTCCTCTTGCCACAAATACTACATCGTGTTTATTGGCACTAATTTGAGCGGTTGTCCGCTCCAACTTCGCATCGCTCATTTGCGAGGAGATCGTACGTTTCCAAATAAGCTCATATAGTCGTTGCTCATCATATGCAGCATCAACGCGCATTTTACTCAAATTGGTGGGACGAATGGCCTCGTGTGCCTCTTGAGCGCCTTTATTTTTCGTTTTATATACACGTGTTTTGGCGTAGTCTGCACCATACGATTTAGTGATGACTTCTTTTGCTTCGTTTAGTGCTTGATTAGATAGATTAACACTGTCTGTTCGCATGTATGTAATGTGACCTGCCTCATACAATCGCTGTGCGTTTGACATGGTACGGCTCACCGAAAAACCTAATTTTCGAGAAGCTTCTTGTTGTAAAGTAGACGTGGTAAATGGTGCTGTAGGTGATTTTTTTGCTGGCTTTTTTTCGAGTGCAGAGACTGTAAAAACGGCATCTATATTTTTGACTAAAAATAACCTTGCGGCTTCTTCGCTGTCAAATGTTTTGGAGGTAGCAGCCTTTACTACTTTCCCCTCTAGAGTTGTAAATTCTGCTTGAATTTTATAACTAGCTATTGCCGTAAATGCTTCTATCTCTCGTTCGCGCTCTACCAAAATACGTACAGACACAGATTGCACTCTACCGGCAGATAAGCCGCCTTTAACCTTACGCCATAATATGGGTGACAATTCGTAACCGACCAACCTGTCTAAAACCCTGCGCGCTTGCTGCGCATCCACTAAATTTTGATTAATGCTACGAGGGTGCTCAATAGCATGCTTAATGGCGTTCTTGGTAATTTCATGAAAAACAATACGCTTGGTATTGCTTTGATCTAAATTTAATTGTTCTGCCAAATGCCATGCAATGGCCTCGCCCTCGCGGTCTTCATCACTTGCCAGCCACACCATTTCAGCTTTCTTAGCAAGGGACTTTAACTCTCTGACTACTTTTTTCTTGTCGTCATTGACAATGTAGTTTGGACTAAAATCGCCCTCAACGTCAACCCCTAGTTCTTTAGCAGGGAGATCTGATATGTGACCATAGCTAGATACCACTTTAAATTTTTCTCCCAAAAACTTTTCTATAGTTTTGGCTTTTGCTGGAGACTCAACGATGACTAGATTTTTGGACATTAATGCAATTTTCAGAACAAAAGTAGAAGAATTTATGGTTTGTGAAAATTGTACTCACATTAAATTTTTGTAACTTCACTATAATTCAATCCTATTTTAGCTTTCTAAATCAACTCTTTTTTAATATATCAATTATCCCATTTGAGTTTATACCTTTGAGCAAAATTTAATTTGTGAATCTAATTTTTGATCCTTGGCCGTGGTATGTTGGCGGTTTTGTTATTGCAGTAGTCCTGTTTTTACTGCTTTTTTCTGAAAAACAATTTGGTATGTCCTCCAACTTACGAACGCTATGTGCCATGGCTGGAGCAGGTAAAAAGACGGCTTTCTTTAATTTTAATTGGCGGCAATATCGCTGGAATTTGATTGTTGCAATCGGTGCTGCTGTGGGTGGTTTTCTAGCAGCAAATTACATGACAGACGGAACCGTTGGTGCAATTCATAAAGATGTGGTTGTACAATTAAATGCAATGGGAGTTCATGGTGCAGGCGAAAACTACATGCCCAAAACATTTTTTAGTACAGATGCTTTTTCCAATCCAAAAATATTGACACTACTTGCACTTGGTGGCTTTTTAGTTGGATTTGGTACACGATATGCTGGGGGTTGTACTTCTGGTCATGCTATTTCTGGGCTTAGCAATTTGCAATTACAATCCTTAATTGCCGTCATTGGATTTTTTATTGGCGGCTTACTTATGAATCACTTTTTATTACCTCATTTATTATGAAACGAGTATTCCTTTACTTTTTTATTGGTATTTTATTTGGAATTACCATGATTAAATCCGAAGCTGCCTCTTGGTTTCGCATCTACGAAATGTTCCAATTTAAATCCTTTCACATGTATGGTATTATCGGGACCGCTGTTGCGTTAGGAGTGGTACTTACACAAGCCATTAAGCGCTTTAAACTACGTTCATTTTTTGGTGAAGAAATCCATATTCCGAGTAAAACAAAATTGGTAAAAGCTCCGCTTTTTGGTGGTATTGTTTTTGGCCTTGGCTGGGCGCTTACCGGAGCTTGTCCAGGCCCAATTTATGTTCTTATTGGTGCTGGATATTTCCCAATACTTATTGTGTTTGCATCTGCGCTTTTAGGCACATATTGCTATGGCATACTAAAGCCACACTTACCGCATTAGCAAAAATCAGCACATGACAAAATGTCAATTCCATTGATATTTTGTACTTTTGTAAGTCAATTGTAATGGATGCATCAATCAAAAGAAATAGCAGTGAAAAACCCCAATGACTTCAATGGTGAAGTGTTGCAGTTGGATTCGGAAACTACTACTGGTGGAAAGAAGATGTTTATAGAGTCCTATGGCTGCCAGATGAATTTTTCGGATAGCGAAATTGTCGCATCTATTCTTAGCGAAGCAGGATATAAAACTACGTCACAACTTAACGATGCGGATTTAATTTTGGTTAATACCTGCTCGATTCGAGAAAAAGCAGAGCAAACCGTTCGAAATCGCCTTGAAGCTTTTCAAGGGGTAAAAAAAACAAATCCAAATGTAAAAGTGGGCGTTTTGGGCTGCATGGCCGAAAGACTAAAAAGTGCCTTTTTGGAAGAAGAGAAAATTGTGGATTTGGTTGTTGGGCCTGATGCCTACAAAGATCTTCCGAATCTAGTTGCAGAAGTTGAGGCGGGTCGGGATGCAGTGAATGTAATTCTTTCAAAAGAAGAAACTTACGGCGATGTACAACCTGTGCGCCTACAATCTAACGGCGTTACGGCTTTTGTTTCCATTACGCGTGGTTGTGACAACATGTGTACTTTTTGCGTAGTACCTTTTACGCGTGGTCGAGAGCGTAGTCGTGACCCAAAAAGTATTTTAGAAGAAATCAATAATCTAGCCGAATCAGGGTATAAGGAAGTAACGCTACTTGGGCAAAATGTAGATAGTTATTTGTGGTATGGTGGCGGACCCAAAAAAGATTTTACCAAAGCAAGTGCCTTACAGCAAAAAACAGCCGTTCATTTTCATCAACTTCTTGACTTGGTTGCCCAAGCACACCCTGGAATACGCATTCGGTTTTCCACATCAAACCCTCAAGACATGACTCGTGATGCGCTACATATCATGGCTAAACATCCCAATATTTGCAACTACATCCACTTGCCTGTTCAATCGGGTAGTAATGTGGTATTAAAAGCTATGAATCGCCAACACACAAGAGAAGAATATATGGAGCTTATTGACGACATCAAGCGTATTGTTCCAGGTTGTGGGATTTCACAAGACATGATTGCAGGTTTTCCAAACGAAACGGAAGCCGACCATAAAGACACTTTGAGTTTAATGGAGTATGTAAAATACGATTTCGGGTTTATGTTTATGTATTCGGAGCGTCCTGGAACTCCCGCTGCAAAAAAGCTTGAGGACAATATTCCACCAGAAATTAAGAAGAGACGTTTACAAGAAATTGTTGCCATCCAACAATCACATGGTCGTTTCAACAATGAACGTTATGTAGGCAAAACTGTTGAGGTGCTTATTGAGAAAGAATCCAAAAAATCAAATGCACAATGGAGTGGTCGCGCGCAGCAAAATACGGTTGTCGTGTTTCCTAAGCAACACTATGTCGTTGGTGATTTTGTGAATGTAAAAATTGAGTCGTGCACTTCTGCTACTTTGCTTGGCAACGCAATAGATTTTGGTCCAATGCAAAACTACCAACATGGATAACGTTCAAAACATCAAACAACGATTTGGGATTATCGGCAATGATCAGCAGTTAAATTTTGCCATCGGAAAAGCTGTCCGAGTGGCTCCTACTGAAATTTCAGTGCTGATAACTGGTGAGTCGGGAGTTGGGAAAGAAGTTTTTCCGCGCATCATTCATCAATTATCTAATCGAAAACACGGAAAGTTTATTGCTGTTAACTGCGGAGCTATTCCAGAGGGTACTATAGACTCGGAGCTTTTTGGTCACGAAAAAGGAGCCTTTACGGGTGCGACCCAAACCCGAAGTGGTTATTTTGAAGTGGCACATGGCGGGACTATTTTCCTTGACGAAGTTGGCGAACTACCTCTTGCCACGCAGGTTAGATTGTTACGTGTATTAGAAAATGGCGAGTTTCTAAAAGTAGGGTCGTCGAAAGTGCAAAAAACAGATGTCCGTGTGGTTGCCGCTACCAACGTACAAATGATGGAAGCCATACACAAAGGAAAATTTAGAGAAGACTTGTACTATCGATTGAGTACGGTCGAAATTAATTTACCACCTCTTCGGGAACGAAAAGAAGATATTCATTTGTTGTTTCGAAAGTTTGCCGCTGATTTTGCTCAAAAATACCGCATGCCCACCGTGCGTTTGGACGAACAGGCACAAGTTTTGTTGGAGCAACAAAAATGGGCTGGAAACATTCGACAACTTCGAAATATTGCCGAACAACTTTCTGTTCTAGAACAGGAACGAACCATTACAGGAGTTATTTTACGGCAATATCTACCTACTACAAAACCCAATCTTCCTGCTGTGATAAACACAAAAGAATCTGGAAGTGATTTTGCTTCAGAAAGAGAGATTTTATACAAGGTATTGTTTGACATGAAAGCTGATTTGAACGACCTTAAAAAGCTTACTCACGAGCTCATGAACACCTCAAACATGGATCAGGCTAAAGCACAGCATGAAGGCTTGATACAAAAAATTTATGGTGAAAGTGAATTGCCAGAAGAAACTCTTCCCATGCAATCTCAAAAAGAAACAATGAGGGAGCCTGTGCCGTACAATGATACGTTTGCTTTTGCAGAGGAAGTACAAGAGGCCGAAACATTATCACTCCAAGACAAAGAATTAGAACTCATAGTCAAAGCTCTAGAACGCAATAGTGGAAAGCGAAAAGCTGCTGCTGCTGAGCTCGGAATTTCGGAACGAACGCTGTATCGAAAAATCAAGCAATTTGACTTAGATTTATAGCATGAAAAAAGTACTTTTCTTGTCATTTTTACTACTTGCAAGTTGTAAGTACTATTCCTTTACTGGTGCATCTATTCCAGAAGGAGCAGAAACAGTTCAAGTAAACTTCTTTATTAATAATGCTGCAGATCAGGTTGGGTCTGTTTTTGAGCCTGGACTTGATCGAGATTTTACCAATGCTATTCAAGAAATGCTTTTAAACCAGACTAATTTGGAGCTTACTAATATCAATGGACACTTAGTTTACGAAGGGGAAATTGTTGAATATCGTGTAACTCCCATGACGGCAACTGCACAGCAAACAGCTGCTCAAAATCGCCTTACCATGGCTGTCAACTTACGTTATTACAATACGCTAAATGAAGATGATGATTTTGAAAAACGATTTAGTTTTTTTTATGATTTTGATGCTACGGCTCAGCTTCAGTCTATACAAGCCGAAGCGCATAAGGTCCTTTTTGAACGCATCACCCAAGACATTTTCAACGAATCCTTGGCAAAATGGTAAGTCACAAACGCACATATTTGACAAAACTTCGTGAAAAGGGCAAAGAAGACCCCCAAGCAATGCTTGACCATTTGGATACCTTAGTACAACAATACCCGTACTTTCAAGCTTTACATCATTTGGGGTGGCAAATTGCACATGAAAATAATTTGCCTGAAGAAGAATCGTTACTAAAATCCTGTTCATTGCACACCAAAAGCAGATTACATCTTGTTTCAGGTTCTTATGATAGCAGCGGTGATGGTGAGGTTCAAGCAGTACAAAACAACGGAACGGAATTGAAATCCTTTGTTGATTGGCTCCAACAACTAGAAGGCGGATCAACAAATGAACCTGCACAACATAGACTCATAGACAAGTTTATTGCTGATGCTCCACGACTGGTTGTTTCTAAGTCAGATAAAAAACCGCAAGATTTAACCAAAAAACAACAGTTTGACGAACACACACTTATGACCGAAACATTGGCAGATGTGTACTTCAAACAAGGGAAGTTAAAAAAGGCAAAAAAAGCCTACGAGATATTGGCATTGAAATATCCAGAAAAAAGTAGTTTCTTTGCTGACCAAATTCGAAAAATTAAAAACGCTTAAAACAAGAGTTGATATGAGTACATTTTCTATTTTTTTAGGGCTAACCGTCATCATTTGCTTTTTGCTCATTTTGGTAGTAATGGTTCAAAACCCCAAGGGTGGAGGGTTGTCATCTGCATTCGGAGGTAGCTCTCAACAACTTGGTGGAGTTCAAAAAACTACAGATTTTTTAGATCGAAGTACGTGGGTACTGGCCACTCTTTTACTGGCTCTTATCTTAATTTCAAACTCGATGATTAGTCTTCCAAATAGTGAAAACGAATCTACCCTTGTAGACGAAAATGCTATAGAAGAAGTCATTCAGGAAGAAATTCCAGAGGAATTACCGGATGTGCCCGAAACCGACGGCAGTAATTAATTTTGATGTCAACCTGTCAGTATTTTTTTCTTATTAAGCAGTAAATACCACTTGGCACAATTGATGCTAAATCATAAAAAACAAATATTAACATGAGTACGATCAATATCAAACCATTGGCTGACCGTGTAGTTGTTGAGCCATTAGCGGCAGAAACTACCACAGCGTCGGGAATTATTATCCCAGATTCAGCCAAAGAAAAACCACAAAAAGGAACTGTTGTTGCTACAGGTCCTGGAACCAAAGACGATGCCATCACTGTACAAGTGGGCGATACTGTTTTGTATGGTAAATATGCCGGCACTGAGCTTAAACTAGACGGCGGAGACTACCTTATTATGCGCGAAAGCGATATTCTAGCAATTGTTTAATTTTAAATTATAGACATGGCAAAAAAAATTCAATTTGATGTAGAAGCGCGCGACGGACTAAAGCGCGGTGTAGATGCACTTGCAGATGCGGTTAAAGTAACGCTTGGTCCAAAAGGACGGAACGTTATCATTGGAAAATCATTTGGTGGCCCTCAAGTCACTAAAGACGGTGTAAGTGTTGCTAAAGAAGTAGAACTTGAAGATGCGCTTGAAAATATGGGCGCACAAATGGTAAAAGAAGTTGCCTCCAAAACCAACGACCTGGCTGGTGACGGAACGACTACGGCGACAATTTTAGCACAAGCTATTGTTAAAGAAGGCTTAAAAAACGTAGCTGCTGGCGCCAATCCGATGGACTTGAAACGCGGGATTGATAAGGCCGTTGATGCTATTGTAACAAACCTGAATGATCAATCAGTTGAAGTGGGTAACTCTTCTGAAAAAATCAAGCAGGTAGCCTCTATCTCTGCAAACAATGATGAAGCTATTGGAGAACTCATTACAGCTGCATTTGAAAAGGTTGGTAAAGAAGGTGTTATCACTGTTGAAGAAGCAAAAGGAACGGATACTACTGTGGACATTGTTGAAGGTATGCAATTCGACCGTGGATATATCTCTCCCTATTTTGTTACCAACTCTGATAAAATGGAAGCTGATATGGAATCGCCGTATATTTTAATATACGACAAAAAGATTTCTACCATGAAAGACTTGCTTCCCGTACTGGAGCCTGTAGCACAGAGTGGAAAACCGCTTGTTGTCATTGCAGAAGATGTAGACGGAGAAGCACTTGCTACCTTGGTAGTGAACAAACTACGTGGTTCGCTTAAAATTGCAGCTGTTAAAGCACCTGGGTTTGGCGACAGAAGAAAAGCAATGCTCGAAGATATTGCTATACTTACTGGCGGGACTGTAATATCTGAAGATCGTGGATTTACACTTGAAAATGCGACTATCGACATGTTGGGTACTGCAGAAAAAGTAACCATTGATAAGGACAACACTACTGTAGTGAATGGTTCAGGTAGCTCTGATGATATTAAAGCTCGTGTAAACCAAATCAAATCACAAATTGAAGCTTCGACTTCTGATTACGACAAAGAAAAACTACAAGAGCGCCTAGCAAAACTATCGGGCGGTGTTGCTGTTTTGTATGTTGGTGCAGCATCTGAAGTGGAAATGAAAGAAAAGAAAGACCGTGTAGATGATGCACTTCACGCTACTCGTGCAGCTGTTGAAGAAGGTATTGTTTCTGGTGGAGGTGTTGCGCTACTTCAAGCTTTGCCTAGTTTGGCTAAGATTAAAAGCGAAAATGCCGATGAGCAAACAGGAGTTCAGATTGTAGCACGTGCTATTGAATCTCCACTTAGAACAATTGTTGCCAATGCTGGAGGCGAAGGCTCTGTTGTAGTTGCAAAAGTTATTGAAGGAAATGAAAACTTTGGCTATGACGCCAAATCCGATACGTATGGCAATATGCAAGAAAAGGGAATCATTGATCCTAAGAAAGTTACGCGTATAGCGCTTGAAAACGCTGCGTCGGTTGCAGGCATGATTCTTACTACAGAATGTGCTTTGGTTGATATTAAAGAAGATAATCCCCCTGCGATGCCTCCAATGGGCGGAGGCGGAATGCCAGGCATGATGTAATAAGCAAAATAACTGCCCCGATACGGGGCAGTTTTTATATGTACTCTTCTCTCATAAAACATATTGAATCATTCCTAAGCAAAAATCCGACACTACAAGTCGGTTTAGATGAAATATGCACTGAAATACAACAAAAACTCCCAAACTACGATTGGGTAGGCTTTTACTTTCATCATCCACAAAAACAAGAACTTCACCTAAAAGCATTTGCAGGAAAACCTACCGATCATACCGTAATTCCATTTGGAAAAGGGGTCTGCGGGCAAGTTGCGCTTAGCAATCAAAATTTTGTAGTAGATGATGTTTCTAGTCAAGATAATTATATATCGTGTAGCATTGATGTAAAATCAGAAATTGTCATTCCACTTTTTGTGGAAGCCAAAAATGTGGGGCAAATAGATATTGACTCTAACAAAGCTTGTGCGTTTGATCAAAAAGATGTGGTTTTTTTAGAAGCGGTAAACGCGCTAGTTTCAGCATTTATATTACGTACAAACGGCCCGCTATAGTGGCAGAAAATTGCTACTTTTACTTTTTCTAATTTTTTCTAAATGCAAGATGCAATTCAAGCCAAATCCGCCCTCGTTTCCGTGTTTAATAAAGAAGGGCTAGCGCCCATCGTAAAAAGGATGCACGAGTTGGGTATTACACTTTATTCTACTGGCGGTACGGCAGCATTTATTGAGAAACAAAACATACCTGTCAAACAAGTAGAAGATTTAACCTCATACCCTTCTATTTTGGGCGGGCGCGTAAAAACATTGCATCCAAAAGTTTTTGGTGGAATTTTGAATCGCAGAGAAAATGAAAAAGACCAACAAGAGCTTACCACATACGACATCCCGCATTTAGACATTGTGTTGGTTGATCTATATCCTTTTGAAGATACCGTTCGTTCAGGTGCTAGCGAGGCAGAAATCATTGAAAAAATTGATATTGGGGGCATTTCGCTTATTCGGGCAGCTGCCAAAAATTATCGCGATGTGCTTTGTGTTTCATCAGTAGATGATTACGCTAGTTTCTTATCCCTGCTTCATGACAAAAAAGGAAGTACCGAACTTTCCGATAGAAAGAAATTTGCTGCCAATGCATTTCAAGTATCTTCACATTATGACACTCAAATTTTTACGTTTTTTAGACAAGATGCGGATGTATTAAAAATTAGTTACACAAACGGTACTGCATTACGATATGGTGAAAACCCACATCAAAAAGGACAATTTTTTGGTGACTTTGAAGAAGTATTTGTCAAGCATGGCGGTAAGGCGCTATCATACAATAACCTATTGGATGTTGACGCTGCTGTGCAGCTCATGGCAGAGTTTCAAAATGATGCACCCACCTTTGCCATTTTAAAACACAACAATGCGTGCGGGTTAGCCACACGCAGTACTCTAGCCAAAGCCTATGCGGATGCGCTAGCAGGTGATCCTATTTCTGCTTTTGGTGGCGTGCTGATTGCCAACACTACTATTGACCTAGCTACTGCAGAACAAATCCACAATTTATTTTGTGAAGTGGTTATTGCACCTGATTTTAACACTGATGCACTCGAGGTTCTTCAACAGAAAAAAAATAGAATTTTATTACAACTAAACCAATACCCCGAACCCAAAACGCTAGTGCGCACTTGTTTAAACGGACACTTGGTGCAAGAACGTGATGCTGTAACAGATAGTGCCGAAATTTTACAAACGGCAACCAAAAGAAAAGCTACTGAACAAGAAGAAAACGATTTATTATTTGCATCAAAAATTGCTAAGCACACAAAATCAAATACTATCGTTCTGGCAAAAAATGGGCAATTAATTTCTTCGGGAACAGGCCAGACCTCCCGAGTAGATGCGTTAAAACATTCTATTGAAAAAGCGTCAAACTTTGGATTCGATCTAGATGGTGCGGTTATGGCAAGTGATGCTTTTTTTCCATTTCCAGATTGTGTGGAAATTGCTTACAAGGCAGGCATTAGGTCGGTAATTCAGCCTGGAGGTTCTATTAAAGATCAATTAAGTATTGATTTTTGCAACGAAAATAATTTGTCAATGGTGATGACAAGTGTGCGACATTTTAAACATTAATTCGTAATATTACGTACCAAATTTTTTCCTATGGGATTTTTTGATTTTTTAACAGAGGAAATTGCGATTGACTTAGGTACTGCAAACACTCTTATCATTCACAATGATAAAGTTGTAGTAGATAGCCCCTCAATTGTTGCCATAAACAGAACGACCAACAAAATAATTGCAGTTGGCCAGGAAGCCAACCAAATGCAAGGTAAAACGCACGAAAATATTAAAACTATACGCCCATTGAAAGATGGAGTTATAGCCGATTTTAATGCTTCGGAGCAAATGATAAGCATGTTCATAAAGAACATTCCTTCGCTGAAAAAAAGATTTTTCACTCCCTCACTTCGAATGGTCATTTGTATTCCATCAGGAATTACAGAAGTGGAGATGCGGGCTGTACGCGAATCTGCTGAACGTGTTAATGGCAAAGAGGTTTACTTGATTCATGAACCCATGGCTGCTGCTATTGGTATCGGGGTAGATATCATGCAACCTAAAGGTAATATGATTGTAGATATTGGTGGTGGTACCACAGAAATCGCAGTCATTGCCTTGTCTGGAATTGTATGTGACAAATCAGTTAAAATTGCTGGGGATGTATTTACAAACGACATTATTTATTACATGCGTACCCAACACAATTTGTTTGTTGGAGAGCGTACCGCAGAACGTGTAAAAATTTCAATTGGTTCTGCTACAGAAGAATTGGAAAACCCACCTGACGACATGTCGGTTCAGGGACGTGATTTACTGACTGGAAAGCCAAAAGAAATTATGATTTCATATCGTGAAATACATAAAGCTCTTGATAAATCCATTATCCGTATTGAAGACTCTGTAATGGAGACCTTAGCACAAACTCCCCCCGAACTGGCAGCTGACATTTACAATACAGGTGTGTATTTAGCTGGCGGTGGGTCTATGCTTAGGGGATTAGATAAGCGATTATCGCAAAAAACTGAACTTCCTATATTTATTGCCGAAGATCCCCTCAGAGCCGTAGTGCGTGGAACAGGCACTGCACTTAAAAACATTGAGCGTTACAAGTCTGTCTTGGTAAAATAGATCGCTCATGCAAAAACTACTGAACAGCATACTGCGAAATAGAACGCTTTTGTTGTTCATCTTTTTATTTGGCTTATCGCTGCGATTTATTGCAACAAATCAAAACTACCAACAAAATTCATTTATTACGTTTAACAATAAGGTATCGGCACCTTTTTTTAAAGTCCGTTATAACTTGTTTTCGTTTTTTAAGCGTCAAAAACATAACGAACAATTAGTTGCGGAAAATCAATTTCTGCTTACGCAGCTTATTACCAAAAATAATGAAGCGCTTTTGTTTGACTCTATCCCCTTTAATGTAATCCCAGCTCAAGTCATACGAAATAGTATTCAGTTAAATCACAACCATTTGACACTCAATGCTGGCCGTGATTCTGGAGTAAAAAAAGAAATGGGAGTCATAACGGCTCATGGTATTGTTGGCGTTGTAAATAGCGCTAATGCAGAAACAAGTGGCGTTATTTCATTGCTTAATAAATCCCTAAAAGTCAATGCCAAACTCACTAAAAGCAATCATTTTGGCAGTTTATATTGGAATGGCGAAGAACCAAATACCCTGGTGCTTTCTGATGTTCCATTAGCAGCAAAGGTTATGATGGGTGATACTATTGTTACAGGTGGTATGTCAGCCATTTTTCCAGCCGAAATTCCTTTGGGAGTTGTTTCGTCCACTAAAGTTCCCCTAAATGATAATTACTACGACATCCGTGTTTCGCTTTTTCAAGACATGACCAACCTTAATCAGGTATATGTGGTGAATTTTCCATCCGCAGATTTAATAAAAGAAACGATAGGCAACAATGAATAGGTCACCAAAATTAATTTTATGGTTTATAATACTGCTATTTGTTCAGGCGTTTATTTTTGACCCCATATTGTTAGGTATTCCTTACACCCCCTTTGTGTATGTATTACTACTGATTTTTATTCCAAACAATTGGGCGTCTTGGGTGGTTCTTTTGGCAGGATTTTTTATTGGATTTTGCGTTGATTTTATCTTTTTTTCTGGAGGGGTTCATACGGCTGCTAGTTTATTGATTTCATTTGCGCGCCCTTTATTTATTAGAGCCATTTTTAGTGATGCTATTGCACCACAAAATTTAAAACTTCAGCAAGAGCCGTTTGGCAGTTTGTTTCGCTATGTCATACTTGTTACAGTAGTGCATCACTTTATTGTTTTTGCTTTTGTAGTGGGTACTATTGAGCGTATTGGATGGTTACTAAATACATGGCTTGTAAATAGTTTACTAACCATTTTGGCGGTTGCTTTTATTCTCTTGTTAACACGAAATTCTAAATAATGAGAGTACGCTTTTTTCCTATTCTTGTCGGATTATTTGGCATTGTGATGTTTGTACGATTGTTTTCCCTACAAATCGTATCAGATGAGTATGGAGATTTGTCCCTTAAAAATTCGGTACTAAAGCAGTATGTATATCCAGAAAGAGGCTACATATATGATCGAAACGGTAAGTTACTAGTTTCCAACCAACCCATGTATGATCTAATGGTTGTGCCAAAAAACCTTAGTGCTTTTGACACCTTGAATCTTTGCGAAATGTTAGGTCTTACTAAACAGCAACTCATTGACAAACTGACCAAAGCCAAACGCTATTCATTGCGTGCTCCTTCAGTACTATTGGCCCAAATTTCTAAGCAAGACTACGCTTTACTACAAGAAAAAATGTGGAAGTTTCCAGGAATGTATATTCAACGAAAGTCCGTTCGTGCCTATCAAACAAACGTCGCTTCCAATATTTTGGGTTATATCAGCGAAGTAAACTATTTTGATATAGAAACCAATCCCTACTACAAGCAAGGCGAACTTATTGGCAGGCAGGGTATAGAAAAAACCTACGAAAAAATACTGCGTGGCCAAAAGGGTGTATCCTACTTACAACGCGATAAATTCAATCGCATTATTGGTTCGTACAAAGACGGCAGGCTTGACTCCCTGCCCGTACCTGCGCAAGATATTACGTTGTCTATAGATATCGATTTACAGGAATATGGCACCAAGCTTCTCGCCAATAAACGTGGTGGTATTTTGGCTATTGAGCCAAATACTGGGGAAATTTTGATGAGCGTAAGTATGCCCACATATGCGCCAAATTTACTCGTGGGCAGGGAGCGTTCTGAAAATTTTAAAGTTTTAAAACAAGACACATTAAACCGCTTTTTATTTGATAGATCGTTGCAAGGGCAGTATCCCCCAGGTTCCCCATTTAAAGTGCTCAACGCGCTTATTGCACTTGAAGAGGAAGTTATAACTCCAAAAGCTACTTTTACTTGTAACAGCGGACATTTTTATGCACGTAATCAGTTTATGGAGTGTAAATGCAAACGTGGAACAATAAACAATCTTGATCGCGGAATCCATAAGTCTTGCAATACGTATTTTTCTAATGTGTATAGGCGCATTATTGATAAAGACAATAATGCGCCTGACGGCATGAACACGTGGCACAGCCACCTTGGCAGTTTTGGTCTTGGAAATTATTTGGGTTATGATCACCCAGTAGGCCAATCGGGCTATGTCCCTAATGCAAATTTTTATAATCTATGGTACCCCAATCAACGATGGCGTGGTGCTACAACAGTTTCAAATGCCATCGGTCAAGGCGAAATTTTGATGACCCCAATCCAATTGGCAAATGTGGCAGCTACAATTGCTAATCGTGGTTTTTTCTACTCGCCCCATTTTGTGAAGGGAATTCAAGGTGATTTTATTGATTCCCGCTACAAAACAAAACGATATACTACGATATCAACCAAGCATTTTGATCCAGTAGTTGAAGGCATGGCAAACGTGGTTAAAAAAGGTACCGCGCGCGTTGCTGCTGTTCGTGGAATTGAAGTATGTGGAAAAACGGGGACTATTGAGAATTTCACTAAAATTAACGGGGTAAGAACACAGCTCACCGACCACTCCATGTTCATTGCCTTTGCCCCAAAAGAGAATCCAAAAATTGCTCTTGCTGTAATTGTTGAAAATGGTTATTGGGGGGGTCGTTGGGCAGCTCCTATTGCAAGTTTGGTCATTGAAAAATACCTAACTGGAGATGTGAAACGCAAATGGTTAGAAAAACGCATGATGGAAGGCAGTTTGGAAGCAGAGTACGCCAAAATAACAAGTAACGAACCCTTTACTATAAATGAATAAGCTCGCGCGTTTTGATTGGTCAAGCTTAGTGCTTTGTGTTGTTTTGGTCTGCATCGGATTAGTAAACATTTACTCTGTATTGTACAATGCCAATGACAATTCACTCGCACTTAGTTACATAGAAAAGCAAGTTACTTCTTTAGGGTTAGGCACTGCCCTTATTATTATTACACAATTTTTAGACACGAGATTTTTTGAGCGCTACGCGAGTATTATTTACCTGCTTGCTATAGTAAGTTTATTAGGGCTCTGGTTGTTTGGAACCGAAGTTTCTGGCGCACAGTCATGGTACAGCATTGGAGGGTTTAGTTTGCAGCCTTCTGAATTTGCCAAAGTTGCTGTTGCTTTGGCGCTTGCAAAACATCTAGGAGATTTTAACACACAAATAGATCAAACTAGAGATTACATTGGGGCTTTTTTGATCTTAGGAATTCCTGCAATACTAACTTTATTACAACCCGACGCAGGAACCGCACTTGTATTACTTGGGTTTTTTTTAGTTTTACACGCAGAAGGGCTTCCATCATTTTTCTTACTAATACTTATCATTCTTTTTGTATTATTCCTTTCGACATTGTTAGTCGGTATATATTGGGTCATGGCAGCTGTATTCCTACTCGCAATTCTATATATTGGCTTGCAATCCAAAAGAAAACAAAAAAAAGCTGTTTTTCCAGCCCTTGTTAGTGTGGTGCTTTTGTGTGGATTCGCATATTCAGTGTCCTATATTTTTGAAGAGATTTTTGAACAACGCCATAGAGATCGATTTAATATTTTACTTGGTAAAGAAGTAGATACACAAGGTATTGGATATAATATCAATCAATCACAAATTGCTATAGGCTCTGGCCGATTTTCGGGGAAAGGATTTTTAGAAGGTACACAAACAAAAGGTGGTTTTGTACCAGAACAACAAACCGACTACATTTTCACCACTATTGGCGAAGAGTGGGGTTTTGTAGGCTCTGCGTTGGTATTAATCCTTTTTTTGACGTTAATATTAAGAATTGTTCGAGTAGCTTACAAACAAAAAACAACCTTTGCGCGCGTATTTTGTCTTGGTTTTGCTTGTACTTTATTTATTCACGTGGCCATAAACTTAGGTATGGTAGTAGGGCTTGTTCCTACAATTGGAATTCCGTTACCGTTAATAAGTTATGGCGGATCAAGTTTATTGGCGTTTAGTGTTTTCCTAGGAATTTACTTACGCATTGCCTACCAACGTATGGCTTAATTTTGTTGCAATGCAAGTGGCTTAGATGGGATGAAATTCAACTCTAAATCTTCTAATATATGTACAGCTTCCTCTAAGTACATGTCTTTTTTGAGTGTTTTTTTCCATCTTTTACGTTTCTCTGCCAATATCGAATCTGCCTTCATTTTGACACGCTCGTATGGTAATGATGAGAACGAAAGCGAATTCGTATAGTCATCTAACACATCATATTGATCCGCAACAGATTCGCGTTTTTCAATATCTGACGAGAATACTTTATAATTCAAAGAAAATATATCTTTTTCTTGCTGGTCCTTAACCCATTTTGCATTTTTATCAATCAACTGAAAAAGATCATTTGTTGCAATGCGATTACTACTTTTTTGAATCACGTCTTGATAGTTTTTGTACCCGCCCCATTTTGAAAACGAAGCAGAAGTAATTTGATCCCAAACGAGTGGATTTTCCTCATCTTTCTCCCCTATATCTACATAAGCGTAACGGTCAGGAGCAACTACATCGCTTTTAACGCCCTCTAACTGTGTGGATTTTCCAGTAATTCGATAAAATTTTTCAGTGGTGTATTTTAAAGCGCCCAAATCACCATATGTGCTTTTGGATACAAATCTGTTCAATTCAAGAACGTTTTGTACAGTACCCTTGCCAAAGGTTTGTTTACTTCCTAACACAACAGCGCGCTCATAGTCTTGCATGGCAGCAGCCAAAATTTCAGACGCAGATGCAGAAAGTTCATTTACCAAAATAACAAGTGGGCCTTCCCAAAGCGTTTTGCCATCTCTGTCTCTAAGTACTTTACTTTTTTCAGAAGTAGACTTTACTTGAACCACTGGGCCTTCGTCGATAAAAAACCCAGCCATGTCAACTACGGTCTGCAACGAACCACCTCCGTTATTTCTCAAGTCAATAACAAGCCCATTCATCCCTTGACTCTTTAATCGAATAATTTCCTGCTGCATGTCCTTGGCAGCGTTGCGTTCTTTATAGTCTTTAAAATCTACATAAAATTTTGGTAAATGTATGAGTCCATACGAACGTCCCGCCTTTTCAATTAGTGAAGATTTTAAATAGGACTCTTCCATAACAACTGTGTCTCGGTTAATGGGTACTTCCTCTACGGTTCCATCAACTTTTTTTACTGTTATAAATACTGTTGTTCCCTCCGGGCCTTTTATAAGTTCAATGGCATCGTCTAAGCGCATAGATTGCACGTCAACGGGGTCACCCTCTTCTTGTCTGACCATCATTATTTGATCGCCAACATCTATAGATTGGTCACGCCACAGCGGACCGCCAGAAATAATCTCTACAATTTTTATGGATTGGTTTCGCTTGGTTAGTCGGGCGCCAATACCTTCGTATTTTCCAGACATGGAAGCATCAAACCTATCTTTATCAACGGGCGCAAAGTACACCGAGTGTGGGTCAAACTGTGAAACAAAGGCATTCAAATAACTACCGAACCAATCTTCATCCCTAACATCTTCCATCAGAGAAAAGTAATTCTCAAGATTTTCGCGTGTTATTTGGCGCGCTTCTGCTTCTAATTCGTCAAACAGTTTCGGTTGGTATGAAGTATCCTTTTCCGCTCTTTTTTCTTCTTCCTCTAATTTACTATGTACAATATTTAGCGTGGAAAATTTAAGTTGTTTACGCCATTTTTCGGAGCGTTGTCGTAGGGTAATAGGATATCCTTGATCTTCATAGTCTAAATCAATTTCTTCGTTTTTTGAGTAATCAAAGGGCTTTTCTAATAATTCCGTATAAAACAGTTCTGCTTCGTTTCTTCGCTGAATATAGCGTGCATGTACCAAATCAAAAAAATCGGTATTTAAGCTTCGAAATTCATCGTCGAGTGCGTATTTATAACGATCAAATTGCGCAATATCTTTCTTTAGGAAATACCTTTTTTGACCGTCAAGCATTTCCAAAAAGGTCGCGTGGAGTTTTTCAGAAAGGTCGTTATTAATAATCTTTGGTGAAAAATGACCCCGCTGCATAAAGTATGTGATAAGTTCCATCAGGAGCTTATCTTTTGAGACGTTAGTTGAAAAACTATGACTTACTGGTGGGCTGAAACGAGTCCATGCAAGGAGCACTAAGGCAATTAAAATAAGGGGGATAAAAATCTTCTTTCTCATATTTACTTGGTAGCAAGTCTAAATGTACTGTTTTTTGTTAACTTTCGGATAACTCTTCTATAATCATGCCAAAATAAATAAAAATTACGCTTCCATTGTGTACTTTTAACTTTCAATTAACAAAGATGAAAAAGCCGCTTATTTTAGTAACCAACGACGATGGCATAAGTGCGCCAGGTTTGCGAAATCTCATAAAAGTCATGAACGCTATTGGCGAAGTAGTGGTTGTTGCTCCCGATAGCCCACAATCGGGAATGGGACACGCCATTACCATTAATAACACCTTGCGGTGTAGCAAGGTAACTATCGACGATGGTCCACAAACTGAGTATGCTTGCTCTGGCACTCCAGCCGATTGTGTGAAAATGGGAGTGCATGAGATCCTAAAACGCAAACCTGATTTATGCGTTTCAGGAATTAACCACGGTTCAAACTCATCTATTAATGTGATTTATTCTGGGACAATGAGTGCAGCCGTAGAAGCAGGTATTGAAGGCATTCCAGCCATCGGGTTTTCCCTTTTGGACTATGCCTGGGATGCTGATTTTTCTCAAGTTTCCTCCTTTATTAAACGTATTGCCGAATCGGCACTTTCTAATGGAATTCCAGAGGGCGTTGTTTTAAATGTAAACCTACCTAAACTGCTCGAAAAAGACATCAAGGGAATTCGTATTTGCCGCCAAGCCATGGCCTATTGGGTAGAAGAATTTGACAAGCGTAACGACCCAACAGGAAAAGAATATTACTGGTTGACTGGTAAATTTATCAATGAAGATAAAGGCGAAGATACCGACGAATGGGCACTCGAAAATGGCTATGTCAGTGTGGTTCCTGTACACTTTGACATGACAGCGCATCACAGCATTCAAAAACTAAATACATGGGATTTCTAAAACCATCTCCACGTTGGGGAGTGCTTATTGGCATAGGGTTACCGGCCTTTTTGTTAGGTATTGTGCTGTTCGTTTTTGACTCTCAAGGAAAAGAAATACAGCGAACCGCCTTGGCTGGAATAGCTGCGCTGAGTGCTATCCCAAACCTCTTTTTCTTTTTTTGGGCACTGCGTAAAAACCAAGACACCATGGCATATGGTATACTTTTGGGCTCCATCTTGTGGGCTTTGTTTACCTTTGGTGTAAAGCTTTTTGGATGAAATATTACATCATAGCGGGTGAGGCATCAGGTGATTTGCATGGCGCAAATATGCTGAAGGCATTAAAAGAAAAAGACCAAAACACTGAGGTTAGGGCATGGGGCGGCGACCGCATGAAAGCCGAAGGGGCAACCATAGTCAAACACTACCGAGAATTGGCATTTATGGGGTTTTGGGAGGTCGTCAAAAACTTACGGATCATCCTCAAAAATATACACTTTTGTAAAAAGGATATTTCAGCATTCAAGCCTGACGCATTGATTTTAGTCGACTACCCAGGCTTTAATTTACGTATTGCCGAGTGGGCAAAAGCACAACGCATTCCTGTGCATTACTACATTAGTCCACAGGTATGGGCTTGGAAAGAAAATAGGGTTAAACTTATGGCGCGTGTCATTGATTATCTTTACGTTATTTTACCCTTTGAAAAGCCTTTTTTTGAAAATATGCATCGTATTCCTGTGGACTTTGTTGGACATCCGCTTTTAGACGAAGTGTCACATTTTGACGCTGGACCAGAAACTGAATTCAGAAAAGAAAACAAACTCCCAGCCAAAAAACCCATCATAGCACTACTTCCAGGAAGCAGAACACAAGAGGTGAAAAAAATGCTTGATGTTATGGTTGAAACCGCAAAGCAGTTCACAGAACATTGTTTTGTTGTGGCTGCTGCACCACACCTAAGCGATTCCCTTTTTGAAGAACTGCCGGTTTACGTTATTCGAAACAGTACCTACAAACTTTTAGCACACGCAAAAGCCGCTTTGGTTACTAGTGGTACAGCCACCTTAGAAACAGCACTGTTTGAAGTGCCACAAGTGGTCTGTTATAAAACGAGTAACATAAGCTATGCTATCGGAAAACAAGTAGTAAAACTGCCCTACATCTCTTTAGTTAATTTAATTCTAGATAAAGACGCTATTCCTGAACGCATTCAATCCAGCTGCAATCCAAAACAACTCACAACCGATTTATCTGAAATTTTAACGGGCACAAAACGGCACGCACAGCTTGAAGCGTATAAATCTTTAAAAGAAAAATTGGGTGGAAGTGGTGCAAGTGCTGCAGTGGCTCAACTTATTGTAGAACGTACTCATGCGTAATCTGATTTTTATTGTCCTTGCCGTAAGCCTAGTAGGCTGTGGTAGTTTTAAAAAGGGAACTAAAATGAAACCCCGCGACGGAGTCGTGTATTACGCCAAGGGCTATATGGGTACTCCATATGTTTATGGTGGAAATACCAAAGGGGGAATTGATTGCTCTGGACTGATACACAATGCCTTCAGACAACAAGGCGTACGGATTCCAAGAACAGTCCACGAGTTACGAAAAAAAGGAAAACGTATATCTGTTGACAGAGCCAAAAAAGGGGATATTATTTTTTTTAGAACGTCGCGAAAAAGAAAGTTAACCCACGCAGGTATTGTCGTGGGTACAAAAGGAGGCGTACCACAATTTATTCACGCATCAACATCCAAAGGGGTAATGGTTTCTTCGCTCGGAAACAGCTACTGGAAAAAAACATACGCCCAAACTCGACGACTGCTCAAAAAATAAAATTTTGTGCTTTGAGGTATGCCACATCTAAGTACCCCTATTGCTGCTATTGCCCTGTCTTTTGGCGTCGGAATTTTGTTGCGCGACAGCAACTTAAGGGGCTTATCCCTTAAACTTATGTTCAAAGTTTTTTATGTATGCCGTAAAGTCTTGTAGAGATTTGATGTTTTTGTAGTCTTGTTTGTTAATTAGCTGTAAGTAAATCTCTATTTGTAGAGGGGTCAGATACCCTACAACAGGGGTAATAAAACTACCCGTTTCATCAAAAAATACAAGAGTTGGATATCCAGAAACGCCCAAGTAGCGCGTAAACATATGTGTCGCATTTCTTGTTTTAGCTCGCTTGGGGTCATAGTTTGGATTGTCAAACGTCTGTCCTCGATAGGTAACTTTTTCATTGCCTTCAGCATTAAATTTTACCGGGTAAAAGTGAGTGTTTAGATACGCGCTAACATCATCGTTGCCAAAAGTATTTTTTTCGAGTAACACGCAAGGGCCGCACCAAACCGTGTAAGCATCCAACATAATGGGTTTTGGGTTCTCTTTTTGGGCAACCAACGCTTCATCAAGGGTATACCATTTAACTTGGGCAAAAGTTGTAGTACACAAAAAGAGTAAGATTAGGAGGATATTTTTTTTAATATATTCCATGCATTTTGCGAATTAAGATTGGTTTAATTAATAGCATCAATATTCCTGCCAAAACAGGTATTGCAAAGAAAATCAAAAAGAAATTTGAAAGACCATAGGCTTCTGAAATTTTATCAATATAGCTACCCGTTTTACCTCCGAAGTAATTGGCTATAGCACTACATACAAACCAAAATCCGAACATAAGCCCAACTAACTTTAACGGAGCCAATTTACTCACATATGACAACCCAACTGGAGACACACATAATTCACCCATTGTATGAAATAAATACGCTAAAATCAACCAAACAATGCTAACACTTGCTGTTTCTGCACCCATAGGAATACCCCAAGAACCAAATGCCAAAAAGGCAAAACCTGTACCTAGCAAAATCAATCCAATAGCAAATTTTGCAGGCCCACTCGGATTTAATTTTGATGCCCATATTTTGGAAAAGAGCGGCGCTAGTAGAATAATATACAAAGAGTTTAAGACCGAAAACCAAGATGCAGGAATTTCAGTAGCTGTTTCTGAAAATTCACGTTGAATCATCCAAATAACGATGCCCCAAACAATGACAAAACTCGCGCCTAAAAACACATTTGAGAGAAGGTAGTACCCGATCATTTTACGATATAATCCATATAAAACTAGGGTCAGAATGACCATGGGTACCAATGTAATGATAGTGTTTGCTGCTTTAAAAATAGTAGCCGCATCACCGATTAATGTACGTTGGGTAAAGTCTCTAGCAAAAATGGTCATAGAACCACCAGCTTGCTCGAACGCCCACCAAAAGAAAATAGTGAAAATGGAAAAGATTATAATCACAAATAGCCGGTCTAATTCGGTTTTTGTGAAGCCTGTTTTAGTAGGTGTTGTTTTTTGAGCAGTATTGGCTGCCGCCATTTTTTTTGGAGTCAAACCTATAGTCCCAAAAATCTTTTGGGCAAACCAAAACTGCAGCATACCCAAAAACATGAAAATTCCAGCCAATCCAAAGCCAAGGTGCCAGCCTACTTTTTCACCAATATAGCCGCACAGCAAAATACCTAAAAACGCTCCGGCATTTATACCCATATAAAATATGGTATAACCACCGTCTTTGCGTTTATCTCCATCTTTGTATAATTGCCCAACTATAGAGGAGATATTGGGCTTAAAAAAACCATTTCCTACTATTAATAGTATGAGCCCAAGATAAAAAAAAGATTGCGTAAACGATTCAAGTGCCATAGATGCATGACCTAGAGTCATGATAAGTGCGCCCAAGACAGTAGCATTGCGGTACCCTAAAAATTTATCTGCCAAAAAACCACCTAAAATGGGTGTTAAGTAGACCAATCCCGTGTATAAAGCATATAACTCTAAAGCATCTTCGTTTGACCACGCCCAACCGTCATCCATGAGAGAAGATGTAAGAAAAAGAACCAAAATTGCACGCATGCCATAGTAGCTAAAACGTTCCCACATTTCAGTAAAAAACAAAACAAATAATCCAAGGGGGTGACTAAGAATAGTGCGTTGGTTTAAGGTAGAGCCGCCAAATTGTGCTTCCATAATTAAGTTGTTGATGGGCTAATATAGGATTTTTGAGGGAATGATTAGAACTGTCCAGACATCCGTATCTTTGCCTTATGAGCAATCAAAAGGGTCAACACGCATTGGTTTCGGGGTTTTCAAAAAAAACCAAAGCCGAAAAAATAGCATGGATTACCGAAAATGCATTTCAAAATCCGACGCAAGCACAAGAAGTGTTGGCCAAGTACACCCATCCAGATGCCAAAAGGCAAAACCTCCACGACGATTTTATTGAAAATGCGGTTGCTAACTTCTATCTACCCTTAGGGGTTGCGCCAAACTTTATCATCAATGATAAAATAATGACCATTCCCATGGCGATTGAAGAGAGTTCGGTCGTGGCCGCAGCGGCAAATGCCGCTAAGTTTTGGGCTACCAAAGGGGGATTTAGAGCACGTGTTTTAGGAACCGAAAAAGTGGGGCAAGTGCATTTTATATTCGATGGAGATCCCAACCGTCTTCAAACATTTTTTGACTCCAACAAGGCAAGGCTTCTGGAAGCTACCGAACCCATTACCAAAAACATGCGTGCGCGCGGTGGTGGTATTACATCCTTGATATTGGTCAATAAAACGGTATTGTTAGAAGGCTACTTTCAGTTAGATGTGCGCTTTGAAACCAAAGACTCCATGGGGGCGAATTTTATCAATTCTTGCTTGGAGAAATTGGCACATACCTTACGTGAGCTGGCTGCGCAATACGACGCGTTTTCATTAAGTGAAAAAGCCATAGAAGTAGTTATGAGCATCTTATCTAACTATGTACCCAATTGTTTGGTTGAGGCAGCTGTATCGTGTCCCGTAGCAAAACTACTGCCGAATGAAGCTGAAAGTCAATTGTTTGCAGAAAAGTTTGTGCAAGCTGTTCGCATTGCAGCATTAGAACCTTATCGTGCTGTTACGCACAACAAAGGCATTATGAATGGCGTAGATGCGGTAGTCAATGCCAGCGGAAATGATTTTAGAGCCGTAGCCGCAGGCGTGCATGCCTATGCAGCCGATAGCGGACAGTATCGCAGTTTATCTAAAGCTGAAATTAAAGATGGTATATTCCACTTTTCACTAACACTTCCATTGGCTATAGGAACAGTTGGTGGGCTTACCAAACTGCACCCTATGGTGCAATGGTGTCACGAACTCATGGGATCACCTAACGCAGCAGAACTAATGCAGATTATTGCAGTAGCGGGATTGGCTCAAAATTTTGCAGCAGTAAAAAGCTTGGTAACAACAGGTATTCAGCAAGGACATATGAAAATGCATTTGCTTAATATTTTAAATCAGTTTAAGGCAACTCCTACTGAAAAAGAATCGGTTCTAGAACACTTTAAAAAACACACCGTTTCGCATCACGCTGTAGTAAAAGTGCTAGAAAAACTACGTTCCAAATGAAGTTTTTCGCACACGGGAAATTACTACTAACCGCCGAGTACGCCGTTTTGGGTGGCGCAAAAGCATTAGCAGTTCCCACCAAAATGGGACAGTCCTTGGAGGTTGTTGAAACAGGAAATACTATTCAATGGAAAAGCATAGATCGGCATGGGGATTTGTGGTATGAAAATGAATTTGATATTACTTCATTTGCACCCAAACGCCTTAATGAAATTGGTAAAAGGCTTCAACATTTGTTTGTAGAAATGAAAACCCAAAACCCAACTTGCTGGAATACCTCAACAGGGTTTTCGTTTACCACTACACTTGATTTTGACCGCTCGTGGGGACTGGGAAGTTCATCGACGTTAATTTCGATTTTGGCACAATGGGCAAAGGTAAATCCTTATGTATTACAACAACGCGTTTTTGGTGGAAGCGGATACGATATAGCATGTGCGGATGCAAGAAGTGCAATAGTCTACGAACGCACAAATGCACTGCACCCTAAAGTAACGCCTATTCCTTTTTCGCCTGAGTTTAAGGATCAACTATTTTTTGTATATCTAAATCAAAAGCAAGACAGCCAAAAAGCGGTTGCAGCATTCGATAAATCCAAACTCACGTCATCTAGAATCAAGAAAATAAATACATTAACTGCACAATTTTTACAAAAAGTAAATCTTCAAAATTTTCAAGAATTGATGTTGGAACACGAAGAAATTATAGGCCATATAATTGGAATGACTCCGTTACAAAAGCACCTTTTTACTGATTATAATGGTGCTGTTAAAAGCCTTGGTGCATGGGGAGGGGATTTCGTCTTAGCCTGTGGCGATGCAACAACACCCAACTACTTTGCCAACAAAGGGTATGCTACTTGTTTGCATTATGATTCACTAATCAGTTACGCGTTTTAAGATCTAAAGGCACATAAAGAACAACACGAGTACCAGATGCGGTTCCGTCACTGTGATGCAAATCTTCTATGCTAAGTTTCAGTTTTTTGTCGTTCCTTACTCGCATCAATATACTCGATCTCTTAATATTTACTTCGAAAGGCACTTCATTTTGCTCGGTACTTATTTTCGCTAGAAAAAGTAAAACTATGAAGAATACAGTAAAAAAATTTGGATAAATAAACTTTGGCATGATTCGTGGTAATATTGAATTGTAATGTTGTAACATTTTTATTGGTTATTGTTTTGACACCCGCGTTTTTTTAAGATGCGGGTGTTTTTTTGGACAGCAAAATATAGTATTTGTGTTCGAGAATTAACTAATTTAGCCTTATGCATATAATCTATGAATTCTTAATAGAGCTGGGGTGGTCAGCTACATTGGCGTGGTGGATTGATTTTGCTTTGCTTTCTTTAATATTGCTAACTGTAGCTTGGTTACTGCGTTTATTTTCACGGTTTATTCTTGTTGGTATTTTTCATCGTATTTCGGGTTCAACAAAAACAACCATAGATGACACCCTTATTGAAAACAAATTTCCGAAAAACTTATCCCGCTTTGTGCCCTATTTTTTCTTAAGCGCATTAGTAGGGTTTTGGGCAAATGGCAATGCCAATATTGAGGATTGGCTAAGTGCATTGATTGATGTTTACGCTGTTTTTGTAGCTATACTAACCATTCGAAGTTTATTACGCACGTTAAAGCAAGAGTTACAAAACAGACCACAATTCAAAGACAAACCCATAAAGAGCTACATTCAAGTTGTCATGATTTTCTTATGGGGAATTGGTTTACTGCTTACATTTTCTATTCTTTCAGGAAAAGATTTGGTATATTTTTTTACAGGACTTGGCGCACTTTCAGCAGTTATTCTGTTGGTTTTTAAAGACACCATTTTAGGTTTTGTCGCAAGTATTCAAATTGCTGCAAATGATCTTGTTCGTATTGGTGATTGGATTACCATGGAGTCTTATGGAGCCGACGGCACTGTCATTGAAATTAATCTTTCAACCATTAAAGTTCAAAATTTCGACAACACAATCACCACTGTACCCACCTATAAATTACTCTCCAGTTCAATAAAAAATTGGCGTGGCATGAGCGAATCGGAAGGGAGACGCATCAAACGGCCACTATACATCCGCGCATCCTCCGTGCGCTTTATGAGCGATGTAGAATTGAGGGAAATTACACAATTAGAGCGATTTAAAACGTTCGTTGAAGAGAAGAAGGCTGATGTTTCAGCCTACAATAAAGCTATAAAAACGAATACCTCAATACCACTAAATGGAAGAAACCTTACCAATATCGGCTTGTTTCGATCGTATATAGAAACGTATTTGGAGCAACACCCTAGTATTAATAAAAGTCTTACGGTAATGTGTAGGCAGCTTGCGCCTACACCAAACGGCATTCCGCTAGAGGTGTATGCCTTTACTTCTGACAAGGAATGGAAAAATCACGAGACAATTTCTGCAGATATTTTTGATCACATTTTAGCATCTGCTTCCTTTTTCCATCTCAAATTATTTGAATTTGAACAGCAAGGTATCTCCTAATCTTTAGACACCTTTTTAGAGTCAAATTTTATAAAAAAACTTGCCCAAATCACCTTTGAAAGTTGATATATATAAGGAGATAGTACTATAATGGAGGAAGCAATAATAAAAAATGACCTAAGTGCGTTTTTTTGCAATCCAAAAAGTAGTAGCAAAACATATACTGCCACCGCTAAGGCTACGCCTAAAGCATACGAAACATACATAGAGCCGTAGAAAAAAGAAGGTTCTAACTGATATGAAGTGATACAATGCGGACACGTTTTATTTAGAGAGCTTAGCCCCCTAAAACTATAGGGCTTATGTTGAAACATTTTTCCAGTTCGGCATTTTGGACAACGGAGATTGAGCAGCGAGACTATATAACTCATGATCTAGGTTTGTGCAAATGTAAATCAATAAAGCAAAAAAGCCCTCCAATTCAGGAAAGCTTCTCATGGGCTCTTCTACGAACCTCTTGCAAACAACTGTTTGCAAGCAACACAACGCGTTGATTTCAAAAAGCACTTTAAGTGCTTAGCGGTCTGGACGGGACTCGAACCCGCGACCCCATGCGTGACAGGCATGTATTCTAACCAGCTGAACTACCAGACCGTTTGCGTTAGGTGCGTGCAAATATACACCGCATTTTCGGATACACAAACGCAAAAAAGATTTTGATTAAAGCTGCTCTTCTATCGCAGCAGCGTAAACAGCTTTTGGCGATACACCAACTTTACGGTCTACCAATTCGCCATTCTTAAAAAGCAATACCGTTGGAATATTTCGTACTCCAAATTTGGCAGCAAATTCTTGGTTATTATCCACGTCTACCTTACCAACAACTGCTTTCCCATCGTATTCTTGGCTTAGCTCGTCAATAATGGGGCCAACCATACGGCATGGACCGCACCACTCTGCCCAAAAGTCAACCAGCACAGGTTGAGAGGATTTCAATACAACTTCATCAAAGCTAGCATCTGTTATTTCTAGTGCCATATCATTTAAATTTTAAGGTAATCAAATGTACTACCTTTTTCACATAATAACATGTTTTTAAATCAACTCTTGTTATGGGTGCATTTGGGAACTTGATACTTAATTTAGTTTGTATGAAACTGGATATTCATCTAACGCTGTCAATAGCGACTCGCCAACATGTACCTTTAATTTTCGGCTTGTGGTAACCAATTTTAATTGCTCCTCTGTCTCATAAAACGTCATGTCTACTTTGTGGTCGCCTTTATTTTCTTTAAACAAGTTGTCAAGAAACGTTAGTAGTTGTTGATCTAGGCTATTGGCATCTAAACGCAATGTGATTTTTTTGGTATATGTAGCAAGTGTATCCTGCAGTTGTTGAAAGGCATTGAATTGCAATCTAGGCTCTCCTCGTTTTCCTGTTTCTCTGTTGACCCACCCCTCTCTAACCAGTGCTTTAACATGAATAAAACTATCTGAAACCAAAAAGTGGCGGTATTTTAAATAATCCTCTCCAAAAATTTTAAACTCATACGATTCCTCAAAATCTTCAAGAGAAAATATCGCCCATCCTTTGCCGTTTTTTGAAACGCGATGATCCACCTCTCCAACCATGCCCCCAAAGCTGAGCTCTTTATTTACCAATTGATCAAGATCATTAAGTAAGCCCATCTTAGCATTACAAAAATGCTTCATGGCAGGGGCAAAATCGTCAAGAGGATGCCCAGAAAGATAAATTCCAACCACTTCTTTTTCTTGTTTTAGTGTATGTAGTGCATCCCATGGATCACAGTCGGGAAGCGTGGGCGTGGGAATACTCGCTGCTGAATCAGCACCAAATAAACTTACCTGAGCCGACTGCTCATTTTCTTGATGCTGAGCCCCGTAACGCAATGCCTTTTCTACAAAACTTACCCCATCACCATTGTGATGAAAATACTGTGCACGATGCGCCGATGAGAGCGAATCAAAACCACCTGCCAAAATCAAGCTTTCAAACGATTTTTTGTTGGCAGCGCGCAAGTCTATTCGTTGGGTCAAATCAAAAATAGAGGAATACGGCTTTTCTGAGCGATTTTCCACAATAGTTTTGACAGCAGCATGCCCCACACCTTTTACAGCACCCATACCAAAGCGTATGGCACCTTGATCGTTAACAGTAAACTTATAGAACGATTCGTTCGCGTCTGGACCAAGTACCGAAATCCCCATCCGGCGACACTCTTCCATAAAAAAGCTCACTTGCTTGATGTCGCTCATATTGTTGGACAATACAGCGGCCATATACTCTGCGGGGTAATTCGCCTTCAAGTAGGCCGTTTGGTAGGCCACCCAAGCATAGCAGGTAGAATGTGATTTGTTAAACGCATAAGAAGCAAATGCTTCCCAGTCTTTCCATATTTTTTCGAGAATTTCCCTTGGATGCCCACGTTTTTCTCCGCCATTTAAAAACTGTGGTTTTAACTGTTCTAGCAGTGAGAAAATCTTTTTCCCCATGGCTTTGCGTAGCACATCGGCCTGGCCCTTACTAAAGCCCGCCAACGATTGTGACAACAGCATTACTTGCTCCTGATATACGGTAATGCCATAGGTCTGCTTAAGGTATTGTTCCATGGCAGGCAAATCGTATGTAATTTCTTCTTGCCCGTTTTTACGTCGTACAAAACTTGGAATATACTCCAGCGGTCCTGGGCGATACAGGGCGTTCATTGCTATCAAGTCGTCAAAAACATTGGGTTTTAAATCTCTAAGATATTTTTGCATCCCGGCACTTTCGTACTGAAATATGCCAACTGTTTCGCCACGTTGAAACAACTCAAAAGTAGGTGTATCATCTAAAGGAAATGCATCTGGGTCCAAGTCGATGTTGTGTCTGTATTTGACAAGTTTGACCGTGTCTTTAATTAGCGTTAAGGTTTTGAGCCCTAAAAAATCCATTTTTAGCAAGCCTGCGTCTTCAACCACCGCATTATCAAACTGGGTAACGCACAAGTCCGAATCTTTTGCCGTAGCAATAGGGACAAATTCCGTGATGTCGTCGGGTGTAATGATAACACCACAGGCATGAATTCCTGTGTTGCGTAATGAACCCTCAAGAACTTGTGCTTGTTTCAAAGTCTCTGCTTCAAGATCATTGCCGTCAGCTATAGCTTTTAGCTGAGCAACACGAGCAAAATCATCAGATCTTAGATTTTCTTTAAGTGTCTTATCATCGGAATTAAAAATCTTTTTAAGCTTCATATTGGGCACAAGCTTGGCTACCCTATCGGCATCTCCCAAAGACAAATCCAACACACGCGCCGTATCGCGAATAGATGATTTTGCGGCCATAGTGCCATAGGTAATAATTTGTGCCACTTGATTTGCGCCGTATTTTTCAATTACATAATCCATGACTTTAGAGCGACCTTCATCGTCAAAATCAATGTCGATATCGGGTAGACTAACACGGTCTGGATTGAGAAAGCGCTCAAAAAGCAAATCATATTTTATGGGATCGATGTTGGTAATTTTAAGGCAGTAGGCGACTACTGAACCAGCAGCCGAACCACGACCAGGGCCCACCGAAACGTCCATATTACGAGCTGCAGCAATAAAATCTTGCACAATCAAAAAATAACCAGGGTAGCCTGTGTTTTCAATTACACTTAACTCAAAATCGATGCGTTCTTTAAGTTCGTCATCCAAGTTTGTATAACGCTCGTTTGCTCCCCTATAGGTCAAGTGGCGCAGATAGGCATTTTCGCCACGTTTTCCTCCGTCTTTTGTGTCTTCATCAGACACAAATTGAGCTGGAATATCAAACTTAGGTAGCAGTACATCTCGAGCCAAATCAAATGCCGTTATTTTACCTATAATTTCTAAAATACTTTCCAACGCTTCTGGCAAATCGTTGAAAAGCTCTCTCATCTGCTCAGAAGTTTTAAAGTAGTATTCTTGATTAGGCAAGCCATACCTATATCCACGTCCCCTGCCAATGGGAGTGGCTTGCTTCTCACCATCCTTTACGCAAAGTAAAATATCGTGTGCATTTGCCTCCTCCTGTTTTAAATAATACGCAGAATTGGTGGCAACCAATTTAACATCATGTCTTTTTGAAAACTGCACGAGTACGGGATTAATACGATTTTCATCGTTTTGACCATGACGCATAATTTCAATATACAAGTCGTTTGTAAATTGCTTTTTCCACCAAAGCAGCGCCTCTTCGGCTTGCTTTTCGCCTACGTTTAGCAGCTTTGATGGCACTTCTCCATATGCATTCCCTGTTAAAACAATGATATCGTTTTTGTATTTTTTGATAAGGTCTCGATCAACACGTGGCACATAGTAGAATCCTTGTGTGTATGCCAATGAAGATAATTTAGTTAGATTTTGATATCCTGCCTTGTTTTTTGCTAAAAAGACCATTTGATACCCATTGTCTCTGCGACTTCGATCTAGATGATTTTCGCAAACATTAAGTGTAATTCCTACTATGGGTTTTAACGGTGGTCTACTGTCATCCTCTGGTCTTTGAGCGTTTACTTGTTTGACAGATTTTACAAAATGAAACGCCCCCATAAGATTGCCTAAATCCGTTAGGGCAACCGCCGGCATATTTAAATTGTCAGCCGTTTCGGCAAGTTCTTTTACCCTAATGGTGGACTGAAGCACTGAAAACTGTGAAAATGTATGTAAATGGGCAAACGGTAAATCAGAAATCTTATTAGATTGTAGTGGCAAAATATTGGCTTCGGGCTGTTCTTTTTGCACTAGTTTTTCCGACGCTTTTTTTAGGTTTTGATGCGTTATGCCAGCAAGTGGTACTTGAGTAGGGTATTTTTCTTGGATTTTTGATGTTATAAAACCTGGGGTTTCTTCATTGCTTAGCGTGAATTTATTTTGCCGAATAAGTTCCAAAAATACACGTGCCGTGGCTTCAACATCAGCGGTAGCATTGTGTGCTTCTGCAAAGTTTTCATTAAAAAGATTCTTGTATAACTCTGTCAGTGTTGGCAATTTAAATTTGCCTCCTCTACCTCCAGGAAGCTGGCAAAGTGTGGCTGTTTCTTCCGTGCAGGTATCTAATACTGGTAGGGCAGTAATAGATGTGTCGCGTTGGAGTCGGTGCAGTTCTGCTCCCATAATATTAACATCAAAGCCCACATTATGGCCTACAACAAATTGTGTTATGGAAAGCGTTGCTTCAAATGCGGAAAGGACTTCAATCAGCGGAACGCCTTGTTTTTGTGCTAAAGCAGTACTGATACCATGAATTTGTTCAGATTCAAAGGGAATATCAAAGCCATCCGGAGCTACAATGAAATCTTTATGCTCAACAAGTGTTCCATATTGATCGTGAAGCTGCCAAGCCACTTGAACACAGCGTGGCCAGTTTTCGGCATCCGAAATAGGCGCGTCCCAGCGTTTGGGTAAACCCGTAGTTTCAGTATCAAAGATTAAAAACATGCTCCGAGATTAGTGTACTAATTTAACGAAGTTATATGCGAAACTAGATGTATTAGAACATGAAGTTATTAACGTTTGGTGAAAACAAAAAATAGTGTAGCTTTGCCACGCATTAATAACCAGGGTTTTGAACCCAAAAATTTAATTTGATATGCCAGTTAAGATTCGACTTCAACGACACGGTAAAAAAGGAAAACCCTTTTATTGGGTAGTAGCTGCAGATTCACGCTCTAAACGTGATGGGCGTTACCTTGAAAAAATAGGAACTTATAATCCAAATACAAATCCAGCAACGGTTGACATTAAGATAGACCGCGCTGTAGATTGGCTTCAAAATGGAGCGCAACCTACAGATACAGCAAGAAATTTACTTTCAGAAACAGGTGCGTTATTAAAAAATCACTTGGTAAGCGGTGTGCGCAAAGGCGCTCACTCTGAAGAGGATGTGGAAACAAAATTTACTGCCTGGGTTAGCGAAAAAGCATCACGTCAAGATGTTGCAAAAGACAAAGTAGCAAAGGTGAAAGCTGACGAAAAAGCAAAAGCACTTGCTGCTGAAAAAGAAATCAACGAAAAGCGCAAAGCAGATGCAGAAGCTGCTATCGCTGCCGCAGAAGCTGAAGTTGCTGCCGCAGAAGCTGAAGCGCAAGCAAAGGCTGCTGCCGCAGAAGCGGAATCTGCTGCTGAAGCAGTTGAAGAAGAAGCTCCTGCTGAAGAGGCGCCTGCTGCTGAAGCTGAAGCAATAGACGACAAAGACAGCGCAGAAGCTACTGAATAAATCATGCGTGTTGAGGACTGCTTTTTTGTAGGCACAGTCGTCAGTAAATACAGCTTTAAGGGCGAAATTTTACTAAAACTTGACACAGACGAGCCTGAGCAGTATCTATCAATCGAAACATTATTTTTAGCACAAGACAATGCGCTTGTTCCCTATTTTGTTTTAAAATGTAGCATGCACAAGCAAGGCCTGTTACGGCTTAAACTTGAAGATATTTCATCTGAAGAAGACGCAAATCTAGTCTTAAAGTCAAAAGCCTATTTGCCTTTAACAGAGCTACCCACGCTAACAGGAAATAGGTTTTATTATCACGAAATCATAGGATTTACGGTAGAAGATAAAAACCTTGGCACACTTGGAAAGATTACCCACGTAAATGAGCAAACAGCCCAAGCCACTCTAGAGGTTGATATTAAGGGTAAAACCGCGTTAATTCCCATAGTGGATGATATCATCTTAACTGTTGATAGAAATGCCCAATTACTTCATGTGAACACACCCCCTGGGTTGATTGATTTGTATACGCAAGATGCTTAGACTCACAATTCTTTTGTGTCTTTTTGGGCTGGCTGCCAACAGTCAAGTTCAGCAATTAGACGAGGTAGTGTTGCGCGCACAACGGATAAAAAGTGACATACAACCCCTGAGCGCAACTATTATTTCGGATACATTAAGTCTAACGACTACACAAGAAGTAGGTGGGTTTTTACAGCAAATACCCAGTTTATTTGTGAGTAGTCAACAGAACTTTACACAAGATACTCGTGTATCTATTCGAGGGTTTGGCGCACGTGCTACTTTTGGTATACGCGGTATCAAAGTTTTATTGGATGGTATTCCTATTACTACTCCAGATGGACAAACGCAATTGGATCATATTCCTTTACCTCAAATAGGTGCTATTGAAGTGCTTCGTGGACTTTCGAGTGGCTTATATGGAAATGCCTCTGGAGGAGTGATTTCCCTGCAAAGTGCTCCAATCATTTCTACCGCTAATATGGCTGTAACTTTGGGTGATTTTCAATTGCAATCATTAACAGCTACATGGGGCAAAGCGCAAGAAAAAAATCGCTTTCGCGCCATAGTAACACATCAAAAGCAAGAAGGCTACCGACAATGGAGTGCTTATGAAAACACTCTTTTATCGCTATCTAATGAAACCGACTTTACCAATGGGAATTCCTTAAAAGTTGACTATTCATTTTTCCTTAGTCCATTTGCAAACGACCCAGGTGGTCTTACCCTTAAGCAGGTTAGTCAAAACCCGAAGCAAGCCCGTGAAGCAAATCTGATATACACTGCTGGAGAACAAGTACAGCAACACCAAATCAGCGCTCGTTTCAAAACAAAAAATTGGCTTTCTTACGCATTTTACACACGTAGAGCATTAGATGCGCGCTTGCCATTTGAATATGGTGGCCAAATAGATTTAGGGCGTGACTATTTTGGGTTGGGATTGCAAACATCTGGAAATAAAAACAACTGGCTGTGGCAATATGGTTTTGAAAGTGCTGCGCAGCATGATGCGCGTTTTCGATTTAAAAATGACATGGGAGTTAAAGGGGGAAAAACACTACATCAAAACGAACGTTTTTACAATATAGGCACTTATGGTATTGTAGAATATGCGTGTGTAGATTGGCGTTTCCGAACTGCTCTTCGTGCCGACATTCACCAAATAGGATTGACTGACTTTTTGGGAACGAATGCTGGGAAAAAAAATGTAGCAGCGCTTTCACCCATGGTGGCAGTGTATCGAAAATTAAGCTCTCAGTTTAGCAGTCATCTGCGTTGGGGTACGGGGTTTGAAACGCCATCACTTAACGAGCTTTCGGCAAATCCATCTGGTGAAACAGGCTTTAACTCTTCGCTAAAACCACAAAAATCTAATGAAACAGAGCTTGGAGTTTCATTTCGCAAAAAGAAATTCAATGCATTTCTAACGCTGTTCTATACCGAAACAAAAAATGAGATTTCTCCCTATGAGCTTGAGGCCTTTCAAGGGCAGAATTTTTATAGAAATATTGGGCGTACTTTTCGAAAAGGCGTTGAATTAGAAGGAAATTGGCAGTTTACCACTTCTGCAAATGTCGCCTTTTCATACAGTCATGGACAATATCAAACCGAGGCAAAAAAAGAACTCCCGAACGTTCCAAAAAATCAATTTGCCACAACTTTGCGCCAACAACTTGGAAAAACAAAGCTCTCCATTCAGGCAAGACATATTGGAAATCGATATGCTGATAGCGATAATACAGTACGTGTTCCACAGTTTTGGACTGCAGACGTAGTACTGCAACGTAAATGGCAAAATTCTTTGATTTCCCTAGGGGTAAACAATATTGTGAACTCATCTTTTTTTGACAACATACGAATTAACGCCTTTGGTGGACGCTATTATGAGCCTGCGGCCAAACGGCAAGCATTTATTCGAATGCTCATTTCTATCTAAATTTGGATATCTTGAACAAAATTTAGTTTAAAATGAAACACCGCTTACCCACATTTCTTTTACTCATGTTTTGCTTAGTGTCGTGCGCCCAAGTTGAGAACTCTCCCCCAATACAAACCCCTGCATCCAAAAGCTATAGCACTGAACTTGTAGTACCCGATGTGGAAATTCCTTGGGGTATGGTGTTTTTACCAAATGGTAGCTTGCTTTACACTGAAAAAGAAGGAAAGCTTATTCGTTTTCAATATGGAGAAAAACAAGAAATTTCAGGTCTTCCTACCACTTATGTTCGTGGTCAAGGCGGATTGATGGGCTTGGCACTTCATCCTGATTTTGAAAATAACAAGCGTATTTATTTTGCCATGGCAACTCCTAACGAAGATGCCTCTGGAGGAAATACTGGAATTTATTCGGCAACACTTTTGGGAAATGCACTTAAAGATGTAAACATGCTGTACAAAGCTGAGCCTGATACTAAAAAAGGAGTTCATTTTGGGTCACGAATCGTATTTGACTCGGAAGGATATTTATATTTTTCTATAGGAGATAGAGGAAATCGCGATGAAAATCCTCAAGATATTACCCGAGATAATGGTAAAATTTATCGTTTGAATGATGATGGTAGCATTCCTAAAGATAACCCTTTTGTTGGTGTTAAAGGGGCAAAAGAAGCTATTTACTCTTATGGGCACCGCAATCCACAAGGGTTAACGCTTCATCCAATAACAGTTGATTTGTGGGAACATGAACACGGACCGCGAGGTGGCGACGAAATAAATATTATTGAAGCTGGGAAAAATTACGGATGGCCAAAAATCACGTATGGGGAAAATTATTCGGGAACATCGATTACTAAGAACCGTTCTTTGCCAGGCATGGAACAACCTTTTTATTATTGGGTACCCTCAATAGCTACTTCGGGTATGGCATTTATTACTAGTAATAAATACCCTGAGTGGAAAGGCAGCCTATTGGTAGGGTCGCTCAAAAAAACCTATTTGGAACGGCTTACTATACGCAATAATAACGTAATTGCTAGAGAGAAAATTGCCGATGGTATTGGAAGGGTACGCGATGTGATTATTGGTCCGAACGGCTACATCCATATTGCCGTGGAGTTTGAAGGAATTTATCGACTTAAGCCAAATAAATAAAAATTCATTACTAATCTCCTTATTCAATGCTATAGACTCATTGAATAAGGAGTTTAGTATCATTTATTACTCACAAGTTGTGCAGCTATTGAAACATACTGCTTCAAGCGTACTTGATGCTTCTACAGCAGTTATACGGTTTGTATACTCACCCGTGGTTTTTGTACAAGCACTCCCGGGTACAAAAGACTCCTCTACCGATTGATTGTCGATTGAAAACTTATATTCCACTTCTCCCACAGGAACCGATGCAGTTGTGGTATAAACACCATCTCCATCAGCATCTGTCATAGGGTCACATGTTCCGCACCAGTCGTTAAAGCTTCCAAAAACGGAAACACTAGAGAATGAGTCTTCGTAAGAAGACATATCAACAGAAAAGGTAACATCTACCAATTTCCCTTCTGTGGTTTTATAGTTGTGAACACGAAAAAACTGTACTTTATCATTTATGATATAGGCATTAAGTTGATTTTCCTCCGTTCGTGTTATTTCTTCAGAAGTTGATGTAATGGAGTGACCGTTAATGACCCAATCGCCATCATCGCTTTCTCCTTCTGCATTAACAAACTTGATTGGTATTCCCCATCGCTGATTTACGGAAAGTTCAGAACTGTCAAACCACTCGGACAGAAAGGCTTTAAAATTATCTTTTCCTGCTATAGACTCCCCGTTTGGTAACTCAACGAAAATCGAATCGCTTGTAAGCTTCATGATTCCTTCTAAATCTTCATCTACATGATGTTCAACAAAAGTTAACCAAGTATCTAAACTTTCTTGTTTTCCCAATATCCAGCCGTTATCAGGGTTGCCAGCAAATCCCACTTTTTGAACTTCTTTTGGTGTGTTTTCGCACGAAATTACTGCTAATGCAAGTAATAGTGTGATTCGTTTAATTTGTTTCATTTTTGTTTAGTTTTTATAAAAATACATCTCTAATGTTAACCAAACATTAAGTAAAAAAATCGTTATCTATAATAATGATGAAACAAACCTGCCTATAGTAGGCAGGTTTGTTTCATAATCTTAAAAGATTGATTATTAAAATAACTGTAACCTGAAACTGGTTCAGATCGACAAAATGTAGCTTTTAAACAGCTACTTATTTTTTCTTCCAAAGATTGTTCATTTCTTCTAAAGTCTTCCCTTTTGTTTCTGGAATAAATTTCAAAACAAAGACGGCTGCTAACACAGACATGATTCCGTATATCCAATAAGCAAAGCCATTGTTAAACGTATCAACCAGGTATGAGTTTTCATTCATCACAGGGAAGGTTGCTGATACCAGCCAATTGGAAAGCCACTGGGCTGCTACCGCAATAGGCATGGCCTTGTTGCGAATATCGTTTGGAAATATCTCAGACAATAGTACCCAAGTAACAGGGCCCCAACTCAACGCAAATGCAGCTACATAAACCATCATACAAATAAGCGCAGCGTATCCGCCTATCTCAGCATAAAACGCAAACCCTAAGGCAATCATGGCAACTGCCATACCCACAGCTCCAATAACCATAAGTGGTTTTCTTCCATAGTTGTCTACCGTTTTAACAGCTATAATGGTAAATAGGAAGTTTACAATTCCAACAATAATAGTCTGTAATAAGGCAGCATCTGTACCCAGGTCTAGGGTTTTGAAGATTTCAGGAGCATAATAAAGTACTACGTTAATACCAACAAATTGTTGGAAAACAGAAAGTAAAATCCCAATAATGACAAGTCCCCAACCATAGGTAAGCGCACTGTTTGTTTTATCAACTAGTGTGTTCTTGATATCGCTCAAAATGCTTTGTGCTTCGCTTTCTCCATTTACTTTCTTTAATATTTCCAATGCCTCTACTTCTTTGTTGTGAGACACCAAAGATCTCGGTGTATCCGGTACAAAATATAAGAGTGCTAAGAAAATACTTACGGGTACCAATTCGGAGGCAAACATATAGCGCCACCCTATGTCATTGAGCCAAGTATCATCACCGCTTAAGGCAATAAAATAGTTTACAAAATAAACCACCATAAAACCGCCTACAATGGCCAACTGGTTATAAGAAACCAATTTACCCCTGTCTTTCGCTGGTGCAATTTCAGCAATATAAACAGGTGACAACATAGATGCTATACCTACGCCGATACCTCCAATAAATCGATAAATCATAAATACGGTTGAAAGCGTGTGATCGCCTTGACCAAGTGGTTGAAAAAACAATTCTGGAAGTGCTGAACCAAGTGCCGAAATAAAGAATAAAACACCTGCGATTACCAGTCCTTTTTTTCTTCCTAGTTTCTTACCCACAAGTCCAGCAAGAGCACCACCCACAATACACCCAATGAGTGCAATGGAAACAAGCCATCCTTTTAAAGAACTGGCGGCTAGCTCGTCTAGCCCTTTAGGTTCAATAAAAAAAGCGTCTAGCGAACCTACGGTACCAGCAATGACACCCGTGTCATAACCAAAGAGCAGGCCTCCCAGCGTAGCAACTAAAGTTAATCTTAGTAAATATGATTTTTGCATGACAGTTTTGTTTTAAATGTGGTTATTTAGAATGTTCTCCAAGAGCTCTTGTTTGCCACTAACAGGCTTAATATCAGAAGTGCTATTGCTTGCAATAGCATACAAATCATTTAAAGATAGTTTTCCTTGTTCAAAATCACTTCCTTTTCCAGCATCAAATGAAGCATATCTTTCTTGAACAAACGATGTAAAGTTCGTGTCGTTTAATACTTTATCTGCAACCAAAAGCCCTCTAGCAAAAGTATCGGCACCGCCAATGTGCGCATGGAATAAATCTTCAAAGTCAGTAGAGTTTCTTCTAATTTTTGCGTCAAAATTAACACCTCCGCCTTGAAGTCCACCAGCTTTTAAGAAAACCATCATGGCTCTAGCCGTTTCTTCTATATTATTGGGGAACTGATCGGTATCCCATCCGTTTTGATAATCCCCTCTATTGGCATCAATACTACCAAGCATATTATCGTTAGCAGCTACTGTAAGTTCATGCTCAAAGGTGTGTTGTGCTAAAGTGGCATGATTTACCTCAATATTCAATTTAAAATCATCTTGGAGTCCATATTTATTAAGGAATCCAATCGAGGTAGCAGCATCAAAATCGTATTGGTGTTTGCTCGGCTCCATAGGCTTAGGCTCAATAAAGAACGTTCCCTTAAAACCTTGTGAACGTGCATAGTCTTTGGCCATGGTTAGGAAGCGTGCCATATGATCCTGTTCGCGTCCCATGTCCGTATTTAGTAATGAAATATATCCTTCTCGACCACCCCAAAAAACGTAGTTTTCACCATTTAGTTTCGTGGTAGCATCTAAAGCCATTTTTACCTGAGCACCTGCATAAGTCACTACATCAAAATCTGGATTTGTAGCCGCACCATTCATATACCTTGGATTGGAAAAGCAATTGGCTGTACCCCACAGGAGTTTAATCCCGGTTGCATCTTGTTTTGTTTTGATATAATCTGTGATGGCTTCTAATCGTTTTTCTGATTCTGCTAAAGAGCCACCTTCTTGAATAAGGTCATAGTCATGAAAACAAAAGTAATCGAAGCCCATTTTGGAAATAAATTCAAAGGCTGCGTCTGCTTTGTCTTTTGCTGCTTGGACTGGGTCATTATTTTGATCCCAAGGGAAATTTTGAGTACCTGGACCAAAGGGATCGGAGCCTTGGCCACAGAAGCTATGCCAGTAAGCAATGGCAAATTTGAAGTGTTCCCGCATCGTTTTTCCTGCTACCACCTGATCTGGGTTATAGTATTTGAATGCAAAAGGGTTATCGGATTCTTTTCCTTCAAATTGAATTTTTTCTATTCCTTTAAAGTATTTGTTGTTTACCATTGTTAGATTAATTATTGTTTTTTAATATCATTTCTAGTTGTTGTTCCCATTTACTGTATGCTTCAGCATAAGCGGTGGCATTTTTTTGTGGCGTATAACTGCTCACATAATCATTATTGGATATACTGTCTCCAAAAGCGCTTAAATCATACTTACTAATTGAAGCAGCTCTTGCTGCGCCAACAGCGCCTGTTGTATTGTAAATTTCAATTTCTTGTCCAATCAATGAAGCTATGGTATTTGAAAAAACTTCTGACCGAAACAAGTTATCGTTTCCTGCACGTATAACATGCAGCGGCGTATTGTCATTTTTAATGAATTTCATTCCATAAATAAATGAAAAGGCAATTCCCTCTAGAGTAGCTCTATAAACAGTACCGTTTGTATGCTTGTTTAAATTCAAATTAAGCATACGTCCCCCAACGTTTGTATTCCCAAGCATACGCTCTGTGCCATTTCCAAAAGGCATTATGGACAAGCCATTAGACCCCACAGGTTCCGCACTAGCAAGTTGATTCATGTGGTTGTAACTTTCAGCACCTGTATTGTTTTTCATCCAGCGGTACTGAATACCTGCGCCGTTTATGCACAATAATTTCCCAATAATAGGTGTCTCTTGTGTATAGTTTACGTGTGCAAAATTATTAATACGCTCCAACTCATTCGTATGCATATTATCGGTAAGCGCGTACACCACTCCCGATGTCCCACCAGTGGCAGCAACCTCACCTGGCTTCATTACATTTAATGCTAAAGCGTTATTAGGTTGATCGCCTGCGCGATACATTATGGAGGTGCCTGGCTGTAGCCCAGAATCCATGGCTGCTTGTTGATTAACCACTCCTTGAAGCGTAAAGTTATCAACTACATCAGGTGTCATGGAAACATCAATATCATAAAAATCCAAAAGCCAGTTTGCTGGCTTGTGTGTTTTGTAATCCCAAAGTGTTCCTTCGGAAAGACCATTTACAGTTGTCGTTATATCGCCAGAAAACTTGTAGGCGATATAATCGCCAGGGAGCATGTATTTATGAACCTTATCATATACTTCTGGCTCATTGTCACGAACCCATTTTAATTTGGAAGCTGTAAAATTTGCAGGGCTATTGAGTAAGTGCTCCTTACATTTTTTTGTGCCTAAGGCTTTGAAGGCTTCATTTCCAATAGCAACTGCTCGACTGTCGCACCATATGATGGCATTTCTAAGTGGTGCCCCGTTGCGGTCTACCACAACCAAACCATGCATTTGATAAGCAATGCCAATACCGTTGATCTTTTTGGAGTCAATTCCCGTTTGCTCTAATAGTTTTTTTGTTGCTAAACACACGAGTTTCCACCACAGTTCGGGGTCTTGTTCTGCCCATGAATTTTCTGGGCTTATCATCCCCATCTCGCCTTCAGGCTCATGCGTTACGGTAATTTGCTTGCCTGTCTTTACCTCGATAATGGCGGCCTTTACAGACGAACTACCAATATCATATCCAATATTATACATAGTTGAAGTACGTATTTAACTAAAATCTCCAATTGTTGCCAAAAAAAATCTTAATGGAATTTATGCTTCCATCAAAATTGTGCCTAAAAGTAGTGAATTTGATATTTCTTAAATGTGTTTTTCTTTAAATTTCGGTGTTATGAAAAAAAGAAAAAAATATTATTATTCAAATAATAAGTGAAAAAAATGGTTTATGCAGCCTTGAAAAGGCCCATTTATCACCCTTGATATGTAAAAGGACCGTAAAAATTATCACTTGTTGTGTATGCTATTAAATGTGTGTAACCAGTTGAAAAACGTATATAATAAACACTGTTTTGTACACCCTATTGAGTTATTTTCGAAACAAACACTTAATATTTTAAATAACCTTTCAAAACCATATTGAAATAATAGGATTTATTTTTTATTCCACTTATTCATTCTTTTAGAGTATTCAAACACATCATTACCAGACGCATTGTGCCATTTTACAGCTTTTTGATTAGCCTTTTTGATTGGATTAAGTGCTTCAAGTCTTGGTTTTCCAAAAGGGTCAAAGAAACCAGATTGTTGTTTCCCAGTATTGTCTAATTTCCCACCAGTCCATTGTTCGAGATAACCACAGTTGTGCCAGCCTAACATAAATGGAAGATTCATTATTCCCTTTAGATATGTAGTATATTCTTCTCCCACAGCTGCATGACTTTCGACTTGCAATCCTTTTGATTTTTTTTGTTGTTTGACCGTAACCGCATAAGATGCATCACCATTTAATACGGGTTTACCTGACAAACGATGGTATCGTTTTAATTCTTTTATATGTGATGGTCTTAGCATTTCATAGTCTTGAATGAGCAATACGTCGATATACTTGCCAATAATATTAAATACCCAATCGGGGTGTCCTTTTCCATGACAAAAGATTTTATCCCCAAAGATCAAATGGTTTGGATCATACTTCAAAATACTTTCACGGTTTATTTTATGCCAATTTTCGAGAATTTTTTTACTCATTTCCTCTTGGTCGACTAGCCACTTTTCCTTGTTGTTTGGCTCAGGCCAGTACGAAACAGAAGCGATATCGTCCCATCTATTTAGATCAATGCTATAATTTTTAGCTACCTCAGCAGGATTATTGTAGTTTTTCTTTAGAATTGTAAGCCATACTTTTTTGCCGTTTGTCAATCCATTATTGTTAATAATATCGGCAACCCAAGGAAGGTATGAAAAGTTTTTGCTCCCTTTCAAATGAACTTGTTTATACATCTGAAACTCATAAGCTGGTAAGTCCTCATAAGTATATCCGAGAAAATATTTGTTGTTTTTGTGTTTTGAGCAGTATTCTTTAGCAATACTATCGGCTCTAAGTTTAAATTCCTCACTAAAAACATCAGGGAATTTACCATTGGGGGACAAAGATTTTACTCGATTTGCATGGATAATTCCAGTTTTTATTTTTCCAAAGTAAAAAATTTCTAAATCTTCAAAATATTCATCTGGTATATTAAGCTGCCTGTGGTAAGGAATAGTGTTAAAGCCATAGTCTTTATGATCTTTAACAACTTGTTCCATCCACTTTTTTACTGCTTGGGTAGCTTTTCCATTGTATCGCCCGTTTGTAAGAATTTCTTCACCAAATTTTTTTGACCAATATTTTTTGTTGTAATCCGCAAATCTGATGTTAGCTTGAATATGGTTCATTCCAGTGGAGATAAACTTTTCTCCATTTGCATCTACAAACCACCAAGCGTTGTCAATTTTTTCTAGATGAATATAAGATTTGGATCCTACTAATTGATTTTGTGCATAAATATTTGTTAAAGCTAATAAGATGATGCAAAGACACCTTGGAATTAAATTGTTTGAAGATTTTAAACTAATAATTTTTTTCATCTAAATTTTTCTTAACCCAATTTAAGGTATTTATTAAAAAAAGGGGTAAATCTAAAAAAGAAGATTTATCCCGTTCGGTACACAACGTAGTCCAATTATCGACCTTTTTCTTAATTAAATTTAAGAAAATTTAGCAAGGTTCTCAGTGACTATTTGAATATAAGAGTAAACTCGATATTCAAAATCCCGAACCTCACTCTGTGTAGCAGGGCATTACCCCATTTAAAAAAATAAAATTTAATTCATCTTAAATTTTATTATTATGTTTAATAAATGAAAACGCTCAAAACCTTTATAACAATTATACTTGTATTTAATGTATCTACTTTTTCTTATGCTCAAACCAATAAGCCAAAACCAGATTTACCAAATGTTACCTATGGCGAGCATGAGCGAAATGTATTGGATATTTGGTTTGCAGACAAAAACAAACAAACTCCTTTGGCCATATACATCCACGGAGGCGGTTTTAGTGCAGGCAGTAAAGAAAAAATCAATGGAAATGAGCTAACACAATTATTAGCAGCTGGCATTTCGGTGGCTTCTATCAATTACCGATACAAAACAATTGTTCCACTGCCAGGAGCACACAACGATGCAAAAAAAGCCCTGCAATTTATTCGTTCTCAAGCAGAATCATGGGGTATAAATAAAGACAAGATTGGTGTATGGGGAGGCTCAGCAGGTGCCCAAATATCTATGTGGCTTGCTTTTAGTGATGAAATGGCTAATGTTAATAGCAAGAGCCCTATTGAAAGAGAGTCGACTCGGGTAACTTGTGTGGCTACAAAAGGAGGGCAAACTACTATGGAATCTGATTTTTGGCGTAGACATATAGCAAAATATGCGCCTGAAGAAGTGGTGAGTTTTAGAAAAAGTATTCGTCAAAACTATGGTGCAAAATCCGTTAAGAAAGCCAATGAAGTAGCAAAAAGTATTTCTGCATTGGTATTAATTTCTAAAGATGACCCCCCTATTTTTATGCAATATGGAATGAGACCAAATGCTCCCGTGCCCAACAATGTAAATAAAATTAGAGGTTGGATCGTTCATCATGTGGATTTTGGTATTGCACTTAAAGAAAAAATGGACAGTCTAAATATCGAAGCTCATTTAAGATACCCTCGTGCTAAAAAAAAATATAATTCATTGGTTGGGTTTTTTAAAGATAAATTGAACCAATAATACTTTTTGCTAGTTATGCTAGCCATTGGTTTTAATAAGACCAGGCAGTTTAGGTGTTAGCCCTCGCAACTACGCATAAACTATACCTTTCAATTGGAATTTAGCGTTTAGAAAAAAAGCCCACAGGCAGGTGCGGGCTTTTGTACTGAAGGCGGGACTTGAACCCGCACGAACATTACTGCTCATTGGATTTTAAGTCCAACGTGTCTACCAATTCCACCACTTCAGCTTGGACTAAAAAGAGCGAAAGACGGGATTTGAACCCGCGACCCTCACCTTGGCAAGGTGATGCTCTACCCCTGAGCTACTTTCGCATTTGGAACGCAAATGTATGAAAATCTATGTTTCTTGCGCAATACTATTTTTCGAGTTTTCGTTTTAATTCATTAAGCTGCATAAGCGCCTCTAACGGTGTCAGTTCGTCAATGTTGAGCGCCACTATTTGTTTACGCACATCTTCAAGCAACGGGTCATCTAACTGAAACATACTCAATTGCATGGGCTTTTCGGCAGTCTCTGTGGCGTGGCGTGTGGCTTCTAGTTGTTGTAGCATTTGTTTGGAACGTTCCAAAATCCACTTGGGCATTCCTGCCATTTTTGCCACATGAATCCCAAAGCTGTGCGCACTGCCACCCGATACGAGTTTGCGTAAAAACAAGACATCATCAGCTACCTCTTGAACTGAAACATTGTAGTTTTTAATACGACTAAACTGTTCAGACATGGCATTTAGTTCGTGGTAATGTGTGGCAAATAATGTTTTTGGCTTTATGGGATGTTCATGTACATACTCCGCCAACGCCCATGCAATAGAAATACCATCATAGGTGCTGGTACCACGTCCAATTTCATCCAACAATATCAAACTGCGCGCTGATATGTTGTTCATAATCGCAGCCGTTTCATGCATTTCTACCATAAAGGTTGACTCTCCCTTAGATATATTATCGCTTGCGCCTACTCTAGTAAAAAGCTTATCTACAATTCCTAATCGAACTTCTGCTGCGGGTACATAACTTCCCATTTGTGCCAACAATACAATCAATGCTGTTTGACGTAAAATGGCAGACTTGCCCGACATATTGGGGCCAGTAATCATGATGATTTGCTGCTCGTCATTGTCCAAATACACGTCATTTGGAATATATGGGCTTTCATGAGGGAGTTGCTGCTCAATTACAGGATGCCTTCCTTGAATGATCTCCAGCGAAGCATTAGTCACAAACTCAGGACGGCAATATTTTTGTTTGATTGCCAATAACGCAAATCCGCTAAGCACGTCCAATTGCGCCACACATTTTGCTGTAGTTTGCAATGACTGAATGTAAGGAAATAGATGTTGGATTAATTCTTGAAACAACTGAAGTTCCAATACAGCAATGCGTTCCTCAGCACCTAAAATTTTAGTTTCATAAGACTTCAGCTCATCTGTAATATAACGCTCTGCGTTAACTAAGGTTTGTTTGCGGACCCACTCCTCAGGGACTTTGTCTTTGTGTAAGTTCCGTACTTCAATGTAATACCCAAACACATTATTAAATGCAATTTTTAAAGAAGGTATACCCGTGCGTTCCGTTTCGCGTTCCAGCATGGCGTCCAAGGTATCGCGCCCTCCTTGTGCAAGAGTCCGCAACTCATCCAGCTCTGCTGAAATACCCTTAGCAATTGTAATCCCTTTGCCCAACTGCGTTGGCGCTTCTGCTGACAACCAACGTGTAATGTGCTCTTGTACTTCCGTGCTGTTTTCTATACGTGCCAAAAGAGGCGCTACAGCTGCAGCGTCAGCAAGTAATGTGGTGAGTTTGGTTGTTTGTGCAAGGGCAGTCTTTAACGCATTTACTTCTTTGGGATTAATGCGTCCTGTAGCAATTTTTGCTACCAACCGCTCCACATCATTCATTTGCTTTAAACTCGCTCCTACTTGCTCATGCATCCTAGGGTTTAATGTGAAATAATTCACACTATCTAACCGTTGATTAATGCGTTCAATTTCTGTTAGCGGTGCAGTAATCCACCTTCGGAGCAGTCTACCACCCATGGCTGTAGCGGTATGATCTATCACATCCAAAAGTGTAATCGCTTCTGGTGCATTTGGGGAAATAAGTTCTAAATTCCGAACCGTAAACCGATCCATCCAAACCTGTTGTTGTGGATTGTGGCGTTTTAGTTGGGCCAAATGCCCCAGTTTGGCGTGTTCTGTTTCTAACAGATAGTGTAAGACAACTCCTGCGGCAATCATTCCAAATTCAGCACCGTCAAATCCAAAGCCTTTAAGCGTTTTAATGCCAAAATGCTGCATGAGTTTTTCTGAAGCATACTCTGCTTGAAATACCCAATCTTCCAACAAAAAATAGGGTAGATTGTCTCCCAAAACTGCTGCAATTGTTTTGCGTTGTGGCTTGGGAATCAACAATTCTTTTACTTCTAGTTGCTGTAAAAGAGTACTAATCTCGGAAGTGCTGCCTTCTGCCCATTGAAACTCACCTGTGGAAATATCCAAATAGGCAAAGCCAATAGTGTTTTGATGCATATATAAAGCGCCTAAAAAATTATTGCTTTTTTCATCTAAAACTCCGTCGGTAAGGGTAACACCAGGTGTCACCAGTTCTGTAACCCCGCGTTTTACAATTTTTTTGGTCAGTTTGGGATCTTCCAATTGATCACAAATAGCGACGCGCTGTCCAGCTCGCACCAATTTGGGTAAATAGGTATGTAAAGAATGATGCGGAAATCCTGCTAATTCAGTCTCACTAGTACTTCCTGCCCCGCGCTTGGTGAGTAAAATTCCTAAAATACGTGCCGCCTTTACTGCATCTTGCCCAAAAGTCTCGTAAAAATCCCCCACACGAAACAACAATATAGCATCAGGGTATTTTACCTTGATTTGATTGTATTGTTTCATCAAGGGCGTTTCTTTGGCTGTTTTCTTTGCGGACAAATCGTGGGTTTAGTTCGTGCTAATTTACCAATTTTAGCCAAACACAATCCGTACATTTGCACCATGCGAAAATGGACCATGGAGGAGCTCAACCGAATGGACGTAGCCGAATTTAAAGCTGCGCCAAAATCAAATATTATTTTGGTTTTGGATAATATTCGCAGCAGAAATAATGTCGGAGCTATTTTTCGCACGGCAGATGCATTCCGAGTTTCGGAGATTGTTCTTTGTGGCATAACCCCCACCCCTCCACACAAAGACATTCATAAAACAGCTCTAGGCGCAACAGAAAGCGTAGATTGGCGTTATGAAACTTCGGCGGAAAATGCGGTGGCAGATTTGCGACAATCAGGAGCGCATTGCTATGCCGTAGAGCAAGTACAAGGAGCCACGTTTTTAAACAAACTCATACCAAATCCAGACCAAACTGCTGTATTGGTATTGGGAAACGAAGTTCAAGGGGTGTCACAAGAAGTTATTGATGTGTGTCAAACCGCATTAGAAATCCCACAGTTAGGCACAAAACATTCACTTAATGTAGCCACTTCTGCTGGTGTGGTACTGTGGCATTTTTTTATGCACTTGCGTCCAACTGTGCAATAACTCGATGTAGTAATTTGTCTAGGTCATTTGAATTAAGAACAAAATCCAAATCCGAAATATCAACTTCTGCTACAGCCATTAACGTATTTAGATAGGGCAAATGTTGATCATATCCAGTTGCTAGCTTTTCAAGGTACTCCAGTTCGATTTGCTGTTCGTAACTGCGCCCGCGTTTTTTGATATTTGCTTTGGCACGATCGGGGCTTTGCCGTAAATAAATACATAAACTTGGTTGGTTAGCACTGCGTGACATCAATTCAAATAGTTGCTTAAAAAGTGGATATTCGTCTTCGTTGAGTGTGTTTTGTGCAAAAACCAACGACTTACTCATATGGTAATCTGAAACCACTCCCGATTTAAACAAATCCAACTGCTCAGCTTCTTCGTTTATCTGTTTAAATCTATCGGCCAAAAACGATAATTCCAGCGGAAAAGCAAAACGTTTTGGCTTTCTGTAAAACTTGGGCAAGAATGGGTTCTCTGCAAATCGCTCTTCAAGAGTTTTGTATCCCAATTTTTCTGCCAATATTTTGGCGAGTGTTGTTTTTCCACTACCAATAATTCCTTCAACACAAATAAAATCGTGTTGCTTTATGCGCGCATAGATAGGGTGTAAAAGAGGTTGGGTGGTTGTTTGCAGTGCTGTTCCATCATTGCATGCTGCCAATAACGACTCCGTGGTTTTTTCCAAAATGGGATGCACTTTATTTGGTGCAATTTCGGCAAGTGGTTGCAGTACAAATCGGCGCTTCTCCATAGACGGATGAGGTAAGGTCAAAATGGCTTCGTTCAGCACCATATCATCGTAATAAAGCAGGTCCAAATCCAATGTCCTGTTTTGATACCCAACAGACTCGTTTCGTACTCGACCGTGTTTTGTTTCCACATTCAAAAGCTGCTGCATAACTTCCAAAGCCGAAAGTTCTGTTTCAACTGAAAAACACGCATTCAAAAATGAATTTCCGTCAAAACCAACCGCTGGGGTTTCAACAACAGCAGAAATGGATTGAACACGCCCAATGTGTTGCGAACATGTATCAATACCTTGCTGTAAAAACGCAAGACGATTTCCCAAATTACTGCCCGCTGAAATATATACAAGTGCCATAACGCAAAAATGCGGAAAAGAAATGGGAAACCCTTATCTTTGATACATACCTATACATTATGAGTTTTTTTAAAAATTTAATCAGTTCAGCCCTTGGTACTTTTATAGCTATTGGGCTTTTAGTTGTTTTTCTATTTGTTTTTATTGCCGGTTCAGTTGCTTTGCTTGAAGAAGATAACGATGCCGTAGAAATTGAAAACAATACGGTGTTGGTCATGAATATGAAAGTGCCCATTCAAGATCGTGAACCACAAAGTTTTTCGTTTTCAAGTGCCCTCGAACTAGATCCCGAATCCTATGGCCTTAATGTCATACTTCCTGCTATTGCAAAAGCCGCGGATGATGAACGCATATCGGGAATTAGTATTCAAAACATGAATGCCATTGGCGGAATATCCAACATTTCGGCTGTTCGTGGCGCATTAGCTAAATTTAAAGAAAGTGGGAAGTTTGTTTACGCCTACGGCGATTATTACGGGCAATCAGATTATTTTTTGGCTTCAATTGCCGACTCGATTTTTGTCCATCCACAAGGAGCAGTAGATTTTCGTGGGCTTAGTGCCGAAATACTTTATTATAAATCTGCACAAGAAAAATCAGGAATCAGCATGGAGGTTATCCGTAATGGGAAATACAAAAGTGCTGTGGAACCTTTTCTAGATGACAAAATGAGTACTGAAAACAGAGAACAAATCCAGTCTTTTTTGGATCACATTTGGGATGAAATGCTGGCAGATATTTCGGAGAGTCGTGGCATGACAGCAAAAGAGCTCGACCGACTGGCAGATACCGTTGCTGGAATGACGGCAGAGCGCGCTGTCAATGCCTCATTAGCAGATGGAGCCACAACACGACGTGCTTTTAAAGAAAAAATTTCGGAACGTGTACATGAAGAGGATGTTGAGTATGTAAATTTTACAGATTACTTGAGCGTTGCTGGCACCAAAAAAGGCAGAGGCCTTAACCGCATTGCTGTAGTATACGCACAAGGAGATATTATTTATGGCGAAGGTGGTGCTGAAATTATTGGGCAGGAAAAAATCATCAAAACGCTAAAGAAAATCGGTAAAAAGAAAAACATTAAAGCCGTAGTGCTACGTGTGAATTCACCAGGTGGGAGCGCCCTCGCATCCGAGCTTATTTGGGAAGAGATTGAACACCTAAAAAAGACTAAAAAAGTGGTGGTTTCTATGGGGAATGTCGCCGCTTCAGGTGGATATTACATTGCCGCCAACGCAGATGAAATTATAGCTGAACCCACTACCATAACTGGGTCTATAGGGGTTTGGGGAGTTTTACCTAATGTAAATCGTTTGGCAAATCGCTGGGGCATCAATGCCGAGCAGGTTGCTACAAATAAACGTGCTATACTTTACACCCCCTTTGAACCACTAAGTACTGCTACTAGAGAAGAAATAAAGGTGGGTATCAATCAGGTGTATCAAACGTTTTTGTCTCGTGTTGCTACTGGAAGAGGCATGACCAAAGAGGAGGTGCACGAAATCGCTCAAGGGCGTGTTTGGTCGGGCGTTGAGGCAAAAGAGATTGGGCTTGTAGACCACTTAGGCGGACTCGAAACAGCTTTAGGTCGTGCTGCAACACTTGCCGAAATTGATGATTATAGAGTCACGAATTACCCAAAATATGACGATGATCTAGAAAGTGTACTAGGAGAGTTGTTTGGTGGACCATTTGGCAGTATCAAACAACAATTACCTCCCGAACTCGGGCTTTGGCTTAACAACGCAAAGGCATTACAACACCCTGCAAATCAAATTCAAACACGCTTGCCGTATACACTCAATATTGAATAATGCAGGCAACACCAGCAGCTCGAAAGCTTTACTTGTATTTGGCAGCGTTGTTCATTACTTCTTTGGTGGTGTCTAACCTGATTTTTCAAAAGTTTTTTTACTGGTATCCATTTGATTGGGAAATATTGGGTTTTCGTCTCTTCGAATTATCGGTTGGGATTTTGCCCTACCCCATTACGTTTCTTATTACAGATATCATTTCAGAAATTTTTGGGAAAAAGAGTGCAAACCAAGTCGTGATTGCTGGAATTTTTGCGTCTTTCTTTTCCATTGGAATTCTGCTCGTTGCAGGTGAAGTGCCTGCTATTGAAACCTCGCCTGTTAACGACGCTACCTTCCAAAAGGTATTTGCCATGTCGCCGCTTGCCGTGTTGGCGTCTATGATTGCCTATTTGTCAGCTCAGTTTGTGGATATTCGCATTTATCATTTTTGGAAAAATCTTACCAAGGGAAAACACCTATGGCTACGAAATAACTTCTCCACCTTTGCCTCACAAATCATCGACTCTACCACTGTTATTTTACTCCTTTGCGCATTTGAATTACTCCCTTGGGATATTTTCTGGGGATTGGTGATTTCGAGTGTAATTTTTAAAATTTTAGTCGCTGCGTTAGATACGCCTTTTTTATATCTTTTTGTTGGGATTATCAGGCGCCAGTTCAAATTAAATATTGGAGAGGAAATCCAATTGTAGTATGGCTGAAAAACCCGCAGTTCGCATCAATAAATACCTCAGCGAATTGGGCTATTGCTCTCGGCGTGCGGCTGACAAACTCATAGACGAAGGCAGAATAACAGTCAATGGAAAACCTGTGGTCATGGGGTTAAAAGTTACCTCAGAAGATAGCATTGCCGTGGACGGCGTTTCAGTAAATAAAAAAGCCGATAAACCCGTTTATATTGCCTTTAATAAACCTGTGGGGATTGTGTGCACTACCGACACACGTTTTGAGAAAAACAACATTGTAGACTACATCAATTATCCGACCCGAATTTTCCCTATTGGCAGGTTAGATAAACCTTCGGAGGGCTTGATTTTTTTAACCAACGACGGCGATATCGTCAATAAAATCCTACGTGCGCGAAACCATCACGAAAAAGAATATGTGGTTACTGTGGATAAGCCCATAACAAAAGAATTTGTGGCAAAAATGAGCAAAGGCGTTCCCATTTTGGATACTGTTACACGCCCTTGCGAGGTAACCCAAACCCACAAAAAAACCTTTAAAATCATTCTTACCCAAGGACTAAACCGCCAAATTAGGCGTATGTGCGAATATTTGGGCTATAACGTGATAACACTAAAACGCATACGGATTATGAACGTTTCATTAGATGTGGGTGTGGGTACATGGCGGCACTTGACCAAAAAAGAGTTGGAAAAAATAAATGGTTTAGTCGAGCACTCCAAAAAAACATTTGACGGTTAATCTACTGCGATAGACACCACGTGTCCCTCATGCCCGCGAACATTCCAGACGGTATCGTCTTCAAAAATCCAATACTGTCCTTTAATTCCTTTTAGTATCCCTGTGTATTTTGGGGATTTGGAAAGCGTTAAACTTTTTACCTTTTCGGGAAAACGTTGCACAGGATAGGCAACTTCAATAGATGCATCGGAAGCAATATAAGGCTGTACTTCGGCAGGAAGTTTAAACAAGCAAGCCGCGCGTTCAGCTACCAAATCCAACTGTTCGCCTTCGTTTTGGAGCATCACACGCCAATTGGTTTTATCATTGAAATAGGCTTTTAGTGCCACTTCGGTAATCCCCGCCAAATAACGATTTGGCACCTCCACGATGGGCAAGGCTTGGTGTGCGCCTTGGTCAATCCAACGCGTAGGTACTTGGGTTTTTCGAGTTACGCCAACTTTAAGTCCGCTCGAAACAGCAAAATATACGATGTGTGGCTGCAACTGTACTTTTTGCTCAAAAGCCAAATCGCGGTCTTCAATGCCCAAATGCGCTTTACTTAGTTCAGGCTTCATGATCCACTCCCCTGCGCTTGGTGTTTCAAAAAAGCACGATTTACAAAATCCTTGGCGGAAAATTTCTTTAGGTGCATGACAGCTTAAACACTCATATCCCGTAAGTGAAATCTGCACTTTTTTTTGCAGCAAACTATTCACATGGATAAAAGAATCTTGGAAAAGAAGGTAGTAGTTTACGGGCGATTGCCACTCCGTTTTCATTTTGGTCAGTACCCCTTGAAACATAATTCGTATTTTCGTTTAGCAATATACCCAAAATGGCAATACCACTACTGCATACGGTTGTTTCTTGGCTGCTTAAAAAGCGGGTGCATGATATAGAGTTATTTATCAAATACCCCAACGAAGTACAGCGCGAAGAACTCACCAAATTGCTCCAAACGGCCAAAAACACGGAAGTTGGTAAGCAATACGGCTTTGCCGATGTGCAACACTATGAAGATTTTGCTAGTAGAGTGCCCGTGCGCACCTACGAAGAGATTGCACCGCTTATTGAGCGTTCTCGCAAGGGCGAGCAAAATATTTTTTGGCCAACGCCCATTCGTTGGTATGCCAAATCTAGTGGCACAACCAATGCGAAAAGTAAATTCATTCCCATTTCAAACGAATCTTTAGAGGACTGCCATTTTAAGGGCGGCAAAGACATGCTAAGCCTGTATTTTGCCAATAACGAAAACTCAACGTTGTTTCAAGGAAAGGCCCTACGCTTGGGTGGAAGCAAAGCCCTTTACGAAGAAAATAACACCTATTTTGGCGACTTATCAGCGATTATGATTGACAACCTACCGCTGTGGGCAGAGCTGGTAAGTGCACCCAGTCAAAAAGTGTCGTTGATGGCAGAATGGGAATCCAAAATGGAGGCGATTGTAAAAGAAACCCTCAAAGAAGATATTCGCAGTATGGCGGGTGTTCCTTCGTGGATGTTGGTCCTATTGCAAAAAGTATTGGCAGAAACCGGACGAGAAACCATCTTGGACGTCTGGCCCAATATGGAGGTCTATTTTCACGGTGGCGTAAACTTTTTGCCCTACAAAGAACAGTACAAATCCTTATTGCCTAGCGATAGCATTCATTATGTGGAACTCTACAATGCTTCTGAAGGCTTTTTTGGCGTGCAAGATCAACTGCATTCGGACGAACTTTTACTCATGCTGGACTACGGGATTTTTTATGAGTTTATCCCCATGAAAACCTACGGCACAAAAAACGAGCGTGTAATACCCCTTTCTGAGGTTGAAGTGGGCGTGCAATACGCCGTAATTATTTCCACCAACGCCGGATTGTGGCGCTACCACATTGGCGACACCGTTCGCTTTACTTCTGTTTTACCTTATCGCTTTAAAATTACAGGTAGAACCAAACACTTTATCAATGTATTTGGGGAAGAGTTGGTCATTGAAAATGCCGACAAAGCACTAGAAACAGTTTGCCAAAAATACAAGGTCCAAGTGGTGGACTACACCGCTGCGCCTATTTTTATGGAAGGCTCTGAAAAAGGCGGGCACGAATGGCTTGTAGAGTTTAAAAAACCGCCGCAAAACCCCGAAGCCTTTGCTACAGACTTAGACGAAGCCTTGCAAAGCATCAACTCCGACTACGAGGCCAAACGCTATAAAAACATGACACTGATGCCGCTGAAACTACATGTGGCAGCTCCTAAAACCTTTTACAAATGGCTGAAGCAAAAAGGTAAAATTGGCGGACAGCATAAAGTACCACGCCTTTCCAATAACCGCGAGTATTTAGAGGAGTTGTTGAGAGAGGTTTAAGCAGGTGTAATAGGTGTGCGTCTTCCTGACGACAGTCAAGTCAGGGTTAGATTTTATTTAATTCTCTTTAGCATTCCTAAATCGGTCAAATTTTTTAGGCAAACTATTGGTAATTAACAGTTTATTTGAAAAAGCCGTGGGTTTTACCTGTAAAATTTTGGTTTCATCATTGATTACAATATCATGCTCACTTTTTATATTAAAAACATCAACATGTAAAAGTTTAACATGATGCTTCCCTTTTGAAAGAGGGACTATCAAGTACTCATCTGGATCAATATGCCCTAGAAGCTTATCATCAATCCAAATACTTAACCTTCCAGTATTTAATTTATTTTTGTACAATCCCTTTGCTCCATTATAAATTATAACAGTTCCATTTCCAAGCTCATCAACTTTTTCACTACCAATAAATGAATTAGTAATTCCAGATTTGTTTATAATCTTTTTTTCATACTGGAATTCAACTTCTTGGTTAGTAGATGCATTAATAAGAGAAATAGAAACATTACCTAAATTATCAGGGTCAGACATAATACTTATGAGGTAGTTCTTGTTTTTTTCCGCAATAAAACTTAGCACATAATGGTGGTGATTCATTGTTCGTTCCTGATTTAGTCCAGCTTGTATACCTCCAATTGCACCTCCTCCAGTATATTCAATGCCATACTTCCAAGTTCTAAAGTGCCTTACTTCAATTACATTTTTACCTTCTTTAACTTTTAAATTCTTAGGCCATCCTTTACTGTAACTTCCAACATCCCTCTGATTTACTTTGGCAAAAAGAACTCTTTCTTTATGCTTTCTACCATCTATAGCTATGGAGTTAACGCTTCCATTTAAAATAGCCAATTCATTAGTAGATATTTTGTCACCAACATATCCTTTTGAAGTACCACAGCTAATTATAATTGATAACGTAACTAGTACAACTGTAACCTTAAATAATTTCATTTTATTGGGTTTAAGTAACCCCAAAAAAATCCTTAAAGAAAAAGCAAGTCTACCAGACGGTAGAGAATATTTAGTTGAAGAACAGATTTAGGGCTTGTTCTACGCTAAAATAACAAAAAAACTAAGAAGCCGCTTTAAGCTGGTTTAGCTCTATACCGCTAAGCTTGTTTTCGGCATAGCGTTTGGTCACTTTTAGTGAGGTGGTTTTTGTGCCTGGCAGTTCAAACATAGCATCGGTGAGTATGGCTTCACAAAGGGAGCGTAACCCTCGTGCACCCAGGGCATAGTGCATTGCTTGCTCCACAATATAATCCAATGTGGATGGAGCAAATGTTAGTATTATGTCATCCAATGCAAACAAATGTTCGTATTGCTTAATCAATGCATTTTTAGGCTCAACCAAAATAGCGCGCAATGCTTTTTTGCTCAATTGGTTCATGTGCGTCAATACAGGCAAACGCCCAATAATCTCAGGAATCAATCCAAAATCTTTTAAATCAGATGGCGTAATATGTGCCAACAATTCTTCTTCAGAAACGCTCTCTCGCTTAGCCGAAGTGCTATAGCCTACCGCTTGCATGTTCATGCGTTTGGCAATATGACGCTCGATGCCGTCAAAAGCACCGCCAGCGATAAATAAAATATGTTCCGTGTTGATTTCCACAAACTTCTGATCGGGGTGTTTGCGTCCTCCTTTTGGTGGGACGTTTACTACGGTTCCTTCAAGAAGTTTTAGCAATGCCTGTTGTACACCCTCACCTGAAACATCTCTGGTAATGGAAGGGTTATCACTTTTACGTGCAATTTTATCAATCTCATCAATAAATACGATACCCTTTTCGGCTTTTTGCTGGTCGTAGTCGGCGGCTTGTAGTAAGCGTGTCAAAATGCTTTCTACATCTTCGCCCACATAACCCGCTTCCGTAAGTACGGTGGCATCTACGATGGCAAGTGGTACTTGCAGCATTTTGGCAATGGTTTTTGCCAAAAGGGTTTTCCCTGTTCCCGTTTGCCCGGCAATAATAATATTACTTTTTTGGATTTCTACGTCGTTGTCATCATGGGTTTGGGTAAGCCGTTTGTAGTGGTTATACACCGCAACCGAAAGCACTTTTTTGGCGCGCTCTTGTCCAATGACATATTCGTCTAAAAACGCCTTAATCTGTTTGGGTTTTTTAAGTAGAATATCAGCAGAAGATGTTGCTGTGTCAATGTGCGTTTTTTCCTCTTGGATAATCCCAACGGCTTGTTCAACACAACGCTCGCAAATATGCGCATTGAGTCCAGCCACCAATAATTTGGTTTCGGCTTTTTTACGACCACAAAACGAACAACTTAATTCTTCTTCCATCTTAACTTCTGGTCAATACCTCGTCTATCATGCCGTATTCTTTGGCTTCTAGCGCTTTCATCCAATAATCACGATCTGAATCTTCGTACACCTTATCATAGGGTTGATTACTGTGTTTGGCAATGATTTCGTACAATTCTTTCTTAAGCTTTAGAATTTCACGCGCCGTAATTTCAATATCCGATGCTTGTCCTTGTGCGCCTCCTAGAGGTTGGTGAATCATCACACGTGAGTGTGGTAGTCCAGAGCGCTTTCCTTCCTGACCCGCACACAGCAACACAGCACCCATTGACGCCGCAATTCCCGTACAAATAGTAGCTACGTCGGGATTGATAAACTGCATGGTATCGTAAATACCTAATCCGGCATACACGCTTCCCCCTGGCGAGTTGATGTAAATCTGAATGTCTTTGTTTTTGTCTGTGCTTTCCAAAAAGAGCAATTGCGCCTGAATAATATTCGCAACACTATCGTTAATGGCAGTTCCCAAAAAGATGATGCGATCCATCATCAACCTAGAAAATACATCCATTTGCGCCACATTAAGTTGACGCTCCTCGATGATATAAGGGGTTAAACTGCTTACAAGTTCATTGTAATAAAGCGAGTTTATACCGTGATGTTTGGTTGCGTATTGTTTAAATTCTTTTCCGAAATCCATAGCTTAAAATTGTATGTTAAATATAGCGATTATTTTTTGTACGCCTCCTTCATAAAGGTGTCGTAGTTTACTTTTTTAACTTTAATGTTACCTTTTTCTAAAAACAGTTGTCGCATTTTTTCACTCATAACTTGATCTGAAATGCGTTTTACTTCTTCTTGATTCCCCAAAATACGAGCGGCAATATCATTGAGTTCTTCATCCTTAACGTCTGTGCGTCCAAATTGCAACATTTGCTTTTTGAGTAAATCTTTAGCAAAGGTTTCTATTTCTTCTCTAGTTATTTGAAGGTTGTTATCTTGAATCAATTTAGATTCAATAAGTTGGTATCGCAAGCCACGCTCCGATTTTGCATACTCTGCCTCCGCTTCTTCAGCAGAAATGGGGTTTTCTCCTGCCGTTTGCATCCATTTTTTTAAAAATGTATCTGGCAATGAAAACTTGGTATTATCAATCAAATTCTCTGTCATATCGTTGACAAACTTCTGATTTGCCTGCGTTTCAAAATGACCAGAAGCGTCCTCCTTAAGTTTATCCTTGCATTCGGTTGCTGTTTTAACAGCATCTTTACCGAATACTTTATCTAAAAATTCTTGGTCTAGTTCTGCCAAACCACGGTTGTTGCGTTCTTGCAAGGTTAGTGAAAGCTCTAGTGCTTTCTCAGGCAATTTACCCATAACACGTTGCAATACATGATCTTCTTTGAACAGTCCTTTTGTGCTAAGAGAAACAACATCTCCTAAAGTCGCTTTTTTGAAAGCGGATATAGCCCTTTTACTTTTAATTTCGTCTACGGAAAAGGTAGCGCTTTTGTTATCCTCAGATCCCTCAAAAACAACTCCAACGGTGAGTTCGGTTTCTTTAGAAACTTCTTCTGTTGGGGTGATCGTGCCGTACTGTTTTTGCAAACGCTCTAATTGTTCGTTTACAAAGGCATCATCCGCTTGGATTTCATATCGTGTAACAGCTTTTCTGTTGGGAAGTTTTACCTCCACATTTGGGGTGAGCCCCAATTCAAAATCAAATGAAAAAATTGGAGCAGACCAATCCATCTCATCTACAGGTACGGGTAATGGATTGCCTAAAATATCAAGTTTTTCCTTGTTTAGATATTCGTTTAATGATGATTGTAATGCTTTGTTAACCTCATCTACCAAAACCGCCTGTCCGTATTGCTTTTTTACAACACTCATAGGAATATTCCCTTTTCTAAATCCTGGAATGTTTGCGCGCTTACGGTAGTCGTTTAGCACTTTTTCTACCTGTGGCGCAACTTCTTCTTGTTTTACTTCAACAGTTAAGACCGCATTAAGGGCATCTATATCTTTTCGCGTAACGTTCATCATCTTATTTTAATAGCTGGCAAAAGTAGGCTATTTTACACCAAGGTCAAAGCAAAGATTTCTAGAGCTTTAGGATAAGAAATCGTGTAAAGCAGCTGTAAATGCTTTTGGGTTTTCGGCATGGAGCCAGTGCCCTGCATTTGGTATCCAATTCAGCGTTGTATTAGGAAAATACGATTGGATTTCGGTGTGATCGTTTTCTAAAATATAGTCTGAATTTCTGCCTGCCAAAAACAGCGTTTTCCCTTCAAAAATGACTCCTTTGGGAGCAGCACCAATTTCGGTTAACTTGTGCTGTAATATCTCAATGTTGCAACGCAATTTTAACGTACGTTGCTCGGTCCATGCTAAGTTCTTTAATAAAAACTGCCGTACACCAACATCAGAAACAAAAGCGGAAAGTGTATCATCAGCAAGCGTTCTTGAAGTAAAAATATTCGCATTCAAATGTAACAGTCCATCAATAATATTGGAGAACTTTTCGCGTACGTCATACACTTTTGGTGCAATATCTGCTACGATAAGTTTACGCACACGATCGGGATATTTCAGTGCCAAAGTCATGGCCGTTTTCCCCCCCATAGAATGCCCCAAAACAATCGCTTTATCAAGTTTGTGTGCATCCATATAAGCAACAACGTCTTGAGCCAAAATTTCGTAGTCAAATGATTCGCTGTGAAAACTTTTACCGTGATTTCGTTGGTCTATGGCATGGACCTCATAATGCGAAGACCAGTACTTGGCATGCGTACGCCAGTTGTCGGACATGCCTAAAAATCCATGCAAAATCAACAGTGGCGAACCTTGCCCTGTAACGGTACTGTGAACTAAGGGTTCGATAGTTTAGATATGTATTGGTTTATCACATTTTCTAAGCCATAATAAAGAGATTCGCAAATTAAGGCGTGACCTATAGAAACTTCCAACAAGCCAGGTATGTTTTGGGCAAAAAACTGAATGTTTTCCAAACTCAAATCGTGTCCGGCATTAAGCCCTATTCCAACTTCTTTAGCTTTTTTGGCAGCATCAACAAAAGGAGCAATTGCTTTCTCAGGGTTTTTGACAAAATATTCCGCATACGACTCTGTGTACAATTCGATACGATCTGTACCCGTGGCAATTGCTGCTTCAACTTGAGCTACATCAGGATCCAAAAAAATAGAGGTACGAATGCCGTTGAGCTTAAATTCCTGTATCACTTCTTGTAAAAATGAACGGTGAGCAACAGTATCCCAACCCGCATTTGATGTTATGGCATCGGGGGCATCAGGTACAAGTGTCACCTGTGTGGGTTTAACCTTACAAACCAAGTCAATAAATTTTGGAATTGGATTGCCCTCCACGTTAAATTCTGTGGTGATAACTGAAGGTAATTCCGTAACATCTTCATATGTAATATGTCTTTCGTCTGGTCTTGGATGAACTGTAATTCCTTGAGCGCCGAAAGCTTGGATGTCACGAGCCAGGTCTATCACATTGGGTTGATCTCCCCCACGAGCATTGCGCAGTGTGGCAATTTTATTGATGTTAACACTTAACTTTTTCATAGGTTTCTACAGGTTCTAAGGGCGTAAAAATACAACATTATACATCTTTATTCTTTTTGGTCTAACTTTGTACCATGAATATAGCGTTATACAGTTTAGTGCATGACGACGCAACGCTTCGGATTGTATCTCGAATTCTTGCTTTTTTTACAGACAAAAAAGCTGTTATTCAGATAGAAAAAAAACTTTCAACACACTTCCCTAAAATAGCTGTTTCATCGTTTGATTCCCACCTAGATATTGATTCAAAAACAACTGTATTTTTTGCCGTTGGTGGCGATGGAACGGTACTTCGTGCCTTGAACTATGTTCGTGAATCTAAAATTCCATTAATCGGTATCAATACAGGTCGTTTGGGGTTTTTGGCTACTGTTCAGCCAAACGAAATAGAAACGTGTCTTTCCGATATTGTTTCAAAAAACTACAGCACGGAAGAGCGTAGCGTACTTGAAATTAAAACCAATCCTCCTCAACCTGAGTTAGAAACATTTTCATTAGCACTAAATGAAGTTTCAGTGGCCCGTGAAAACACCACTTCCATGGTTACGATCCACACCAAAGTGAATGGCGCTTACTTAAATGTATATTGGGCCGATGGCTTGGTTGTAGCAACTCCTACAGGCTCTACAGGATACTCATTAAGCAGTGGCGGGCCTATCATTGCACCCGAAAGTAAAAGCTTGGTGCTTACCCCCATAGCGCCACACAATCTAAATGCACGCCCTTTAGTTGTGGCAGATGATGTAGAAATTGAACTTCATGTAGAAGGTAGGGGTGACTCCCACTTGGTTTCACTTGATACGCGCTTATTTTCTATTCCAATGAACACCACTATCCATATTAAAAAAGCGGTATGTCCTATTGTCTTTATTCGCCCTAACAATCATAACTTTTTTGATACCCTTCGCAACAAGCTGTTGTGGGGACAAGACAAACGTAACTGACAATAAAATTGGTGATTTTCTGTTTTTAGCATACACACATTTCGTATGACCCGCATATTTTTTTGGTGTTTTTTAGTAAGCTTCGCTTTTACGGCAGTCCACGCGCAGCGTCACGAATTAGGGATAATTGTGGGAGGTACCAACTATATTGGCGAAATAGGAAATACACAGTATTTCAACCCAAAACATTTGGGTTATGGCATCATTTACAAACGAAACATTACACAACGCATTGCGCTACGAGGGCAATTTAGCACAAGTAAGTTTGGGGCAAATGACGTTAATGCAACAGATCTAGATCGCCTTGCCAGAGGCCTTTCTTTTTCAAATTCATACAGCGCGTGGGGCGTTGGAATTGAAGTAAGTTATGTGCCGTTCGCGATTGGGGATTTTAGTACTTCATGGACTCCTTATTTGCATGTTGGCGTACAGCGGATGGTAACTGATGAGTTGTATTTTCCAACATTTGAAAATACCGCATCTGCCCATGGAAAAAAAATGACTCTAGGCATTCCTTTTGGCGCAGGAGTAAAAATCAATTTAGGGCAATATTGGGTCGTAGCAGCAGAGGTTCAACCGCAACTTACATTTTCTGACAACCTTGATGGAAGTTTTCCAAATACAGACAAACAACCTCTTGCAAGAAAATTTTCTACTAGTTTAAGCAACGATTGGTTGGTATTTACTGGGATTTCAATAACTTACGCCTTTGGAAGATTACCTTGTTGCAGAGAATAAAATAATGATGAGTTTCGAAGAAATTAATCTGGAAATGCTACCACAACACATTGCTATCATTATGGATGGGAATGGCCGTTGGGCAAAGCAGCATGGTAAAATGCGTGTTCGTGGTCACGAAGCAGGAGCAGAAGCGGTTCGCAAAAACGTTGAAGAGGCTTCAAAAATTGGGATTAAACACCTTACGCTGTACGCTTTTTCTACGGAGAATTGGAGCCGTCCAAAAACAGAAGTAAATACCCTAATGGGGCTGTTAGTAAAGAGTCTACGCCGTGAGTTGGCACAGATGATTTCTAATAATATCAAGCTTAGTGCTATTGGCTCACTGAGTAAATTACCTGAAAATGTTCAACAAGAACTACTTGAAGTCATTAAAAAAACCACCCATAATACGGGAATGCATTTGACCTTAGCAATTAGCTATGGCGCCAGAGAAGAAATCAAACAAGCTGTGGTGCAAATAAGTCAAAAAGTTAAAAATAATATAATTCCTATTGAAAGTATTGACGAAACCATAATTAATGAGCATCTTTACACGCAAAATCTGCCTGATGTAGATTTACTTATCCGCACTAGCGGAGAAGTGCGAATTAGTAACTTTTTGCTGTGGCAAATTGCCTATGCTGAACTTTACTTTACTGAGGAGTTGTGGCCAGAATTTAACGAACAATCACTCCATCGGGCAATTTTAAGTTATCAAAAAAGAGAACGCAGATTTGGAAAAACAAGCGAACAACTTACGTAACAACCTCCTCCACTCCATCTTCTTATGCATTGCGCTTTTAGGTTTTACCTTAGGTTTTGCTCAAGAAACCACCTATGACAAAGGAAAAATTTACGAACTGGGTGAAATTACCGTCACTGGAGTAAAAAGCTTTAGCCCGCAAACTGTTGTTGCCTATACAGGTCTTAAAAAGGGACAACGTATTCAGATCCCTGGTGAAGAAGTTAGCGCTACTATTAACAAACTCTGGAAGCTTGAACTTTTTAGTGATATTGAGTTTTTTATTACTAAAATTGAGGGAGACGTTGCCGATTTGGAACTCTACATACAAGAATTGCCCACACTTTCTGAGTACACTATTAAAGGAATTAAAAAGGGTAAAATAGAAACCATTGTCAAAGACACGGATATTAAAAAAGGGAAAAAACTCAGTAAGAATTTTTTAGCCACCACCAAAAACTACATCGAAAACAAATACCGAAAAGACGGTTTTTTAAATGCCAAAGTAACCATAGATATAAAGCCAGATACCACAGGGGTCAACAATCAAAAAATGCTGGTATCCCTAGATCGTGGAGACCGAGTAAAAGTACGATCGCTTGCTTTTGATGGAAATTCTGTTTTTAGTAATAAAAAACTGCGCAAAAAATTTAAAAATACACGTGTTGAATTTCCTGGACGGTTTTGGAAACGTTCCAAATATATTGAAGCTGATTTTGATGAAGACCTCAAATCCTTGCTTGACTTCTACAAAGAAAAAGGGTATCGTGATGCTAGGATTGTTTCTGACACCATTATAATTGATGCAAATAAAATTGATGTCGACATTGCCGTTCAAGAAGGCAATAAATACTTTTTTGGCGAAATCGATTTTATAGGTAACTCTATTTATTCTGATGCACAACTTTCACGAATTTTAGGGCTTAAACCTGGTGACACATATAACGGAGTTTTGCTTCGTAAACGTATTGCTGATCAAACCAAGCCTGACGGTGATGATCTTACCAATTTATATCAAAATAATGGATACTTATTTTCAAGCATTAACCCTGTTGAGGTTAGTGCTACAAATGACACCATCGATTTTGAAATTCGTATAACAGAAGGAAAGCCTGCCTATTTTAATCGCATTTCAGTACGTGGTAACGACCGTACAAATGACCATGTTATATACAGAGAAATTAGAACACGTCCAGGTGAGCTTTATAGTAAAGATAAGGTAGTGCGGTCGGTCCGTGAATTGGGACAACTGGGCTTTTTTGATGCAGAGCAAATCACTCCCGATTTCAAAGACGTAGATCCAAACGCGGGCACTGTAGACATCGAGTACGGTTTGGTAGAGCGAGGAGCTAGTCAAATTGAGCTTCAAGGCGGCTATGGTGGCGGTGGTTTTATTGGCACCTTAGGCTTGTCATTTAATAACTTCTCTATGCGCAATATTTGGAACAAAGAAGAGTACAAGCCAGTTCCAATGGGCGATGGGCAACAACTTTCGCTTCGATTGCAGGCAAGTCGGTTTTTCGAAACCTATAGTTTTTCTTTTGCCGAACCATGGCTTGGGGGTGAGCAACCTGTACGCTTTTCGACCTCTATCTCCCAAACCACGCAGTATCGTTATGATTATATGACAGGGCTTGCCAATAAGAATGAGTATTTTAAAATTAGAGGTATAAACTTTGGCTTAGCAAAACGCTTACAAGTACCCGATGATTATTTTACACTTTCTCAGACTATTGGTTATCAGTATTTTGATTTAAATAATTATTACACAGGTCTATTTACTTTTGGTGACGGTGTGTCAAACAATTTATTCTATGCGGTAGCACTCTCAAGAAACAATACGTTCACCAATCCAATTTTCCCCGTTGGAGGATCTTCCTTTACAATTGGCGCTAAATTTTCATTCCCATATTCTTTGGTGAATAATGTGGATTATGGTGATTTAGAAAATCAGCCTGCTTATCAAAATGCGGACGGCTCTGCAAACAGAGAAAAAATCGATCAAGAAAAATTTCGCTGGTTAGAGTATTATAAGCTCAATTTTGAGGGAAGTTGGTATACGCGCCTCTTTGCTAAACTTATTTTACGTACCCACGCCGAATTTGGCTTTTTAGGAGCTTATAATAATGAAAGAGGTATTATTCCATTTGAGCGTTACTATTTAGGTGGAGACGGTTTGGCGCAATACGCTTTAGACGGAAGAGAAATGATTGCACTTCGAGGCTATGAAAATCAATCGCTATCTAGTACTGACGGCTCTACAGTTTACAACAAATTTTCGTTAGAACTTCGCTATCCTATCACACTGAAACCAAGTGCGTCTATTTATGCGCTATCTTTTTTAGAAGCAGGGAACGGATACAACAATTTTCGCGAATTTAATCCGTTTAACAGTAAGCGCTCTGCTGGCTTTGGTGTTCGGATATTTATGCCTGCGTTTGGATTGTTAGGCATAGATTTTGGATATGGGTTTGATAGCGCGTTAGAAAACGATTTAAATCCTCACGGATGGGAAACACATTTTATCATAGGACAGCAATTTTAACTAAAAGTACGATAACGATTATGCGTTCCATGGTTTTTTCGTCATTACTCTTCCTTTCAACATTTGTTATTGCTCAACAAAATGTTCGTATTGGGTTTTTAGATATTGATAAAGTCTTAGGATCAAATAAAGAGTATGCCATTTCAAATCAAGAACTTGAAGCAAAAATTAAGACTTGGCGAAATGAAATAGAACTTCAACAAAAAGAGTTAGACCAGCAGCGGGAATCTTTAGCCCTTGAACGCCCCCTGCTTACTGAAGAAATTTTTGACGAGCGTACAGATGATATTGCTTTTGAACAAGAGAAATTAGATCAATACATTGAAAAACGTTTTGGGACAGAGGGCGATTGGATTAAACAAAAAGTATTATTAGCACAACCTGCACAAGATGAAATACTAACCGCAATCAAAGAAGTTGCCGATGATCGTAATTTGGATTATGTTTTTGATAGCACTGCAGACATTTTGGTGTTGCATTCTGAAAAAAAATACGATATTAGCGAACTTGTTATTCGATACATAGAAATTGAAGACAGAAAGGAGGCGCAAGAATTTTTGAGTAAATCCAAAAAAGAAGAACGCCGCCAGCAGAGCAACCCCGCATTAGAAGCAAAGCGAAAGGCTTTAGAGCAGCGCAAAGCCGAAAGATTAAAGTTGTTAGAAGAACGTAAAGCAGAGCGAAAACGTAAAAAGAATACGAAAAAACCAAAGCAAAAAACTCCCGGCGACGCGACTGAAATTCGCTCTGAAGAAGAACAAAGAGCAGCTCGAAAAGCTGAGACAGAACAAAAAAGAAAAGACCGTGCTGCGGAAATAGCACAACGTAAAAAAGAACAAGCAGAAGCATTAGCAAAGCGTAAAAAGGAACGTCTTGAAGAGCTAAAGCGACGCAAAAAAGAAATCGAAGAAAAACGCAAACAAGCGCAACAAAAAAAGTAATATTCAAATTAATCTTAATCAAATGAAATATATATCTACACTCTTTCTAACCATAGTTTTGATGCTAAGCAGTGCTACCTATGCACAAAGTAAAGTGGCACACATAGACTTCCAAAAGCTTATCAGCGAAATGCCTAGCGTATTAGCTGCTCAAGAAGAAGTTCAGAAACTGGAGAAGGACTATCAAACCGAAATTGAAGCATCAATTAAGGAATACCAAACCAAGTTGCAAACGTATTCTGCTGAGGCAGAAAATCAAACCGATGTAACAAACCAAGCGCGTCAGCAAGAGTTGGCTGGCATGGAGCAAAATATCCAACAGTTCCGTCAAACGGCATCTCAAGATATTCAGAAGAAGCAAGCTGATTTGCTTCGTCCTATCATTGAAAATGTGCGTGCTAAAATTCAAGAAGTAGCCAAAACTCAAGGTTTTGACTACGTGATTGACGGTAGTATGGGCGGTGCTTTGCTTATGGCAAACGGTAAAGATCTTTCGCCAGACGTAAAGAATGCATTGGGAATCTAATTCGAATTTTCAGACAATTTTAAAAAACTGCTTCTATTCGGAGCAGTTTTTTTATTTTTAGACATGCGGAATTCTCCTATTGGCGTATTTGATTCAGGTGTGGGCGGACTTTCCGTATTTCACGCACTGCGAGAACTTCTTCCAAACGAGGAAATTATTTATGTAGCCGATCAAGCATTTGCGCCTTACGGCAAACGCACAAAATCTGAAATTCAAAATCGTTCTGAAATTATTAGTGAATGGCTCATCGCAAAAGGATGTAAGCTTATAGTGGTAGCTTGCAATACCGCAACCACTAACGCCATAGCACACCTTCGCGAATCCTTTTCGGTGCCTTTTGTAGGCATCGAGCCCGCAATAAAACCTGCCGCATTGGGCAGTAAAACAGGTGTAGTTGGCGTATTGGCTACTGAAGGAACATTGTCAAGTGAGCTGTTTCAAACTACTGCACAAGACCACGCCAAAGACATTGACGTAATTTCCCAAATTGGACACGGATTAGTAGCATTGGTAGAAAGTGGAAAAGCGACTAGTTTGGAAGCGGAAAGACAACTCCAAAACGACCTAGCACCCATGTTAGAAAAACCCATCGACCATTTGGTTTTAGGCTGTACCCACTACCCCTTTTTACGTCAGGCGCTTGGGCGCATACTTCCAAAAAACGTTACTATTGTGGATTGTAGCAATGCCGTTGCTAAGCAAACCCATAGGCTCTTGGAACAACACCAATTGCTTCATAATGGTAGGGGTGACACTACCTATTTCAGTACGCAATATCCGGATAAAAAACTTTGGAAGCTTTTTGGTGTAGACGATGTGTCACAAATCGACATTTAGTCTTTAAACCAACTGGCATAAAGGCTGTAGTTTTTGGCAATACGCTCAATTTCGCCTGAAATTAATGCTGGGGAGCTGTTTTTAATTTTTTTGGCAGGCACACCCGCAAATACAGAACCTGCAGGTACTAGGGTGTTTTTAGACACTACCGCACCGGCGGCAATTATACTATTTGATTCAATAACAGCATCGTCCATAATAATGGCACCCATACCTACCAATACATTATCGTGGATAGTGCAACCATGCACTATGGCGTTGTGCCCTACCGAAACGTTGTTTCCAATAGTTGTAGACGAGGTTTTGTAGGTAGCGTGAATTACGGCACCATCTTGAATGTTTACACGATTCCCCAAACGAATGCTGTTTACATCGCCACGCACCACTGCCTGAAACCAAACCGAGCAATAATTTCCCATTATAACATCTCCGATGAGTGTGGCGTTATCAGCAAAAAAACATTCTTTTCCGTAGTGTGGGGTATGTCCTAAAACAGATTTTACAAGCATACTGCAAAGTACAAAAATCTGAGGGTCTGGCTAAGCGACTGAACGCAGGAATGTGTATTTTTGCACCAAAAGCTTATGAGTCGTTTTCGTATACTGCCATCTGACAACCCCGATTTGCTTGTGTTTGCTACTGATACGCCTTTGGTAGACCGTGCCTATGCCTTTAACAATGTGGCAGAAGCTGCGGAAGTGCCCTTGGCGCAACAACTATTTTATTTACCGTTTGTCAAAGCGGTTACGTTGAGCAGTACCCAACTTTCGCTAGAGCGATTTCCCATTGTGGAATGGGATGAAGTTCAAGACGAAGTACATGATCAACTTGAAAAGTATCTCGCTGATGGCGGAACTGTTTTAAAAGAAAAAAAGACAACGCCTGCCAGTGTGTATGCCGAAAGCACGCCAAATCCAGCTGTGATGAAATTTGTAGCCAACAAAAAATTGGTTCCCGCTAGTGTGGAATTCACTTCTATAGACGCCACCAAAGACGCCCCTTTGGCGCAAGCACTGTTTCATTTTCCGTTTGTAAAAGAAGTCTATATGGATGAAAACTTCGTGTCGGTTACGAAGTATGAGATTACATCATGGGACGAGGTGGTGCAAGAAGTGCGCAACTTTATCCGCGAGTATATGGCTGCTGACAAACCCATATTAGCAGTTGGATTTGTCCCTGTCAATGAAACGCCAGAGCAAGCGCAAACAAACTTTACGCAAACGGAGCAGGAAATTGTCCGCATATTGGATGAATATATCAAGCCTGCCGTGGCTTCTGATGGTGGAAATATTGTGTTTCAATCTTTTAATGAATCTGAAAAGGCAGTGCATGTGGTCCTACAAGGTGCTTGTAGCGGTTGTCCTTCTTCTACCTTTACCCTTAAAAATGGGATTGAAACCATGATGCGCGAAATGCTGCCCGGCAAAGTAGAGCAAGTCGTGGCTATTAATGGGTAGAAAGCTAAATTTTGTAATGCTGTTTATTTCATTAAAACTACACCACCCTACCTAAAGCATCTTTTTTTGAAGGTGTAATACGAACAGATTTAGTATAGGTAGGTGAAAAAATGGTGCTGTCTGTAAACTCTTTTTTCTTAAATGCTGCAGCTGTTAAGGCAGGCATGGCAGTAGCTATTGGGAATGTGGGCAGAAACTGCCACTTGGTGTTTTTGGGTAAGATGGCTTTTGCTTTTTCGGCACCTGTACCCACAAAGCAAACGGGTTCGTGGGTAAGGTCGGCAAAAGAAGTTTCGTTAAGTATGTGGGCTTGCGTTGGAGACAACTCCTCACCACCTAGATCAAAAGTTGCAGTATAAACCTCATCGCGGCGTGCGTCCAAAAGCGCAACCACTTTGCTGTTCTGCCAATGTGGCGCAGCTAATAGTTGCAAAGTTGGTAAGGCTATTAGGGGGATGTCTAAGGCAAAACACAACCCTTTGGCGGCAACGCTTCCAATCCGCAGTCCTGTAAACGACCCTGGTCCTGCGCTAATAGCAACAGCATCTAATTCTGAGGGTGAGATGTTGGCTTCTCGTAGGATTTCGTCAATAAAAACATGCAGTTTAGCTGCGTGCTTAAATCCGCCTTCTAAAATGGATTTTTGCGTCAACAGTGTTGCGTTGTCAGTTAGGGCAACGGAACATTGCTCGGTGGCGGTTTCTATATGCAAGAGTATTGCCATGTGGCAAAAATACTACTTTACAGCGTTAGCGGAATACCAAAATAAAACTCTAAAATTTTGATTCGGAATATGGCATCAAACTTCGCGCGAAGTTCTGCAGAAACCGCCGAGTCGTACCGTTGTTTTGCTTGTGAAAATTGCAACGAAGTAGCTGCGCCTGCATTAAATCGATTTAAGGCATACTGATAGGCTTCTTTTCGCGCCTGGGTAGTTTTTTGAGCTGCTTCATAGGCTTTCAACACACCCTTAGCATCGTTGTATGATTGGTAAATGGTACGCTCTAAATCTTGTTTCTGTTGGGTCAAAGCAGTTGAAGATCGGTCTACATTGACTTTATTGCGACGCACATTATTCTTTACCGTAAGCCCATTCAATATAGGGATGCGCAAACTCACGCCAAAGTTGTGCCCGTCGTTTTGTCTTAACTGATCGCCTATAGGCAAATGTGAAGCGCTTTCGGTTTGTGCTTGTGGTATCACAACGGCTTGTCCTGTTTCGGCAACCGTACCAAACTCAACAAGACTTACAGCTCCTGTTGGCACCAATCTGTCTGCATAAGAAAGACGGGAGCTATAGCTGTAATATCCCGATAAACTAGGCTGATAAGCTGCTTTGGCAATTTTTAAATTTGTCTCTGCGATATCTACATTAGTTTCGGCAAACCTAATATCGTTTCTAGAGGAAACCGCTTTGTCAAATAATTCTTGAGGAGATTTATCGAGTATCATCGTGGCTACCATGTCGTAATCAAAATCGGCAATGGAAAAATTTTCAAAATCCTTTAAAAGCAGTAGTTGTGCTAAAGAGATACGCGCCATTTCGTATTCATTATTTGCCGTAACCGCTTGTTGCTCTTGAGTAGCTAGTGTGGCTTGCAGTTCGTACAATTCGCCTTGGGGCAATACACCTGCATTTACTAATGCCTGGGTTTGCTCTAGTTCCGATTTGGCGACCAATAGCTGGTTGTTTTGAACCGCCAGATTTTCTTTACTGAACAAGACTTGCAAATAGCCGTTTACCACCAAAAGCATCACGTCTTCTTTCATGTCTTCTAACTGATATTGACGAGCCAAAACACCCAAATTGGCACTTAGCAATTGGTATACATTTCGTTTGCCATTGTAGATATTTACACCCATATCCAACGAACCATTTGAGAATTGATTGGTCATATCTTCTAAAGTATTGGTCGTAAGATTCCTATTGAGACCCACATTCCACGAATGCCCTGCCGAAAGGTTTAACGAGGGCAAGAAGTTTCCAATGGCTTGGCTTTTATACGTTTCGGCATCCATAACATCCAAATAGGCTTGTCTGATTTGCAAGTTGTTTTTTACGGCATGCTCTACAGCGGCTTCCAACGTCCAGGGTACAGATTGTTGGCTTTGTTGGCTGTAGCCAAACAACAGCTGTATTGTGACAAAAAGTAATAACATTCTACGCATCGTCTTGGTCATTTTCGTTATCCTCGTCACGTTCTTCAGTACGGTTCCATACCTTTACTTGGTCTTCTTCTGAAACACCCTTAAGAACTTCCACATTTACACCATCTGAAATACCAAGTTTTACGTCACGGCGTTCAAATTTCTGATCGCCTGTCATAACTTCCACAAAGGGGTCTTGTGTCTTTCGGTCAAACTGAATAAGTGCTTCACGCAATGCAAATGCGTCTTCTTTGCGATCTAATACTATTGAAGCATTAGCACTGTAGCCTGCACGCACAAAAATGCTATCGTTAAGCACCATATCCGCTTCAATCTTAAATTGCACAGCCCCTTGTTCTTCGGAGCCTTTTGGTGCGATAAATTGTAAAGTAGCGTCTAATTCTTGATCTTCAATAGCCCCCAAACTCACTTTTAACGGGATTCCAACACGCAACGATGCCACTTCTGCTTCATCTACTTTCCCTTCAAAAATCATCTTGCCTAAATCGGCAATAGCCGCAATAGTTGTTCCGGCGTTAAAACTGTTGGATTCAATAACTTGATCACCTTCCTTAACAGGGATTTCCAAAACAGTCCCGGGAACGGTAGCTCGAATGTCGGTATTGGCGGCATTAGATCCACCGATAGAGCCTTCCTTAATAATTTTCAGATCACTTTCGGCGTTTAATACATCTTGTTTTGCCTGATTAAACAGCAACTCATTGGCGATAAAATCAGCATTAGAAATAATACCCTTCTCGTACAGCGACTTGTTACGATCAAAATCTTTCTTGCGTGTGGCAAAGGAAATTTGCGCCTTTTTTACGCGCCCTTGAGCTGCGTTAAGATTTTGCTCGTTGGGTACCACTTTAATACGTGCGATGAGGTCGCCCGTAGTTACTTGATCGCCTTCTTCCACAAAAATACGGTCAATGATTCCGCCAATTTGTGGCTTTACTTCCACTTCATCTTCTGGTATAACCTTTCCCGTGATCACTGTTTCCTTTTCAATAGTGGTTTTAAACAATGTTTCGGTTTTATATGTAATAGCCGATTTGCTATTAGTTTTAGCAAAGTATGCCGCCGAAAACAGCACGCCAAAAACAAGTAGTGTGATAAGAATATATTTGGTGACTTTTTTCATTTGTATAGTTTTTCGTTATTATTCTTCTCTTAATGCGTCTATGGGTTTGATACTTACCGCGCGTTGTGCAGGAATAAGTCCAATTAGTGTTCCTAATCCAACCATGAGTCCTAATGCGATTAAAATAAATTTGATAGGTACTGTTGGGTTCGCATAAGGAAACCCCGAGTTATCAGCCGTCATAGCGTTTATGATTGCCAACACAAAAGAGCCTAAAATAATACCTATAATTCCAGCGATAAGGGTTAAAAATACGGACTCAATAATAATTTGCATGCGCACCTCCCTAGGGGTAGCGCCTAAGGCTCGACGAATACCTAACTCTTTAGTGCGTTCTTGCACCGAAATCAATAAAATATTTCCAATGCCAATAACCCCTGCTAAAATGGTAGCGATACCCACAATAAGTGACAGAAAATACATCCCGCTCGAAAACCCTTTTACTCTGTTAAAAACCTCGCCCAAATTGAAGCTGCCAAAAGCAAATTCATCATCAGGGTGCACGCGGTGTTTTACTTTAAGCGCGGCTTTAATGTCTTTTTCAACAGCTACTACATCGGCATTGTCATAAGCCGCCATGGCAAACCAATCAACATTATCTCCAGTGTTGTACACCTTTTTATATGTAGTGAAGGGAATAAAAATATCGCTATCATTTTCAAATCCACCGCCTCCTGAAAATTTATGAATGCCAACTACTTGAAAATACATCTCATCAATCTGAATGTAATTTCCAATGGGGTCTTCATCCTTTTCAAAAAGTTCGGTTTGGGTACGTTCACCAATCACACAAACTTTTCGTTGGTTATCCATATCTGCCTGATTTAAAAAACGTCCTCCATCAAAAATATCTTTCGAGGCGATTTTTACCAATATGGGGAAATCCCCATACACGGCATAAGCGCCGCTTTTACCGCCTCGTTTTACAGAAGCTCCATCCCCTCCAAAAACACCCCTTGCAATTCTAGGTGCCACGTACTGAAGCTGAGGCACGCGCTGCATTAAGTAACTTTGGTCGTCAAGTTTGAGCTGCATGTTGCGTCCCGTTCGAAATCCATCGTAGGGAATACTGGTGTTTTGTGCCCAAACAAAAAGAGAGTTAATAGCAACTTCTTCAAATTGACGCTCAAAGCCATTGTCTAAACCCTTTGATGCTCCTGAAAGCGTGATGTAAATAAAGATTCCCCACAACACACCAATTACGGTTATCAACGTACGCAGTTTGTTTTTTTGGATTGAACCAAAAATTTCTTGCCAGGTATCTCTATCAAAAAGCGCTCTAAACATTATTCGTCTCTTAAGGCAATTATGGGTTTAATTTTAGCTGCCCGTCGGGCAGGAATATAGCCCGCTATTGCGCCAAAAAGAATTAAAATAAGCGTTGCAATAACGGCAGTGTTGGTGCTTATATATGGATTTATGATAAAAAACTCTTCTAACGAATCGCCAATGAGCGATAACGTCCCCACGCCTGCCAACAAACCAACGTAGCCCGCAATGGTGGTAATAAAGACCGACTCATGTAGAATCATTCCTATCACTGACTTAGGCGTTGCACCAATCGCCTTGCGTATGCCCAACTCCTTGGTGCGCTCTTTTACCACAAAGACCATGATGTTGGAAATACCAATAATACCAGCTAGCAATGTACCAATCCCAATAAAAAAGACTACCCATTGCAGTACACCAGCAAATTGTTGTGTTTCCTTTAAGTCGGCCGCAACATTACGCACATAAATACCGCTGCGATCGTTAGGGGCAATGTTGTGTTTTTTACGCATAAAGGCGTTTAGCTTCTTTTCTAGTGCTAACGCACCTGCATAGCCTAGCTCAGGGCGAAATGCTACGATAATTTGATCTATGCGGTCGTTGCTTTTTTCGAGACGTTGCCTTGTGGTGTACGGAATATAAATAAGGCGTTCTTCATTATCGCCGCCATCGTCTTTAAATACGCCTACTACTTTGAATGATATCCCCCCCACATCAATCTGTTGTCCTATTGAGGGCTTGTCTCCAAATAAATCATTTTCAACTAGTCTCCCAATAGTAGCAAATTTGGTTTTGTTTTGTACATCCGCTTCATTGATATAGCGCCCATTAGTGATGATTGTCTTTTCGGCATATTGATGTCCTGGTGCTACTGCTCTAATCGTGTAGTTATTACTTTCCTTACCTCTTTTTACAAGTGCACCGCGGCTAATGCGTGGTGTTAAATACTCGATAAAAAAAGGAAAGTTTTGCTGAATATCTACTAGGTCATCATTTTTAAAAATAATTCGCCGTTTTGCTTTAAAGCCTCGATAGGGTTTTTCTGTTTGCCCTGGATACAACCAAACCGTATTGGTAGAATCGTCCATAAAAAATTCTTGGAACGAGTTTTTGAGTCCGTTACCAAAACCAAAAAGCAATACAAAAATGAAGATCCCCATCGCTACCGTAAAACCCGATAGTGTTGTGCGCAATTTGTTCTTGCGCAGGGTATAAAACATTTCTTGCCAACGGTCTCTATTCCACATACGAACTGGCTCTTACTTGCTTAACTTTTTTGTCTTCAACAATTACCCCGTCCCGCAAATGCACTATTCGTTTACACATCTTGGCAATATCTTCTTCATGTGTTACAATGAGGAGCGTAATTCCTGTGTCGTTAATTTTTTGCAGCACATCCATTAACTCATAAGAGGTTTTGGAATCTAAGGCCCCTGTTGGCTCATCGGCAAGAAGCACTTTAGGCTCGGATACCAAAGCTCGAGCGATAGCAACACGCTGTTTTTGTCCACCCGAAAGTTCGTTGGGGTGGTGTGACGCCCAAGGGCCTAGCCCTACTTGCTCTAAAAAATTTTGCGCCCGTGCTTGCCGTTCTTTTCGGTTGACTTTTTGATAATACAGCGGGAGCATCACATTCTCTAACGCTGTCTTATATGAAATTAGATTAAACGACTGAAACACAAACCCCAAAAATTTGTTCCTGTAAATGGCGGCTTTGGTTTCATCAAGTTCTTTAATGGGGTTACTGTCTAATATGTACGTACCAGAATCGGCAGTATCTAACATCCCCAAAATATTGAGTAAAGTAGATTTGCCAGATCCCGACGACCCCATGATCGCAACCATCTCTCCTTCACGTACATCAAAGTCTATCCCCTTTAATACATAAAGTGTGTTTTGCCCCATAGTATAGGACTTATGCAATTCTTTTATTTTTATCATAAGGAGGCTTTAGGCAATCTCAGTAGATATACTTGCATAACGAACAAGTAATAAATATGTTACAAAAGTATTATTTTTTGTAGAACTGTCTATAAACAGCGTAGCCAACTACGCCTACAAGGATATATGGAATTACCATTAAGTAAACAATACCGTCGTTGAGGCTTTTGGCTGTTTCGGCATCTGCACCCGTTTCTAAAACTGCTCGACACATGGCGCATTGTGATCCCAAAATAGCTGAAAAAATAACTGTGAGAATTGCACCCATTTTAACCGTAATAAGGAGCAATCATAAGGTAAACAACCACCCCAGTAACCGCGACATAAAGCCATATGGGAAAGGTTATTTTTGACAGCCGTGTGTGTGCCTTAAAGTCACGAAGTGCAGCGTGTTTGTACGTGAATAACACCAACGGAATTAGCGCAACAGAGAGCACAATATGCGTGACTAAAATAAAAAAATACACATACCTAATAATGCCTTCTCCCCCGTAAGGAGTCGAGTCTGACGTAATGTGGTAGGCGATATACATCACCAAAAAAAGCAGCGATAAAAATATATTGATTTTCATCAGCCTTTCGTGATTTTTTCGATTACCACGTTTAATTTGTGCAACGGCAAGCAACAATAAAACAGCTGTAATTCCATTTATGGTGGCATAAATGGGAGGAAGCATGTTGAGCGGTGCGACATTAGGAATACGGACGGTAAATAATGCTGAAACTATAATGGGGATTACAATAGAAACAACAACGATAATGGTATTATACCTTTTAAGCGATTTTTTATTCATTTTCTAGCAATTTTAGAACATCTTCGAGTAGCATATCCGTCCCTTGTATGTCTAATTCAGACTCGGGAATACCCAAGTAATAGACAATTGGATTGCCAAATCGATCAGTTCTAGAACGAAGGTAGCCATTTTGATCCACTAAGGCAAAATACCCTTGATGCTCAAACCCGCCCGCAACATTAGGGTTAATGCCAGCAAAGATGTTAAAACCGGTATTAGCTAGTTCGTAAATGGTCTCTGCTTTTCCTGTGAGGAAATGCCAGTTTTGACTAAACACACCTAGGTTTTCGGCGTATCGCTTAAGTTGTTCGGGGGTGTCTTTTTCTGGGTCAATGGTAAAAGAAGCAATGCCAAAATCATCCCTATTTCCAAACGCCGCCTCTAAACGTTTCATATTAGCATTCATAACAGGACAAATAGTTGGGCAGGTGGTAAAGAAAAACTCAATCACATATACTTTACCCAAATAATCTTCATTAGAAATTAAGCGCTCATCTTGATTGGTAAATACAAAATCTGGAACACGTTTTGCTTCGCCATTTAGCTCAATAAACGAAAGCGGCATAGGAGCACTCAAACGATTACTATCTACCAAGCTAGATTGCTGAAAACGGTCTATTATCCGTGGAATGAAAATGATACCGAATACCAAAATAACAAATGCAACAGCAATGTAAGAGTAACGACGCATGCTTAGGGTTTTCTAGCTTGATTATATTTTTTTAACGCCAATCGGTACTCCGCTAAAATAACCTTTACATCGTCCACCATGTTGTTGTTGATGTCCGCAACAGAACGCGCATCATACCCAAAAAAATCATCGTCGTCTCTGCCGCGAAGATTTCCGTTTCTGTCAACAATAAAAACAAATGGGTTGGCTAAATTCGTATCAAGCGACAAGGGTAAGTTTAAGCTTCTAAAAATAAATTGAAGATCATCGGGTGGCAAAAAAACAAAATTCCAACGGGACATATCGGTGCCTGTTGTGCCTTCAAGTTCGTTTTTAAGATTTTCTGCTTGTGTTTCAGTTCCTTGTGGGAGTGCAATAAGAAATTGAAAATCTGTAAACCTATAAAAGCGCTTATATATTTTTTGATTTAAGTTTAATGCTAATGCCTTTTTGTCTTGTAACACATTACCAAAAAACCCAAGAACTGTTATGCGGTCTTTAAATTGTGCATCGCTGTATTCACCTATTTCTTCAATGTTTTGCGTCAGTACAGGAAGTTTAGCAAAACGGTTTACACCAGAGGCGAAAAATAAATACACCACTAGCGGAAAAACAAATAGTATAGCTAGAACGATGTATTTTTTCATAACACGATCAGAAATTCCAGCTCACAAATCCGTCAAGCATCACATTGTAAATATAATCGGCCTCGATGAGCAGTATAAAAATAAGGTATGGAATAAGGATCAAAAGGGGTAATACTATTGACGATGTAAAGCTTCGTTTCTCATCGCGAAGGTGCATAAAGTCCCATGCGATGTAATAGGCTTTTACAATTGTCAGGATGATGAAAATCCAGTTTAACCCTTTCATGCCAAACACGGGTGTGAGTAAAAAGGCAGGCTTGATTATTCCCAATGCTACTTCAACTGCTGTTACAATTGAAAGGAAAATGAGTACACCCCAAATTTTTTGAATATTGGATTTGAAGGTGAGAAGTCCGCGAAAAATAGAAAGTTTATGTGCCATGCTAAACGAGATAAAAGAAGGTGAATACAAATACCCATACAAGGTCTACAAAGTGCCAATAGAGTCCTACTTTTTCAACCATTTCGTAGTGTCCTCTACGTTCATAGGTGCCCAACAATATGTTGAAAAATATAATGCCGTTAAATACAACACCTGATAGTACGTGGAAGCCATGAAAGCCTGTTATAAAGAAGAAGAAATCGGCAAAAAGGCGGTTTCCATATTCGTTTCGAATGAGGTTAGCGCCTTCTACCACATATACGGCTTGGGCAATTTTTGATTCGGAGGCTGCACGATCTAGCACAATTTTATGTCCTGTTTCGGCATCAATCATTTCAGTCTTAATACGCAAATCTGGATTTGCCAAGAAGCCTTCTTGTACCTCAGCTACTGTATATGTAGGAAGTGTGGCTTCGTCGGCATACCAAATTCCATTATCGGCAGAATGCTGTGCACGTTCGGAGACCTGCGAGCTAGCAAAAGAAGAAAGTGCAATACGCTCACCAGAATCGGCAGAAACAAACTGTAAAATTTGTCCGCCTCGTGTTTCTACTGCGCCATATTCACCTTTAATAAAGTTTTTCCACTCCCAAGCTTGCGAGCCCACAAAAACAGCACCCCCAATAATAGTAAGTAGCATATATACCGCAACTTTATTTTTTTGCATTTTATGACCGGCATCTACTGCTAACACCATTGTTACTGATGAGAAAATAAGAATAAAGGTCATGAGTGCCACGTAATACATGGGTGCGTCAATGCCATGTAGAAAGGGAAAGTGATAGAAGACTTCATCGGCAATAGGCCAAGAGTCAATATTTTTAAAACGAGAAAAGCCGTAAGCGACAAGAAAACCAGAAAAGGTTAGTGCATCAGAAACAATGAAAAACCACATCATCATTTTTCCGTAAGACGCATTCAGTGGTTTGTTTCCTCCGCCCCAAACGTTTTCGTTTTCTGCTAGGTTGGTTGTTGCTTCCATGTGTGGATATCGGTTAAATTGGTTACAAAATTACGTATTAAACTTTATCTTAAAAAGAATAAGAACACAAATAAATAGAGCCATAAAAATCCCAGAAAATGCCAAAAGGTATGTGCGAGACTAAAACCTAGTGGTTTGTTCAAATATACACCCTTTAGATGGCGTATAAGCACCACCAAAAGCACTACAATTCCTCCAATAAGGTGTGCAAAGTGAGTCAGGACAAGCACATACAAAAACGAGGTCGTTACCGTGCTCTCTGCACCTGTAAAATAATATCCATCCGCTACGATATTACTAAATCCCACCCATTGACTAATCGAAAACACAACGGCTAATATCAAGGTAATAATGGTGTAGCGTGTAACGCCGTTGGTATTATCGCGCTTCAACATGCTAAAAGCCATCCAAAAGGTAAAACTACTCAGTAAAATAACCAATGTGCTTAAGTGAAATGCCGCTGGAAGCCTAAAATCTGTAAGCCAATCTGGACGTGCTTTACTAACCACATAGGCACTGGTAAGTCCAGCAAACATCATGGTCATGCTAATCATGGCAAACCAAAGCATCATTCTTTTTGCTTTTGACTGAGGCGTTAAAAGGGAAGGGTGAAAACTCATCTATATAAATTTATCTAAAACGTAAATCCACTGTATTGCTGTAATGTATGCAATACTCATTATCATTAACTTTTTGGCATTGGCTACGGAATGATTTCGATACAATTGTAACCCTGTCCATAATAGCATCAATCCAACTGCTCCAACTACAACTGCTGCTACAACCGAAAGTTGCAACGCCCCTGTGAAACCAAATACAGGAATAATGGAAATCACTATTGTCCAAAGGGTGTATAAAATAATTTGTAGCGCAGTAGCATTTCCTGGACTCCCCGTGGGCAACATGTTAATTCCTGCTTTTTGATAATCGGAATGCATCATCCAACCAATTGCCCAGAAATGAGGGAACTGCCAAAAAAATTGTATCATAAACAATATCCCTGATTCTATACCAAAGTTTCCCGTGGCAGATACCCATCCTAGCATAAAGGGAATCGCGCCAGGTATTGCGCCTACAAATACCGAAAGTGGCGTTACCGTTTTTAGAGGCGTATAAGCACAGGTATATAAAAAGACCGAGATGGCACCAAACATGGCCGTTTTGGGATTGAGTGCATAGAGAATAACAAGACCCAAAATTAATAGCGTAATCGCGATGCTAAAAGCCGCTTGAGTTGACATTCTTCCTGCAGGAATAGGTCGGTTTTGCGTGCGAATCATTTTTGCATCAATTTCTTTTTCAATGATTTGATTAAATGCGTTGGAAGCCCCAGCCAAGCCATAACCCCCGATCGAAAGCAACAAGATATGCCACATATTAGCAGATGCTACTGCCAACAAATAGCCTGCTATGGAAGAAAACACCACACTAAGTGTAAGACGTGCTTTGGTAAGCAACAGCACATCGTTTATAAAAAGCGAAAGTGTGTGCGGTTTTTGGGTCTCTGCAAGCATATTGTACTTGTGCATTTAGAGCGCAAAGATACTGTACAAAAGCAGCTTACGCAATGCAAATAGCTCAAAACAATTCCTTTTACGTAAAGCCTACTGCAAACGAAAGTTTATGGGAATACTAAAGGGCACACGAACAGCACGTCCGCGTTGTTTTCCAGGTATCATTTTGGGAAGCTTAGAAATAATTCGGTTCGCCTCTTTCTCCAAGTTTTTATCTGGTCCACGGGATTGAATGCCTGTAATGGAGCCGTCTTTGGATATGATAAATTGCACATGCACCCTTCCCTGAATCCCCATTTCTTGCGCAATTTCTGGGTAGCGGAAGTTTTTAGCAATATGGCGTTGAATCTTATCTTGAAAACACTTTCTGCGTTCCGATTTTTTTACATTTTCACAACCGGGAAATAGCGGCACATCTTCAATAATCGCAAAGGGAACATCCGCGTCTAGATCTTCTTCCAGCACTTCAACATCCTCAATGACTTCCTCCTGTGTGGTTTCCGTAGATTCTATGACGGTTTCTTCAACCTCCTCTTCGTCTTCCACAACTTCTATAATTTCAGGAGCAGGTGGCGGTGGCGGCGGTGGTGGCGTTTTAAGTTGCTCGGTTAAAGGCACTTCCTCATCGTCATCATCTTGAATGTTAAGGGTATCAATATCAATGGCAGATTTATCGTAGGTTTTCCATTCTATAAGCCGCCAAGAAACAAAAACCATGAGGCATAAACCGATAGCGAAATAAAGTTTGGTGTTTTTGGTTAAGTCAGATTTTGGACTTTTTTTTGACTGCATAATGTAGGTTTATAAGATTTGTTAAACCAAACATACAAAAATTCTGCCAAAAAAAACCCGACGATTGTCGGGCTTATATTATTGTAAACGGAAGGTGATGGGAATACTAAACGGTACACGAACGGGTCGTCCGCGCTGTTTTCCCGGAGTCATTTGAGGAAGTTTCGAAATAATTCGGTTTGCTTCCTTTTCTAAGTTTTTGTCTGGTCCACGGGTACGAATACCTGTAATAGAACCGTCTTTGGAAATGATAAATTGCACATATACCCTTCCTTGAATCCCCATTTCTTGGGCAATTTCTGGATAGCGGAAGTTTTTGGCAATGTGTCGCTGAATTTTTTCTTGGAAACACTTTCTGCGTTCCGATTTTTTAACGCGTTCACACCCTGGAAATAGAGGTACATCTTCAATAATGGCAAAAGGAACATCAACGTCCAATTCTTCTTCCATAACCTCAACCTCTTCAATAATTTCTTCTTGAGTCGTTTCAGTAGATTCAATGACTGTTTCCTCAACCTCTTCTTCGTCTTCAACTACCTCAATAATTTCAGGGGCTGGCGGCGGCGGTGGCGGTGGCGGTGTTTTGATTTGTTCCGTTAAGGGCACAAGCTCATCATCATCGTCCTCTACATCTAAAGCTTCATAACCATACATGGATTTATCATAGGTTTTCCACTCAATACTTTGCCATGCGATAAACATTACCGTACAAAGCCCAATGGCAAAATACAGACTGCTATTTTTTCTTAAATCAGCCTTGGGATTTTTCTTTGATTGCATTTGATTTGTTTAGATACGGGCTAAAATAATAATTTTAGTTGTTAAATTTAAATAAATTTGTATCATGTCATTCAAATCAAGAAATGACAGCTTGATAGCCTTCGTTTGAAAGCAACCCGTCAATTTCCGAGGGCTCATTCAATTTTATTTTTACAATCCAACCTTCACCATACGGGTCATCATTAACAAGCTCTGGTGTGTCTTCCAATTGATCGTTAAACGCTATAATTTCTCCTGAAAGTGGTACAAACAAATCTGAAACTGTTTTTACGGCTTCAACTGTTCCAAAAACAGCTTCTTTGGCAAGGTTTTCTCCCTCTGTTTCAACTTCTACATATACAATATCACCCAGCTCACTCTGAGCAAAATCAGTAATACCAACAGTTGCCTCGTCGCCTTCAATGCGTACCCATTCGTGGTCTTGTGTATACTTTAAATCTTGTGGAATGTTCATTTCAGAATTTTGTTTAAATGTAATGTAAAAATATCCTAATTTCCAAAATTGTAGCGTAAGGTTATTCCAGAACGAATGTTGGTTTGAGGGAAGGCCGTAGAAATAGCAAATTTTGAAAAGGCGTGGTCATAAAAGAATAGCGCTGTAAAGTTCCGCGACAACGCATAATCAGCAGAAATTTTTAATGACCACAAGCGTTGTCCTGCAGTTACTTGGTCGCTTAACAGATCCAAATTTCGGATAAGGGTAATGTTATCCCGCACCGACAAATCTCCCTTAATATTAATATCGCCTCTTAGATTCGTTGTTTTTCCGCCAATGTTGGTTTTAAATTTCACATTTTTAATTCTGTACCCCAGCCCAACAATCCACTCATCGCCAGAAGTTTCTGTAAGTAAATTATTATCTAAAGACAAGGATAACGCACGGTCTTTACGTACTTCTGCCGATAGTTGCAAACTGCTTTTTAGTTCAAAGTCGACCTTAATAAGAGGGTTGAATTGCTCTACCAAATTTATATTGGTGTATAAAATTTTGTTCATGAAATTCCCCGACTGATCAGTAACATTGGGTTGATATTCTAGGTTTGTAGCAAATGCATTTAGGGTGTGACTAGCGCGATATCCGTGTGCTATTGCAAAGCGGTTGAAGCGCTTCTTGAAAGATTTTAACCGCATAAGCCCCGTGTATTGTAAATTCCAATTGGGTAATGGAAAAGACCGCTTAGCATCCATACGTACGCTATTGGGATCTGTACCAATATACGCGGCCAAAAACGCAGGAATAAGCACTGCTTGGTTGTTTTTACCAAATCCTGTTGGGTAGCCATCGGCATCAACATCACCGGGAGCCACACCACGAGCTGTTGCTAAGCGCTGGGCAATAGTCAAACGGTTGGTTTTGAGATCTTCAAATGCTTGTGACGCTAAGCCGTTTCCACTAAATGCCGTGCTGAGCATAATGGTTGAAATTTCAAAATTACCAAACAAACGTGGCGAAAGCGCATAGTAATTACCGTTGACCACACTAAAATTTTCTGATGCGTTTTCGGAATAACTTCGATTTCCAGTAAGGTCGAGTTGCAGTCCTTTCAACAAATCAATTTGAGCATTGTAGTTGATATCGGTATTATGTACGGTTGTATACGCCTGGTTAAAGTTTGGGAATTCAGTAAGCCATCCGCGTTTAGCAGCCTCAAAACGGATGTCTTTCTGGCGACCCATCGCAAATTCAAAACCAGGATTTGATGTTCCTAAAAAACCAATATCCTGCGTGTATCCTGGAAGCACAGTACCGTTGTTTTCGCTGTAGGTAAACTGCAGCCTACGCAGTGCCGTAAGTAATCCCACCAAGGTGTTTTTGATTTTTACTTTGGCTTTTTTCTTGTCTTTTGTGTTGGTATTTTTCTTTAGTCCAATGCTGTTGTAAAGAGACTGCATGTTCGCAGAACCGTTCCATTGAATCGTATTGGCGTTTTGGATGGTGTGTACAATACCAAGTGCATTGTTGTTTTGATCAACAACATTTGCCAATGATGTTGAACCGCGTTGCCAATTAAAATTACCTGTATAGGAGTATGTCCCATCTAGAAACGAAAGTACGGGAAAAAGCCTAAAAGGTATTTGGTACGTTGCGCCAACAGACTGGTCAAACCGATCCATTTGTCCCATGTCCCAGAGTCCGTCCCAAATGTCAAGTTCGGTATTGACTTGCGTTGTTCCTGCTGGGCCATCTTGCATATAGTTGCGGACAATATTCCGGCTCGAAGCAGAAAAATCCAAACGAAGGGAATTTGTCAGATTATGATTTAAGGTAAAGAGCCAATCGAATAAATAATTGCGTTGTTGTAAATCAGGCAATGCAATTTGATTGGACGCATCCACACCTTCCAAATATACTTGTCGGAACCGCTGGCTTTGAAATGTTCGGTTGATATTTGCCCCTAGTGTGATTGAGCTTGGCAAAAGATTCAGGTTTAACTCTGAGAGCCAACGCAAATATTTTTTTGTGGATATTGACTCTACTTTGCCCAGTGGTTTGATGGTAAGCGGCTGAAACGAATAGTTATAGCCTGCGCCTAATCGCACGTTTTTGTAGGCATAATCTTCAATTTCAAAATCGTTGCGTTTTTCCTCATTATATGAATACGAAAAGTCTAAATTCTCAATATCAAAGAAGTTTTGTTTGGCCTCTGCGCCTCGTTGTTTTCGCACACCAATGAGGTTAATGCTTTTAAGTTTGGAAACGCTAATCGCTTGGTCGCGAATAGAGTCTCGTTGCGATTCGCGCGTTGCTGCATCTAATCGATCTTGAAGTTCAATATCTCTGTAATACGGATCGTATTTTGGCGTAATGACCTCTTGATTATAACTATAGCTTACAGGAAGCACCAATCCCCATTTTTCAGGAAACAACATCCCCGCGTTGACGCTTGTTGTTATGCCATAAGAGCGTGTATCGTCTTGGCTACGCTGATTCGGGGATTGATCAATGGCGCCAAATCCAACAGTTGAAATAGCCCCATTAACGGTAACGTTAGCAAAGTCTGCAAGATTGGCATCCATAGTACCTACGGCAGCCCACCCACCGCGAGAATCAATTTCAGATAAACGAAGCTCGTTAAACCAAACTTCTCCACTTAAGTTTCTTCCGGCTGTGGTGTTTGGGTTTTTCACTCCTACAACTAAGGTGCGGATGGCGCCCAAAGAGGGATTTCCGCGAATGGCTAATTTGTATTTTTTATCTCCTGGCAAACTTGAAGAAAGATCAAATTCGTTTATGGGATTAAGTTCCTCATCAAAATACGTGGCTCCCATTGTGTTGCGTTCTCTAATCGATTTTGCTTTAAGCTGGGTCAATAATTCGATTGGGAGGTCTATCTCGTTACTTGCTGTCTGCCAAACCTCTTCTGCACTTAGATTGTTGGAAACACCTTCCGTGTAGGCAGTTGGTTTTAGTGGAATTTCTATTTGATAATAATTCTCAGTAATATCTGTCCCCAAACGAATAAAAGCCACTAAACGTTCATCAAGGTCGTCTTGCGCGCCTTCGCCTGGAAGTGGGTTCTCGCCAGATATAGATTCTGCATGCAAAAACATACGTAAACGCTTGTATTGACGCATGTCCAAATCCAAATGCTTGTAAACCCCTTCAGCATCCTCGGGAGCTAAGCCCTTAACACGTAAGGATAGCGATTGTTCGTTTTCGCGAATAAGATTATTGTAACTATTCAATGTTTCTCGTACAATCCCTGGAGGAAGTTTGTAACGAATTGGTGTTCGGGTTTCGTTTTCCAATATATTTACAGCACTTACCTCAAGTTGCGTGTTTGGATATGAAATTTCGTTTGTATTCAATGGACTTACCACTCGTGTCCAATCGGCGCGTACCAAATCTAATGTGCCAAAACGGAAAATAGTTGGGTTACTAAATCCTGTTACCATCATCCGCATAAAGCGAATAGAACGTAAATCGTCCATGCCGTTAATGGCTTCGAAACGATCACTATATCTTGGATTGTTATAATAATCTTTTACCACAGGAACACGAAACTGTAACCACCGCGATGTAGTAACTTGTCCATTTGGCAGTTCAATATTGTTGTTTTCACGCACATCAACCAGAAACGGATGCGCCCCGACTTGCATATTCTTACTAATCGGAATGCGATACTGAAAATACCTGTCAATGGTATTCATGGTGTTGTCTTGATTTAAATCCTCTGCATCAGGAGTGGTGTAAGAGCCGCGGAATTGTTCAGAAACCTCTATGGGCGAGTTGCCTTGTGTGCCATTGTAATTTTTGTAGCGCTCTAAAATAGAGCCGCTCCCCTGTGCAAAGTAGGTGTAATTATCACCAGCAGGATCATCAGCGGGTCCGTTTGTGTAGATTAGGCGTTCGTCGTCGTCGGTAAGCCCATCTAAACCTAAATCTTGTAAATCACGGTTTTGCCCATCAGTATCAAACGCATACACAAGTGATTGTGTTGCCGGTGTAATTCCCCACGAGGTGTTGTATGTTGCGGTGCTTTGTCCCGCGGCGGGTAATCCGTTCTCATATTGCTTGCGTCCGTCTTTCAAAACATCTTCTGAAATATTACCTAAATGAAATACCAATTCCCCCAAATCGTTTGAAGTACTCACCTGCTCAGAGAAGGTGTCGAGTAGCCAAAACTCAATATATTCCACATTAGATTGACTAAAGTCGGTTGTGGTCATGGCACGGGTAATTCCTGCCCAATTGTCTTGGGGGTTTGAGCCAAAACTTGATACATTGTTGTAGGGCCCTCTCTCAGCAGGATAATAGGCCAAATCAAACGTGTATTGCACAGTGGATTGACCTTGTGCTATGTCTTGTTGTGGGAAAATTTCATCAATAAAAATACGACGCGTAGCGTTTGTAGAAAGGTCGTTATCGGAAATACCACTTGGGCGGCTTGTTGAGTAAAACAAAGGATCAATATTGTACCACGAAAGCTTTGCCCGTTGGTATCCAGAGCTAATATCGTCTGCGGCAACTGTCGCCCCTGCTATAGGAAGTTGCTGTGACGGCGCAGGTACACTCGATAAATACCACGAGTATGTATCTCGGATATCAAGGTTAGTTTGAGTTCCCTCAAAATCGTCAATATAAGTAGTAGCAGTACTGTTTAGTTCGGTGCTTTTTGGTGTGCCCACTTGCAGATATGCTGCCTCGGCACGAATGGAAACATTAGATGCTACTTGCGTATCAATGTGTGGTAGTTTGTTTACCATTCGAGTTAAAAACGGTATCTCTTTTGAAAACGTCCCGCTTAGCCCAAACATGCTATTGTTTACAGGTTCTGCGCCATAATTTGCTTTTTGTGTAAGGGGACGCTCGCTTAATCGCATATACGTTCCGCCAATAATCAAATCGTCATTGACTTTATGCTCTGCAGTAAAGCCCATAAAGCGCTTATTTTGCTGACCAAACAAGGTGTTACTTTCTGTCGATACTTCAATTGGAATATTGGAGTTTTTAATCCCCTCATTTAAAATAGTAACCCGACCTATTTGGTAATTGACCGTGTAATCTAATCCTTCTTGTAGTAGTCTACCCCCAGCAGTAACACGCACCGAACCTCTAGGTACATTGAATGCACCAAGGGCAATACCTTGTCCGCCGCCAGAAGATTTATACCGTCCTTTTAATTCAAACTTATTGTAGCGTTGGTAGTCTGCGGCATCTAATTTGGTGATGTCGTACATTTCTTTAAAGACGTACTTTTTCTGGTTCTCATTGTAGCTGTTTCTGTCCGAATACATTTCAGTGGTATTCTTGGATTTCAGCAAATCAAAAAGATATGCTCCAAAAGGTTCAACACTTGGAAAAATGATTTGTCCTTGTTCTGGCAACACCGTAATACCGCTAACAAAATCAAAAAATCCGTCTCCCTCAGCCTGCGCATCTTGGTAAATGTTCAGCTTATCTAATCCAAAAAGATTAAGTAAAATACGCTCATCTGTTCCTTCGGGCCATGCGCTTGCGTCTTCGGGTCTGATAAAGTTTGCTGGAGAAGGGTCAGTGTATAAAATATTAAACACAAAATCTTCTTGTTCAAGTTGAAAAGCGCCAATGTTATAGATGTTTTTCATCATCAAATCAAAAACAGGCTGCGATACATCAAGAACTGAACTTTTTAGCATCTTTAGCACTAAACTGTTGTTGTTAACCACAGGTGTTCCCGTAGTGCCGCCAACAGTAGTTGCAGCAACACCGTCAGCAGAAAATTCTCCAACTTGATAGACTTGTCCATTTACGGTATATTGAAAAGCAACCGCAATAACTTCATCATTGTTTAAGGGTTGATTCAAGGATATATACCCCAACTGGCTATGGAATTTATATTCTGATGTGTTGAGCTTTCTGGCACTTTCTAGAACAGCATAGTCACGACCTTCATTCACAATTGAGGCAAGTGCTCCAAAGCCGTTTTTAGCCGTAGCAATGTCACGAATATCTTCGGTAAGCAAGCCTGTACCTCCAATTTCTAGTGGGTTGAGTTTGTTTGCGTTATTAGCAGGAAAAGCACCAGGAGCTGCATTAAAAAAGTTAGCTGTAAAATCATCTAACAAAACCGCATCTGGATTGGTTTCACCCAAATCTTGAAGTGCTAGTACGTTACGCACATTATTGGTACTCGCAGAACGATTGGTAATCCATACTTCTAAGCGAGTGATTTGAATAGGTGAGTTGATGTAAGGGTATGTTTTGACTGATTGGTCGTAAACGTCTCTAAAATATTGAGCCAAGAAAAAGTGGCGATTGTCTTCGTAGTCAAGAGCAAAAAGGGAAAATTCTTCTAAGGTACCCTCGCCATTAGTTTGTATGGTCTGGGTTTGGGAGCGTTGTTCAGAAATGACAGCTGCAATGTCCGTATTGCCAAATTTGAGTTGTGCTTTTACTCCGAATAAACTCTGTGCTCCAGAAATTAGTGAGCTGTTTAGTGGCATATTCACATTTCCTACTTCTAATTTTTGAAGAATCCCGTCCTCATTTCCGCTAATCCCCTGATCGGCTAAATTCTTTACGTTGTTTACCGTGTTTTTTCCTTTGTCAACAAACGCTTTCCCTTTATCGATATATTCTTTACCCTTGTCAACGTAGGATTTGCCTTTGTCGACGAGTTCTTTCCCTCTGTTAATCGTGTTTGTAACACTGCTTGGAACCAAATCCTCTGGGAAAAAATCAAGTTTAATAACACGCTGAAAATCAAACGTGGATTGAGTATCGTAATTGGCGTTTACTTTGAGTCGGGTTCCAATAGTTCCCGATAAGCTAAGATTGATACGTTGATCAAAATCAAATCCCAGACTACTTTGGTTTCTTGGAGACAAGCTAGGGTTCCCCGATTTTTGATAGATTAACCCTAAATCAATACTCGCAGAGCCTTGTGGGCGAATATTAATTTCATTACTTCCAAATACGGATTCAAAAAACTTGGAGTTCACGTAATAATCTGGAAGTAAATCGTCTTGTATTTCTTCATCTTCAACCAGTCCAGCTAGCGCTTGTTGTTTCTCTACGAAATATGCACGGGTTTTTTCTGCCATTACACGTTCACGGTATTCGTTAGGTGTAAGAGCAAGTGGTTGTTCGGCATTGATCTTGCCAACTTTTACATTGTAGAAATATAAATTGAGCTTTGGGTCATAGGTGTAAGAGGCTGCAAATGAAGTAGGTTTTTGCTTCAATGCTATTTTCTGCAAATTAGGCGCCAATAGTAAGCTATCCTTTGTAGTAGGGTTTTGAGCAAAAACTGTGGTAGTTATTGCCAAAATAAACATTACTAATAAGCTCCTTTTTTTACAGATTTTTATATCCATTATAGTTTATTGAGCGCATTTTTGATGATTCGTTCTACAGGCATGTTAGGTTCTGCTTGCAGCAACGTATCCACCACCTTTTGTGTTTGTTTCATTGGATAACCCAATACACTCAATGCAGATAACGCTTCGTCGCGCTGTGTATTGTTTGAAGTAGTGCTAATTTCTCCTTCGTCTAACAACCCGGTTACCTTATCGCTCAAATCAACAATTACCCGTTGTGCCGTTTTTGCGCCAATTCCTTTTACGGATTGTATGGCAGCAACATTATCGGATTGAATCGCTTGTACCACATCATGCGGTGTCATAGATGAAAGCATGGTGCGTGCCGTGTTAGCTCCTATTCCACTCACGCTTAACAATAAACGAAACACACTACGTTCTACATGTGCAATAAAGCCATATAGCGTTTGTGCATCTTCGCGCACCTGATGATGTGTGTAAATGCGAATGTGCTCGTCTTCGGGTAATTGCCCAAATGTGTGAAGCGAAATATGCACTTCATATCCAACACCTCCACAATCAATAACAAGTGTTGTGGGTGTTTTACTTACGAGTCTCCCGTTTAGTTGTGTAATCATGATTTTTTGTTATATGCATCCACTGCAGCTACTGCTGTCATGTGAACAATTTCATCGACACTTGCACCCAATTGCAGAATATGCACTGCGTGTTTTAGCCCCATCATAATAGGGCCAATGGAAAGTGCGCCGTCTAATTCTTTTATCAACTTATAGGCAATATTCGCCGCATTCAAGTCTGGAAAAAGAAGTGTGTTTACTTCTTTTCCTGCAATTTTTGAAAATGGGAATTTTGTCGTTCGCATGGCTTTATTCAGCGCAAAATCAGCTTGAATAGGTCCATCAACATCAATATGTGGCATATAACGGTGTAACAACGAAACGGCCTCGTTTACCTTCTGGGCATCTTCATTTTTAGATGAGCCAAAATTAGAGTACGAAAGCATGGCTACTTTGGGTTGCATGCCAAACAGCGTTGCTGTATAGGATGTCATTTGTGCAATTTTCGCCAAGTCTTTTGCATTTGGGTTGATGTTGATGGAGGTATCTGCCAAAAATAACGGCCCACGATTGGTAATCATCAAGTTGGTGGTGGCAACACGGTTCACACCCTCTGCTCTATCAATAACTTGCAATACAGGTTTAAGCACGTTCGGGTAACTTCGGCTGTAGCCTGAAATCATGGCATCAGCGTCGCCTTCACGCACCATCATAGCGGCAAAGTAATTGCGCTCGCGCATTCTGCTTTGTGCATCGTAAAGCGTAACGCCTCTGCGCTGACGTAATTTCCAATAGGTGTCTGCATATGCTTCACGTTGTTCTTTTACGCCATCATTCTTTGGGTCAATAATGGAAATATCCGCTTCAAACTCCAAGGTTTCCATGAGCTCCAAAATACGTTCTCTATTCCCCAACAAAATAGGATGCGCAATCCCTTCTTCATATACCATTTGTGCAGCCTTGAGTACATCTAATTCATCTGCTTCGGCATAGACAACACGCTGCATATTGCGCTTGGCTTGACTTGTAATCAAGCGAACCAATTTTTTGTCCGTCCCCGTTCGTTGATGCAACTGTTCTTGATATTGATTCCAATTGGAAATAGGAGCTTGCGCTACGCCACTTTCCATAGCTGCTTTTGCTACTGCCATGGGTACAGTGGTAATCAATCTTGGGTCAAAAGGTTTTGGGATGATGTAGTGCTCTCCAAAGGCAAGTTTGGTGGTGCCATAGGCAATATTGACTTGCTCAGGAACTGTTTCTTTTGCTAAATCGGCTAAGGCTTTAACGGCTGCCATTTTCATGGCTTCATTAATCTTTGTGGCTCTAACATCCAATGCCCCTCTAAAAATAAATGGAAAACCAAGCACGTTGTTCACTTGATTAGGAAAATCCGATCGTCCTGTAGCCATAATGACATCATCGCGCGTGGAAACCGCCAGGTTGTAATCAATTTCAGGATCTGGGTTTGCCATCGCAAATACTATGGGTGTTGCCGCCATAGAGGTCAACATGGCTGTTGTCATGATATTCGCCTTGGAAAGTCCAATAAAAACATCGGCATTGTGTAAGGCGTCCTCAAGTGTATGCGCATCTATTGAAGTAGCAAATTCTTTCTTTTGAGCAGTCAAATTTTCTCTGTCCGCTCTAATGATTCCTTTACTATCGGTCATCATCATATTTTGAGGCAATACGCCCAAAGCGCGATATAGCCTTGCACAGGAAATCGCAGCTGCGCCTGCACCACTAATAACCATTTTGATGGAGCTCATCTCTTTGTTTGCCAACTCAACAGCATTGAGTAATGCCGCACCAGAAATGATTGCGGTACCGTGTTGGTCGTCGTGCATGACAGGAATATCGAGTTCTTCTACCAAGCGGCGTTCAATTTCAAACGCCTCTGGCGCTTTGATATCCTCCAAATTTATTCCCCCAAAAGTGGGTGCAATATTTTTTACCGTTTCAACAAATGCATCAACATCTTTGGTGTCTACTTCAATATCAAAAACGTCAATGCCTGCAAAAATTTTAAACAGCAATCCTTTTCCTTCCATTACAGGTTTGGACGCCTCAGGGCCTATATCGCCCAGTCCAAGTACTGCTGTTCCGTTGGAAATTACAGCAACCAAATTGGCTTTGTTGGTGTATTTGTATACGTTCTCGGTGGCTTTTTCTATCTCCAAACAAGGTTCGGCTACTCCTGGTGAGTAGGCTAAAGATAAATCACGTTGGGTTGTATATGGTTTACTTGGGTTTACTTCAAGCTTTCCCGGTTTTGGCTTCGCGTGATACACTAATGCCTCGCGCCGTTTGCTTTGTCGACTCATCTGTCATGTTTTTGAAGTTTGAAAGGTATTGAATTCTTGTTATTTTAAAAACTCCAAATTACGTTTTAAGCCTGCAAAACTTGTACGCTCTACAGCACTGGCTTCAAACAACCTATTATAGAGCTCTTCTGTAATTTCATTCCAGTCATTTTTGGAGAGTTGCATGAGTTCAGGATTTGGCTCAAACTCAGGCTCGTTATGTGATGTAGCAAACCGATTCCATGGGCAAACTTCTTGGCAAATATCACAACCAAATGCCCAGTTATCAAATTGTCCTTTTACCTCAGCTGGAATCGCATCTTTTAGTTCAATGGTAAAATACGAAATGCACTTACTGGCATCTAACTTATAGGGAACTATAAATGCATCTGTAGGGCAAGCGTCTAAGCAAGCGGTGCACGAACCGCAATGGTCTGTAACTGTGCCGTCGGGGGTAAGTTCTAAATCGATGATAAGCTCTGCGATAAAAAAATAGGAGCCGTTTTGCTTTCGGATCAAATTGGTGTTTTTACCAACCCAACCTAAACCGCTTTTAGCAGCCCATGCTTTTTCTAAAACAGGCGCAGAATCTACAAAAACACGTCCTTCTACAGCGCCAATTTCAGTTTGAATTTCGTGCATAAATTCAAAGAGTTTGTCCTTGATAACACGATGGTAATCTTTACCATACGCATAGCGTGCAAGTTTTGGTGCGTCTTTATCCGTTTGTGATGAATTTGGAAAATAATTGTAAGACAGCGACACCACACTTTTTGCCCCCGGAACAAGCTTTCGTGGGTCTAAGCGTTTGTCAAAATTACGTGCCATATAGCCCATTTCACCATGGTGATTTTGGGAAAGCCAAGATTCTAAACGAGGTGCTTCTTCTTCCAAAAAAGTAGCTTTAGAAATCCCACAGGCCATAAACCCAAGACGTTCGGCAATTTGCTTTACAACAGCAGCATGATGCTCAGCAAGGTTCAAAACAATCCTTTTTGCGTATTCGGCATTGTTCGGTTTAGGTGTTGATATGCCTTTTCGGTTACTTCTCTGCCACGGGGTGTTCGCACCAAAAAGCCTTCCTGTATCAAAAACGGTTCATAGACTTCTTCAATCGTTTCACCATTTTCGGAAACCGCAGTAGCCAGTGTATTAATACCAACAGGTCCGCCCTTAAACTTGTCTATCAATGTGGTTAGAATTTTGTTATCCATTTCGTCTAGGCCATTCACATCAACATTTAATGCTTTAAGTCCAATTTGCGTAATGGATGAATCTATCGTTCCGTTTCCTTTGATTTGCGCAAAATCCCGAACACGGCGTAACAACGCATTGGCAATTCGTGGCGTACCACGACTTCTGCTGGCGATTTCGATAGCGGCCTTATTTTCAATAGGTATGTTTAGGATGGCTGCACTACGGGTTACAATTCCTGCCAATACTTCTGTAGAATAATACTCTAGCCTACTGTTGATGCCAAAACGTGCACGCATGGGTGCGGTGAGCAATCCCGAGCGTGTGGTAGCGCCTATTAGTGTAAACGGACTTAATTCGATTTGAACAGAACGGGCATTAGGCCCTGTCTCAATCATAATATCAATGCGGTAATCTTCCATAGCAGAATACAAATACTCTTCTACAATGGAGCTTAGTCGATGAATTTCATCAATAAACAGAACATCTCTAGGCTGAAGATTTGTAAGCAAGCCTGCTAAGTCACCGGGTTTGTCTAATACAGGCCCCGAAGTGAGTTTTAGACTAACGTCTAGCTCATGTGCTAGGATATGTGCTAATGTAGTTTTGCCTAATCCGGGAGGGCCGTGCAAAAGCGTGTGGTCAAGGGGTTCTTCGCGTTGATTGGCAGCAGCGACAAAAATCTCGAGGTTTTCTAGGACCTGTGGCTGTCCACTAAAATCGTCAAAGCTAAGCGGACGCAAAGCACGATCGATATCGTGCTCTTCGCGATTTAGTTGTTCTCCGGTTGGATCTAGATGTTCATTCATCTATCCAAAGATACGGAAAACAAAAAAGCCCCTTAACGGGGCTTTTGTTTAATGTTGAAGTTCTTCTTCGCCTTCGGCTAAAGGAACGTTTTGTGGGATAAAATCCTCGTCGTGTCCCGGCTTAGAGTAGTCATAGGCCCAACGTTCTACATGAGGAATTTCACCTGGCCAGTTTCCGTGTATGTGTTCTACAGGAGTTGTCCATTCAAGTGTGTTCGACTTCCATGGGTTCTGAACTGCCTTCTTACCATAGAAAATACTAGCGATAAAGTTATATAAAAACACCAACTGCGCAGCCCCTGCAATAAGTGCAAAAATGGTAATGATCACATTAATATTAGCAAGGTCGTCAAAGTATGGGAATGCTGTGTTAGAGTAATAACGTCTGGGTAGTCCTGCCATACCAATAAAGTGCATAGGGAAAAATACACCGTAGGCACAAATTGCCGTTACCCAAAAGTGTAGGTATCCTAAATTTTTGTTCATCATTCTGCCAAACATCTTTGGGAACCAATGATAAACACCAGCAAATAATCCATAGAGTGCTGAAATTCCCATTACTAAGTGGAAGTGTGCCACTACAAAATACGTATCGTGCACGTTAATATCTAAGGTACTATCTCCTAAAATAATTCCTGTAAGACCCCCTGATATAAAGGTAGACACCAATCCAATGGAGAACAACATTCCCGGGTTCATTTGAAGGTTACCTTTCCACAGCGTGGTGATGTAATTGAATGCTTTTACCGCAGATGGAATCGCAATCAATAGCGTCGTAAACGTAAATACGGAACCTAAGAATGGATTCATTCCTGAGATAAACATATGGTGTCCCCAAACAATGGTGGATAAAAAGGCAATGGCCAAAATAGACGCTACCATGGCACGGTATCCAAAAATAGGCTTACGCGCATTGGTTGCCAATACCTCAGATGTGATTCCCAACGCAGGAAGCAGTACAATATATACTTCTGGATGGCCTAAAAACCAAAATAAGTGTTCGTATAAAACGGGGGAACCACCTTGGTAATGAAGCACCTCGCCCTGAATAAAAATATCAGATAAGAAAAATGATGTTCCGAAGCTTCTATCCATAATCAATAGCAAAGCTGCAGACAATAAAACAGGGAAAGAAACCACCCCGATAATAGCTGTTACAAAGAATGCCCAAATCGTTAGTGGAAGGCGTGTCATAGACATTCCTTTTGTTCGCAAATTAATCACCGTTACGATGTAATTCAACGATCCTAATAATGACGACGCAATAAATATAGCCATAGACACCAGCCAAAGCGTCATTCCAAGTCCAGAACCAGGTTGGGCTTGTGGTAACGCACTAAGAGGAGGATAGATGGTCCAGCCTGCAGCAGCTGGCCCCGACTCCACAAAAAGCGACGCAATCATGATAACCGACGAGAGGAAAAATAACCAGTATGAAATCATGTTTAACAACCCAGATGCCATATCCCGCGCACCAATCTGCAATGGAATAAGTAAGTTACTAAACGTACCACTAAGTCCTGCTGTAAGCACAAAAAACACCATGAGCGTACCGTGAATGGTTACCAAAGCTAAATAGACGTTTGGATCCATTACGCCTTCTGGTGCCCATTTTCCTAAAAAGGTATCAAAAACCCAGAATGATTTTTCTGGCCATGCCAATTGCAAACGAAACAATAGCGACATAGCAATTCCAATGATTCCCATTATCAAACCCGTGATAAGGTATTGTTTTGCAATCATCTTATGGTCTTGACTAAAGATGTACTTGGTAATAAACGTTTCTTTGTGATGTGCGTGATCTGCTCCCATAGTTATCTTTTTACGGTTGGATGGTCTGCGCAAAGGTGGTTTGCTGAGCCAGCCACTTGTTAAAATCTCTTTCTTCTTCTACAACAATTTTCATTTGCATATTGTAATGCGACGCACCACAAATTTTATTGCAAAGTAACAAATAATCAAATTGATACGCATCCAAAGCTACCTCACCATTGGCTATTAGGGCTTGGCTGTTTTCATATCTGATTTTATTAATTTTTTGAACCTTAGCTGCCATTTCAGGCGTTTGGCGCATTTCCTCAGTAGTCATTGAGGGCGTAAAGGCAAATTCGGTAATCATGCCTGGAACACAGTTCATTTGAGCTCTAAAGTGCGGCATATATGCCGAATGCAATACGTCTTGTGATCGCATTTTAAAAATGATTTCACGTCCTTTAGGCAAGTGGAGTTCTTGTACCACTACATCATCCAGTCCATTTGGGTCAGAAGCATCTATACCTACCAAATTGAGTCCGTCAAAATCTTGTAAAAATCGTACGTTAGCATCGCCCAAAACGCCATCGGCTCCAGCATAGCGTGCCTTCCAGTTAAACTGTTGCGCGTAAAGTTCTACAACCAACGCCTCGTCATTCTCTTCAATATTCATGATAGCCGTCCAGGTGAACAATCCGTACATGATGAGTCCAGCCAGTGTAATAACAGGGATAATGGTCCAAATAAATTCGAGTTTATCGTTATCCGCATAAAATAATGCCTTTTGTCCTTTGCGTCCACGATATTTCCAAGAGAAATAGTGAAGTAATGCTTGCGTGATGGTTTGCACAAAAAAGATGAGCGCAAACGATATCCACATCAGGCGATCAATATCTTGCCCGTGTTCGGAAGCCGCGTCGGGGAGTAATACATCGCCAAACGCCCAAAATGAATATATGGTAAACAAATAAATGAACACCAAAAAAGCGAACATTAACTGCCCGTTACGGTGGTTGTCTTTGTCGTTAGCCACTTGCGAATCATCTTTGGTTTGCCCAAACTGTGAAAGCTCGAAAATCTTGGTGATTTGCCAAATAGCAACACCAACTAAAACCAAAATCGCGAAAAGAATAAATGCAGTCATTTACTTGTTCTATTAATATACAAATCGTTCACTCTCTCCAACATATGGATCACCGCTTGCTTCTAATGGCACTTTGGTTAGCGCACGGAAAACCACATAGATAAACAGTCCAGCAAAAAACAGGAATCCACCTATTTCAGCCCAACCGATAAACCATTGGCCACCAACAGTTGCAGGCATAATCATATTGAAGATATCAATGTAATGTCCAAGTACAATAATAATACCTGCCATTACAATTATCCAATTGGAGCGTTTATAATCGCTACTCATTAAAATAAGGAGCGGGAAAACAAAATTCATTACAACCATACCAAAAAATGGCAAGTTATAATCATCAATTCGAGTAAGGAAATACGTTACTTCCTCTGGGATGTTGGAGTACCAAATCAACATAAACTGTGAGAACCACAAATAGGTCCAAAATACGCTAAGCCCAAACATAAACTTTGCTAAATCATGCAAATGGCTATCATTAACTTTGGGTAAATAGCCTTTTGATTTAAGGTAAATAGAAACCAAGGCAATAACGGTAACAGAAGTAACCAACATACTTGCCAAAACATACCAACCAAATAATGTACTAAACCAGTGTGGGTCTAATGACATAATCCAGTCCCAAGACATCATGGACTCGGTTACAAAGAAGAACACCAAGAATACAGCTGAAATACGGAAGTTCTTTTTGTGATTGCTTATGTCGCCAGCTGGTGCGGCATCTTGTGCCAAAGAAAACTTTCTGGAAAAATAGCGATATGCATTCCAACCCAAAAGGTAAATAGCTGCACGAATAAGGAAGAACGGCACATTTAAATACCCAACTTTTCCTTGAATGATTTCATCGTGTGCTACAGTTTCAGCATCCATCCAAACAAAAAGGTGGTTGGCGTGAAGTCCGGTAAGCACTAAAAACACATAAATAATAATAGAGCCAGGCACCAAATAAGCCGTGATTCCTTCCATTACACGGAAGAGTAAAATAGGCCATCCTGCTTGTGCAGCCCGTTGAATGGCATAAAACATTAATGTTCCGAGCGCAATCATAAAGAAAAAGAAGGCGGCTACATAAAGCGCTGCCCAAGGCTTATTTTGCAATTGGTGTAACAGATGTTCGCCGTGGTGATCTTCTCCGTGTGCCTCATCAGCATGGTGTTCTCCATGAGTGTCTGTTGTAGCATGTGCATCGTCGTGATGGTTTTTTTCTTTGTGGGTATCACTCGAGTGGTTGTCATGTGAACTGTGTTCGCTTCCGTGTGCATCTACGTGTCCGCCGTGCGCACCGGCAACCATGGCCTGTGCTTCGGCCACCGTAGAAGGTGCGCTAGCAAAACCAATAGCTAACCCAATAAAGCCAAGCCCCATAAGAGCAAAGGCAGTAATTTTTAGTCGTTGAGCAAAGGTATACATGGCCAATTATTTTGTCAATTCGTTACGTAAATACATTACATGTTGGGCAATTTGCCAGCGCTCGGTAGCATTTACCTGCCCTGCGTGTGAGCCCATTGCATTTTTACCATACATCAATACATGGTAAATACTTCCTCCTGTGATATCCCTATCGGCATAGCTTGGAATTCCCAAAAACTTTTCACGTGTCATCAAAATACCTTGACCGTCTCCTTTTGAGCCGTGGCATACCGCACAATAAACTCCGTAGAGTTCTTTGCCTTCTGCGCGGTGCGCATCAGTCAACTCTAGTGGTGAAATAAGATTAGCTTTTGCGTCTTCATAACCGTCATTGGTATCGGGATAATCGTAAGGGGCCCAACCGCGAGCAACAGATCCTGGAGCAGGTAATTGTGCTTCAATACCATTTCTAAACGCCGTAGACTCTGCATAGGTTTTATAGCCTACCGATTCGTACATATTGGGAAAATATTGGTAATTAGGTTTTGATGCGTCAAAACAAGACACCAACAACAGCGAACTCAAAACAAACAAAAGAATTATATTTTTCATGCGTTATCGTTTTCGTGAATACTGACATCAATTGCGCCTGATTTTTTTAACAGACTCATTAATTTTTTCTCGTCACCCTCAAGCGCTACTTGCATTAAGAATTTATCGTCTGTAGTTTCTGGCATTGGGTTTTCTGCTTTTTTGAAGGGCCACAGTCGGCTGCGTAAATAGAATGTAATCACCATAAGGTGTGCTGCAAAAAACACAGTCATTTCAAATATTACAGGGACAAATGCAGGTAAGTTTTCCAGAAAAGAGAAGCTTGGCTTTCCACCAATATTTTGTGGCCAATCCTCAATCATGATGTAGTTAATCATGGTAATGGCAACTGCAAACCCTAAGATTCCGTACATAAAAGCCATAACGGCAATACGCGTACCCGCTAATCCCATGGCGTGATCAAGTCCGTGCACAGGAAACGGCGTGAAAACCTCCTCAATACGATAATCCGCTTTTTTAACATCTTTCACTGCGTGTAAAAGCGTATCATCATCGTCATAAACGGCATGTACTAATTTACTACTCATGGCTATGGGTGTTTTTGTATTTATCTCCCGATGTTTTCAAAATCGATTTTACTTCAGCCTGTGCAATTACAGGGAAAGTACGTGCGTAAAGCAAGAACAACACGAAGAAGAATCCAATCGTTCCAATAAAAATTCCAATATCTACAAATGTTGGCGAGAACATCGTCCAAGAAGATGGTAAATAATCGCGGTGTAGTGACGTTACGATAATCACAAATCGCTCAAACCACATTCCAATATTTACCACAATCGAAATGATAAACGAGAACATAATACTTGTTCTTAGTTTTTTAAACCACATCAACTGTGGTGAGAAAACGTTACAAGTCATCATGGCCCAATATGCCCACCAGTAAGGACCTGTAGCCCGGTTTAGGAAAGCGTATTGTTCGTATTCTACTCCTGAATACCAGGCGATGAAAAGTTCCGTGATATAGGCGACCCCAACGATAGAACCCGTTATCATAATAACGATATTCATCAATTCAATGTGCTGCAAGGTGATGTAATTTTCCAATCGAGAAACCTTACGCATAATTATGAGTAGCGTGTTTACCATGGCAAAGCCAGAGAAAATGGCTCCCGCAACAAAGTATGGAGGGAAAATAGTGGTGTGCCAACCTGGGATAACCGAAGTGGCAAAGTCAAACGATACAATAGTGTGTACAGAAAGTACAAGTGGGGTAGCTAAACCAGCCAACACCAATGACACTTCCTCGAAGCGTTGCCAGTCTTTGGCGCGTCCACTCCAACCAAAACTCAATAATCCGTAAATTTTCTTTTGGAAAGGCTTGATGGCTCTATCACGAATCATGGCAAAGTCAGGAAGTAGTCCCGTCCACCAAAATACGAGCGATACAGATAAATACGTTGAAATCGCAAATACATCCCAAAGTAAAGGCGAGTTAAAGTTTACCCACAACGAACCAAATTGGTTTGGAATCGGTAATACCCAATACGCCAACCAAGGACGCCCCATGTGAATAATGGGAAATAATCCGGCTTGGATAACCGAAAATATAGTCATGGCCTCGGCAGAACGGTTAATGGCCATACGCCATTTTTGACGGAACAATAACAGTACCGCCGAAATTAGCGTTCCCGCGTGACCGATACCTACCCACCATACAAAATTGGTGATGTCCCATGCCCAGCCGATAGTTTTATTCAATCCCCAGACACCAATTCCTGTTGATACGGTATAAATGATACAACCTAATCCCCACAAAAATGCAGTAAGTGCAATTCCGAATGCCAAAAACCATAGTTTATTTGGGGGGGTTTCAACTGGCGCAGCAATATCAACCGTAACATCATGATACGATTTATTCCCTGTAACTAAGGGCTTTCTAATGGGTGCTTCGTAGTGACTTGCCATAAATCGTTTCTTAAGTATTTCTAACCTTTACTTGATACATTACATTAGGTTCAGTTCCTACACTTTCCAATAAGTGATACATTCGCTTATCTTCTTTGAGGTGTGCCACTTTACTTTCCTTGTCATTGATATCTCCAAATGCGAGCGCTCCAGTACCACAAGCATTAGAGCAAGCTGTTTGGAATTCACCATCTTTAATTTCACGACCTTCAAGCTTTGCGTCAAGAATTGTTTTTTGCGTCATTTGAATACACAAAGAACATTTTTCCATTACTCCCCTTGAGCGAACTACCACATCAGGATTGAGCACCATACGGCCCAAATCATCGTTCATATGGTAATCAAACTCATCGTTCTTGTTATATAAGAACCAGTTAAAGCGACGTACTTTATACGGACAATTATTTGCACAATACCGTGTTCCCACACAGCGGTTATACGCCATGTGATTTTGTCCTTGACGACCGTGTGAACTTGCTGCAACAGGGCAAACCGTTTCGCACGGAGCGTGATTACAGTGTTGACACATTACCGGCTGGAAGGTGACCTGCGGATTTGCAGAAGGGTCTTCCATTTTACCAAATGTAGAAAGTGATTCGCCTAAACCACTGATGTTGTCTACTTTTTCTAAATCTGCTTCAAACGTTTCTTCGGATGAGTAGTAACGGTCAATACGTAACCAGTGCATATCGCGTGACTTACGAATTTCACGTTTTCCAACTACTGGCACGTTATTTTCAGCGTGACATGCAATCACACAAGCACCACAGCCCGTACAAGCATTTAAGTCGATAGACAGATTAAAGTGATGTCCAATAGAGCGATCAAATGCTTGCCACATATCTGCTTCCTTAGAGGTAACATCTATTTCTTCATGGTCGCGCGAAACCTGAGTCATAGCGTTCCAGTACTTCGCATCTTTTGTGTTAAATATTTCAAGAGTGGTTTCACGAACAATCTCGCCTCTACCCATTAACGTGTTTTGCAACTGCGTGCTCGCAAACTCATGCATGCCCTCTGAAGCAGTAACTGTAACGGTTTGAACCGGGCTAAAATTCTGATACAATGGATATGCGTTAGTTCCTACTTGCATTTCGGACTTCATCCCCGCTGTTTTTCCATAACCCAATGCGAGTCCAACGGTTCCTTTAGCCTGACCAGGCTGGATTAGTACAGGAGCTTTTACGGTCGTTCCGTTGAGCGAAATTTCGGCAATACTGCCATCAAGAGCACCGTCCGATTGATTAATATTTTTAAGATCAAGCGCCTCTGCGTCTGCCTTAGAAACAGTAAGGTAATTATCCCAAGTAATACGGGTAATGGGATCTGGGAATTCTTGTAACCATGGATTGTTGGCTTGTTGTCCGTCGCCAATACCCGTTTTGGTATACAAATGCAACTCTAAACCAGCCTTTGCCTTTGCACGTGCCAGTCGCTGAACAAGAGCATCAACATTATCGCTATAACGTAAATTATCCGATTGATTCCCTACAAAATACCCATCGTGTAAGGCTTCATTGAAAGATGTACCGCTCAATATAGTAGAAGCCCAATATGATTTAATCGCATCATCATAATTTTGTGAGCTACCGCTTAGGGATAACAAAACATCTTGAAATTGTTTGGTATCAAAAAGTGGACGAATGGTTGGTTGGGTCAGTGCAAAATGACCTGTTTTCATCTCTACATCTCCCCATGACTCTAAGTAATGTGGCGTAGCAGCAACCCACTGACTGTGGATGGCTGTTTCATCGTTTTTCATACTAAAAGCAAGCGACAGCTTCGCTTTTTTGAGTCCAGCTATAAAGGCATCGGCATTTGGTAACGTATATGCTGGATTTACACCTGCCATAATTACGCCACCAATTTTTCCATCGCTCATGTCATTAACCAGTTGGTTAATAACACCCGCATCTCCTTGACGTAATTGTGTGTTGTATTGTGCCTCAATAACTGCCGATCCTAGCGCGTCGTTTATTGCTAAAGCAGCGCGTTGAGCATCTTCATTTTGAAGACCTGTGACTACAACCGCACCATTTCCAGCAGCTTTAAGTTCAGCGGCAATTGTTGTTACTTTTTTCTTTAATTCAGCACTAAGGGGGGTTGGGAAAGTTTGGTTGGTTAATGCCCCATAAAGTGCTGCAAGAATAAACTGTTGTTCAACAGCCGAAGTGGGAATACGATAATCGGCATTGGCACCAGACAGCGTCATATTTGCCTCAAACTGATAGTGTTTTGACATTTCAGCATTACCTTTTTTGCCTTTGGGTACACGTGTTTTGGCGTATCCTGATTCAAAACCTCCGCCTTGCCAATCGCCTAAAATGTCTGCCCCGATGGATACGATACAAGTTGCCTTGCTAAAATCATAGTTTGGAAGGGCACGCTTGCCGTATGCGCGTTCAAAAGCGTTTAGCGCTGCCGTTTCAGAAACAGCATCGTAAGCGTAATGCGTTACGTTTGGGAATTTTGCTTGAAAATCACGTATGATTTGAGCAGTTGTTGGACTTGCCAGAGAAGGAGTAATAAGCGCAACAGGCGATTTTTCATCTGCCAATTGCGTCAATTGTTGAGCAACATTAGCTTCTAGGGTTTCCCAACTCACGTCAACGCCTGCTTGGGTTGGCCCTTGTACACGCATGCTGTCATACAAAGACAATACTGATGCATGAACACGCGCATTAGCGATGTTGTTCACAGGAGCTTCCGTGTTGTTTTCAACCTTAATCGGGCGACCCTCTCGCGTTTTAATAAGAATACTTGCCGTATCAAAACCATCAACAATAGTAGTTGCGTAGTAATTTGCAATCCCGGGTATAATCTGTTCTGGCTGAACAACGTAAGGAATTGACGTATTTACTGGGCCTTCACAAGCGGCTAAGGTTGCCGCCGCTGTACTAAAGCCCATATATTTTAAAAAGTCGCGTCGTGAAGTATCACTTTCTGGTAGTTCAGTAGATCCGAGAAGATCTTCAGGAAGTTTTTGCGCAAACTCTTTTTGGCTTAATTCTTCCACCAAAGTAGATTTCTCGTTGAGCTCAACTTCGCTTTTCCAGTATTTCTTTTGGTTGGGCATATTTTCGTTCTTAATAGTGACACTTACCGCATTCTAATCCTCCCATTTGGGCAGCAGTCAGTTTTTCTACTCCGTATTTTTTAGATAATTCCTCGTGAATTTTGGTGTAATATGCATTGTCTTTTACATTCACGTTTGTCTCGCGGTGACAGTTAATACACCATCCCATGGTTAGCGAGGAATGTTGGTACATAATCTCCATTTCTTCAACTGGACCGTGACATTTTTGGCAATCCACTCCAGCAACCGAAACGTGCTGTGCGTGATTAAAGTATACAAAGTCTGGCAGGTTGTGGATACGTACCCATTTAACAGGCTGAGTTTCGCCTGTATAGCTTTGCGTATTTTCATCCCAGCCAACTGCTTTGTAAAGCTTTTTGATTTCGTTGGTGTAAAATTCTTTGGTGTATCCTTTTTCTAAATCTTCATCGCCGTTATACTCCGCAATGTTCATGTGACAATTCATACACACATTTAACGATGGTATGCCCGAATGTTTAGAAACACGAGCAGATGAGTGGCAATACTTACACTCAATTTGATTGTCGCCGGAGTGAATTTTGTGTGAATAATGGATGGGTTGGATGGGCATATATCCTTGATCAATTCCCACTTGCATGAGATAACTATACCCCACATAGGCGCTTGAAAGCAATAAGAAGATTACCGATACAAATACCAAAAATGGATTTTGTGCATAGGCTTTCCAAAGGGGTATGCGTTTTGGTTTTTCTGCTTTAACGACTTCAACACCATTAGCAGCAGCAATTTGCCTAAGGGTTTTTGTAACCAAGAGGAGCATAATCACAAGTGCGGCAAGTACAAGTACAAGTACGCCTAAAACAAGGTCGTTAGTTAAGCTGCTCTCAGACTCAACGGCGACTGCAGCAGGCATAGTGCCTGGAGCAGGAGGTGGTGGTGTGTAGTCTGTGTAGGCTAAAATATTGTCAATATCCTCGTTAGATAACTGTGGATAAGAGGTCATGACAGAGCCATTGTATTCCTCATAAATGGCAACGGCTTGCGCGTCACCAGATTTAACCATTGCTGTTGAATTCTTAATCCAAGTGTAAAGCCACTCTTTATCGTACTTGGCACTGACGCCAGCCAGAGCTGGGCCTACAGCACGTTTGTTTAATTTATGACATGCTGCACAGTTTGCATTAAATAATGCTTTTCCTTTTTGAACATCGGGTTCTTGTGCGGCAACAACAAAGCTGAAACAAAAAGAGAGAATCAGTAACGGAAGGTGAGCCAGAAAGCTGTCCTTGTGCATAGGTGGCTTAGTTGTTGATAAAATTCACTTCTTATGAATTCCTATGCAAAATTACGACACAGACCTCATTTTAAAAACCACAACGCAATTAAAGATGTAATTTATATTTCGTCTAAATAACTTACTAATTAATTGATTTTAAGATGTTTACAAAAAATGTGTTTAGGCTATTTTTAACAAAAATTAATCAAATATTCGTGTATTTTTGTGCCGATATGAAATGTTACAAAACAACTTTTAACCACTTGATTATATGCATGCTGTGTGTTTTGAATGCATCATTATTTGCCCAAGAGGCAAAAACAATCCTTAAAGCGCCTGCAAAATTAGATACACTGCTGCAGAAAAAAATAGCATTAGACCTTGAAGACGCTGCGAAAAAGCGCTTTACTATTCAGGTATACTATGGTGTGCATGAATCAACAACTGAAGTACTTGAACAATTCAATGCGTTGTTTCCGGAGCTAGTTGCGGAGATGATTTTCGAAACACCTAACTACAAAATAAGAGCAGGAAGTTTTGCCACAGAGCGAGAAGCATTAGCGGTTTTGACTCGGGTAAAACGACGCTTTAAAGCCGCTTTTGTTTTAAAGCCTTAGGCTTATTTCAGCTTTTTCTTGACGGCAACTTCTTGGTATCCTTCAACAACATCTCCTTCTTTAATGTCGTTAAATCCTTTGATTTGCAATCCACAATCATAGCCTTTGCTCACTTCCTTAACGTCGTCTTTAAAACGCTTGAGTGACTCTAAAGATCCGGTGTAAATCACTACACCTTCTCGTATTATACGAACACCCGAATTGCGTAAAATTTTCCCATCGGTCACCATACAACCTGCAATAGTTCCAATTTTTGATATTTTAAATGTCTCACGGATTTCTGCATTCCCTGTAATCTCTTCTTTAAATTCGGGTGACAGCATGCCTTCCATGGCATCTTTAAGATCATTAATGGCATCGTAAATAATGGAGTAGCTACGAATATCGATTTCCTCTTTTTCTGCCAACTGACGCGCCGTTCCCATTGGGCGTACATTAAATCCAATGACAATAGCGTCTGATGCCGATGCAAGTAGGACGTCCGATTCCGTAATCGCGCCAACTCCTTTATGAATAATATTTACTTGAATTTCTTCGGTAGAAAGCTTTTGGAATGAGTCGGTCAATGCCTCAACAGAGCCGTCTACATCTCCTTTTAGAATGATATTGAGTTCTTTAAAGTCTCCCAATGCAATACGACGTCCAATTTCATCTAGTGTAATGTGGCGTTGCGTTCGAACCGATTGCTCGCGAACAAGTTGTGTGCGTTTTGCGGCAATTTGCTTCGCCTCGCGCTCGTCTGTGTAAATATTAAATCGATCTCCTGCTTGTGGCGCCCCGTCAAGTCCAAGAATTGAAACGGGTGTTGACGGCCCAGCTTCGGCAACCTCACGTCCATGCTCGTCTTGCATAGCGCGTACTTTTCCGCTGTGGCGTCCTGCCAAAATATAATCCCCAACCTGTAGCGTTCCAGCCTGTACCAAAATGGTAGAAACATAGCCACGGCCTTTATCCAAAAAGGCCTCCACGACTGTGCCTTGCGCAGCCCTGTCAGGATTAGCTTTTAACTCTAACAACTCTGCTTCCAGCAATACTTTTTCTAACAACTCTTCTACACCTTGACCCGTTTTTGCAGAAATATCGTGGGACTGGATTTTTCCACCCCAATCTTCAACAAGCAAATTCATCCCCGCCAAACTTTCTTTGATTTTATCGGGGTTTGCCGTAGGTAAATCTACTTTGTTTATAGCAAACACTATGGGGACTGATGCCGCTTGGGCATGGCTAATTGCTTCTTTTGTTTGTGGCTTGATGTCATCATCAGCAGCAACAACAATAATGACTAAGTCAGTAACCTGAGTACCACGAGCTCGCATGGCAGTAAAGGCCTCGTGACCAGGTGTGTCTAAAAATGCTATTTTCTGCCCATCTTTTAAGGACACACTATACGCACCTATGTGTTGCGTAATTCCTCCCGACTCACCCTCTATTACATTGGCATTTCGCACATAATCTAGTAACGATGTTTTTCCGTGGTCAACATGTCCCATTACTGTTACAATAGGGGCGCGTGGTTTTAGATCTTCGGGTTTGTCTTCAATTTCTTCAACAGCTTCTTCAATATCAGATGTCACAAACTCCACTTCATAACCAAACTCCTCTGCTACTACGGAAAGGGTTTCAGCATCCAAACGTTGATTCATAGTTACCATAATTCCTAACGTCATACACGCAGAAATAATTTGGGTAGAGCTTATGTCCATCATAGTGGCTACTTCGCCAACCGTAACGAATTCGGTAACTTTTAAGATTTTATTTTCGGCTTCTTGTTGTGCTTCTTCTTCCTCCGATTTTTGACGGTGAGAGTCTCTCTTTTCGCGTCGGTACTTTGCCCCTTTGGACTTCGTTGTTTTTCCTTGAAGCTTTTCGAGTGTTTCTCGAATTTGCTTTTGGATTTCTTCTTCAGTCGGCTCTTCTTTTTGAACTACTGGGCGTTGTTGTTTTTGTCCGCCCCTGCCTTGCGATGGCTTGCGGTTTCCGGGCCCCGTATCTTTAGTAATTCGCTTTCTACGGCGCTTATTCCCCTCTCCTTCAGCGGGTTTTTTAGGCGCGGGTTTTTTGAACTGTGCAAGATCGATTTTTTGACCTGTGGCTTTAAGTCCGCTAAGTTTTTTATACTGCGTTTCTATTTTACCACTCGGCTGTTCTGGGGTTTTTTTGTCAACAGTGGGTGCTGGTGCTGGCTCTGGAGCTTCTTCTTTTTTCGCTTCAACTTTAGGTGCTGGAGCAGGCGCTGGAGCTTCTTCTTTTTTCGCTTCAACTTTAGGCGCTGGAGCTGGTTTTGGTTTTGGTTTTAAATCAATTTTACCAACCGTTTTTAGCCCTTCTAATTTACTTTGCGCTCGTACTACCGTATCGGGTTTTGGTGCGGGAGGCTCTGGTGGGGCTTCTTTTTGAGTTTGTTCTCGTATGGCTTCTTTTTCTTTGCGCTTTTCTTCGAACACCTCATGTGAAGCTTCTTTTTTAGAGCGATCCGTTTGGAAAGCGCCCAAAAGAAGCTCATACTCCTGTTGCGAGATTTTGGTAGTGGGTCGCGCCTCTACCTGAAACCCCTTTTCGGCAAGGTGCTCCACTGCACGATCCAACGAGATGTTTAACTCGCGAAGTACTTTGTTTATTCGAATTGTTTTTAAATCAGCCATAAAATGTTTGTGCGCTCAAAATTAAAAAAATACGCGTTTATTCGTTAGAGAACTCTGCGCTTAGTACTTTACGCACGTCCTGAATGGTTTCTTCTTCCAAGTCGGTGCGTTTTACTAAGTCCTCTATATCTTGTTCCAACACGCTTTTTGCAGTATCTAATCCTGCTTTTTTAAACTCTTCAATTATCCATGCTTCTATTTCATCAGAGAATTCTGTAAGTTCTACATCTTCCTCCATACCCTCACGATACACGTCAATCTCGTACCCTGTAAGTTGTCCTGCTAGTCGGATGTTAAACCCTCCACGACCAATAGCCTTGGATACCTCGCTTGGATCCATCATTACCTCAACGCGCTTGTTGTCTTCGTCAATTTTCAATGAGGCAACCTTAGCTGGACTCAAAGCTCTTGTAATCAATAGTTGCGTGTTGTTGGTGTAATTGATAACGTCAATATTTTCATTCCCTAATTCTCTCACAATACCATGAATACGCGATCCTTTCATACCCACACAAGCACCAACTGGGTCAATACGATCGTCGTAGGAGTCTACGGCTACTTTTGCTTTTTCGCCAGGGATACGAACGGCTTTTTTGATGGTAATCAGTCCGTCAAAAACTTCTGGAATTTCCTGCTCAAAGAGTTTTTCCAAAAACTTGGGTGCCGTTCTAGACATAATAATGCTAGGCTTGGTTCCTTTAAGTTCAACACTTTCAATAATCCCGCGAACGTTATCACCTTTGCGGTAAAAGTCGGATGGAATCTGACGATCTTTTGGCAAGATGATTTCATTGCCTTCATCGTCTAATAGAATAACTACACGGTTGCGAATGTGATGTACCTCTGCGGTGTAAATCTCGCCAACTAAATCAATAAACTGCTTGTAAATAATGGTGTTGTCATGCTCGTGGATGCGCGCTACCAAATTTTGGCGTAACGACAATACCATTCGGCGACCTAATTGTGCCAATTTCACCTCTTCAGAAACGTCTTCTCCAACTTCAAAATCGGGCTCAATTTTACGTGCTTCAGAAAGTTCGATTTCTTCGTTGGGCTCTTCTACTTCGCCGTCTTCCACCACAATGCGGTTACGCCAAATTTCCAAATCCCCTTTGTCTGGGTTGATGATGATATCGAAGTTCTCATCGGTGCCGTATTTTTTCTTTAATGTAGCGCGAAATACTTCTTCCAAAATGGACATGAGCGTTACACGGTCGATGAATTTTTCATCCTTGAATTCCGAGAAAGACTCTATAAGTGCCAGATTTTCCATACTTACTTATTGAATTGAATTTGAACAGTTGCTTTTTTAATGTCTGTAAAGGAAACTTCGGCCTCTTTGGTAACCGTATGTTTTCCTTTTCCAATAGGTTTGGGCTCACGTGCTTTCCATTGCAGCGTTATGCCGTTTGTGTTAGTCGTGGTCAAGGTTCCTTTTATATTTTGGTCATCGTTGGTTATGATGGCTAAAATACGCCCTACATGTTTGTTGTATTGACGTGGAATTGTGAGCGGCGAAGCCGCACCAGCCGTACCTACTTCAAGCGAAAAATCGTGTTCTTCACGATCCAAATTGTGCTCGATATGACGACTTACTTGCATACATTGCTCTAAGGTCACACCTTGATCGCCATCTAAAACCACACGGATGTGTGATGCACTATCGATATGCGCATCTACCAAAAACAGCGATGGCTGTTCGGCAAGTGCTTCGTCTAGCAAATCATGTACGCTTTTCGTAAATTCCATAAAATAAAAAAGAGGACTTTGTCCCCCTACCTCTTCCCGTTAAACGGGGCAAATATAGCAATAATATTGGATTTTGTATATTTGATATGCCCAACGTTAAAATCTATATTTAAACTTAACCCTTTACTGACTTAAATCTTGTGTTATGAAAAAAGAAAACAACTCGGTTCTTTATCGCATTATGGCTTGTTTGTTGATAATGCCTGCTTTTTATGTTAAAAATCTCCTTAAAAGGTCAAAAAAATCAGATCTTGTATTTATAGTTGTTGGCGTTTTTCTGCTGTTTTTAGTCAATTATGACGCTTTTATAAAACTTTTAAAATAGTATGAAAACCCTAAAACTACTTTTTTTAATTGTGTTTATACTTTTTATTGCCGAGCTGTTATTTCATTTTGTTTCTGGAGTTCTTAACCCTTATCAAAACAATGCGCTGTGAATCATTTAAAATTGAATGACAAGCAAATTTTACAAATTATACTATTTATACTAACCTTTTTGTTGTTTAGCTAAATCTTCTCCGATTGGGAACACTTTAAAGCAGAAATAGCTGATGCATTAAGATAAAACTAAAAAACCCGATCTTATTTGAACGGGTTTTTTGTTGGCCTACTAGGGCTCGAACCTAGACTCTTCTGAACCAAAATCAGACGTGTTGCCAGTTACACCATAGGCCAATGCGGATGCAAAAATAAACAAACTTTTTGTTGCACCAATAGTTTCAACAATCTTGTTTGTGGTTTTCCAATATATTGTACTTTAGTGGCTTTAGAAATTCTATGAACTACTCTAAAGGAAACACCCTCACAGGCTGGTTTGTTTTTTGTGTTGCCCTAGTCACCTACTACCTCACCGTAGAACCTACAGCAAGCTACTGGGACTGTAGCGAATACATTGCTACAGCTGCTAAGCTACAGGTTGGACATCCGCCTGGCGCACCACTATTTCAAATGATGGGCGCATTCTTCTCCTCTTTTGCCAGTAGTCCAGAGCGTGTGGCGTTTTGGGTAAATATGATGTCGGTATTGGCAAGTGCCTTTACCATTTTATTTCTGTTTTGGTCGCTTACCCGAATTATTACAAGATTTATACTCAAAGACCCTAGTCCATCTGGCATACAAGCTATTTTGGTATTAGGCGCTAGTGTTGTAGGTGCGCTTAGTTATACATTTTCAGATAGCTTTTGGTATAATGCCGTAGAAGCTGAAGTATATGCCATGGCGATGCTCATTACTTCTGCCATGTTTTGGTTGGGATTGCGCTGGGAAGAAGATATGCTCAAACCACGCGGCGATCGCTGGCTGGTACTTATTGCTTTTTTAATTGGCTTGTCGTTTGGGGTGCATTTTATGGGGTTGCTTACCGTGCCAGCAATAGGAATGTTATTTTACTTTAAGCACTACCCTTTTTCGTGGAAATCGTTTGTAGTGGCCAATGTGGTCTCGGTGGCCATATTGCTTTTTATCTTTAAGTTACTCCTTCCCCTAACCTTAGCCTATTTTGGAAATGCTGAAGTGTTTTTTGTCAACAGTTTTGGGCTGCCCTTTAACTCAGGAACTATCATTGCAGGGCTGTCTATTTTGGCGTTTTTTATTTGGGGATTGCGTTTTACGCAACAAAAAAAATGGGTGCAAGCCAATACAGGTTTATGGTGTGTGGTGTTTATTTTAGTTGGATTTTCGTCATGGATTATGCTGCCCATTCGCGCTAATGCCAATACGGTTATCAACGAAAATGCGCCCACAGATGCACGTGCATTATTGGCTTATTACAACCTTGAGCAATACCCTGAAACGCATTTGTTTTATGGCCCCATGTACACCGATATGTACGCAGGGCAAGACGAAGACAACCCGTATAAGGACGACAAACCCAAGTATGAAAAAGACTACAAAAAAGGACGCTATGTGGTGGTAAACGCATGGGAAGATGCGCGCATCAATGCCAACAGTAAGCACACCGGGCTGCTACCACGCATGTGGAGCTCGGGAAATGCAGTAAATTATATCACCTATTTTGGCGCACCAAATTTTGACATCAAGCCAGAATACAGCACCCAAACACAGCTGATAGATGCCATAAACGATTTTATTTCTCGCGTCAATAATGGTGAAGTGGATGCCAACGGATACCATCAGTTTTTACAACGCTTCGGATCCTATTTGGATATTGAAAAGCCAAGTCTGATTGATAATCTAAACTACCTGTTTACTTTCCAAATAAACTATATGTATTTCCGTTATTTTATGTGGAATTTCGCAGGAAAACAAAACGACGAACAAGGTAATTTAGACCCTTTCGATGGCAATTGGATTAGTGGAATTTCTTGGCTAGATAGCTTCCGGCTGGGCCCGCAGAAGAACTTATACGGCGATGCCAAAAACAATAAAGGCCGCAACACCTATTATATGTTGCCCTTGTTTTTAGGAGTACTCGGTGCGTTGTTTTTATATCAGCAAGACAAAAAACGTTTTTGGGTATTGTTGGTGTTTTTCCTCTTTACGGGATTGGCCCTTAAAGTATACCTCAACGAGAGAGTTTTTGAACCGCGCGAGCGCGATTACGCCCTCGTAGGATCGTTTTATGTATTTGCCATGTGTATTGGTATTGGTGTGGTTGCTTTTGCAGAATCGCTAAAAAAACATGTGTCGTTGCGTGTAGCAGCTCCCCTTTCCATTGGGCTTTGCTTACTAGCCGTGCCTGTACTCATGGGCTCCCAAAATTGGGACGATCACGATCGATCTAACCGTTACACAGCACAATCTACCGCAAAAGCCTACCTAGATTCTATTGATAAAGACAAAGACGCCATGATTTTTACCATAGGCGATAACGATACGTTTGCCCTTTGGTATGCGCAAGAAATTGAAGGATATCGTACCGATGTACGCAGTATAAACACACAGCTTTTAGCAACCGACTGGTACATTGACCAACTCAAGCGAAAAACCTACGAAAGTACTGCTATTCCGTCGCAACTCGTACACAAACAATATGCTTATGGCACTCGTGATTATATCAAATTTGAAGCGCTTATTGATTCGGTTCGTTGGGGTTTAGGAGATTTTATGGATTGGGTGGCAAGTGACAATCCACGTACACGCTACAAACATTTGTTACAGCAATATGAAGTGGATGTAAATCAAGTTCCTGAGGGGACTCAAAACTTGGTATATTATCCTACCAACAAAGTAAGAGTTCCCGTAAACAAAGAAAATGTCCTAAAAAGTGGAATAGTAAAACCCGAAGATGCCGACCTTATCGTGGATTATATCGATATTGACCTGCCAACATCTGGATTGTATAAAAACCGGGTGATGATGCTCGATATTTTGCGCAACAACGATTGGAAAAGACCAATTTATTTTACGGGTGGTAGTTATGATGACGAGGAATACATATGGATGAAAGAGTACCTCCAGCTCGAAGGATTAGTGTATAAGCTTGTCCCCATCAAAACTCCTGAAAACCCAGAAAATCCGTATCAAATGGGGCGGATTGACTCCGACAATATGTTCGATATTGTAAAAAAATGGGGTTGGGGTAATGCCAATAGCCCAGACATTTATCACGACCCCGAAACACGAAAAAATAGCATTTCGTTTCGCAGTAATTTAGCACGATTGGCAGAGCAGCTTGTTAATGAAAAGCAACCTCAAAAGGCCATTGAAGTGTTGGATTTGGCCATGGAAAAAATGCCTTTGGATTATTTTGGATACTACAGCTTGATTACGCCTATTGCAGCCACGTATTACAGGGCAGGAAGTGCTGAAAAAGGAGGTAAACTTGCCACACAACTTGCCGAAAAATATGCAGATAAGTTGTCATATTACGAATCGTTTAGCGCAGCAGACCAACAACTCTATGCGGAAACTATTTTGGTGGATGTAGAGCGCTACCGTGCCGTGGTGGATGTCGCCGTTAATGCCAAGGACACCGCCGCCGCAAGCACGCTAATCAAAGACTTTATTGAAAATACCCGTCAATTTGCCCCGTTGTATTCTGCCTACGAGTATTACACCCCTATGACATCGTATGTTTCTGAACTTTTTGCAGCAGACATGCCCGAATCGGGAAGACTTCTATATAACGGTATCGCACAAGTATATCAAAATCGGTTAACATTGTTTAGCCAAGTCCCCGAGGAAGAGCTTACTTATTACAAAGAAAGTATTGAACTTGAGATACTTGCGTATCAAAGAATTTTGGAACGTTATCAGATACTTGAGCCTAACTTAGATAGCGTATCGGAGGCAAACAAAGATTTCAGAAAAGCAACGGGTCTCTATACGTCAGATTAAACAAAATCTTTCATCAATCCGATAAGCGTATTGGCATCTTGCTCACCACTTTGACGCCAAACCATTTCTCCCGATTTATAAATCATTAAGGTAGGTAATCCTTTTATACGAAGGGCTTCGGCTAATTTGGGATTCTTGTCCAAATCTATTTTGACCACCTTACCCGTGTCGCCCAGAGCAGCAGCTACATCGCGTAACACAGGATGCATTTCCATAGAGGGGTCGTTCCAGTCCGTGTAAAAACTTAACAGAATCGGAATATTAGCGTCAATTAAGTCACCAAATTTTGACATGACATACTTATTTATAGCACTGTTGGTCTAGGGCAAAAATACATTATTTAGACAAATAATAGCTCATGTGGCTTTTCGCAGAGTGATTACTGTTATTTCGGGCCACATACCAAGTCTTCCAGGATAAGCTAAATAACCAAAACCACGATTGACATAAAGATGCTGATCTTTTTCATTATACAGCCCAGACCAATAAGGGTAGCGCCACTTGGCTGGACTCCATTTTATCCAACCTGGAATATCAATGCCAAACTGCATTCCATGTGTATGCCCACTAAGGGTTAATGGAATATGTGTTGGGTGATTTCGAACAATCATTTCCCAATGTGACGGGTCGTGACTCATCAGTATTTTAAAGCCATTTGAAGTTGTTTTTGACAGTGCTTTGTCTAAATCTCCTGCTTTTTTAAATCCGCCTTTCCCCCAATTTTCAACACCAACTACATCAAGTTGGGCATCGCCTCGCTGAAGGGTGGTATGTTCGTTGCGTAATAATTGAAACCCCATCTGTTCTTGAAGGCTCACAAGTTTTTTTAAGTTCTCTTCTTTCTTCTCTGGAGTATCCCAGGAAGTATAATCGCCATAGTCATGATTGCCCAATACAGAAAATACGCCGTCTTTGGCCGAAAGTGTTGAAAATAATTCAATCCATCTGTTTAGCTCCACAGCTTTATTATTTACCATATCCCCAGTGAAAAAAATAACATCGGAGCCTTGCGCATTTATCAAGTCGATACCGTATTTTACTTTGTCATATCGATCAAAACTCCCGCAATGGAAATCGGAAATTTGGGTTAGGGTATAGCCATCAAAAGCTTCAGGCAAGTCGTCAAATGCTATGGTGTGATGCAAAACTTTATAATTATAACGCCCCTTAAATATGCCATACAAAAGCCCTGTAAAGGGAAGAGCCGCCAACCCCAGAGCCATTTTGCTAATAAATTCTCTTCGTCCAACCCATGTTTCGGAAGGGGAAGGAAAGGCAAAATTGACAATGGCACGTAAAATACGGTAGGTGTCTTCTGCCACCAAAAAAACAATTAAAATGAGTTGTGTAATTAGCAGGATCATGAGATACCCAAAAGAAAAAAATCGAGCTACATCGTTGTCTTGATTGGTAAAGAATCTGAATTGAAGAATAAAATTTAGAATCACTGCTAAACAGATTGCCCAATACAATACAAAAACCCACTTAATGGAAGTTTGCGTTCGTATGCTCTGAAAAGCATACCACGAGATTAAAAAGAAGCAAGAAATAAAAAGAATGAAACGCCACATTTCGACAAAAGTAAAAGGAATCTGTTCAAACCAACATGTCTTTATAAATTTAATTCTATTTTTGAAACATACTGCTTAGCAATTTTACCATGGCCAATCAAAACCGCCTTTTTCTTTTAGACGCTTACGCCCTTATTTTTCGTGGTTATTATGCCTTTATAAAAAACCCACGCATTAACTCAAAAGGGATGGATACTAGTGCCATTTTGGGATTTACAAACTCCCTGTTTGATGTAATCAAGCGCGAGCGTCCAGACTACCTTGCCGTGGCATTTGACAAAGGTGGCTCGCAAGTACGAAACGACATGTTTCCTGACTACAAAGCCAATCGCTCTGAAACACCCGAAGCCATAAAAATTGCGGTTCCTTACATTCAAAACTTACTAAAAGCACTACATATTCCTGTTGTTGAGCTTGAAGGATTTGAAGCAGATGATATTATTGGCACACTTGCCAAACAGGCTGAAAAAGAAGATTTTCAGGTGTTTATGGTAACGCCCGATAAAGACTTTGCTCAATTGGTTTCCGATAATATTTTTATGTATCGTCCTGCACGCATGGGCAATGGTATTGAGATTTGGGGTATCCCCGAAGTACAAAAAAAGTTTGAAATAGATCATCCCGAACAGGTTATTGATTATTTGGGTATGATGGGCGATGCGGTAGATAACATCCCTGGGCTGCCCGGAGTTGGCGACAAAACAGCAAAAAAATTCTTAGCAGAATATGGAAGCATGGAAGCGCTTTTGGAAAACACGCACGAGCTAAAAGGTAAAATGAAAGAAAAAGTGGAAGCCAACAAAGAATTGGGATTGCTTTCTAAAAAACTAGCTCGTATTTTATTGGATGTTCCTGTTCAATTTGATGCCTCAAGTTACCAGCTTAGTCAGCCTGACATTCCTGCGGTGAAAGAGCTTTTTCAAGAATTGGAATTCAGACGCCTCAGCGAAACCTTTATAAAGGTTTTTGCGCCCAACGAAGCGCCTTCACAACCTGAACCAACTGCGCCCGCAACTGCACCAGTTGCGTTTGATTTGTTCCATCAACCAGGAAGTGGGCAGTTAGAAAACACCTTCGAACACAAAACTTTAGCTAACACTCCACATCACTATCAGTGCGTTCAAACACCTATAGAGTGCAGCCTTTTGGTGGCAACCATGATGCGCCAAAAAAGCGTTTGCTTTGATACCGAAACCACAGGTTTAGACGCTATTAATGCATCGCTTGTTGGGATTGCCTTCAGCTGGCAAGCAGGTACCGGCTATTATGTTCCTATATCTAAAGATGAAGCCCAACGTAATGAAACTCTAAAAGATTTAGCGCCTTTTTTCGCTAACGAAACAATTGAAAAAGTAGGGCAAAATTTAAAGTACGATATTAAGGTAATGCACCAACACGGTATTGCCGTCAAAGGACCACTTTTTGATACCATGTTGGCGCATTATATTATCAACCCTGATATGCGCCACAATATGGATATACTTGCCGAAACCTATTTGAATTATAGGCCTAAACCCATTTCGGACTTGATTGGTAAAAAAGGAAAGAATCAAGGGTCAATGCGCGATGTGCCACTAGATCAACAAACTGAATATGCCGCTGAGGATGCCGATATTACATGGCAGCTTAAAGAGCACTTTGAACAAGAACTAGGTAAAAATGAGCAACGTGAATTGCTGAACAAGGTAGAGTTACCGCTTGTTAGGGTTTTGGCAGCTATGGAATTGGCAGGAATTTCGTTAGACGTCCCGTATCTAAACAATATGGCAACCCAATTGGAACATGAAGCGCAACAATTGGCGCAACGGATTTTTGATCAAGCCGGAGAAACCTTTAATCTAGCATCGCCTAAACAATTGGGGCCTATATTATTTGACAAGCTCAAATTGGTAGATAAACCCAAAAAGACAAAAACCGGTCAATATTCCACTGCAGAGGAAGTGCTATCTACCCTTGCGAAAAACCACCCCATAGTAGCAGATATTTTGGAATGGCGTAGCGTACAAAAACTCAATAACACCTATGTTTCGGCATTGCCACAAGACGTAAATACACATTCGAATCGTGTGCATACTGTTTATAATCAGGCTGTTGCAGCAACAGGGCGATTGAGTAGTAATCATCCAAACTTACAGAACATTCCTATTCGTACGCCTCGAGGACAACAAGTCCGTAAAGCTTTTGTTGCCAAAGACAATCAACATGTGCTTATGGCAGCGGATTACTCTCAGATTGAATTGCGTATTATTGCTTCGCTAAGCGAAGACCCCAGCATGGTAGCGGCATTTAACAACAACGAAGATATCCACGCAGCCACCGCTGCAAAAGTATTTGGCGTGCCGCTTGAAGAAGTAAGCCGTGAACAACGTAGCCAAGCCAAAACGGTTAATTTTGGAATTATATATGGCGTTTCTGCCTTTGGACTTAGCAATCAAACCACTCTTTCACGCTCCGAAGCCAAAGCCCTTATAGACACCTATTACGAAAATTATCCTAAGCTTAAGTCGTATATGAGTGAGCAAGTAGATTTTGCCCGTGAGCAAGGCTATGTCTCCACAGTTCTGGGAAGACGCAGGTACCTAAAAGACATCAATTCTAGAAATGCTATAGTACGTGGCGCTGCCGAACGCAACGCTGTTAATGCCCCTATTCAAGGAAGTGCCGCCGATATTATCAAAATTGCTATGCTCCGTATATATGACAAGATGCGAGAGCAACAATTCAAGGCACAAATGCTACTACAAGTACATGATGAATTGGTTTTTGAATGTCCAAAATCAGAATTAGATGCCCTAACGAAGCTTGTAAAAACAGAGATGGAAAACGCCTACAAATTGCACGTGCCGCTAACGGTTGACATCGGTGTAGGGCATAACTGGCTGGAAGCGCATTAGAAGCTTAAAACAAAAACCTTAAATAGCATTTGCAATATTGGGGATAGTTTGTACATTTGCAGCCCGCCAAACAGAGGTCAATACTGTAGCGGAATAACGAGCAAAAACGTACACATTGGACTCATTAAGTTATAAAACCGTATCAATCAACAAGCAAAACGCTGATAAACAGTGGGTTGTAGTTGATGCTGCTGACCAAGTATTAGGTCGCTTCTCATCAAAAGTAGCCAAGCTGTTGCGGGGCAAATACAAGCCTAGCTTCACGCCTCACGTGGACTGTGGCGACAACGTTATTGTGATTAATGCCGATAAAATCAAACTTACCGGTAACAAATGGACAGAAAAAACATACATCCGCCACACGGGCTATCCAGGTGGTCAGCGTAGTTTAACTGCCACTGAAGTTTTTGAAAAAGACCCAACTCGCGTTGTAGAAAAAGCGATTAAGGGCATGCTTCCAAAAAACAAATTAGGTGCTGAATTGTTCCGTAACTTGTATGTATTTGCTGGTGCAGAGCATACGCATGGCGGTCAGCAACCCAACGAATTAAACATCAACGAGTTAAACTAATATGGAAACCATCCACAAAATTGGTCGCCGCAAAACAGCTATTGCACGTGTTTACCTTACTGAAGGTAAAGGTGAAATTACGGTAAATAAAAAGCCATTGGCTGTGTATTTTGCGCCAGCCACATTACAATACAAAGTAAACCAACCCTTTGCCTTAACAGAAACAGCAGGACAATATAACTTGTCAGCTACTGTTGTTGGTGGAGGTCCAAACGGTCAAGCTGAGGCCGTTCGCCTTGCCATTTCAAGAGCACTTTGTGCTATTGATGAAGAGCATCGTTTGGTACTTAAGCCAGAAGGACTACTTACTCGTGACCCAAGAATGGTGGAGCGTAAAAAGTTTGGTCAAAAGAAGGCACGAAAAAAATTCCAATTCTCGAAACGTTAACCTTACCGTTGCGCTTACGCAACATAAAGTTCATTTAAATACCATTAATTTGTTGCCATTAGTTTAGCATCTAAATACGTAAGGCCGAGACATCGCCACTTAGGTATTGCTAATCAGGGAACGTAAACTATCAACAAAAATGTCTAAAATAGAAGTTAAAGACCTATTAGATGCCGGAGTGCATTTTGGTCACCTTACCCGCAAGTGGAACCCCAATATGGCGCCCTTCATTTATATGGAGCGCAATGGAATCCACATCATCAACCTGTACAAATCAGTTGCTAAAATCGAAGAGGCTAACGAAGCGCTAAAGAAAATAGCGGCTTCGGGACGTAAAATTTTGTTCGTCGCTACTAAAAAACAAGCAAAAGATATCGTCGCTGAAAAAGTAGCTAACGTAAACATGCCTTACATTACAGAGCGCTGGCCTGGAGGTATGCTTACCAATTTTGTTACCATCCGCAAGGCGGTGAAAAAAATGGCAGCTATTGATAAAATGAAAGCCGATGGTACATTTAACACTTTATCTAAAAAGGAAAAGTTACAAGTAGACCGACTTCGTGCAAAACTTGAAAAGAACTTAGGTTCAATTTCAGATATGACACGGCTTCCAGGTGCCCTTTTTATCGTGGATATTCGTCGCGAGCATATTGCCGTTAAGGAAGCGCAAAAATTAAATATTCCCATTTTTGCTATGGTAGATACCAACGCAGACCCGCGTGACGTAGATTATGTTATCCCTGCCAATGACGATGCATCAAAATCTATTGAAAAAATAATGGCGCTAGTAACCGATGCCGTTGCAGAAGGGTTACGTGAACGTCAGCAAGACAAAGCAGAAGCTGATGCTGCTGCAAGCGAAGGCGAAGTAGTTGCCGCAGAGTCCACTTCGGCAAGCCCAGTAGACAAAACTGAAACGGTAGATAAGCCTACTGAGGAGCCAACTGCCAAGGAAGTTATTGAAGAGGCTGTTACGGAAGATATTCAAGAAGAAGTTACAGAGGAAGTAGATAAAAACGCTACTGCAGAAGAAATTACTGAAGAAGTTGCTCAGCCTGCCGAAGCAGAGAAAACATCTGAAGTAGAGCCAGAAGAACCAACAGAAGACAAATAAACTAAAACGCTATGTCAAAAATTACTGCTGCTGAAGTAAATAAATTACGCCAAGCTACTGGTGCTGGAATGATGGATTGTAAAAAAGCCTTAGTAGAAGCCGAAGGTGACTTCGACGCTGCTATTGAGTTGCTCCGTAAAAAAGGTCAAAAAGTAGCGGCAAACCGTGCCGATCGCGATTCGTCTGAGGGAGCTGTTATTGCTCGTGTTAATGACGATGCTACTATTGGCGTTGTTGTTTCAGTAAACTGCGAAACGGATTTCGTTGCTAAAAATGACAGCTATGTAGCACTTGCTAACAAACTTGCTGATATTGCGCTTGGACAGAGCTCAAAAGAAGCTTTTTTAACGGCTACGTTTGAAGGTGACCTTACGGTTGCTGACAAACTTACCGAGCAAACAGGTGTGATTGGTGAGAAAATTGAAATCGGAGGTTTTGAACGCCTTGATGCGCCATTCGTTGGGTCATATATCCACGCAGGAAATAAAATTGCTACACTTGTGAGTTTATCTGCATCTGTTGAAGGAGCAGCCGAGGCCGCAAAGAACGTCGCGATGCAAGCTGCTGCCATGAACCCTATCGCGTTAAACGAAGAAGGAGTTGATGCTGCGGTTATTGAAAAAGAGATTGAGATTGCAAAAGACCAATTACGCGCCGAAGGCAAGCCTGAGGCGATGTTGGACAACATTGCCAAAGGAAAAATCAAACGATTTTTTAAAGACAACACACTGGTAAATCAAGATTATATTAAAGACAGCAAGCAAAGTGTTGCGGCCTACGTAAAGTCGGTAAACCCCGACTTAGTGGTTACTGGATTTAAACGCTTAGCGCTGGGATAACCCATTCTTGATTTGTTAAAAATGTTAAAAAGACCTCCAGTGTGGAGGTCTTTTTTTATTTTTAATATTCCAAATCCATTGATATGAGGGGTATATTACTGTTGATTGTTGCTTTTTCTTCTTTAGTGAAAGCCCAACAAATTATAATCATTGATAGTATTACACGTGAACCCATTCCACATGCGAGTATTTATGACGGTAAAACAGGTGTGATTGCTAATTCGGCTGGTGTATTTTATTGGGACAACGCTGATTTTGATCACTTTACCTTGTCATGCTTAGGTTATAAATCAAAAATAATTCCTGCTACGAAACTAAATGACACCCTGTATATGCTGCCCAAAGCGGTAGAACTTTTACCTGTAATGGTCAGCAATCGAATTCTTACAGCTGAAGAAATTATGGATAGTGTAAAAGTAAATACGCAAAGAAATGTTGACTTTGGACTTTCATCGAGTGAAGTATTTGTTCACGCAATTGATTTGGTTGATATCCAAAAAACAGATATTGAAATTAAAAAGTCAACCATTCCTGAGCTTGACCAATCGTTTGTGGATGAAATTTTAACACAAGTCCCAAAAAATGAAAGAGATGAGTCGTTCGTCAAAAGCAAATGGTTTAGAGATGGCGGGGGAATGAAATATCATAAGCTACAAGTGTTGCAAGCTGCAATACTTCGGGATTCGCTTATAGATAATCAATTTGATTCCATGGAAAAAACCATAAATAAGATTCTCAAAAAAAGGGTAAAAAAAGACTCTTATTTTAAAGTAAAATCAGGACCACTGATTACTACTAAAATAGATAATCCTTCAAAAGAGATGGATTCTGTAGAACAAGCAAAATCAAAACTAACCCCAAAAAAATATGCGGCAAGTCAACTAGGTAACTTGCAGCGATTAGCAACTAAAAATTTGTTTGAAGATAAAAATTGGGTGTTGCCCTTTTTAGCAAATCCAAAAAAATATAACTTTTTAAATGAAGGCATCGAATACCACTTGAGCGTTCCTGTTTATAAAATCCGCTTTAGCTCCAAAAAAAGAAAAGATTACAACGGCTATTTACTAGTGAATTTGGAAGACTTTGGTGTGCATAAGATTATGTATCAAAGCAATAAACACGAGGCTAGGATAAAATTGTTTGGGTTGTTTTTTGAGGAGAAACTAAATAACAGGACCTACACTTTTTTAAAAGACCATTTAGGCAAATACACTTTGTATCATATGTATGAAGAGTTTCAACAATTTGCAGGAATAAAAAGACCCTTTAAAATCATTGAAAAAAACAAAATAGTCAAAGGCAGGAACAGACAAAATGTACTATCGATGGATGTTAATTTTAGAGTTAAAGAAACCAGTAGTAAAAGTGTCTATTTCAATTCATTTACACCAATTTCCAAGGTAGAATTTGATGCATTTAGTTTGGAACACAGCGTTATTCCAAAAAATTTGTTCAGTAAAAATGAAATCAAAAAACTCATTCCCGATTTTCCTACTATACATTCAGAAATGAAGTAAACCACACTTGATTAACAATCAGCGCTAACTTGCTATATTTGCATAAATATACTTCATGCAATACAAACGAATACTACTTAAACTCAGCGGCGAAGCACTCATGGGCGAACGTACCCACGGTATTGACCCCAAACGACTTGCCGAGTACGCGCAAGACATCAAAGGAATTGTAGGTTTAGGTGTAGAAGTAGCTGTAGTTATTGGTGGTGGAAATATATTCCGCGGGGTAGCAGCAGCAAGTAACGGCATGGATCGCGTACAGGGCGATTATATGGGAATGTTGGCCACTTGCATCAATGGTTTAGCGCTTCAAAGTGCATTGGAAGACGCCGATGTGCCGTCGCGGTTGCAAACCGCATTAAAAATTGAAGCTGTTGCAGAGCCATATATTAAACGTCGGGCGGTACGCCACTTAGAAAAAGGACGCGTAGTTATTTTTGGGGCTGGCACTGGAAATCCATTTTTTACTACCGACTCCGCAGCCGTTCTGCGTGCCATTGAGGTAAATGCCGAAGTAATACTTAAAGGAACCCGTGTGGATGGTATTTATACTGCCGATCCAGAAAAAGACAAATCGGCGCAGAAATTTGACAATATTTCCTTTACTGATGTGCTAAGCAAAGGGCTTAAAGTCATGGATATGACTGCATTTACATTAAGTCAAGAAAATGAATTACCTATTATTGTATTTGACATGAACAAACCTGGTAATTTGAAAAAAGTTGTGATGGGTGAAGCCATCGGAACATTAGTAAATTTATAAGCTATGGAAGAGCTAACTTTTGTACTCGAAACGACTGAGGAAGCCATGGACAAGGCGCTAGAGCACCTTGACAAATCTTTTATTAATATTCGCGCTGGAAAAGCGAATCCGGTAATGCTTTCATCGGTGAAAGTAGATTATTACGGAGCGCAAACGCCACTTAGTCAAGTAGCGAATGTAAACACTCCTGATGCACAAACGCTGTCGGTGCAGCCCTGGGAAAAGACACTCATACCCGAAATTGAAAAAGCGATTATGGTTGCCAATTTGGGGCTTAACCCTATGAATAACGGTGAGTCAATTATTATCAGTATTCCGCCACTAACCGAAGAACGCCGCCGCGAATTGGTGAAACAAGCCAAAGCGGAAGCTGAGCACGCCAAAGTTGGGGTACGTAATGCCCGTAAGGACGCCAATACCGAACTAAAAAAATTAGATCTTTCTGAAGACGAACTTAAGAATGCTGAGGTCGATGTCCAGGATAAGACCGATAAATACATTGCCACAATAGACGAAAAATATGTGGTGAAAGAAAAAGAAATCATGACCGTGTAGGCGGCTCGTGAATAGAAGATTGCTATGATAAAATGGATTAATACACGCTTTTGGGGAAGCGTGGCACGGCTTATCCTCCGTAACCGTATACTGTTTTTAGTGGCCATTGCGGCGACTACATTTTTCCTATCAACGCAATGGGGAAACATTCGGTTTAGTTTTACTGAAGCAAACCTTTTACCTGACAATCATCCGTTTAATACCTATTACGAACGCTTTTTAGACCGTTTTGGTGAAGAGGGAAATATGGTGGTTATTGCAGTACAAGACAGGCAATTTTTCACCCCAAAAAAACTCGCCGCATGGAAAGCGCTTGGCGATAGTTTAGCAGCGTCTCCAAGTATCGCACATGTGGTGGGCATCAGTGAATTAACGCAGCTCAAACGCAATACCAAAAAACGTCTGTTTGAAGTGGCACCAATTCCCTATCAGCAACCCAAAACAAATGAGGAAGCAACCGCACTAAAACAATGGTTATTTCAGCAGCAACCCCTCTACAATGAATTGCTGTTTAACAAAGAAACTGACGTGATACAGACTGGTGTGTATTTGCGCCCTGAGGTAGTAAATAGCGGAGAACGACAGGCTTTTGTAGATGATGTGCTAATACCTAAAATAACAGTATTTGAGGCCATGACAGGAATTGATGTTCGCGTATCGGGAATGCCGTATATCCGCACCATAAATGCGAAAATGATTTTAAACGAAATCGGTTTATTTGTTGTTGCTGCAACGTTAGTTACTACGCTCATATTCTTTTTCTTTTTTAGGTCATATCGAGCTACATTCATTTCCATGGCTATCGTAGTTATTGGCGTGATGTGGGCATTCGGTATAATTGGTTTATTGGGCTTTGAAATAACGGTTCTCACGGCACTTATCCCACCTATAATTATTGTGATTGGTGTACCCAATTGCATCTTTCTTATCAATAAGTACCAAAACGAAATCAAAAAACACGGCAATCAAGCACGTTCACTACAGCGTGTTATTTCAAAAGTTGGAAACGCCACACTCATGACCAACATGACTACCGCTTGTGGTTTTGCTACGTTTATGCTTACCAATAGTACGCTGTTGCGCGAATTTGGGATAGTAGCCTCCATCAATATCATGATGATATTTGTGCTATCACTACTTATGATTCCTATCATTTACAGCTTTATGTCAATCCCCAAGAAAAAACATTTGGAACACCTCAATAGGAAGTGGATGTCGGGCTTTGTGGCATGGATGGAACGCATGGTGAAGCAACACCGTGTGTCGGTATATTTTATTGCGGTCATTGCGCTCATGCTTAGCATTATTGGGATGTATGAAATTCGCCTTTCGGGAACTATTGTGGATGACATGCCCAAAAAAGCAGATTTTTATAAAGACATTCGGTTTTTTGAAACGCACTTCAAAGGAGTTATGCCTATTGAAATTATGGTAGATACCAAACGTAAAAACGGGGCAACGCGTCTGTCAACATTAAGTCGTATCAACCGACTTGAAAACGATTTGCGTGAAATTCCCGAACTGTCCAATCCTGTTTCGGCGGTAGCCGTAGCAAAGTATTTGAAGCAAGCGTTCTACAACGGCAATCCGAAATACTTTCAACTGCCCACTAATCAGGAAAATAATTTTATTCGAGCACATGCCAAAAACTTAGGAGATGAAACCAATTTTCTAACCCGATTGGTAGACAAAACAGGCCAGTTTGCCCGAATTACAGTCATGCTTCAAGACGTAAGCACAGAGCGCATGGAGGCCATTGAACAGCAAATACAAAAAAGTATTGATAAATATTTTCCTGCCAATCGTTTTGATGTTTCTATAACTGGAAAAGCTTTGGGTTACCTCAAAGGCACTCGCTTTCTAGTGCGTAATTTGGTGGTGTCGCTCAGTCTTGCCATTTTACTTATTGCGCTTTTTATGGCCTATATGTTCCGCTCGTTCCGCATGATTCTTATCTCATTGCTTCCAAATGTAATCCCGCTTATTCTTACAGCAGGCATGATGGGCTTTTTGGGTATTGCTATTAAGCCATCAACCATTCTGGTATTTAGTGTTGCTTTTGGTATTTCAGTAGACGACACCATTCACTACCTAGTAAAGTACCGGCAAGAACTGCAAGCCACAAAATGGAATGTTAAAAAATCAGTCTATGCAGCACTACGAGAAACAGGCGTAAGTATGTTCTACACCTCGATAGTGTTATTTTTTGGATTCTCTGTATTTATGATTTCAAGTTACGGGGGCACTGTAGCTCTTGGTGGTTTAGTGTCAGCAACATTGCTTTTTGCTATGCTAGCAAACTTAATTTTACTGCCTGCGCTATTGCTTTCCTTGGAAAAACAAATAGCAAATGAGAAGATTTTAAAAGAGCCCAAGTTTCAAATTTTGCCCGAGAACGAAGCGGAATAATTCCGCTATATTTGTTGCTGATTTTAAATCATATCTATGGATATCCGTCAGCTTTTTTTAGGAGCACAGCTCAATCAAAAAGTATGTGTTAGCGGTTGGGTGCGTACCTTTCGAGCCAATCGGTTTATTGCCTTGAACGATGGCTCATGTTTAGCCAACTTGCAATGCGTGGTAGATTTTGAACAAACACCAGAAGCTGTACTTGCGGAAATCAATACTGGAGCAGCGCTTGAAATAACAGGCACACTAGTTGAAAGTCAAGGCAAAGGGCAACGTGTTGAAATACAAGTGGATAATATTACGATTCTCGGCACCTCTAATCCAGATGAATACCCAATACAACCCAAAAAGCACACGTTAGAGTTTTTACGCGAGAAAGCCCATTTGCGTGTTCGTACCAATACCTTTGCTGCCGTAATGCGTGTGCGTGCTGCGTTGTCTTTTGCCGTACACCAATATTTTACAAAAAATGGATTTTACCAAGTGCATACTCCTATTATTACAGGCAGTGACGCTGAAGGAGCTGGCGAAATGTTTCGTGTAACTACATTAGATTCAAATCATAAATCAGATGAGCCTGACTTTTTTGGCAAAGAAACCAATCTTACTGTTTCTGGGCAATTGGAGGCCGAAACCTATGCTATGGGATTGGGTAAAGTCTATACATTTGGCCCTACATTTAGAGCCGAAAACTCCAACACCTCAAGGCATTTGGCAGAATTTTGGATGATTGAACCCGAGGTTGCCTTTAACGACTTGGATGACAATATGGACTTAGCTGAAGATTTTATAAAAGACGTGCTTAGTTATGTGTTGGAAAATTGCAAGGAAGATTTGGCGTTTTTAGACCAACGCTTTGTACAAGAGGAGGCTAGAAAACCACAGCTTGAGCGCAGCCCAATGGGTCTTTTGGAACGATTACGATTTGTTACCCAAAATGAGTTTATACGTGTTTCATATTCCGAAGCCATAGAGATTCTGCGTAATTCAAAACCAAATAAAAAGAAAAAATTTAAATTCCCTATTGATGCATGGGGCGCCGACCTTCAAAGTGAACACGAACGCTATCTGGTTGAAAAACACTTTAGCAGCCCCGTGATTTTATTTGATTATCCTGCCGAAATAAAGGCGTTTTATATGCGCATGAACGAAGACGGTAAAACCGTTCGTGCAATGGATGTATTGTTCCCGGGTGTGGGCGAAATGGTTGGCGGGTCGCAGCGAGAAGAGCGTCTAGACAAACTGGTCGAGCGCATGCGCGCCATGGATATAGACGAGAAAGAATTGTGGTGGTACACAGATTTACGCCGTTTTGGCACTGCCGTACACGCTGGTTTTGGTCTTGGGTTCGAGCGATTAGTACTCTATGCCACGGGAATGTCTAACATTAGAGATGTGATCCCATATCCTAGAACTCCACTGAATGCCGCATTTTAAAAAAAGAATGTTTGGGTTTTTTGTATTTTTAGAAACCCAATGGTAACTCATGCTCAAACAGCACCTTCAATTTAAGCTTTCTCAAAAGCTATCGCCACAGCAAATTCAGCTGATGAAGTTGATACAACTTCCCATTCAGTCATTCGAACAGCAGATATTACGTGAAATTGAAGAAAATCCAGCACTAGCGTCGGGGAAAGATAACGAAAAAGAACATGATGAGTTTGGCAACTCTGAAGAGGATAGTGGCGAAATTATAGAGGCAAACGATATCGATATTGATGCTTACTTAAGTGATGACGAAATTCCTGAATATCGACTTCGTGCGCAAAACTACAGCTCAGATGATGAAGAAAAACACACCCCCTATGCTGCTGGGGTAAGCTTCCACCAACAGTTGATGGCACAATTAGACACCTTTACGTTTTCAGAACAAGAATATCGTATTGCTTCTTTTTTGGTCGGCAGCATCGATAATAGTGGCTATATCAGAAGGGAATTAATTGATATTGTAGATGATTTGGCATTTACGGAAAATATTTTTGTGACCGAAGATGAGGTCAACAAAGTATTGCAGTCTGTACAACAACTTGACCCATCAGGAGTTGGCGCTTTGGATTTGCAAGACTGTCTGTTGATTCAGCTTAGACGAAAGTCACAAAGCCCTGCAGTTTCAACAGCCATTTCTCTTCTGACTAGTCAATTTGAAGCGTTTGCTAAAAAGCATTTTAGTAAAATTAAATCGCGGCTTAAAATTGATGACGAGCAGCTAAAAGACTGCATGTACGAAATTGAAAAACTCAATCCAAAACCTGGTGCGGCATATGGGAGTGATACCAAAATGAATGCGCAAATCGTACCAGATTTTACCATTCAGTTAATTGATGGAAAGCTAAATCTTATGCTAAATGGACGCAATGCACCAGAATTACATGTTTCCTCTGAGTATCGCAACATGCTATCGGGCTATAAGGAAGCCAACAAGAAAAGTAAAGAACAGCAAAAAGCGGTACAATTTATCAAGCAAAAACTAGATGCTGCACGTTGGTTTATTGATGCCATAAAACAACGGCAACACACGCTTTATGAAACCATGAAAACCATCATGGATTTTCAGCATGACTATTTTCTTACAGGCGATGAACATAAGCTAAAACCTATGATTCTAAAAGATATTGCAGACCGTATCGATATGGACATTTCAACTGTTTCTCGTGTTGCCAACAGCAAATATGTGGATACCCCTTATGGCACCAAGTTGGTAAAATGGTTTTTTTCTGAGGGCATTACCAATTCTGCAGGTGAAGACGTTTCGACTATTGAGGTAAAAAAAGCCTTGAGCGATGCCATTGCTGCTGAAGACAAAACCAGTCCCCTTACCGATGAGCAACTGATGAATATCATGAATGAAAAAGGCTATCCTATCGCACGCAGAACCGTGGCGAAATATCGCGAAATGATTGGTGCTCCCGTGGCGCGGCTACGGAAAGAGCTATAGGTTTTTTCTTTTCCTATCGTATTTGTCTGCTAAAAAGAAAGCTACTCCGATAAGAATTTGCCCCCAGCCGAAAATAGTATTATTCTCTTCAATTATATTAAACAACCCTAAGAAGACAATAAAAAGAGCATAGATGATTAATGAGATTTTACGCAACCGCTCCCGTTTTTGTTTCGGAAGTTTAAATGCGCGTATTGAAACATAATTTAAGGCAAGTAAAGCAAGGAATGTAACAGCAAGAATAAGTAGTCCATCTATCATATTTTTAAATTTTAGGGAATTTTAAAAATACAAATTTTACCCTTCTGTATGTTTTACGAAAAATTAAGGGTTTAGTTAATCTCCGTGTAGAATACCTCCAGCTGCAATTTAAGATCCGCAAGTACTGGATCTGTTGGGCTTGGCCCTATGAGTACAGCTGATTTTGGTGATGAAACTGTACTAGAGGGAATTTTAGCCAATGTTGAATTTTCCACTTTTGCCATCGGCACATTTCCTTGATTACTGAGGGTATTGATGAGTGATAATCGCAAAGGCGCGTTAATCGAATCATTCTTGATTAGATTGCGCAAATGACTCGTTAATCGAATCTTATAGTATTGCTTTTCATCTTCCTCTAGTAGAAATCCTCCATACACTAGCTTGCTTAATGTACTTGTAGATGTTCCGTCTTCTAAATAATCTATGATGGGTGCGTTGGTATTGGCATTGTACAAATACAAGCGTTCGGGAAGTGATAAACTATATTGCTCAACGGCTTGCTTATCTACATACATAGTAAGGTTTGCTTCGTTAAGTAGCCAATGCTGCCCTTTAATTGCCTCCAACACCTCATTGTCTTCAAAAAGGGTAATAGTAGCTACGCTTCCTAGTCCGCCACTCAAAGCGATTTGAGCAGGAGCAACTGCCGAAACAATATTGTTAAGTTCTGGAGCTGCTACAGATGTTTTTGTAACAGTATTAAATTTTAGACCCCCAGCATTGATTAAAAATTCTGAGTCTTTATCTACAATTTCAACAGGGTCCGCCTCTGTGTCTTCTGATTTATACGTATAGGCAACTCTAATAACCATCCCGTTAAAATTCAGTAACATAAGTAGTGGCGCGCTAAAATCACGTGTCTCTATGGAAATAGACTTGAAGTAATTTTGCCAAAGTTCTGCTGTAGATAGTTCAGTAGCTCCCTCTTTATCAATAATAAGTTGTTGAAAAATAGTTTTATCTAAAGGTACGCGCAGCCTTGGTGTCAAGTTTTGAGCATTTTCACCTTCAACAACAATTTCATTGAAATCCAATTGAACACTCCCACTTCCAAGTAGTTGTTCTTTATGAGAAGCAATATCAAAGTCCGAATAGTAGGGCTGAAATTGTTCAAAATTTTGAGCTGGATCTAATTGGCGTAAAAAGTAGTTAAGCTTGGTTATTTCCACATGGAAAGTTGCCTCTCTATTTCCAAAAAGAGAATCTATAGCATACCATTTTTTGTCTGGATTTGGATTTACGGTTTCAGTGTCTTCACCATCTGGAGTTCCATCTCCATCGGTATCAGGGTTAGTAGGATCAGTACCATTATTTAGCTCATTAATGTCGCTAACGCCGTCTCCATCAGAATCGCTGTTTATGTCAGAATCATCTATATCATAAAGATCAATTAGTCCATCGCCGTCCGCATCGTTTTGATTGGTGTAAAATGGTATTTCAAGCCACACATCCGTGACGGTTTCCATTTCATTAAAAGTACTGTCTATTTCACGTTGGTGCGTAAAAGCGCCAAAAAAAGGCGCGTAAGAACTTAGATTAAACTGAGAGACTATAGCAGCCGAGGTAGTTCCAAACAACTTATCTTGTCGTTGGCCAAGTTGTAACAGCGAACCCGCATTTGTTTGTACATCATTGATTAAGGTATGCGATACCTTGACCGGGTAAAGTGCTTTACTCCCTTGAATAGGGTTAGAAGGCAACACATCAGCGCCTATTTCTTTAAATTTTTTATCACAAGATGCCAGGACAAGCAAAAGTGCAATGGGGAGAAATTTTTTAATCATCTGGGTATTAAAATTCGGTCTGGTAAAAGTTTTCGTGGGCTTCAAGAACATCGGATTCTTTACTCAATTCTAAGATTGGTTTTGCAGAGTCATAAGCTGTCTTTTTAACTGCCTCACTAACATTATCGCTGGCAAAAATGATACCATCTGAATGATTTACTGCATTGGAAAGCATTTCGTCAAGTGAGGGGTTTTTTAAGTTCATCATGTGATCAGCTTCGATACCATCAAAAGCTATTTTTGAAAACAAATCTCCTTTTAACTTCCCTTCGAAAGGAGGCGCAAAGAAAGATGTTACAATTTTGGTGTTGGCAAGCAGCGGCTCGTCTTTGTAATAAAATTTACAATACAGTGGTACCAAGGCCGCAATCCATCCTTGAACATGAATAATATCGGGCGACCAATTCAATTTTTTTACCGTTTCGATAACGCCTTTAGCAAAGAAAATTGCGCGTTCTTCATTATCAGGATATAGTTTGTCACTTTCGTCAGCATACAACCCGCGTCCTTTAAAGTAGTCTTCGTTGTCAATAAAGTAAACTTGCATGCGTTCTTTTGGAATAGAAGCTACCTTAATAATCAGTGGCATGTCTATGTCATTGACCACCAAATTCATTCCTGAAAGACGAATTACTTCATGTAGTTGATGACGTCGTTCATTAATTAATCCATATTTAGGAATAAAAATACGTGTTTGACCTCCACGATCGTTAACCATTTTTGGGATTTCAAAGGCCAAATTAGAAAGTTCACTATGTGGAAGATAGGGCACGACTTCTGATGATATGTATAATATCTTTTTGTCTTTCATAAACGCGCAAGTCGTATTTGTGGATTAAAACGCAAATTTACTAAAAATTTACACGACTTTTGCCCTTAACCAGTTTGTGCACAAGCTATGCCACTATATCGTAATTTAAAAGAGGTTTATACGACACGTCATAAACAGCAGGCATATACGTGCGGCCTGGTGCCCACCATGGGCGCATTACATCAAGGACACCTTGCTCTTATTACGAAAGCACAACAAGAAAATGAATATGTTTGGGTAACCATTTTTGTAAATCCAACCCAATTTAATAACTCCTCTGATTTAGATAAATACCCTGAACGTCTAATGGAAGATGTGAAAGCCATACATCAAATAGATCCAAGCATTCACATTTTTGCTCCCTCCACAAAAGAAATGTATCCAGAAAAGGTGACAGCAACAAAATACCTGTTTAATGGGCTCAATACAGAAATGGAGGGGAAAGACAGGGAAGGTCATTTTGAGGGTGTTATTACCATTGTGTCTAAGCTATTTGAAGCTATTAAGCCTCATCGCGCTTATTTTGGGGAAAAAGATTTTCAACAACTACAAATCATCACTAATTGGGTAAAAACAGCAGACATTTCCACAGCTGTTGTGCCATGTCCTATTGTTCGAGAAGCTAACGGACTTGCTATGAGTTCGCGAAACGAATTACTGTCAAAAAAGACAAGGAAAGAAGCGGGTTTTATTTACAATACGCTGAAATATTGCGTTACTAATGGATTACAAAAGGCTGCTATCTACTCTCATATTGCGCATGCGTTTGGCAAGCATCCTACATTTACCCTCCACTATGCTTTGTGTGTGAACGAGGACACCCTAAAAGAAGTTTATGAAGTAAATACCAAGAAAAAGCAACGCATCTTTGTAGCGACTACTGTAGAAGGGGTTAGATTGATTGATAATATCGCATTAAAATAAGTACATTTGCGACATGGAAATTGAGGTTTTAAAATCCAAAATTCATCGCGTTACCGTAACCGGTGCAGCGTTAGATTATATAGGTAGCATTACCATTGACAGAACCCTGATGGATGCAGCTAATATCATTGCAGGCGAAAAGGTACAGGTGGTAAATGTAAACAACGGTGAGCGACTTGAAACATACGTTATCGAAGGTTTGGCTGACTCGGGCGAAATCACCTTAAATGGACCTGCTGCCCGAAAAGTGCAAAAAGGAGATATTGTCATAATAATCAGCTACGCTGCCCTTCCATTTGAAGAAGCAAAATCATTTGCGCCTACCTTAATTTTTCCAAACACCTCTACCAACACCCTGGACTAACTCCATGTCTAAATTCCTAAAGCTCCTTAAAAATATTGTTCCTTTAGGGCTTGGGCTTTATTTGGTCTATTATTCGTTTGCCAATACCTCTGAAGAAGATCGCGCCCAAATTTTTGCAGCCATTAAACAAGCCGATTTAAAATATGTGTTTTTATCGTTGGTTTTTGGCGCACTTAGCCACTTGTCGCGTGCCTATCGCTGGAATTTTCTACTCAAACCCCTTGGCTATCAACCTTCGTTTTTTCTTAGAACCTTAACTGTGATGATCTCCTATTTCTCAAATCTAGGTATCCCGCGCTCTGGAGAAGTCTTGCGGGCTACCGCATTGGCAACATATTCCGATGTTCCGTTCCAAAAAGGATTTGGCACCATAGTAACCGAACGTATTATCGACCTAATTTTATTGTTTTCCTTTATCGGTTTTGGCTTTTTGCTCCAACGCGAACTGCTCTTAGAGGTCATTGGAAATCCAACTTTCAACACCTATTCATTGTTTTGGGTGGCAGGAGCTTTGTTGTTGTTTTTTGTATGCATTCGAAAACTGAAACGTTCTCAAAAAGCATGGGCAATAAAAATAGTTGATTTTTTTAATGGGCTTTGGACGGGAATGTTATCGGTGAGTACCATGAAAAACAAATGGGCATTTATAGGACATACCTTATTTATTTGGCTCATGTACTTGATGATGTTTTGGGTGGTCACTTTTGCGCTTCCCGAAACAAGCGGACTATCTCTTTCGGCTATTATTCCCGCTTTTATTGCCGGAGGTTTTGCGATGTCTGCTACCAATGGCGGAATCGGATTATATCCGTTGGCTGTAGCTGCAGTGCTACAGGCTTTTGATATTCCATACACTCAGGCGTTAGCTTTTGGATGGGTGATGTGGACAGGACAAACCCTGATGGTTGTGGTATTTGGCAGCCTTTCTTTTTTACTGCTCCCTATTTTTTCTAAAAAATAAGTAGCTTCGTCCAATGGCAAAAGTCAAAAAAGCATTTTTCTGTACACATTGTGGTCACCAACACGCCCAATGGCAAGGGCAATGTAGCTCTTGTAAAAGTTGGAACACACTTCAAGAAGAAGTGTTGGACAACCCAAAAACTCCTGCATGGCAAAGCGAAAAAACTGCTCCTGTTAAAGCAAGTCCCGTACGTATTCAAGATGTGGCCATAGATGCGATTCAACGCTTATTTTCGGGTGACACCGAGCTAGATCGTGTATTGGGGGGTGGTATTGTTCCTGGCGCTATAATGCTTGTTGGTGGAGAACCCGGAATTGGAAAGTCTACATTGCTGTTACAAGTTGCCCTTTCTCTAAAAGGGAAAGTAGTTTATGTTTCAGGCGAGGAAAGCGAACAGCAAATCAAATTGCGTAGTGCACGCGTAACCGAAGAAAGTAGCGAATGTTATTTACTTGCCGAAACGCATACGCAGTCGCTTTTACATCATTTGGGGAAACTCCAGCCGGCACTTGTCGTTATTGATTCCATACAAACCTTGCACTCCGATGTTATTGACAGCACTGCAGGAAGTGTGTCACAAATTCGTGCTTGTACGGCAGAATTGATCCAATTTGCCAAAAACACCCAAACACCTGTTTTTCTGGTGGGGCATATCACCAAAGACGGAGCTATAGCCGGACCAAAAGTATTGGAACACATGGTAGATACCGTACTTCATTTTGAGGGCGACAGAAATCATGTATATCGCATTTTACGCGCTCACAAAAACCGTTTTGGTACCACTGCCGAACTCGGCATTTATACCATGGCACAAGAAGGCCTTTTGCCTGTTGCCAACCCCAGTGCACTGCTTATTTCTTCGGAAAGCGCTGGGCTTAGCGGACACGCTATTGGCACTACTGTTGAAGGTATTAGACCCATGCTGATTGAAGCGCAAGCACTTGTAAGCTCTGCAGTCTATGGCACGCCGCAGCGTAGCAGTACAGGATTTGATAATAAACGCCTAAACATGCTACTTGCAGTGCTTGAAAAACGCGCCGGTTTTCAATTGGGGTCAAAAGATGTGTTTCTAAACCTTGCGGGCGGCATTCGCTTAGACGATCCAGGGTTAGATTTGGCCGTTATGGTTGCCATTCTGTCTAGCAGTTTGGACGTGGCCATTCCCAAAGGCTATACGTTTGCTGCCGAAGTAGGGCTTTCGGGCGAGTTGCGCAACGTTCCCAAAATGGAACAACGCATGCAAGAAGCTACAAAATTGGGTTTTGAACGTATGGTAGTGGCGCAAAAAGTAACCACAGCGCCTAAAGGCTTAGAACTTATTCGGTTGGCTACCATTCAAGAAGTAGTGACGCATTTGTTTTAAGGCGCAGGATTGGGTATTTGATTATGCACCGCATCTATTTCTGCTAAAATTTCATCCGATAACGTAACGTTTGCAGTAGCAATATTCTCAGCTAGCTGTTCCATTGTTGTAGCACCGATAATATTAGACGTAACAAAAGGGCGATCGGTAACAAACGCCAATGCCAATTGCGTGAGTGATAACCGATGCTTTTCGGCAATTTTAGCATAGGCTTCCGTAGCAGCTACGGCTTCATTTCCACTGTATCTTTTCATCCGTGGGAATAATTTTAACCTACTTTTTTCAGGAAGATTTCCACCGCGGTATTTTCCAGAAAGAACACCAAAGGCTAAGGGTGAGTAAGCCAATAACCCCAGTTGCTCCCGATGCGAAACCTCTGCATTTCCCACTTCAAAAGTACGATTGAGTAAGGAGTACGGGTTTTGAATCGTTTTCGCTCGGGGAAGGTTTTTGTGTTCAGAAAGGGTTAAATACTTCATTGCGCCCCATGGCGTTTCATTTGATAGTCCAATGTGTTTTATTTTTCCTTCGTTTATAAAACCATCTAGCGTTTCTAATATTTGCTGAAAATTGATTTCCCATTGCTCATTTTCGTCTTGTGTATAATCTCGTTTTCCAAAAAAATTAGCGTTGCGTTCGGGCCAATGCAATTGGTATAGGTCTATGTAGTCTGTTTTTAAGCGCATCAAGCTTCCTTCCAATGCCTCACGAAGGCTATCGGGGGTAAAGCCCGTAGTTCGGATGTGGGCAGTATAAGCACCCGGTCCCGCAATTTTGGTTGCCAACACCACCTTATCTCGGTTTTTTCGTTGAGTAAACCAATGGCCTATAATGCGCTCCGTATCGGCATAGGTTTCTACATTTGCAGGCACGGGATACAATTCGGCTGAGTCAAAAAAATTCACCCCTTTCTCTAGGGCGTAATCCATTTGTTCAAAGCCTTCTTCTTGTGTGTTTTGATTGCCCCAAGTCATGGTACCTAGGCAAATTTTGCTCACCCGAATGTCGGTGTGCGGAATAGTTGTGTATTTCATCTGTTAGATTGCAAGTGTTACGCCGACGGGGCAGTGGTCAGAGTGGACAGCTTGGGGAAGGATAAAGGCACGTTCGATATTGTTTTTTAAAGGCTCAGAAACCATGGCGTAGTCAATGCGCCAGCCCTTGTTATTGGCACGGGAATTGGCACGGTAGCTCCACCAACTGTATTGGTGAGGCTCTTTATTTATATGCCGAAAAGAATCCACAAAACCGCTTTGAATAAAACCATCTAGCCACGTGCGTTCTTCGGGCAAAAAACCCGAAACTTTTGCATTGCGTACAGGATCGTGAATATCTATGGCTTCATGACAAATATTATAATCGCCACAAATAACTAGGTTTGGAATTTCTTTTTTTAGGTTTGTTATGTAGGATTGAAAGTCGTCCATGTACGTAAACTTATACTCCAAACGGGCGGGGTTGGTTCCAGAAGGCAAATACAAACTCATGACAGAAACATTGTCAAAATCTACGCGCAAATTGCGCCCCTCAAAATCCATATAGTCAATGCCCGTTCCATATGCCACATTCTTGGGTTTTTCCTTACACAAAATTGCCACAGAACTGTAGCCTTTCTTTTGAGCCGAAAACCAATAGTGATACGGATAGCCCGCATTCTCAAAAACCGAAAGATCGAGCTGTTCGGGACGTGCCTTTGTTTCTTGTAAGCAAAGGACATCTGGGGAAGCTGCTTTTAACCAGTCCAAAAAGCCTTTGTTAAGCGCAGCACGAATTCCATTAACGTTGTATGAGATGATTTGCATGACTGCTAAAATACAAACTAAGGGTTAAAATTTATGTATATTTGACATAACCAATTCTTATAATTATGAATAAAGTACTTGTCGCCTGTTTTTTTTTCACTTGGAATTTTCTGTAGTTATTCCCAAGGTTATGAGGAAGATATAAACGTTTATAAAAACGTAAATCAATTTGAGGAAGTTGAACTGTTTGAAAAAAATGAGATTCGGCTTAATGCACTTGATTTAATTGTACAGCCCGCACTTAGTATTGCTTACGAAAGGCTTCTAAGTGAGTCTAACGGCTATGGCGTATCCTTGTTTGTGAATTTTGGTGATGCTGAATTTACCAAGCAAAATTTTTCAATTACTCCTTACTACCGATTCTATTTCTTAAACAGAAAAGATTACGGAGCTAACGGACTTTTTGTTGAGGCTTTTAGCTCATTTTCAACTGTTGATTTTGATGAAGAAAGTAGCAGCAACTCTAATGAATTTCAATTTTCTATGGGCGTGGGGTTGGGTAAAAAATGGGTTAATCAAAATGGATTAACATTTGAGTTATTTGCCGGAGTTGGGCGCTATTTTATCAATAGAGAAACAGAAGATCATAATCAACCAGAAGCCCATGGGCGTTTTGGTATATCGATTGGGAAAAGATTTTAAATTTCCTTAAGCCAGTTTTCAAAAGCGGTCGCTTCGCTGATTTTTGCTTTTGCTTCAGTCATGGTCAAACGTTCTTGTGCCATGGTATCACGATAGCGAAGGGTTACCGTTTGGTCTTCCACCGTTTGATGATCTACCGTAATACAAAATGGCGTTCCTAGCGCATCTTGGCGTCTGTAACGACGACCAACTGCATCTTTTTCGTCATAAGATACCGTCATGTCCCATTTTAGTTCATCGGCCAATTTCTTGGCAATAGCAGGAAGCCCGTCTTTTTTGACCAAAGGCAATACCGCTACTTTGGTAGGTGCCACCACAGCAGGCAAACGCAATACGGTACGAGAAGAACCATCTTCAAGTGTTTCTTCTTGTAAGGCATTTGAAAAAACTGCCAAGAATAATCGGTCTAAACCAATCGAAGTTTCCAACACATAAGGCACATAGTTTTCTTGTCGATCAGGATCAAAATACTGTAGTTTTTTACCTGAAAATTCCTCGTGACTGCTCAAATCAAAGTCTGTTCTTGAATGAATCCCCTCCAATTCCTTAAAGCCAAACGGGAAACGAAACTCGATATCACAAGCTGCATCTGCGTAGTGTGCTAATTTTTCGTGGTCATGAAAACGGTAATTCTCTGCTCCCAATCCAAACGAATGGTGCCATTTTAGGCGTGTTTCTTTCCAGTGTGCATACCACTCTTTTTGTGTTCCAGGAGGAATAAAAAACTGCATTTCCATTTGTTCAAACTCACGCATACGGAAAATAAACTGGCGTGCAACGATTTCATTGCGGAACGCTTTCCCCGTTTGGGCAATACCAAATGGCAGTTTCATGCGCCCTGTTTTTTGCACATTTAAGAAGTTTACAAAAATTCCTTGTGCCGTTTCTGGACGTAAATACAATTCCGTTGCACTTTCAGCAGAAGCGCCTAATTTGGTGCCAAACATCAGGTTAAATTGCTTGACTTCTGTCCAATTTTTCGATCCTGACAAAGGGCACGAAATCTCTAATTCTTCAATGAGAGCTTTTACGTCTACCAAATCTTCGTTTTCTAACGATTTTCCCAAGCGCTTTAAAATGGCGTCCCCTTTTTCCTTATACCCTACTACTCGCGGATTGGTACTCAAAAATTGTGCTTTGTCAAATGCATCGCCAAAACGCTTGGCCGCCTTTTTAACTTCTTTTTCGATTTTGGTGTCCAGTTTTCCAACATAATCCTCAACTAACACATCGGCGCGGTAACGTTTTTTGGAATCTTTGTTATCAATAAGTGGGTCATTAAAAGCATCCACGTGGCCCGATGCCTTCCACGTGGTGGGATGCATTAAAATGGCCGCATCTAAGCCTACAATATTATCATTGAGCTGCACCATGGCTTTCCACCAATACTCGCGCAAGTTTTTTTTCAGGGCAACACCTTGCTGACCGTAATCATATACAGCACTAAGGCCGTCGTAAATTTCACTTGAAGGAAATACAAACCCATACTCTTTGGCATGGGACAATACTTTTTTAAACAAATCTTGGTCTGCCATGGGGCAAAAATAGTATAAGTTTACTAATTTACACCGTACCCCTTTTGGAACCTTAGCCTATGCTTAATGATTTGCTTTCCGTTTGGTTGCCGCAGTGCTGTTGGAATTGCAAACAGCCACTTGCTTTAGAACAAAAATGGCTTTGTGTAAGCTGTTCTACACAGCTTCCAAAAACCTATTTTGAGCATCAACAAAACAATGCACTTAAGCTGTTACTACGCCAATACCTTCCTTTAGAGGGAGCATACGCGCCGTTTTATTTTTTGGAGCAATCACCCATTCAGGCACTTATCCATGCCCTAAAATATCAGGGAAAGAAGAGAATAGCCCATTGGATGGCGCAACAGAGCGCAGAGCTTCTTCCAAAAGAGCATCCCGTTTTGCAATGCGATGGCATAGTTCCCGTACCGCTACACCACTCCAGACAACGAAAGTGAGGCTTTAATCAAGTTACCGGCTTTGGACAATACAGGGCAACCCGACTGGATGTTCCCTTTTTAGACCACCTATTATTACGGAAAAATCAAACTAGAACACTCGTGCATATGTCTCGCGAATCTCGTTGGGAAGAGGTAAAAAACGCCTTTTCTATTCAACCCAGAAAAGAGTACAAGCATTTGTTACTGGTTGATGATGTCATCACCACGGGCGCAACCCTAACGGCTTGCGGGAATATTCTGCTTAACGGTGCTTGCGATAAAATTTCTGTGATGGGAATGGCGTTTGCACAAAACATCCTTCCGTAAGCAAGAAAATAGTCGTTATTTTGTGTCATGCTAAAACGGCTTTTTGTTTCATTACTTATTTGCAGTGTGTTTATGCAGTGTGCCCGTCGTGGTTCGCCTACTGGTGGTCCAGAAGACGAAACGCCTCCTGTAGTGTTACGAGCAGATCCACCACAGCGAAACGTAAACTTCAAGCAAGATCGCGTTCGTATTTATTTTGATGAATACATCAAACTGGAAAAAATAAACGAACAGCTGGTGGTTTCACCTCCATTAGAACAAACTGCATATGTGATTTCTCCTCAAAGTCAAGCCGCAAAATATATTGAAATCGCATTTTTAGATTCGCTGGCGCCTAATACCACCTACACCTTCAATTTTGGAGAAAGTGTCATAGATAACAATGAAGGCAATCCGTTTTCATTTTTCTCTTACGTATTTTCGTCTGGCCCAGCCATTGATTCGTTAACTGTACGTGGCACTATTTCTGATGCTATTGCACGTTCTCCTGAATCCTTTGTTTCGGTCATGCTTTACCCTGTAGACAGCACCTTTACTGACTCAGTTATTTACAAAAACAAACCTCTTTATTACACCAATACCCTCGATAGTTTAATTGAATTTTCGATTCCCAATCTGAAAGCAGGAGCGTATCTTTTGGCTGCTGTAAAAGACGTGTCTAAAAATTATGTGTTTGATCCTTCAGTAGATAAAGTTGATGCTATACAACACGTCATAACCCTACCAAACGACAGTCTTTTTCAATTGTCTCTTTTTAAAGAAGAGTTGGCATTTGACTTTGGAAAAGCTTATCAAGCAGGTGAGCAGCGTGTGGGGTTTGGATACAAAGGAAATGATGCGATTACAATTGAACTTAACGAACAAGTTGGTGATAGCTTTACTTCGGTGGTGTCACGCGACAAGGAAGCTGATACGTTATATTATTGGTATAAGGGGATAGACACGGACTCGCTGCGTTTTACATTGCGTCACGACACCATGTCGATGGATTATGCTTTTCGAGTGCGAAAAGCAGCACCCGATTCGTTGCAAGTCTCTTATGAGCCTAGAGGCACGTTAGACCTTACAGACACCCTTAAACTTATCGCCAATACACCCATTAAACAGTATGTGCAAGACTCCATGAGCTTACGTGCCAAAGATTCCACTTTGGTGCCTTTTACAATTTCTCAAAAAGGCATGCATGAGTTACATGTAATGTTTGATGTTTTTCCAAACGAGAAATATCAACTCGAACTTCTCCCCGGAACTGTAACAGATTTTTTTGATGTCTCAAACGATAGTCTTTCAGTTTCCTTAAACACAAAAAGTAGGGTAGATTATGGCAATCTATCATTGCGTTTAGGCAATGTGCCTTCCTATCCCATTTTTATTGATATAACTAACGAAAAAGAGGAGATTATTCGCAGTAAGTATATCAAAGAGGAACGCGGCTTGTATAGGTTTGCATACTTACAACCAAGCAAATACTACGTGCGTATTCGAGTAGATGAGAACGCGAATGGCAAGTGGGATACCGGTAATTATTTGGAGGGCAAAAAACCCGAAGCGGTATATCACTTTCCTCCCTTACTCGACGTGCGAGCCAATTGGGAATTACAAGAGCAATTTATGTTAGAGTAAAATCATCGCGATCTTCCAAGAATGGTAGTTTTTCTCGCAGGTTGTAGAGTTCCTTTTTATCAAATTCAACTAAGACTACAGACTCCGATGCTTCTGCAAAAGCCAGCTCATCCCCAAGGGCATTATATGCCGCAGACGCACCTGAATATTGGAGACGGTACGAATCTTTCCCAACCCGATTAACTCCCGCTGAAAATGCCATATTTTCTATAGCTCGCGCACGTAATAATGTGTTCCACGCTTGAATACGCGCCTCAGGCCAATTGGCTACACAAATAAGCAGATCGTAATGGTCTGTATTTCGTGCAAAAACAGGAAAACGCAAATCGTAACACACCAACGGACGAATGCGAAAACCTGCATAATCAATCAACACACTTTCTACTCCGGCTTTGTAAACCCGTGCTTCGCCAGATGACGTATAGGGGTGTGCTTTGTCATAGGTGTCTAATTTCCCATTTGGATGTGCAAAAATAAAGCGGTTGTAAAAGACATCCTTTTCTTTAATGGCAAGGCTTCCGCAAACGGCTGCGTTATGTTGTTTTGCCATGTACTGCATCCACGCAACAGAGCTGCCGCTCATAGGTTCAGCAACTTCGGCGGGTGTCATCGTAAAGCCCGTAGCCCACATTTCTGGGAGTATGATAAGGCTCACAGCTTTAGGTAATTTCGCTATAAGCTGCTCAAATACGAATTGATTTTCAGCAGGGTTGTGCCAATGCAAGTTGGTTTGAAGTAAGGCGGTATGAAGGGTTTTCATTGTATAAAAATAGAATTTTTGTAGGTTTGAATGAATCTAAATCTTATCATTATGAAAACTTTACATGTTTATATCAACTACAATGGCAATTGTGCAGAGGCATTTGCGCACTATGCAAAAGTTTTAAAAAGCGAATTGTCTGAATCGTTAACATATGCCGATGCGCCACCAAATACAGGGATGCACCAAGTAGCGGAAGAATTCCACAACCGCATTATGCACTGCACACTACCGCTCAACGAAAATGTTACCCTAATGGGAAGCGATGCTGCTGGAGATGCTTGCGCAAGATTTGTGCAAGGAAATAATTATGCTGTTTCGTTACATGTCGAAAACAGAAAAGAAGCCGACCGTGTTTTTAATGGTCTCTCAGAAGGTGGAGCTGTCCTGATACCAATAGCGGAAACCTTTTGGAGTTCGTGTTGGGGGATGTGCACCGATGCTTTTGGCGTTCAATGGATGGTGAGTTCGCCGCTTTAACCCTTCACATTCGCCGAGAGATATTCCCGGTTCATGCGAGCAATGTTTTCCAGTGAAATTCCTTTTGGACATTCTACTTCGCACGCACCTGTATTGGTACAGTTTCCAAAGCCTTCATCGTCCATTTGCTTGACCATATTTAATACACGATCCGTAGCTTCTACTTGCCCTTGTGGCAATAGCGCATACTGAGAAACTTTTGCTGAAACAAACAGCATAGCGGATGCATTTTTACAAGTTGCGACACATGCACCACAACCAATACAAGTAGCTGCGTCAAATGCTTTATCGGCATCTGCTTTTTCAATTGGGATGGCATTTGCGTCTTGGGTGTTTCCAGAAGTATTCACGGAGACAAAGCCGCCAGCGTGTTGGATACGATCAAAAGCAGAACGATCAACTACCAAATCCTTAATTACGGGAAACGGTTGCGCACGAAACGGTTCAATATGAATGGTGTCACCGTCCTTGAATTTACGCATATGCAGTTGGCATGTGGTAACGAGTCTATCTGGTCCGTGTGCTTCCCCGTTAATAAACATAGAGCAAGATCCACAAATGCCTTCACGACAATCGTGGTCGAATGCTACTGGGTCTATGCCCTGCGACATGAGCTGTTCGTTTAGCACATCCATCATCTCCAAAAATGACATATCTGGAGAAACTCCGTCCAACGAATAGGTTTGCATACTTCCTTTTGCGGTAGCGTTTTCTTGACGCCAAATTTTTAATGTCAGTTTCATCATCTCGTTTATTAGCCAAAAGACAATAGGCAATAGCTATTTTAGCTTGCTTATTGACTTTATAAAGGCATTTAACATTTTATTTTCTTCTGTAATTAACCCTTGTACTTTTTGGTACAATTTGTTTCCAACTAATTTTAGCTCTTTAGAAATAATGAGTTGGGTTTCCAACTCAAGTAATGAGCCGCGTGCTATTCGTAAAAATTGAACATGGTTTTGCGTATAATTTCGTCCGTAGCCTTCAGCAATATTAGAAGGAATAGAAATAGCGGCACGTTTCATATGGCTTTGCAAACCGTAAACTTCTTCTTTCGGTAATTGCTCACACAATAGGTAAACTGATTTGACCAAGGCCACCCCTTTTTGCCAAATCAACAAATCTTTATATGATTGAATGTGTGTCATCTTTTAACTATTGCCTATTCACTATTGCCTATTTATACGATCGTGTTTTAAGTTCAATATTTTCGTAGTTCAATGCTTCTTTATGAAGTTTCGCATCACTAGGTTCCCCTTTGTATTCCCAAGCAGAGACAAAAGTAAAATTATCATCATCACGAAGTGCTTCTCCTTCAGGAGTTTGAGATTCTTCTCTAAAGTGACCTCCACAAGATTCCGTACGCACTAACGCATCTTTGGCAAATAATTCACCCAATTCTAAAAAGTCCGCAACACGGAGTGCTTTTGCCAATGGCTCGTTAAATGAATCTGCTGTTCCAGGGACAAATACATCTTTGTAAAACTCCTCACGGAGTGCTTTTACCTCAGCCATGGCTTCTTTAAGCGCTGTCTCATTACGTGACATTCCGCATTTATTCCAAATAATTTTACCCAATTTGCGGTGGAAATAATCCACTGTTTTTGTGCCTTTATTGTTGATAAATGCATCTATTTGAGTCTGTACACGTTGTTCCGCTTCTTCAAATTCTGGCGAAGCTGTAGAAATCGGTCCGGTACGAATATCGTCTGCCAAATAATCTCCAATGGTATACGGCAACACAAAATAACCATCTGCTAATCCTTGCATCAAAGCCGATGCTCCCAATCGGTTTGCCCCGTGATCGGAGAAGTTGGCTTCGCCGATGGCAAAACAACCTGGAACAGTGGTCATAAGGTTATAATCTACCCAAACGCCACCCATGGTATAATGTACCGCTGGATAAATCATCATAGGCGTTTCGTACGGATTTTGATCTACGATTTTCTCATACATCTGGAATAAGTTTCCATACTTTGCTTTAACAACTTGTTTTCCTAACTTTTCAACGAGTACTGTGTCGTTTTCGTCCAAGCCTTTTACGTGAGCTTTTTCTTTTCCGTAACGCTCAATAGCAGCTGCGAAATCTAGAAATACGGCCTCACCTGTTTTGTTCACGCCATAGCCTTCGTCACAGCGTTCTTTTGCTGCACGCGACGCGACGTCTCGAGGTACTAAGTTTCCAAAAGCAGGATAACGACGCTCCAAATAATAGTCGCGGTCTTCTTCTGCCAAATCGGTGGGTTTTAATTGCCCATCACGAATTGCTTTAGCGTCCTCTTTCTTTTTGGGTACCCAAATACGCCCGTCATTTCGTAGCGATTCAGACATCAATGTTAATTTAGATTGGTGGTCGCCTGAAACAGGAATACATGTTGGGTGGATTTGTGTAAAGCAGGGATTTGCAAAATGAGCTCCTTGCTTATGAATTTTCCATCCTGCTGTAACGTTACTTCCCATAGCATTGGTGGACAAATAAAACAAGTTGCCGTATCCGCCCGAAGCAATAACAACCGCATGCGCGGCATGACGTTCTATTTCCCCAGTCACCAAATTTCGTGTGATAATCCCTCGCGCTTTGCCATCCACTTTTACAAGGTCTAGCATTTCGTGACGGCTATGCATTTTAATTTTTCCGCGTCCAATTTGACGATTCATGGCAGAATATGCACCCAAAAGCAACTGCTGACCTGTTTGTCCTTTGGCATAAAATGTTCTGGAAACCAACACCCCACCAAACGAACGGTTGTCTAACAAACCGCCATAATCTCGGGCAAAAGGAACGCCTTGTGCCACACATTGGTCAATAATATTGGTGGATACCTCTGCCAAGCGGTGTACATTGGCTTCGCGAGAACGGTAGTCGCCTCCTTTTACAGTGTCATAAAACAAGCGGTGCACGGAGTCACCATCACCTTGATAGTTTTTTGCTGCATTGATTCCTCCCTGTGCTGCAATGGAGTGCGCACGTCTGGGTGAATCTTGAAAACAGAATGCTTTTACGTTGTAGCCTAACTCGGCAAGTGTAGCAGCAGCAGAACCTCCGGCAAGACCAGTACCAACAACAATAACGTCAATCAGACGCTTGTTTGCTGGGCTTACAAGATTGATATTGTTTTTGTGATTGGTCCACTTTTCGGCAATAGGACCTTTGGGAATTTTAGCGTCTAATGTTGCCATATTAGTGATTTAAAAAATGAAAAATAGCGATGAATGCAAATCCAAATGGAATTCCAACAGCGTAAAGTTTTCCAAAAGACTTTACAGCAGGTGTGTATTTGTTATTGAAACCCATAGATTGAAATGCAGATGAAAAACCATGTGACAAATGCAATGCAAGAAAGAAAAAGGAAATCACGTATAGCACCACACGGGTTAAGTCTTCAAACTTATGCACCAATTCTTCGTAATAACGATTAAGGTCTTCAGGCAATACTTCTACGTATTTATAGTTCATCTCAGGCACCCAAAAATCGTAAAAGTGTAGGGCCAAAAACGCTAATACTGTAGCACCAGAAATAATCATGTTCCGAGAAACCCAACTTGCATTTGCGCTTCCTTTATAAACGGCATATCGCGTACCTCGGGCACGTTTGTTTTTAATGTCAAGGACAAATCCCAAAACAAAATGAAATACTACACCAAAAATAAGGACCGGTTGTAGTAAAAACTGTACTACAGGGTTAGTCCCCATAAAGTGTGAAAACTGATTAAAAGTAGCTGCACTAAAAACCGAAGTAATATTAATGACAAAGTGTTGTAGCAAAAAGACCATTAAGAAAATGCCTGACAGCGCCATGGCTACTTTTCTAAGAATGGTTGAAGATAAGTTCACGCCCATAGTTTTAACATTTGTTCGGTACAAAATTAGGTGCTGAACGCCTGAATGCCAAAGGTTTTGGGTTATTTAGTACGATTTTAACAAGCTTTACTTTTTTTGTTTGATACCAAAGCAGAATGTTTAAAATACATCCAACAAAACTACTCTATTATTAAGGAGGTTTGCGGTTCATCGTTCCACAAAATAGTATATGCTCCTTTGGGCAAATAGATGTTTCCGTCATCTTTTGGGGAAAGCTTTGTTTTATGTTTTCGATTAAATGATTTAACCGCTTCTGGCTGTATGTGTAATGCATAGGGAATTTTTTGAAGTCCCTTTGATAACTGAATTGCTTCTTCATACACCACAACTCCTTTTTCAGAAGTAAGCGTCCAAACGCCATCGGATTGAGTCTTGGAAAAGAAAGTCCATTCAAATTTGGACTTGAAGGCATCGTACCAAACTCTTTTTTTTTGCCCCCATCTTTTATTGTGCTTTTGAGCTTTGGGTTGGAGTATGACAAATGGTTGTTTTACCAGTTCAGGTAACTGCTGCACGGCTTCTAACTCCAATAGATAAATCGAACGACCATGTGTGCCTACAAGCAAATCGTTTTCTTCTTTTTGAATAAACAAATCGTGTACTGCTACTCGTGGAATATTCTCGTCAAATAAATACCAGTCAGCGCCTTTATCCACTCCGACATATAATCCATTGTCTGTCCCAACATAAAGCAATTGTTCATGGGTTGCATCTTCCCGAATAACATTTACAGAAGACTTGGGAAGGTTAGCGGAAATATTGCGCCAGCTTGCACCTAAATCTTCCGAAATATACACGTAGGGTGTAAAATCATCCCATCGGTAGCCGTTTAACGTCGCATAAATCCGAGATGGGTCATGTGTTGAAAACTGCACTCTACTCACCCATAAATTTTGGGGTAAGGTTTTACTAATACACGCCCACGAAGTACCGCCATCTTTAGTAAGATGAATTAGTCCGTCGTCAGAACCCACCACAAGCTGACCAAAAGTAAAAACAGACTCATCAATAGTAGTAATGGTGCCATATGGAACATTCCCTTTTTTTCCTCCAGTGGTTAGGTCGTTCGAAATGGTTGTCCACTGATCTCCCTTATCCATAGAGCGATGCAGTTTATTACTGCCCAAATACAGTATATCGTTGTTATGTGTAGATAGCAAAATGGGAGTTTGCCAATTAAACCGCAGTGATGCCTCGCCTAGTTTATGCTTTGGTTGAATATATGTGCGCTTATTTGTTTCCTTGTTTATTCGAAAATAATTACCAAACTGATATCCTGTGTAAACGATATTTGTGTTGCGTTTATCTACTTGAATTTGCATGCCATCGCCTCCCATAATACTTGTCCAAGGATTGTGTCCGGATTGATGCCATGCTACGCTTTCTTTCGCATTGTGAGGTGCTTCCCATACACCATTGTCTTGCAAACCACCATATACATGATAGGGTTTTTGGTTGTCAGCATAGACCGTATAAAATTGTCCTACAGCAGGCTGATTTGCCTTTATCCAGTTTGCGCCTCCGTCATAGCTGATATTGACACCGCCATCATTTCCGTTGATTAGATGTTTTGGGTTGTTTGGATTTATCCAAAGCGCATGGTGATCTACATGTGCATTAGGTGCGTCTAATGTGCTGAATGTTTTACCACCATCGGGTGAAGTGAGCATGGGTACGCCGTATATGTATATGCGATTGCTATCTGTGGGATCAACGTGTATCATCCCAAAATAATAGCCGTAACTGTAATAGATATCATCCAAAAACCCTTCGTGTGTTTTTGTCCAAGATTGTCCGCCGTTTTCACTTTTATATACTTGTGCACCAACAACAGGCGTATCGAATAAATCCGCATTCGCATCGCTTAGATACAGTGCGATATCAGAGGGTTTAAGCGCTCCATTTCGAACAGCTTTGCGTATACTTTTTGCCGAATGTTCTTTAGGAAAGCCGTTTTCTTTTAGAAAGGTCTCTAGCAATTTGACGTCTATTGCCATAAAAGCTTCCAACGATATCCCTTCAAAATCCTTTTTAGTTAATTTTTTTCTGGTCTCCGCTGAGCTAGGGCGTCTGTCTTGATTGTCAACAATTGCGTAAATGGTTTTTGCATCAAATGCCGCTAAGCCTATGCGTCCAACGCCTTTGCCTTGTGGAAAACCACTATTTAGGGTTGTACTTTTTTGCCATGTTTGCCCAGCATCGGTACTTTTATAAATTCCTGAATTACTTCCACTTCCTTTAAAATGCCATGCTTTACGATCTTTTTCCCAAGCCGCAACATACTGGATATTAAAGTCTTCTGGGGCAACGGTAATTTCTATAATTCCCGTTATGTTTTCTAATGTTAACGTATGTTGCCATGTTAGTCCTCCATCCATAGATTTAAAAACACCACGGGTTGTATTTTCAGAGTACAGATGACCTGTTGCACCCACAATTACTTCGTCAGGATTGTTTGGGTTAATTTCAATTTTTCCAATATGATGAGCGTCTTCTAACCCCAAATGTTGCCAGCTTTCCCCTCTGTCTGTAGATTTTAAGATTCCAATTCCTGCATACGAAGATCGGGAAGCATTGTTTTCTCCTGTGCCCACATAAATGGTATGCGTGGGCCAATGCACGGCAATATCACCGATATTTTGTGTGGGGCTGTTGTCTATAACAGGCCTGAATGTGGTGCCATTATTATTGGTATACCATAATCCACCAGAAGCATAGGCAACGTAAAACTCATAAGTGGCATTTGGGTTTACCGCTAAGTCAGTAACACGACCACTCATTACACTGGGGCCAATACTTGTTAGTGGTAATTTTGCCACCATAGACTGCGCAACCAATGTGTCTATGGTAGCTGTTGCTTCACGTATTTCAGCAGCTGTTGTAGGACGTGGCTGAGCTGTAGCAACTGCAAATCCAAGAAGTAATACAATGTATTTCATGGTTCTAATTTTATGTGAAGATAATTTTTTTACTTTACGATATGAAATATACACCACTCCCCGCATCTGTTTTTAGCCACCACCGCCAACGTTTTATGGCAGAGCTAAAACCCAACAGCATGGCTGTTTTTAACTCCAATGACATTTACCCCATAAGCGCCGATAGCACCTTGCCTTTTGCGCAACACCGTGATTTGTTTTATTTAAGCGGTATAGACCAGGAAGAAACTGTACTAATTTTGTATCCAGACGCAGAAAACCCTGCACACCGAGAAATTGTTTTTGTCCGTGAAACCAATGCGCATATTGCCGTTTGGGAAGGGCATAAACTTAACAAAGAGGAAGCCACTAAAGTTTCTGGCATAAAAACCGTTTTATGGACAAATGAATTTGAAAATGCATTTTTGGATTTAGCAAAAAATGCCGAGAACATCTACATCAATACCAACGAACATTACCGTGCTAAAGTAGAAACCCAAACAAGAGAAGATCGTTTTATCGCCCGAAGCAAAGAGCTGTTTCCAAACCACACTTTTCAAAAAAGTAATCTTATTTTACAAGCCTTACGAGGCGTTAAAGACCCTGAAGAAATTGCTCATATTCAACAAGCTTGTAATATTACCGAAAAAGGGTTTAGGCGAATTTTGCGTTATGTAAAACCAGGCGTTTGGGAGCATGAAATTGAGGCAGAGTTTGCACATGAGTTTTTACGCAACCGCTCCAAAGGATTTGCTTACACACCTATCATTGCTTCGGGCGCCAATAGTAATGTGTTGCATTATATTGAAAATTGTCGGGAGTGCAAAGAAGGCGATATGCTGCTCTTGGATGTGGGTGCTGAATACGGTAATTATTCATCCGATATGACTAGAACCATACCTGTATCTGGACGATTTAGTACGCGCCAGCGCGCGGTTTACGATGCCGTACTCAACGTCAAAAACGAAGCTACAAAATTATTGGTGCCAGGAACACTTTGGAAGGAGTACCACAAAGAAGTGGGAAAACTGATGAGCAGCACACTTGTTGATTTAAAACTACTCACCAAAAACGAAGTTTCCGAAAACGCTGAGGCCTATAAAAAGTATTTTATGCACGGCACCTCACACCACTTGGGCTTAGACACCCACGACTACGGACTTCTTAACAAACCCATGCAAGCCAATATGGTTTTTACTGTTGAACCCGGTATTTATATCCCCGATGAAGGCTTTGGTATACGCCTTGAAGACGATGTGGTGGTGCAAGAAAAACGAGCCCCTGTAAATTTAATGTGCAATATTCCCATTGATGCTGATGAAATTGAGGCGCTGATGCGACAGTAGCATAGCCCTATTTAATTGTTGGGATATCTAGTTGCTTGCAGATTTTCTTACATAGCAGATTTGACAATTCTCGGTGTCTGCCAACGGCAGATTGTCTTTGATTCGATTGATTTTTATAAATGGAATGATTACCACCCTCTCTGTGCAAAATACACTTGTGCTTTTTAAGGTGTTTGATAAAATCACTCCGTTTCATACAACCTCTAGTTGCTCTCGAATAACGGTTTTTCCTTTGTTGTTAAACGCTACACTTTCACGATTGGCATCTACCAATACGCTTAATGCATCTAATAAGTTAGATTTTACTTCGCTTAGTGTTTTGCCTTGCGATAGCACTTCGGGGAACTCTTCTAATTGCCCAACAAACCAGCCGTCTTCTGATTTTTCAATAAGTGCTGTTAGTTTCATACTCTAAATTTTTATTAAAAATACAATTTTATTGAATAAACTCATACGATGACTGGGATTAAACAAACCTAATCAACGCATGATTCTAGTAAAACAGCAGTGCTTTAGAGACGAAATCGAGGCGTTGATGAACGCCTAAAACGCCTTCCAGCCTTGGGCTTTTAATGGAATAACCTCGTTGCCACGCGTAACCAAATTAGCATCGTCGCCTTTGGCAGTCATGTGCCCAATAACACTTAGATTTGGATTGCCTTTAATCTTGTCAAAGTCTTCTTGTTTGATGGTAAAGAGCAATTCATAGTCTTCCCCTCCGCTTAATGCTATAGTCGTGCTGTCAACTTTAAATTCTTCGCATACAGAAATAAACTGTGGGTCTAATGGGATTTTTTCTTCATACACCCTACAGCCCAATTCACTTTGTTTGCACAAATGAAGCACTTCTGAAGACAATCCATCGCTAATATCAATCATGGAGGTTGGCTTGACTTCCAATACTTCAAGAAGTGAAACAATATCTTTTCGGGCTTCAGGTTTGAGTTGACGCTCTACCAAATAAGTGTATGGGGCTAAGTCAGGCTTATGATTGGGGTTTACTTTAAATACTTCGTTTTCTCTAGCCAAAACTTGCAAGCCCATATACGCAGCGCCCAAATCACCAGAAACAACCAATAAATCATTTTCGTTAGCACCACTACGCAGTACAGCCCCTTTTTTGGGCACTTTACCTATTGCTGTAACAGATAGTTGAAGCCCCTGTTTCGATGAAGTCGTATCGCCACCTACCAAATCCACACCATAGGTTTTGCATGCCAGATGCACCCCTGCATACAATTCCTCAAGAGCCTCAAGGATAAAGCGATTTGAAACCGCAATTGACAGTAGAACTTGTGTTGCTTGCGCATTCATCGCATAAATATCCGACAGGTTTACCACCACCGCTTTGTAACCCAAATGTTTGAGTGGCATATAGCCCAAGTCAAAGTGAACACCCTCGACAAGCATATCGGTACTCACAACGGTTTCGCCATCGTGAGATAACACGGCAGCATCGTCGCCAATACCAAGTTTGGTTGATGGTAAGCTCGCTTGTGCGGCTTTTGTAAGTTGTTTGATAAGGGCAAATTCGCCCAGCGCTTCTAATGGAGTTTTGGAAGGTTTTTGGTCTTCAATCATGGCGCAAACTTAGCGTATTTTGTTGTGATATGCTGGCGCTATGAAGCTATGTGTTATTGTACTATTAGCAAACCTAATAGGATTGCTATTGTATCATCGTGAAATGTGGTATATTTGTACTTTGGAATTAATCCAAATAAGGCTATGATTAAAGTTTCTCCGGAAGCACGAGACCAAGTGGTGCAGATGATGCAACAAGACGGCGTTGATTCGCAGTCACATTTTGTGCGCGTTGGTGTCAAGAGTGGTGGATGCTCGGGCTTGTCCTATGAACTAACATTTGATGAAGCTTTGGGTGAAAATGACAAGATTTTTGAAGATAATGAAGTGCGGATTGTCGTAGATAAAAAAAGCTTTTTGTATCTTGTTGGAACTACCCTTGAGTATTCAGGAGGTTTAAACGGCAAAGGATTTGTATTTAACAATCCCAACGCCAACAGAACCTGCGGGTGTGGAGAAAGTTTTTCGCTTTAAAAAAATGCTATGGCATACACAGAAGAGGAATTAAAAAAAGAACTCGAAACCAAAGAGTACGAGTATGGTTTTTACACCGATATTGAATCGGATACGTTCCCCATTGGATTAAACGAAGATGTTATTCGTGCTATATCTGCGCGTAAAAACGAGCCACATTGGATGCTTAAATGGCGGCTAGATGCCTATGAAAAATTCCAACAAATGGAAGAGCCCGATTGGGCAAACGTAACGTATCCCAAACCTAAGTTGCAAGAAATCGCTTACTATTCTGCGCCCAAGTCACAAGTGAAATACGACAGCCTCGACGAGGTTGATCCTGAGTTGCTTAAAACTTTTGAAAAACTAGGTATTTCACTCGAAGAACAAAAAAAATTAGCTGGTGTTGCTGTTGATATTGTGATGGACTCTGTTTCGGTAGCCACCACGTTCAAAGATACCTTAGCTGAAAAAGGCATTATTTTCTGTTCTATTTCAGAAGCCATTCAAGAACACCCCGAATTGGTCCAAAAATACATCGGCTCCGTCATTCCTAGAACGGACAACTATTTTGCGGCTTTAAATTCGGCTGTATTTTCCGACGGATCATTTTGCTACATTCCCAAAGGGGTGCATTGTCCTATGGAACTTTCTACCTATTTCCGCATTAATCAAGCAGGAACAGGGCAGTTTGAGCGCACATTAGTGATTGCGGACGAAGGCAGTTACGTGAGTTATTTGGAGGGGTGTACCGCACCTGCTCGAGATGAAAATCAGCTGCATGCGGCGGTAGTAGAGCTCATTGCGCTTGACGACGCTGAAATCAAATACTCTACCGTTCAAAACTGGTTTCCAGGCGACAAAGACGGAAAAGGAGGGGTTTTTAATTTTGTAACCAAACGTGGTATTTGCCATGAACGCTCTAAAATTTCGTGGACGCAAGTCGAAACAGGCTCTGCCGTTACCTGGAAATATCCGTCTTGTATTTTGAAAGGCAACGATAGTATTGGGGAGTTTTATTCCATTGCACTAACCAACAATTATCAGCAAGCCGATACAGGGACTAAAATGATTCATTTGGGGAAACGTACCAAGAGTACCATCATTTCCAAAGGAATTTCTGCTGGACACTCACAAAACAGCTACCGCGGACTGGTAAAAGTAGGTGCTAATGCCAAAAATGCACGTAACTTTTCGCAATGCGACTCGCTCCTTATGGGGAACAAATGTGGCGCGCACACCTTCCCATATATTGAAGCAAAAAGCAAAACTGCCAAAATTGAGCATGAAGCTACCACCAGTAAAATTGGTGAAGACCAAATTTTTTATTGTAATCAACGAGGAATTGATACCGAAAAAGCCATTGCACTTATCGTGAATGGTTTTAGTAAAGAAGTGTTGAATAAACTACCCATGGAGTTTGCAGTGGAAGCTCAAAAACTACTTGAAATTTCACTTGAAGGCTCTGTTGGATAAATCCTAAGTCATGAGAACATTAATTTTTATTACACTTATCGCTTTTGCGACATCATGTACTCAATCGCCAAAAAAAACAGATGCAAATCCACAATTTTACGGTGAGTTTTTATATTTAGCAGATGCTGCAGTGCTAAATACAGGTACTGAAATTTATGGGGTTATTATCGACGATAAAATGCTAGAGTTGCAAGAGCTCTGTAGCCCAATAAAGCGCGACGAATACGATATGATTCCCGTTTATGTTAAGGGAATGGTAGAAAACAAACAACCCGACGAAGAAGGTTGGGACAAACGCATTAAAATCACATCAATAGATTCATTAGTGAATCCTTCAGATAATACTATTCTCAAACCCAACTAACTCATGCTCAGCATTGACAATTTACATGCCGGTTGCGAAGGCAAAACGATTCTTCAAGGAATAAATTTAGACGTAAAACCTGGTGAGGTTCATGCCATTATGGGGCCTAATGGTTCTGGTAAAAGCACGCTTTCAACGGTAATTGCTGGACACGAGGAATACGACGTTTCACAAGGAAGTATTTTATTTGACGGTGAAGATATTGAAGAACTTAGCGCAGACGAACGTGCCCATAAAGGAATCTTTTTATCATTTCAATATCCTGTAGAAATCCCTGGGGTATCGGTCACTAATTTTATCAAAACGGCTATCAACCAAAACCGTAAAGCACAAGGGCTTGACGATATGCCTGCGAACGAAATGCTAAAGAAAATTCGTGAAAAAGCTGCCCTTTTAGAAATTGATTCACGGTTTTTATCGCGCTCCCTTAACGAAGGCTTTTCGGGAGGTGAAAAAAAGCGAAATGAAATTTTTCAAATGGCAATGCTTGAACCCAAACTTGCCATTTTAGATGAAACGGACTCTGGACTTGATATTGACGCGCTACGCATTGTGGCAAACGGCGTAAATAAGCTTAAAGGAAAAGATAACGCTATTGTAGTTATAACGCATTACCAGCGATTGTTGGACCATATTGTTCCTGATTTTGTTCATGTATTACACGAAGGTAGAATTGTAAAATCAGGCACCAAAGAATTGGCGCTGGAACTTGAAGAAAAAGGCTACGACTGGATTAAACAAGGAGCATAATGGACTTAAAAGAAACCTTATTGTCTTCGTATTTGGCATTTGATGCTCAAGACGGCCCACAACGTAAGTTACAAGACGAACGCGCCGCTGCCATTGAAGTATTTGAACAACAAGGTTTTCCCACAAAAAAACTAGAGGATTGGAAATATACGTCACTTAGAACGCTTACAAAAAATGATTTTTCAGTGTTTCCAAAAGAGGAAGTTAATCTTAAACTTGAAGAGGTTAAGCCGTACATTTTACAGGACGTTGACACCTTCAAAATTGTATTTGTAGATGGTATTTACAATGCGTATTTATCTGAAACCACGCACGACGGCATAGACGTTTGCTTGTTGTCGGCTGCACTGACGAAACGAAAATTTGCTCCAGTAATTAAAAAATACTTTAATCAAATTGCCGAAAAGGAAGCGTCATTAACAGCGCTGAATACAGCCTTTACCAAAGAAGGAGCATACATTTATGTCCCTGAAGGTAAGGTTGTAGAAAAACCTGTTCAAATTATTCATTTTGCCACCGATAAAAATCCTAACATGATTTTGCAACCTCGCAATTTGATTGTGTTGGAGAAAAATGCTGAAATACAAATTGTAGAACGTCACCAAAGCTTGACATCTGAGGCTACGTTTACCAACGTGGTTACTGAGATATTTACGGAACAAAACGCGCAATTGGATTACTACAAAATCCAAAACGACAACTTCGAAGCATCACTAATAGACAGCACTTATATTGCTCAGCAAAAACACAGCCATGCTAAAGTACATACGTTTTCATTTGGTGGTAAGCTTACTCGTAACAACCTAAATTTCTATCACAAGGAACCCGAAATCAATTCTACGATGAAGGGCATTACACTCATTGAAGGGAAGCAATTTGTAGATCATCACACACTAGTGCATCACGCGCAGCCCAACAGCGAAAGTCATCAGGATTACAAAGGCATATATGCTGAAAATGCAACAGGTGTTTTCAATGGAAAAATCATTGTTGAAAAAGAAGCTCAAAAAACAAATGCCTTTCAGCAAAACAATAATATTTTGATGGACGACAAGGCAAGCATCAATACCAAACCACAGCTTGAAATTTTTGCAGACGATGTAAAGTGCAGCCACGGGTGTACGATTGGTCAATTGGATGAAGATGCATTATTCTATTTGCAAACTCGCGGTATTCCCAAAAAAGAAGCGCGCGGATTATTGACCTATGCCTTTGCCAATAATATCTTACAAAGTGTTCAGATTGATTCGGTGAAAAAACGTATCAATAAGTTAATTGCCAATAAGTTGGGTGTAAATATTGGATTTGATGTTTGATACCTCCCTTGATTTAGTGCAAATTAGAAATGACTTTCCCATATTACATCGAAAGGTAAATGGACAGCCACTGGTGTATTTGGATAATGCTGCAACATCCCAAACACCCCTACCCGTAATTGATGCTATTAGTAATTATTACAAGCACACCAATGCCAATATTCACAGGGGCGTACATGCATTAAGCCAAGAAGCTACAGATCAGTACGAGGCCGCAAGACAAAAAATTCAGCAGCATTTTAATGCCAAGCATGCGCACGAAATTATTTTAACTTCGGGAACTACCCATGCTATTAATTTAGTAGCAAATGGATTTGCATCATTGCTAAAACAAGGAGATGAACTCATTGTATCTGCGTTAGAACATCACGCTAATATTGTACCGTGGCAAATGCTTTGTCAGCGCACTGGCGCAACGCTCAAGGTTATTCCAATGACAGACGCGGGAATCTTAGATATGGACGCCTTTGACCAACTTGTTAACGCACATACCAAAGTGGTTTTTGTGAATCACGTTTCCAATGCATTAGGCGTTATTAATCCCATTGAGCAGATTATCGAAAAAGCCCATGCGGTTGGGGCAGCAGTGCTCATTGATGGTGCACAAGCTACGCCGCATTTGATTCCCGATGTGCAAGCGCTGAATGCGGATTTTTATACTACATCTGCACATAAAATCTGTGGTCCAACAGGAATTGGTATGCTTTACGGCAAAGAAGAATGGCTACGCAAACTTCCACCCTATCAAGGAGGTGGTGAAATGATAGACCAAGTAACCTTTGAAAAAACAACCTATGCCGATCTGCCACATAAATTTGAAGCCGGGACACCCAACATTGCGGGTGGGGTAGGCTTTGGTGCTGCTATAGATTATATGAACGGTATTGGCTTTGAAACTATTGCAGCCCACGAAAACGACTTACTACAGCACGCCACAGAAAAGCTAAACAAAATTGAAGGCCTGCGTATTTATGGTGATGTGCAAAACAAAGTAGCCGTAATTTCATTTAATGTAGATGGATTACATCCTTACGATATAGGAACGCTCCTTGACAAAATGGGAATTGCCGTAAGGACAGGGCATCATTGCTGCCAACCGATTATGGATTTTTATCAAATTCCAGGAACGGTGCGCGCTTCGTTTGCCTTTTACAACACCCATGAAGAAGTAGAGCGATTTATAACTGGCGTTGAAAAAGCAGTTAGTATGTTGCGTTAATCCGTATCTTTATCCTATGAATATAGCAGCACAACAAGCAGAAATTGTATCTGAATTTGCCATGTTTGACGACTGGATGCAGCGCTATGAGTATATGATTGAACTTGGAAAATCGTTACCGTTAATTGCTTCCGAATACAAAACAGACGACCACATTATTAAAGGTTGCCAGAGTAAAGTTTGGGTACATGCTGACCTTGATAACAATAAGATCGCATTTACTGCCGATAGCGATGCCATCATCACAAAAGGGATTATTGCTATTCTTATTCGCGTATTTTCTAATCAACATCCCAAAGATATATTAGCTGCTGACACTGCATTTATTGATGAAATTGGACTTAAAGAACATCTTTCGCCTACACGGGCAAACGGCCTGGTTTCCATGATTAAGCAATTAAAAATGTACGCCATAGCGTACCAAACGCAACTTACATCATGATGGATACTGCTGCACTTGGGGAAAAAATTGTTAAGGTCTTAAAAACTATTTACGACCCTGAAATTCCTGTAGATATTTACGAATTGGGTCTGATTTACGATGTGTTTGTCAATGAAGACAGCGATGTAAAAATACTCATGACCCTTACAACGCCCAATTGTCCTGTGGCAGAATCCCTTCCACAAGAAGTAAAAGAAAAAGTACGGTCTTTGGACGAGGTAAACGAAGTAGAGTTGGAACTTACTTTTGACCCACCATGGACGCGCGACCTAATGAGCGAAGAAGCAAAACTTGAACTCGGATTTTTATAATGGCAAAAGAAATTGTCAATCGCGTGGCAAACAGTACCCTTCAAGTAATTGACTTAGAAGAATTTTACGAAGAGGGAATCCGTACGTTACTTTCCATTACCGCTTTTTTAGACGATGGCGTGTTGTTGCGTGAACAGTCGTTTAGAGCGCGTTTGCAAGACCACGATTGGAAATCTTATGAGGATCATTTTGTAGCAGTGCATTGCCCAGATGATATACTGGTTCCACAATGGGCTACATTACTTTTGGTACGTTATTTGAGCCCTGTTACGCAAACTGTAGTAGTGGGTACTCTTGATGATTTGGAACGTTTTCTTTTTATTGAAAAACTACATGATTTTGATATTACGCCCTACCAAAATGGTTTGGTGATGATTAAAGGCTGTGCCAATAAGCCTGTGCCGCAACAAGCCATGGGTCTATTAGCGGCAAAACTAATTCCTGAAGTCCGAAAACTATCATATGGCGAAGCCTGCTCTTCTGTCCCTTTGTATTCAAAATCTAAATAGTCCATGAATAAAACCATTGCCCTTTGTTTTTTCCTTTTTAATACCATGTCATATGCCCAAAACGACTCCGTACAAACGCCTGAGAAAGATTGGAAAAGAGGGGGTGTAGCGAAACTTCTTTTTAATCAAGCAGCGTTTAGCGAATGGGCTTCTGGAGGTCAAAATAGTATTTCGTTAAGTTTTCACACAGATTACGATCTAAGCTATAGTAAAAATGGCTGGAACTGGGACACCAAGTTTTTGGGTGATTTTGGGTTGACTAAACTCAGCGGAACAGAGTTTTTGCGCAAAACAAACGACCGGTTTGACTTACAATCTTTTTTGGGGAAAAAGTTTAGCCCTACCTGGAGCTATTCCACCGTGTTTGGGGTAAAAACGCAATTTGCACGCGGCTATACTTACGGAGAAGATGAGAATGGCACAGAAACCCGAACCCTTAGAACCCATTTTTTCTCACCTGTTTATATCCAGTTAGGGGTGGGTTTATATTGGAAAAAGTCAAAAAATTTGTGGGTAAACATTGCACCTTTTACCCAACGACTTACATTAGTAAGTCGAAAATTTACCATGGATTTAGCAGAGGGAAAAGAGTATTTTGGTGTCCGCCAAGGCGATAATCACCGCTTTGAGCTGGGTGCTTCAGTAAATGCATTTTATCAGTTTTCTCCTATGGAAAACATGACATTAGAACAGCGCCTTGGGCTCTATTCTGACTATTTAGATAAGGCTGAGAATGTGGATTTAGATTATCAAATTGCTGCTGAACTAAAAGTAAACGAATACATTTCTACTAACCTTATTCTTCAGCTCGTATATGATGACAATGCCATACAACGCTTACAGGTTCGTGAGGTATTCGGGGTAGGTGTACGAATGACGTTGTAGTAAGTCATTTTTTAAAAACGGCCCTGAGCCAATTTTTGGAATTGTCTAGAGTGCTGGTGTAACGCTACTCATCTACCTCAATTTCAGGATAAAGAAAGTGGTTATATGGAAAACGGGTCACATGTAGTTCTCTTACTCTTTGGTATAGGCGTTGCCTAAAGTGCACTATGTTTGTTTTTTTTGCTGCTGATATAAATACCGATTCGCCTTGAGTTTTTGCCATCCAGGTTTCTTTCCATTCATCAAGCGAATAATGTTCACTCCCCCGAACAGCAATCAAATCGGTTTCGTCAAAAGCCTCTGGAGTATATGCATCAATTTTATT
>QOQB01000019.1 GCA_003331305.1 Flavobacteriales bacterium | reverse complement strand
ACGAGGCTGATTTAATCAATTATTCTGCCATGCAAATTGCTGGGCGACAATCAACAAGCCTTCATTGCGATTTGGCCCCGTGGTCCAATGGTGACAAAGTACGCCTAACCATACCCTTTAAAACCCCTTGGCGCACTATCAAAATTACAGATGCAGCACGTGATTTAATTGCTTCGCACCTCACGCTTAACTGTAATCCGCCCAATAAACTGGGTGATGTGTCGTGGATTAAGCCTTCCAAATACATAGGAATTTGGTGGGGTATGATAGTAGGAAAGTGGACATGGGGCGAAGGATTTAGGCATGGAGCCACAAACGCGAGAGGAAAAAAATACATTGATTTTGCAGCAAAACATGGCTTTGATGAGGTATTGATTGAAGGAGCATCTGCTGGATTTACGGGCTTGTTTCCAGGAGACACAGTAACAACAAGCTACACCAAAACTACGCCAGATTTTGATTTGATTGAAGTTCAACAATATGCCAAGTCTAAAGGAGTTTCCTTACAAGCATACCATGAAACAAGCGCAAGCACGCATAATTATATGGCTCAAATTGATGATGCTTTTTCGCTAATGAATCAGATAGGTATGCAAAAGGCAAAAATTGGTCACGTTGGTCAAATGATGGATAAGGTAGAATATCACTACGGTCAACATGGTGTAAACTACTACAGAAAAGTATTGGAGAAAGCAGCCGAATACAAGGTTGGGGTAAACTTTCATGAGCCAATAAAAGACACAGGAGAACGGCGTACATATCCTAATATGTTAACTAGAGAAGGTGCGAAGGGAATGGAATACAACGCTTGGGGGAATGGCGGTAATCCCGTAAGCCACACCACCATACTTGCATTTACTAGAATGTTGGAAGCTCCTATGGATTTCACACCTGGAATTTTTGACTTGCTTTATCAAAAAATGGATGTAGAAACAGACAATGAAATTCCGGTAAAAATCATTTTTGTCGATGAAGGCAATGGCTACTCTAATATCCGTTACAAAGGCGGGGAGTCGTTTTGGCAAACCAAACCCATGATACTTGAGAGTAGTGCCGATGGTGCTGCTGTTTGGTCCATTACGGAGATGATGAAACCCGGAGAGTGGGAATGGGGAATTAGCGCACACGACGTATTAATAGATAATAATAATGCTTGGTTGCCAAGTTTATTAAACCTAAAAAACAGAAAAATAAATATTTCGGCGGATGGTAAAATCTCAGGGGATGTTAGCATTAGGATACCCAATCAAGGTTTTGACGCTAAAGCAGGCTTCACCGCTTCCAAAGAGGATATGGAATCCATTGGTACCAATGTGTTTGGAAAAACACAACGTGTCAATACTACTTTAGCCAAGCAGCTGGCCTATTATTTGGTGTTGTATAGCCCTATGCAGATGGCTTCTGATTTTATTGAAAATTATGAAAATCAACCTGCCTTTGCGTTTATTAAGGAAGTACCTGTAGACTGGCAAACTACGGAAGTTATTGATGGTGAAATCGGCGAATATGTGACCATCGCAAGGAAAGATAGCAACAGCGAGGACTGGTATTTGGGTTCAATTACGAACGAGAAAGCCAGAGATTTTTCCATTCCGCTTGACTTTTTAGATGAGGATAAAAAATACGCAGCAACCATTTATAGAGACGCTAACGATGCCCATTGGGAGCACAACCCATTGGCTTTAACCATTGAAGAAGCAACATTAGAAAAGCCCGACAAACTGCGTTTAAAACTCGCTCCTGGAGGAGGAGTTGCTGTTAGCATTAAAGCGCTTGATTAAAAGCTTAACAAATTAATAGACACATAAATAACATGAAAACCGTTAAAATGAAATTCATATATTATCTATTGGCTGCAATAGTCATCATTTCTTGTGATATGACTTCAAAAAAAAGTAATACACCTCCGAATATCATCATAATTTTTACAGATGATCAAGGTTATGGAGATTTAAGTTCTTATGGCTCTAAAACCATAAACACTCCCAATATCGATAACTTGGGTGCTGGTGGTGCTATCTTTTCAGATTTTTTAACGGCTTCATCCGTTTGCTCACCATCTAGGGCAGCACTTTTGACAGGGGCCTATCCAACACGCGCAGGCGTTGTTAATGTACTTTGGCCTGAAGGTGGTGGCAATTGGGGAAACACAAATGCGCCTGCCGCAGGTTTGCATCCCAATGAAATTACCATAGCAGAAGTTTTAAAGGATGCGGGGTATGCCACAGCGATGACTGGAAAATGGCATTTGGGGGACAATCCCAATTTCTTACCTACTAGGCAAGGGTTCGGTGTCTATTTTGGTATTCCGTTTTCCAACGACATGAATAGAACTAAACTTCCTCTTTTGATAGACGAGGAGATTTCTGAAATCAATCCCGATCAAGCATTACTTACAGAGCGGTATACCGATTTCGCAATTGATTTTATCGAAAAGAATCCCGATGATCAGCCCTTCTTTCTTTACCTAGCACATACCATGCCACACATTCCCATTTATGCGTCAGAAAAGTTTAAAGGAACTTCTAAAGGCAGTGTCTATGGCGATGTGATTGAAGAAATAGATTATAACGTAGGCCGATTGGTTCAAACGCTTAAAGCAAAAGGACAGTTTGAAAATACCATTATTGTATATACCTCTGACAACGGCCCATGGTTAAACTTTGGAAATCACGCTGGTACTTCTGGCGAATTGCGTGGCGGTAAGTTTGATGTTTTTGAAGGTGGATACCGCGTGCCTTGTGTTATTTCATGGCCCAACGGTATTGCTCCCAAAACCCACATAGACCAATTGGTTTCGACCATTGATTTGCTACCCACAATTTGCGCAGCTACTGGTGCCAAATTACCCGAAAACAAAATTGACGGCGTTAATGTATTAGATTTACTACAAAACAAGCCCATGCCCGAATTAGAGGACCGTCCGTTTTACTACCACAAAGGGGATAAACTGTTTGGTATTCGTCAAGGACCTTGGAAGTATTTAGCCCCTTCAACTTTTAATGCCATTCATCAGCCTGGAGAAGATGGTAAATCGGGTGTTTCAACCTGGGAGGAAAATCACCCAGAGGCGCTATATCATCTCGATACGGATTTAAGAGAATTGGATAATCGACTAGAAGATTTCCCCGAAAAGGTGACTATGTTGAAGGACCAAATGGCACGTTTTCAGCAAGAGCAAGATACAGAGGGAAGACCCTTAGGCACATTGGATAATATCAACAAATAGCATAAACCTTAAACATTTAATTTGTTATACTTCTCTTTTTTGTGGCATCCAGATATTTATTTATTTGAAAATGATGTGTTTTCAATAAGGTGGTATAGCCTCCTTTTTCTATCAGGGTTTATTATTGGTCGATTTATTGTGGTAAGGTCATACAAGCTTGAAAATGGCTATGATCTAACGGTTGATATGCAAATGATTTACATGGTTTTAGGCACCCTGATTGGCTCAAGAATGGGGCATGTCCTTTTCTACGAACCCGAAATATTAAAAAGAGATTACTTAGAGCTTTTCTTTTTTTGGAAAAGCGGTCTAGCAAGTCATGGTGCAGCTATTGGTATTTTGTTGGGCATGGCCATTTATTCCTATGGATTAAAAGTAAAGGGTTTAAAATTTCGTCTTGTTGACCGATTGAGACGGGGCTATGATTTTTTCCAAGTAATGGACCGTATGATTATTGCAGTTGCTATTGGTTGTGCGCTTATTCGCATGGGAAATTTTGTCAACTCCGAAATCATTGGTATTCCTACAGATAGCGATTATGGGGTGTTGTTTGTAAAACCAGTAGAAGATAGGATTAAAGGGCAGTTGCCTTTTGTTGAACGTGTTCATTTTGAGGAAACAGGTGCTTTTTATGCACCTGGACAAGCTGTTATAAATACCAAAATATATTTTGAACATGAGTCTTATAAAGATCAGCGCATCCGAAATAGCGTTCAAAAGAGACTAGATAATTTATTGCCCAGACAGGGTAATGATTACAGCCATGTGATCAATCCATGGGCAGCGAGGTTGGTACATGAATTTAAACGAAGTCCCACGCAGTTTGTGCTGGAATTTGAATCTGTGGGTGTATATCGTCATCCTGCACAACTATATGAATCTATAACCTATTTTTTGATAGGCGTTTTTATGTTTTTTATTTGGCGGAAACACCGCATAAGACTTCGCCCAGGTAGTTTGTTGGGCTTCTTTTTTATTACAGCCTTTATGGGAAGATTTTTATTGGAGTATGTAAAAGAAAATCAGATAAAAAATGAAGTCATTACGATAAATAGCGAATTGGCTATCGGTTTAAATTTGGGACAAATATTAAGTATACCTTTCATTGTTTTGGGCTTTTACCTTTTATTTAGAAATGTCAATGGGAATTCGTTTTTTAGGCGCGTCCCACAAAGCAATAACGAGCTTATCTAAAAGACTATGTTGAGGATTAAGTTTGTACTGTTAAATTTCTTTGTTTTTCCTTCCAGTGTTGCTTACGCACAACAAGCCAAAACCCTAGCTGCAACAAGAATAACTGAAGCGCCCGTAGTAGATGGACTACTCTTAGAAAATATTTGGGAAACACTACCTCCAGCAGATGATTTTACATTGATTTGGCCAGCTACCCGATCGGGTATGAAAATACCTGAAGGTTATGAAACCACAGCATATATTGCTTATAATGAAAACGCCATTTATGTAGGTGCAAAATTGCTTCACCCAAACCCAAGCCTTATGCCCAAAGAGTTTAGCGAACGCGACAATATTTGGGACGTAAACGCAGAAACATTTTTTGTTTCCATAAACACTTACAACGATGACTTGAATTTTTTCAGCTTTCAAGTTACTAGTGCGGGTACCATTGGGGACTCCTATTCTTCTGGCCCGATACAAGGGGTGGATTACAACTACGATACCGTTTATGATGCAAAAATCAGCCATGTTGCAAATGGATGGACTTTAGAAATGATTATTCCATACAGTGCAATTAGATTTCCTAAAAATGACCCGCAACTGTGGGGAATTAATTTTGGAAGAAAAGTGGAGGAATTTGATGAAACCTATGTTTGGAGCCCTGTAGATGTTAATGAGCTGGAGTTTCATGAGTCTAAAGGTGAATTAACTGGAGTAAAGGATATCAAATCACCAGTAAGGCTATTTTTACTTCCGTACTTGCAAACATCACAAAATGCAAAGCAGGGAGCCGGCCCCTCATCTTCGTATACAGCAGGTGTCGATTTAAAATATGGCATCAGCAGTAGCTTTACTTTAGATGCCTCGCTCATACCTGATTTTGGGCAAGTAGCCTTTGATAAAAAGCGACTTAATTTAGGTCCTTTTGAACAACAGTTTTCTGAAAACAGGGCCTTTTTTACAGAGGGAGCAGATATGTTCCGAGTAGCTGATCTAGGTTGGTTTGCTGGACAGTTTTTTTACAGCCGACGTATTGGTCAAGAAGTTTCCTTTGATGAAGACATACACCTAAACGCCAATGAAGAACTCCAACGTTATGATGGCAAGCCTAAATTGATAAATCTGCTTAAATTAAGTGGTATTACAAATAAAAAACTGAGTATTGGGGTACTAAATGCCATTACAGACAAGACCATAGCAACCATCCAAAATACCGAAAATGGCCTACAACGCGAAGCGATTATCAGCCCCAAAACCAACTACAACATTATATCATTAACGCAACAGTTCTTGAACGATTATTCGTCTGTTAGTATTATTAACGCCAACCTCAACAGGGCCAACGGAGGACACAATGCCAATAACTATGCGTTTGCTTTAGACCTATTTGATCAGAACCGCGATTTTAACATAAAACTAAACGCAATGAGCAGTAATGCGCCTATGTATTCTGAAACCAAAGGCTTTAGGGGTACGTTTAATTTTAGTGAATTAAAAGGCAATTTTCGATATGACTTTTTCTGGAGTGGGGTAGATCAATTTTACAATCAAAATGAATTAGGTATTTACAACTTGCGTGACCATCAATATTTTTCAGCTAATGTTAACTACCAAATACTGGAAGAAAGTAAAAAGCTAAGAAGTCTATATTCCTATATATATTTTACAAATCAATACACCTATCACAGTTTTGATCATAAGAAGTGGAGTCTTCGATTTGGCAACAATTTTACAACCAAAAGCTTGACTTCATTCTTCTTTGATTTTACTTATGAGTCTGAAAATCGGGATTATGACGAGCCACGAGTGTACAGTAGGTATGTTATTAAGCCGTCTAGGTTTGAAGTGGGTGCGGGGATTCGGACAAATAAGAACAAAGCGTTTTCATTTAATCTTAATTTTAGCAATAACAGCTTTTTTAATCAAGATTTTGAAGAGGCAAAAGCTAGACAAACACTTAATTTTCGAGCACTATACCGCTTCTCCAAACGGTTCTCCCTAAAATTGGGCTCCTTTCACAACCAAACCATCGACGATATTGGTTTCTTGGAATCTCATGCAGACGAGATTTATTTTGGCAGGAGAGATATTAAATCCATTGAGAATACCATAAGTATGCTTTGTTTTATAGATAGTAAAAAGTGGATTAATGTTCGTTTAAGAAATTTTTGGAGCAATGCTGATTATGATCAAGTGTTGTTTAGTTTGTTGGACAATGGCAGAAGGGCAGTAGCGGATTATGCCATTTTAGAAGACGACCCCAACACGAATTTCAATATTTGGAACCTCGACGTTAATTTTGAATGGTGGTTTGCTCCCGGAAGTAATATGGTTTTGCAATACAGAAACCAACTTTTTGAATTAAATAATGCCTCAGCATTAGATTATTATGCGAGTTTAAGCAATCTATTTGAAACTCCTATCGAGCACCAACTCTCTTTGAGAATAAACTATTTGATTGATTATAATCGTCTGAGAAAGAAACGCTAGTTTATCGTGTTAAAATCTTTTTGTTACCAAATAAAACCATTTGTTATGTAAAGTTAACTATTTGAAATAGTTCTAAGTTCTCATTAATGAATTTAGAGGCCAAAAGTCAACATCATTTTTTTAAGCAATGTTTTAGAGTCACTTCCAAGTAAATTTTTGATATAATAGTGGGGTTTTTTACTGTTATTCCCGTGGTGCTATTTTGATGCCGAAACCACCAGCTGGAACGGTAAGTAATTTTAATACAGTCTGAGAAGTGACCTTTTTTGATTCAATTACATAGGCTTGTGGGTTGGTTTTATAATCGGCATTTTTGTGATCTCTATAGATGGTGGCCGTGTATTTTTTGTCTTTATCTAAAAATGATAAATCTATAACGGCTTTTCGCATGTTATACCCATTACTATTTCCAACAAACCAATCTTCACTGTCTTTGACTTTTCGTGCAATGGTAACATATTCACCTGGTTCTGCCTCTACATACACAGACCTATCCCAATCAATTGCCACGTCTTTGATGAATTGAAATGCATCCATGAACCGCTCATAGTTTTCAGGAAGGTCAGCCGCCATTTGCAATGGCGAATACATCACCACATAAAGTCCAAGTTGATTGGCCAAGGTCGTGTTTACACGGGAATTGTTGTTAGGGTTCAATTTGCTGACATCCGTTTCAAATACCCCCGGTGTGTAGTCCATGGGGCCACCTATAAGACGTGTAAATGGCAAAATGGTTGTATGATTGGGTTTGGAGCCACCAAAGGCTTGAAATTCGGTTCCTCTAGCCGACTCGTTCGCCACTAAGTTAGGATAAGTACGTCCAATGCCTGTAGGCCGTACTGCTTCATGCGCATTTACCATGACCTCATAATCAGCAGCCTTCTTGATAGCATAGTTGTAATGGTTAACGATATATTGGCTGTAATGGTGTTCCCCTCTCGGGATAATATCGCCAACATAGCCGCTTTTTACTGCATTGTAGCCATTGTCTTTCATAAACTGGTAGGCCTTGTCCATATGTCGCTCATAGTTGCGAACTGATGACGAAGTTTCATGATGCATAATAAGCTCAACGTCTTTTGCTTTGGCATAGGCATTCAGCATTTTGACATCAAAGTCAGGATAAGGAGTAACAAAGTCAAATACAAAGTCCTTGGATTCTCCAAACCAATCTTCCCATCCTTCATTCCATCCTTCAACCAAGATGCCGTCAAAGCCATGGGTTGCTGCAAAATCAATATAACGCTTGACATTGGCATTGTTTGCTCCGTGGGTGGCGTTGGGGGTTGCTTTGCTATAATCTATCTGACCTAATTTTATGGCGGCAAAGTCATCGGTATAGTGCCATGATTTTTTTCCTGTAATCATCGCCCACCAAACACCAATATACTTCATGGGTTTTATCCAAGACGTATCCTCAATAGCACAGGGCTCATTTAAGTTATACGTCATTCTAGACGCCAATATATCCCGCGCATCATCACTAACCATGATGGTTCTCCAAGGGGTATTGTGCGGGATAGTCATATAGGCCATATTCCCTAGCGCATCTGGTGTCAACCACGACTCAAAAGTCAAGGTTTTAGGCGTTAAGTTGAGGTGCATGGCAGGATAATCGATTAGTGCTGCCTCATGAATATTGATATATAATCCATCATCTGATTTAAGCATTAAAGACGTTTGAACACCTGTATTAGAAAACTTCTCCTGAGATGCGTTTCCAACGTATGCCTCATCGAATAAAGATTCGATTTCAGAAATACGCGAAGTCATATAATCAAACTCTTGGGTGTCGTAATCCCCCGGAATCCAGTGCGCAATGTGATCTCCTGTCAAGGCAAAAGACGTTCGCTCGTGCTTAATAACAAAATTGCCTAAATTTTCTTGTGTTGGAAATTCATATCTAAACCCAACGCCCTCGTTATAAACCCGAAAACGGATATTCATTCTGCGCTTACTTTCTCGCTGCTCCACAGCTATGAGCATTTCGTTGTAGTGGTTTCGGATTTCACGCTCCTCACCCCAAACGGGGCTCCAAACCTCGTCCTTGGTATCGTATATAACATCCAGCACTTTAAAGTCCTCCATCAAATCATCATCTTGAACAAGTTCAAAACCCATGCTGCTTTCCAAGATAACGGGCTTTTGATTGTATTGAATTTGGTATGTCGGAACGCCTTTATCGCTCACAGAAAATGCAATATTCAATTGTTTGTTTGGCGAAAGACAACGCTGTCCTACAACAGGTTGTGTGATAAGTATAATCCCTAAAATAAGTTGAAATAAACGCATGGGTAACGAGAGGTTTTTAGTATTTAATTTCTGACCAGTCTATACGACCAAGACTCTAAGTTTAGATTGTTTATTTGGACTTCTTTTTCTGTAAAAACATCTTTATATGTGCTGTTGTCTGCAAGAGAAACTTGTTGTGGCACATTGGATAAATTCCCAATAAAAATAAGCGTATCATCTCCCTTTTTTCTAGAGAAAGCAATCACATCAGCGTTCGAGTTTTCAAGTAAGTTAATGTTTGCTGCATCCTTGCCAACATCCAAGGCATCCGAAGTCTTTTTTAGTGTGTTGAGTTTTGTAAAGAGCGTCATATAAGACGACTCTTTTTTGGGTATTAAATCCTTTTCAAAAAACTCAAGACGCTTGTCTAAACCATATTCCTGACCAGAATATATGAGAGGCGTTCCAGGCATGGCATAGGTCAATACCGCCATGACTTCTGCTGCATCACCCAATCGCTCAAAAACAGTTCCATTCCATGAGTTTTCGTCGTGGTTGGTGGTAAATGACATCACTGCATGATCGGAGCTATAATTTTGCTGAACGCTTTTAAGGTGGTTTTTCAGGTCTATTGCCTTCATTTCGCCTTTGGCGATTCTATTAAGTGTCGCATGACCAGGCCAATCATAAGAGAGTTGGAACAGTTCAATTAGTGGATATCCCCCCTTGTGATTACCATCAGACTCAGCGAGCATCACCACTGGCTTTATACTGTTTAGTCGGGTCATTGCTTTTTTCCAAAAGGGAATGGAAATATTATAGGCTGCATCACAGCGATATCCGTCAACACCCACTTCAGCTACCCAATAGGCCATATCGTCCTCTAGGGCCTGGAGCATATCTTGGTTTTCAAAATTTAGCCCAGCAACGTCTGTCCAATCTGGATTTGGGGGAATAATATTCCCCTGGTCATCTTTAAGATACCATTCTGGATGCGCAGCAATCCATGGGTGATCCCAAGCGGTATGCCCTGCTACTAAATCAATCATTACAAGTATGTCCAAATCATGTGCTGCATCAACTAGAGATTTAAAGTCTTCAAGGGTGCCAAATTCTGGGTTTATACCGCGGTAATCACGTATAGAATAATAACTCCCAAGCGATCCTTTGCGGTTCTCAATTCCGATTGGATGGATGGGCATAAACCACAAAATATCAATACCCAATTCTTTGAGTTTTGGTAAATATGCAGCAAAAGCATTAAAGGTTCCTTCTTGGGTATATTGTCTAACATTAACCTCATAGATAACCGCTTTAGACAAAAATTCATCAGAAAAAACCGGAGTGTTGGTCTTGGCTTCTTTCGAGGAGTTACATGCGGTTAAAAAGACTACAGATATAAAAATGACAAAAAGACTACGCATATCTATGGGGTATTAAATGAAATTATTTTGGCGCTATTTGCAGGTATTGGCAGCTGTCCCGTCAAAGGGGTGACAGCATCGCTAAATACGTCTTTGCCCATTTGAGCACTACCAATTCGTTGGTTAAAACGTTGCATGTTCAGCGTTTGGTCTTCGTCGTTCGCATTTAGCACCACCATGATAGTCTTGTTATCGGTATACCTAAAATAAACATAAACCTCATTTTGAGGTGCATAGTGCATGGTCTTGCCAAAGTGAATGACGGGTTCGTTTTTTCGCCAATTGAATAACTGGGCAGTAAAATCAAAATAGTTGTTTTCGACTTCGGTTCTGCCGGCTTTATTAAATGCAGTTCGCGTATCGCTAGGCCATCCACCAGGAAAGTCCCTACGCAAATCCGCATCTCCTTTTTCTTTGGCGCCCCGCATATTAATTTCCGTACCGTAGTAGGTTTGTGGCACGCCCCTAACCGTAGCAAGTAGCGTAGTTACCAGTTTATATTGATAGAATTCAGATGCTATTTCATTAATACGAGAGGTGTCGTGATTTTCTAAAAAAACTATTAGGTCGTTGGGGTTGGCATAGACAAAATCGTTTTGAAACACCTTATATATTTTGTTCATTTTTTGTTCCCACCATGGAGTATCCCCTTGATATATATCTTGTACAGCTGCAAACAAAGCAAAGTCTTTCACGTGAGTTACTTGCGAATTAAAACCACTCATGGCTGCAATGGGGCTATCCTTTTGCCAATAGGAAAGGTGAATTGGATTGATCACCCAACTTTCGGCTACTATGCTAAAGTTAGGGTATTCATCCATGATGGCTTTTGTCCATTGCGTTATTTCATCTCTGCTGTTATAAGGATACGTATCTACCCTATACCCAGATAGGTCGGCATACTCAACCCACCAGATTGCATTTTGTGTAAGGTAGCTCAACAACTGAGGCTGCTTTTGGTTGAGGTCAGCCATGGATTCTACAAACCAGCCGTCTATCAATAATTTTACATCTGATTCGGCGGCATAGGGATCAGTGAAAATTTCCTTTGCGTGACTTGTTTCTGTATAGGTGTCCCATTGGTTTATCCAATCAGCAGCAGGCAAATCTTTTATCATATAATGCTCAAGACTCCAATGGTTTACCACATAATCCATGATGAGTTTCATATTTCTTTTCTTCATCTCAGCAGACAACTTCTTATACAAATCATTGGACCCAAAGCGCCTATCGATTTGATATACATCGCTTGCAGCATACATATGATAAGAACCGCTGGGATCATTATCCTCTGCCACTGGAGTATTCCAAATGGCTGTAACGCCCAATTCCCCTATATAATCTAAATGGTCAATGATGCCTTGTAAATCGCCACCGTGTCGTGCCCATGGATCTTTTCTGTTGGGCTTGTCCAAAAGTTCAGGATGTGCATCATTAGAAGGGTCGCCATTAGCAAAACGATCGGGCATGATAAGGTAAATGAAATCCGAGCTGTCATATCCCTTACGTTCGGCAGAACCCTCACGTCTTTCCATAAGTTCATAAGGAATTTGGATTGACGCCTTTTGGGAATGTTCCAAAACCAATTGATAATTTCCTGGTTTGGTAGTGGCAAGGTCCAAGTAAACAAACAAATAATTCTTACTTTCTAAACGGACCACATCAGTTATTGTTAGATTATTAGAAGTAACCTCATATTCAGCTAAGCCATCTCCATATAGGGTTAGCATCAAATTGGTATTATGCATACCCGACCACCACATAGGGGGTTCAACTTTACTGACTTGTGCACTAAGGTTTAAGCAAACAAAAAGGAGTACTAATTTTTTCATATGATAATTATGATAATACAGGTTTAGGCGTTAAGGAAACACTTTCTCCATTCAAAAACACAGCACAAGGCTCCCCTTCAATCAGGGTTACTCGTGACTCAGATATAGAAACAAAAAGCTCAAGAATAGCGCCTCTAAAATTGATTTTAAAAGAGAAGGAAGTCCACGCTTTTGGTAGTTGTGGCGAAAAATAGACCGCATCGTTTTTAATGCGCATACCTCCAAAACCTTCTACAACACTTAGCCAGGTTCCTGCCATTGATGTTATGTGTAATCCCTCATCAACTTCTGCATTGTAGTCGTCTAAGTCAAGACGTGATGTGCGTAAATAAAATTCATAGGATTGCTCTACCCTTCCCAATGCAGCAGCAAGAACTGCATGTATGGATGGTGAAAGTGAAGATTCATGAACCGTAAATGGTTCGTAAAAGTCGAAGTTTCGTTTTAGCTGTTCAAAAGAAAAGTGATCTTCAAAAAAATAAAATCCTTGCAATACATCTGCCTGCTTTATATAAGGAGAACGCAAAATCCGATCCCATGACCAATGTTGATTTATGGGTCTTTCATCGGGAGGAATTAGCGAGGTCTCTTTTAAGTCTTTGTCTAAAAACCCATCTTGCTGTAAGAACACGTCATGCTTGGCATCGTGAGGCAGGTAAATTCTACATGTTTTTTCTTTCCAGTCTAATACTTCGGATTGGCTTAGACCAAGTCGGTCGTAAATGGCTTGATGTATTTTTGGTTTTTCTTTGGCGATTTGCTCCAGTTTGTTGCCTGCATACTCCATACACCATTTGGCAGCATAGTTTGTATACCAGTTGTTGTTGACATTGTTTTCATACTCGTTGGGTCCTGTAATTCCCAAAATGACATATTTATTTTTGTCTTTAGAAAAATTTACCCTTTGGGCCCAAAACCTAGCAATTCCAACTAATACATCAATTCCTTTAGTTTCGACATAGGCCGTTTTGCCTGTGTAGCGCTCATAAGCGTATATCGCATAAGCAATGGCAGCGTTTCGATGGATTTCCTCAAAGGTGATCTCCCATTCGTTATGACACTCTTCCCCATTCATAGTCACCATTGGATAAAGGGCTGCGCCATCAGTAAAACCCAATTTGGCTGCATTCTCAATGGCTTTTTGTAAATGTTTATAACGGTAATTGAGCAGGTTTTCTGCTACTGATTCATTTTTGGTTGCCATATAAAAAGGGAAGCAATAGGCTTCGGTGTCCCAATAGGTACTACCGCCATATTTTTCGCCTGTAAATCCTTTGGGGCCTATATTAAGCAATGCGTTTTTACCGGTATAAGTTTGATTGAGCTGAAAGATATTGAATCGTATTCCTTGTTGTGCCTTTGTATCACCTTCAATAGTTATATCTGCCATTTTCCAAATGCCTTCCCAGTGTGTTTTTTGCAAATCGAGTAGGGCATCAAAGCCTTTGTTAAGTGCGTTATGGGCAATTTGTTTCACATGGTTTTGGTGGGTTTCTTGAGGTTGCTGGAGCGAAGAGCAATATCCGCCCATTTTTTCAACAGTTATTTTTTGTCCTGCTTTTAAGTTGGCTTGACACTCAAAAGCAATGCGTCCTTTTTCTTCATGGCAACTAAATGCCTTTAATTCATCGTCATCGACCTGAAATGACACCGCTTGGTAGGTGCAAACATCAAAGTTGGATTTGTTTGTTTTGGTGTGTAACATGGCAAAATTCACACCCCTGTTTTGACCCATATACGCCCAAAAAGGATCATCCCAATTGCTGTCTTTGTTCTTGATATTACTATCAATATATGGGCTAACTCTAATTTGCGCAGCTTGACCATGAAGCTTGACAGTATATTTAATGCACCCCAATTCTTCTTGGAAAAGCGCTAAAAATCGTGCGGAATTGATGGTGAGTTTTATACCATCAGAGGTGGTCAGTGTGACTTCACGTGAATATAAGCCGCTTCGCATATCAAGTGTTCTGCTAAAATCATGTATAGTAGCTGTATTAAGGTCTACCGCAACGTTATTGCAATGTACGTCAATGCCGATCCAGTTGGGTGCATTGAGCACTTTGGCAAAATATTCTGGGTATCCATTTTTCCACCAACCTACTTTAGTCTTATCTGGATAATAAACGCCTGCAATATAACTGCCCTGAAAACTTTGGCCTGTGTACTGTTCTTCAAAATTAGCGCGATGCCCCATCGCACCGTTGCCGAGGCTAAAAATACTTTCAGCCGATTCAACATAATCTGCGTGAAACGAATTTTCTACGATTTTCCATGAGTCTGCGACAATGTGGTTTACTCTCATGATACTCCTTTAATTTTAATTTGATTTAATTGTCCCAACGAGAGGTTCTTTGCGTTGTCTAGCACCAAGTGGGCTTTCTGTAGTTCACCGGCATCGCCCAATCCAATTACTTTCATATTGGCGGTTAAAGCAGCTTCTACTCCAGCTGGGGCATCTTCCAAGACCACACAGTGTTGTGGAGATACACCCATATGTTGCGCCGCCTTTAAAAAAACTTCGGGGTTGGGTTTCGATTTTGAAACATCATTCCCGTCTACAATGACATCAAAAACATCCAACAGCCCAAGTTTGTCAAGGACAAAACGTGCATTTTTACTGGCAGAGCCTAGTGAAACCAACACGCCACTTGCTTTAAGTGCATGAATCAAAGGCAAAATTCCAGGCAAAACATATTCTGGTGTTAATTGATTACAAAAACTTAAATAGATTTCATTTTTTCGACGGGCAACATCCAGCAGTTGTTCAAGTGTTGTATGAACATTTGCCCATTGCGCTATCTTGTATACAGAATCCATGCGACTTACTCCCTTTAGTTGTTCGTTGTCTTCGTGTTTGAGGGCATAATCCCATTCCGAAGCAAGGGTTTTCCATGCATTATAATGAAATTGAGCCGTGTCTACAATTACCCCATCGAGGTCAAAAATGACTGCTTGTATATTAGGCATGGTATCTGATGGCATTTTTTTCTGTGATTAAAAGGTTACAAAACCCTGATATAAATAGGGAGACTCCGGCTGCGACTAATGCAAAAATAGCTGCGTCACCAAATAGGCTTGCCGCAAAATTGACTCCGTTTAGGGCTGCCACTATTTGTGGCAAAACAATAAACATATTAAATACTCCCATGCTAATACCCATTTTTTCGGGATCAACTACGCTGGAAAGCATGGCATAAGGCATAGATAGTATACTACCCCAGGCAATGCCCACGCATGCGAACCAATACTTTAAAAGGCTTGGATCGGGAAACCAAAACATGGCAATAAATCCAAAGCCACCAATAAAAAGGGAGCCCATATGAATCATACGCCTATTAATGGTTCGTTTGGCGGTATAGAAACTTAAAAGCAAAGCAAAAGCCATAGATGAAAGGCCGTAAATACCCATATTGGAACCAACTAGGTTAGATGCCTTTTGAAAAGCAGTATTTTGAGCTTGAAATGCGGCTTCTTCAGCGGGATTTGTAAAGTCGAAACTTGCCTCAATTGGAGCAGGGGCTTGGTAGACATGCTCTGTAAGGGCTGGATTAGCCAAACTCCACATGGCAAAAAAGGCAAACCAACTAAAAAACTGGATAACCCCAAGTTTAATCATCGTTTTGGGCATGGTGCGTATGTAAGCAAGAACCTCATGCAAAAGGTTTCCATCTTCTTTTTTCTTTTTAAATGCTGCTAAATCTTCAGGTGGATATTCCTTAGTGGTTAATACTGTATATAGTATACTAGCCAGAAAAACAAAAGCACCAATTGAAAATGCAACTTTCACACTCATGGGAATAACACCAGGTGCAGCAGCATCACTCACGCCTAGTTCAGAAACCATCCAAGGTAAATTACTAGCAATCCATGTTCCGATACCAATAATTAGGGTTTGAATTACAAATCCATAAGAACGTTGTTGGTCTGGGAGTTTATCCGCAACCAAAGCCCTAAAGGGTTCCATACTGATATTGATAGATGCATCTAAAATCCACAAACAGCCCACAGCTACCCAAAGGACGGGCGAGTGGGGCACAAAGAACAGCGTAAAAGAACTCAACACCGCTCCAATGAGAAAAAAAGGCCTTCTTCGTCCCCAGCGTGGATGCCACGTGTGGTCACTTAAGTATCCTACTATGGGTTGCACTATTAGGCCTGTCAATGGAGCTGCTATCCACAATAATGGAATGTCGTCTTTTGCAGCACCTAGTGTCTGAAAAATACGCGACATAAACCCGCCTTGTAAGGCAAATCCAAATTGAATTCCTAAAAAACCAAAGCTCATGTTCCAGATATCCCAGAACTTCAAGAGAGGCTTTTTCATAATTTCTAAATTAAATTACGATAAGCACAGCTTACCAAAACAAAAAATGAAGAAGTGCGTTTGTTTTGACAGGGCTAATATAAAAATTTAAGTTGAAAAACGCTCAACAATTTCACAAGCTACCACTTTGGTTATGGGGGTTTCGGATATGTCTTTTTGCTCAAGTCTGTCTATCAATAGATTAGCCGCTTCAATTCCAATTTGTTTACCGTGTTGATTTACTGTTGTCAATGGTGGTGTAGCGTATTTTGAAATCACACCGTCCGTAAAACATATCAATGCTATATCTTTCGGAATGTTTAACTCAAGTTCGCGTATAACGCGCATCGCAGCTGCGGCATAAATCTCATTTACAGCTAAAATGGCGTCAATTTCTGGGCTTTCGTTAAGCGCTGTTTTCAGCTCGTTTTCCAAGGCTGGTAATATGATATCAGACCGCTTGGAATCTTCTGTTTTTATAATCAGTTTGTTGTCGAGTGGAATACCAGCAAGCTTAAGTGCTTTAATGTAGCCTTGGGTTCGAAGTCTGCCAACACTTATATAGTCTTCTGTTGTGAGCAGCAAAATATTTTTTTTGCCTTTATCCAGCAAGTGCTGCGTAGCCAATAGGGCAACTTGAGCATCATTGACAATTACTTTGTCACAATTTATTTCTGGCACGGTTCTATCAAAAAGTACCACTGGCATCCCCTCTTCCATGGTTTGATGAATGTGATGGTAATCTTGTTTCTTTAAGGTTTCTTTTGATGGGGAAATGATAAAACCACCAATAAGACTATCGGCAAAAGTCTCCATATTAATAACTTCTTTCTCGAAAGATTCGTTAGATAGTGAGATAAGCACATTATATCCTCTTTTAACAGCTACTTGCTCTACACCACGCACCACCATAGCAAAAAAATGGTGCACCACCTCAGGTATAATAACACCAATGGTTTTGGTCTTTTTATTCTTCAAGCTTAAGGCGATATTGTTGGGGCGATAATTATAAAACTTGGCAAAAGCCTGGATGCGCTCTCGCGTTTCTTGACTGATTTCCGTGCTGTTATTTAACGACTTGGAAACGGTTGAAACCGACACGCCTAGCTCAGTAGCCAGTTGCTTTAGGGTTATCTTTTTTTTCAA
>QOQB01000018.1 GCA_003331305.1 Flavobacteriales bacterium | reverse complement strand
AACAATGATCGTATCCTTTTCCGATTTCTAATTGGTTGTTTTTAATATCAATGTCTTTCCCAATTTCTTTTCGAGCCCTAAAATCAAATGGAGAATCGGCAACCAATTGAATACTCCCTGTTGGGATTTGGGTGTTATCTACAGGAAGATACGAGTCTGCAAAAAGTTGTAACTCATGGTCTAGTATTTGTTTGGAAAAATCTCCTGAAAGATTGAAATAACTGTGCTGGGTAAGATTAATTACAGTGGTTTTGTCTGTTTGTGCCTCATAATTTACTTTTAGCGTGTTATCGTCTGTGAGTATATACGTTACGGTTACTGACAAATTTCCAGGATACCCTTCTTCTCCGTCTGCGGAAATGTAGCTGAGTTGAATTCCATTTTCATTTTCAAGAGTATCCACTTCCCAAAACACGTTATCAAAACCCAAAGCTCCCCCATGCAAATGGTTAAGCCCATTATTTTGCGCTAGAATGTATTCTTTACCCTCAATTTCGAATTTGCCATTTGCAATTCTGTTGGCAAATCGACCCACAATTGCCCCGAAGTATGGATGTTCATCTAAATATTGTTTGGGAGATGTAAATCCCAAAGTAATATCTTTAAAAACGCCACTTCTGTCAGGTGTTTTTATGGAGCTTATAATACCTCCTAAATTCAGAATTTCTACGCTGTACCCGTGTTTATTAACAAGATTATAACTTATTATTTCGATATTTTTATAATTTGGTTCTGTAAAATGAGATTGTTGTCTAATTAGAATAAAAATTATTGTTGCCATAGAAAAAAAAATAATTTTTTTTAAATCAATTTTCATCACATTTACACAATAAAATCTTTTATAAAATTACAAAATCAAGTAGTAGTAATTAAATAATCAACAGATTATGTGTAAATATTTATCTAAATTGCATACAAATTCGTTTTTATCAATAAAATAAATAAATAATAAAGTTTTGACATAATAAGTTATTTATTAATTCATGGGTATAATTTGTAGTAGGTTAACTTGAAATGGATTATCTAAGTCCAAAGCGAAACACGCATACAAAATAGAATTAAATAAAATGACCTCATTAGCGCCACATAACGAACCTCTTGATAAGAGGTTAGTCAAGCATCTTTTGCGACGTGCATCTTTTCATTTTTCTAAAGTACAGTTAGACGAAATGAATGGTAAAACGGCAAGAGAAATTCTAGCTATTCTTAATTCCCCAAAATCATTTTTATGGGTTTGGCCAAACGATCCAATTACTAATGGTGCTAACTCCAACTGTGCCAATATTCAAGATGGTTATTGGATTAATGACCCTGATTGGACATATACTTCTTATCCTTGCAGACAAGTACCCAAACGTGGTTTGGTTGCTGGTTGGTGGTGGTATAATACCATTAAACAAAACACGCTAATTGACAAGCTTACCTGGTTTTTGTATACTACGTTCACGATATCAAAAGATGATGGGTCAGGAAGAGCAGCTCATTTCTTTGATTACATCAATCTACTGCAATTTTATGCTGATAAAAGTGTTAAAGACTTGGCTAGGAAAATCACTTTTGATAATTCCATGCTATATTATTTAGACAATGGCAACAATAATAAAAATAACCCCAATGAAAACTATGCCCGTGAGTTTTTAGAGCTTTTTACTATTGGCAAAGGACCTCAAATTGCTGAGGGAGATTACACTAACTATACTGAACACGACGTGATTCAAGCAGCCAGAATTTTTTCTGGTATTAAGTTTAAGCGTAACAGGGACAATACTGATAAAGGCACTGTAAAACTTCCACATTACCCAAATGGAATTCCAACAGGTTATATTAGTATAAAAAATCACGATACTGGTAGGAAAACATTTAGTAAAGCATTTGGTAATCAGACGATAGAGGGAGGAAACACAACAGATTCTATTGAAGATGAGTTAGATGATTTTGTGGATATGATTTTTAATAAATTAGAAACTGCGAAAAATTATGTTCGTAAAATGTATCGTATGTATGTTAGGAGTGAGTGGAATCAAGAGACAGAAGACCAAATTATTACTCCTTTAGCTCATCAACTTCAAGATAATGACTATAATTTAATAGAAGTACTTCAGACGATGCTAAATTCAAAACACTTTTTTGATCTTGATGATAATAATAGTAAAGATGAAAATGTAGGTGGAATTATTAAAAGCCCTTTACAATTTTTTTGTGAATTAATATCATTATTAAATATTAAAATTCCTAATCCAGAGACGCCTCAAATCCCACAAGGTTCAGGATGGGATAGGTCAAATGAAAATTTTAGATTTTATTTATTTTGGTGGAACTTTTGTCACAACACTTTTTTTGCTTTTTCAGGTATGAATCTATTTGGACCATCAACCGTTGCAGGTTACCCAGCTGATTATCAAGCTCCAGCATATGATCGCGCATGGTTTAATTCGAATAATATTGTTGCTAGATACAATACCATTAAATCAATTATTGGAAATTCATATAATGATAACTATGGTAATGGAAATAATCGGATTCAGGGTGCCCAAACTACTAATAGCGGAAACACATATTTTACCAGAATTTGGACAAATTTTGATGTTATAAGTTTTATTAATAAAAATATTACTGATCCAGGCGATGCATATACTATTGTACAAGAACTTTCGGAAATATTTTATTGTGAAAATATTGACTCAAAGCGCATTTCGTATTTTACAAAATCCCTAATAAAAGATGGTGAGGTAAGTTATATTTGGTATGATGCATGGTCGGTATATTCAATTTCTAAAGATTCTTCAGAAGTTAATGATGCTGGTATCTTTATTAAAAACAGACTTGATGATTTAATTTCAAAAATGATTAATGCTGCTGAGTTTCAGATAATGTAACGATCATGAAAAGAAGAGAATTTATTAAGTTATCGGCAACTGCTTCTGCACTTGGACTACTTCCATCGGAAGTTGGGGCTGCATTGAAGCTTGCCAATGCTTCACTAAACTGTAATATTTCTAATCGTAAAATTGTGCTTATCGAGCTCAAGGGTGGTAACGATGGTCTAAATACACTCATACCATATAACAATTACGATCATTATGTTAATACCTTGCGCCCAGATATACACATTCCTGTTACAAACTACAATAACTTAATCGTTGATACATCAACTAGTGGCACCAATCAAGATTTAATATTCAATCCTGCACTGCTTAACGGCTCCAACGAAGGCTTTAAAGGCCTTTATCAATCGGGTATGTTACGTATTTTGCAGTCTGTTGGTTATCCTGCTGCAAACAAAAGCCACTTTGCCTCTATAGATCTTTGGGCAACAGGAAATGATGGTAACAGTTGGGACAACGGAAAAGAAAGTGGGTGGCTTGGACGTTTTATGGAAGAAGCATATTCTGGATTACTTCCTTCAAATTTTCCGATAGGTATACAATTAGGTTCTAATAACACTTGGCTTGGTTTTCATGGGGAGCATCAACATGGACTTGCATTAAATATTGAGGGTCAAAATTCAGAAAATTTTTACACAGTTCTCAATGGTTTAGCCGGTAAGGCACCTGAGAGTATACCAACAGATTCACATTATGGAAAGGAATTACGATACATCATAGATATGGATGCTAATGCCAACATCTATGCTGAAGCTATTGAAACTGCTTTTAACAATAAAGGATCAGATAATCTTGTGTCTTATCCAGATACAGATTTAGCAAATCAGCTTAAGACAGTTGCTCGTTTGATTCGAGGTGGAATTGAAACAAAAATATATATGGTAACCATTGGTGGGTTTGATACGCATAACCAACAAAACCAATCTGCTGGAGACATAAGTGGAAAACATACAGATCTTTTAACAGAACTTTCACAAGCAGTTGATGCATTTGTTCACGATATTAACTCAGACTCAATTGGTGATGACGTTATTGGGCTGACATTCTCTGAGTTTGGGCGCAAAGCAAAGCAAAACGGAAACTTGGGTACAGACCATGGAGAAATTGCCCCAATGTTTGTTTTCGGAAAGCCCGTTAAAGGGGGTATTTCAGGAATAAATGTGGATTTAACTGAAGCTAGCGATAATAACAATTGGCAAATTACAACTGTACAACACGATTACAGACAGGTATTTGCAACCTTAATGCAAGACTTTTTGGGTGCAAAAAGTACTGTAATTGACAATGCTTTTTTTGACCAAACTAACAAACAGAGTTTTGTGGAGAATAAAATCTCCAATATTATAAATTCCTCATATTTTGTAGATTCCTCTTGCTATTCCTTGGGCTTAGCACTTAATAGTTCTGAGACTTTTTGGGCAGCTTACCCAAACCCAGTTAATGATTTATTGTTCTTAAACCCAATAATAAAATCGACAGCATTAGAGTTTAGAATTTTTAATTCAAAAGGACAAATTTTAAAAAAAGGCAAATTGGATTTTGAATCATCCTCTTCCTATATTGATTTATCTATGTTAAAAAGGGAGGTTTATTTAATTGAATTAAATGATGGAGTCCATTCTGAGGTTAAAAAAATTATAAAAGCGTAATTTGTCAAAGTTAATCATTTCCTATATTGATTAAAAGTGACATCAAATTTTGAATATGAAATATCTATTTATTTTTTTACTTATTAATGTTAGTTGCCAACAAGCACCAAAGCAGCAGCAAACCTCAGTTCATAGTTGCACACCTACCCAAAGTCGCTTTACCTCAAATGTAAAAACCACGTCAAACCAGCACCTTAGTGCGAGTAAAGAAGGTATGGTACTTATTCCAGGAGGCACATTCTCTATGGGTGGCGATGACGCACAAGCATGGCGTGATGAGTACCCAAAACATGAGGTAGTAATTGATTCATTTTGGATGGATGTGCATGAAGTAACTAACGCGCAATTCGCTGAATTTGTAGATGCTACTGGCTATGTTACTACAGCCGAAAAAGCTGTGGATTGGGAAGAAATTAAAAAAGAATTACCGCCAGGAACACCCAAACCTGATGATAGTCAGCTTGCTCCAGCCTCGCTGGTTTTTGTAGCTACAGATCGTCCTGTATCTCTTCAGAACGTGAGTCAGTGGTGGCAATGGCGGCAAGGGGCCAATTGGAGACAACCCGAGGGTCCAGGAAGCACAATAATTGGAAAAGAATATCATCCTGTGGTTCATGTTAGTTGGTTTGACGCAATGGCGTATTGTGAATGGTCTGGTAAACGACTACCCTCAGAGGCCGAATGGGAATATGCGAGTAGGGGAGGTCTTAAAGACGCCGTTTATGCGTGGGGTAATGAGGCGCTAACCAATGGAAAACCTAAAGCAAATACTTGGGAGGGAAGTTTTCCATATCAAAATAAAAAGCGTGATGGATTTTATTCAACCGCGCCTGTGCAAAATTATCGACCTAATGACTATGGGTTGTATGATATGGCAGGTAACGTGTGGGAGTGGTGCGCCGACTTATATCACGAGGACTATTACAAAACCTTAGCTGGCAAAACAACAGTCAATCCACAAGGACCGGAAACAAGTTATGACTCAAACGAACCCTATGCGCAAAAGCGTGTGAGTAGAGGTGGAAGCTTTTTATGTCATGAAAGCTATTGTAGTGGCTATCGCAATTCGATGCGCATGAAGACCACCCCTGATACCGGCAGTATGCATACAGGCTTCAGAACGGTAGCATCCGCGGAATAATTAGGTCAATTTTTTTATTATGATTAAGTTTTTTAATTCCAGTTTAAAAAAAATAATTTTTCCTGTTGTTTTATTTTCTTTTTTAGGCGCTGCGCCCTATTATGTTGATGCACAGACGCGTCATTGGAAAAGCGTAATCCTACCAGGGCATTCGTGGTCATATATTTTGCCTACTAATCAAACTACTGCAGACTGGATTCAACTGGGCTACGACGATGCTTTATGGTCTGTTGGGAATACTGGAATTGGCTATGGCGACGATGATGACGAAACTGTCGTTTCGACGACAATTTCGCTTTTTATGCGTAAAACATTTGAAATTACAGATGCTAGTTTGATTTCTAGAGCGGTCTTGGATATTGACTATGATGATGGGTTTGTAGCGTATATCAATGGGGTCGAAATTGCAAGAGATCTTTTTTCGGGAAATACCACCTCTTACCAAACGCCAAGTGATGGTCTTCACGAGGCTAGGCTTCCCAGCGGTGCTGCACCCGAGAGGTTTTATATTGATAAAAACCTACTTACTGATGGAACTAATATCATTGCTGTTCAGGTTCATAATCAATCAATAAATTCATCTGATTTATCGGCATTGCCCGTACTTTCATTTGAACTGCCAGAAGGCATCCAAACATATTACACGACGCCCAGCTGGTTTGTGCAGCCAACTCCAGAGCCTATTGAAATTGACCTTACATCATCAAACTTACCTATTGTAATAGTCAATACTAATGGTGCTGACATCCCTGATGAACCAAAGATAGATGCTACCATGAAGATAATTAATCGTCCAGATGGCGAATTGAACTATGTTAGCGATGAATCTAATCCAGATTATTTAGACTTTGATGCCCCCATTCAAATTGAAGTACGCGGTTCTACTTCTCAATTATTTTCTAAAAAGCAATATTCGCTTACTACCTATGATAACTCAGGAGACAAAGACAATGTGAAATTACTTGACCTGCCAAAAGAGAATGATTGGATACTTAATGCATTCGCATATGATACTACTTTTGTTAGAGACTTCATAAGCTATAAACTATCCAATTCGATAAATCAGTATGCATCACGGGCTAAATATTGTGAGTTGATTTTAAATGGCGAATACCGGGGGATTTACATGCTTCTTGAAAAACTAAAAGCAGACGATAATCGAATAAATCTAAAAAAAATAGACACAGATGATATTGAGTACCCAAATATTTCAGGAGGTTATATCGTAAAAGCTGATAAAATTGAGGGCACGGAAGTTTTAGGCTGGTCTATGGGGAGCTACGGCTGGGGTGCAGTTAACTACGCCTATGATTTGCCTAAACCAGAAGACTTAATTAGCGTACAGGACAATTACATTCAAACGGTATTTAATCAGTTAGTAAACACCAGTAGTTCATTTAACTCATCTTTAGATAACGGTTATCCTTCAGTTATTGATATTCCGTCATTTGTTGATTTTATGTTGTTAAATGAACTTGCATCTAATGTTGATGCATACCAATTTAGTACGTTTTTTCACAAAGACAGAGGAGGTAAGCTTCGCGCTGGTCCTATTTGGGATTTCAATCTTACATATGGTAACGACTTATTTGAATGGGGATATGATAGAAGTCGTTACAACATATGGCAGTTTTCAGATGGTAACAGAGGCTCTACGTTTTGGACAGACCTTTTTAACGACGTGACCTTTTCTTGTTATTTTGCAAAACGTTGGAAGCAACTAACAGCTGACGGGCAGCCTTTATCAGAAGCGGTAATTCATCAGTTGATTGACGAAACTGTCACTGAAATATCAGATGCTGTTGATCGTCAAGAACAAATTTGGAACAGGGAGATTAATTTTGAGGAGCGTATCGCAAACATAAAAACGTTTATCAGCCAAAGGATTCAATGGATAACAAATCAGCTCGATTCAAACACATCGTCATGTGATAATATAACTACCCCTCCCTTAGTTATTTCTAAGATACATTACCACCCCTTGGATCAGGAAGATGATGACTCGGACGACTTTGAATTTATTGAGATTAGCAATAACAGTACTACTACTTGGGATTTAACTGGAGTGTATTTTGGAGGACTTGGTTTTTCATATCAATTCCCATCAGGATTTACTATTGAACCGAATCAATCCGTGTATTTGGCAAACAAAAAATCGGCATTTGAGTCTACCTATGGTTTTGCTCCCTTTGACGAATTTTTCAGAAATCTTTCAAATAGTTCTGAAACTTTGGAACTATTAGACGGTTTTGGTAACATAATAGATACGGTCACATATAATGACGACTCACCCTGGCCAGAAGCGGCAGATGGAGACGGTTCCTACTTAGAGCTTAGCAACATAGATTCTGATAACAGTTTGCCTGAAAACTGGATTGCAAATTCGAATTTTCAGACTCTTAAAGTATCAACATACAATGATAACGCATCATTACTAATTTACCCAAACCCTGTTGTGGATAAGCTGTATTTAAGTGCCATTAACGGAGAGCAAATACAATCAGTTGAGATCATTAGTTTAAATGGTCAAAAAATGATGTCCGAGCAGTTGAACGAAACGCGTTTACAGATTAATACTTCCAAACTTGCTTCTGGAATTTATTTCATAAGTATTAAGCTTAAATCCAAAACAATGATTAAAAGAATAATCAAAAATTAATTCTACATGCGCGAGCAAGCTTGACGTCTTATCAGGGAGGAGTGCTAGGTGATCCTGACAAAGCTCCGCTTTGAAAATAGTCCAAAAAAAAAACGCTCAAGCAAGCTTGGCGTTTTTTCTTATTGTCCTATTTATTCGTGACCCAAACATACAGTAGTTCAGACTTTTTGAGTGGAATTAGTGATATATATTCAAAAAAATATTCCCAGAAATAAAAAATTATTTTTGGGAATAATCCGTGACCTCGGCAGGATTCAAACCTGCAACCTTCTGAGCCGTAATCAGATGCGCTATTCAGTTGCGCCACGAGGCCTTTTGCGGGTGCAAATATATCTTATTTTACCAATGCAACAAAACTAAATCGCGCGCATTGTAACATAAGCACGCCATGCAATGAGTAACAGCTGTCCTTTAGAAGCTTTAGCCAAATCCACCTGCTTTTTCGTCAAACTGGGCAAAAATAGTTTATTGCATTTTGCCAAAAACTGAAATACATTTTTTTGCATAACGCAAAGGTACAAAACCTTCTGCTCCGTATCTTCGCCACAAAACATGAATACGCTACTACTTATTGGAGGTCTTGCGTTACTGCTTTTAGGTGGCGAATGGCTATTGCGTGCCGCTGTGGCAACTGCCGCACGATGGCAGGTTCCTAAAGTGGTCGTAGGGATGACCATAGTATCTTTTGCAACTTCTTTACCCGAACTCATTACTAGTGTTCGTGCAGCCCTAGAAGGCTATCCCGATTTGTCGTTGAGTAATGTGGTGGGATCAAATATTGCAAATCTTGGATTTGTACTTGGAACTATTTTGCTTTTTGGTCGCATTCAAGTACAAAAAAGTTTTTACCAATTTGATTGGCCTGTAGTTTTTGGTGTTTCGCTACTCCTCCTTTTCTTGCTTTATAATGGGACAATTACCCAATCTGAAGGGATTGCATTACTTATTGTTCTTGTGGCGGTAATGACATATTTGATTAAATTTCAACCCACCGTAGTGGTGCAAGAAACACCCGATGAAGTCCCATTCAAATCATGGGGATGGATTCTGTTTTTTATGGCACTTGGTTCGTTTGGACTTGCATTTGGATCGCAATGGTTGGTACAGGGTGCCATAGGCTTAGCGCGAGCATATGATGTGAGCGAACGTATTATTGGAATTACGTTGGTTTCCATAGGCACGAGTTTACCCGAATTGGTAGCTTCTGGAATGGCAATTGCCAAAAAAGAACAGGGCATTTCGATAGGGAACTTAATTGGTTCTAACTTATTTAATATACTTACCGTATTGGGTATTACGGCGGTTATTCATCCGCTGCACGTAGGCGATGCGCAACTTTTGGCATTTGACATTTGGGTGATGATTGGCTTTGCAGTAATCTTGTTGCCACTGGTATTATTTTCCAAAAGCTTACAGCTTTCATGGCGACAAGGGCTTGTCTTGGTGCTCTGTTATGTGGCTTATATAGTGCAGACTTTGGCGTAAAAAAAAACCTGCTTTTCAAAATGCTTGAAAAACAGGTTTTGTATTTGATTAAAATCGAGTAGACTATACGTCAGCTGATTTTACGGTTTTAATAATACGCGCCGCAATTTTATACGGATCTCCGTTTGAAGCTGGGCGACGGTCTTCCAACCATCCTTTCCAACCTTTTTCAACCGTCATGATCGGAATACGAATAGACGCTCCACGGTCAGATACTCCGTAGCTAAACTCAGTAATAGACTGTGTTTCGTGCTCACCTGTAAGACGTTGATCGTTATACGCACCGTATACATCAATATGTTCTTTTACTACTGGGCGGAAAGCTTCACAAATTTTATCATACGTTTCTTTAGAACCACAAGTTCTAAGGATTGAGTTAGAGAAGTTTGCGTGCATTCCTGAACCGTTCCAGTCTGTAGCACCAAGTGGTTTTGGGTGGTAGTCAATAGCTAGGCCATAGTCCTCACCTAAACGCTCTAGGATATAACGTGCAATCCAAATTTGGTCTCCAGCTTCTGCAGCACCTTTTGCGAAAATTTGGAATTCCCACTGTCCTGGCGCAACCTCACCATTCGTACCTTCAACGTTTAGTCCTGCCTCAAGACAAATGTCTAAATGACGGTCCATAATTTCACGACCAAAAGAATTTTTCGCACCTACTGAACAGTAGAATTGTCCCTGTGGCGTTTGGTCTTTTGGGAATCCTAATGGAAGGTTTGTTTCTGGGTCCCAAAGGAAATATTCTTGCTCAAATCCGAACCAAAAATCATCGTCGTCATCCTCAATGGTAGCACGGCCGTTTGACTCGTGTGCAGATCCATCTGCATTAAGCACCTCAGTCATAACTAAGTATGCGTTTTTACGCTCTGGATCAGGATAAATAGCAACGGGCTTTAACAGGCAATCTGAAGAGCCTCCCTCAGCTTGTAGGGTAGAGCTACCGTCAAATGACCACATATCAACATCGGCTAATTTTCCAGAAAAGTCGCTAACAATTTTTGTTTTACTTCGTAAGTTGGCAGTCGGCTTGTATCCGTCCAACCAAATGTATTCAAGTTTTGATTTATTCATGATTTCTTAAAAATGTTTAACAAAAATAAAATTTTATCCCACCCTGCTACGTTTACGGGTGTTTTTTTATAAACTTTAGAGTTGTTTTTGCAATACCCCTAATTTTGTGGGGTAAATATTGATAATAATGAAATAATTGTAATTTAAATACGTAAAACCTAAATGTAATACACCAGAATATAGTCTTTAGATTTGATGTATATTTGTGTATAACCTTAAAACTTTAATGCCATGAACAAACTGCGTTTTCAAGCCATACAGGACGCGGTAAATCGCCCTGCAAATCCATATCAATCTAATCACAAAAATTCAAGTCTTTTTGCAAGCCATGTGTTTACCAAAAAGGCCATGCGCACATTTCTCACAAAACAGGCCTTTAAAGAGATAAATGAAGCTATTGAAAAGGGAACAAAAATCAATCGGTCAGTTGCAGACCACGTAGCTGCATCCATGAAAGATTGGGCAATCTCGATGGGAGCTACGCATTACACGCACTGGTTTCAGCCGTTAACAGGTGCCACTGCTGAAAAGCACGATGCATTTTTTGACATAGACTCCAATGGCGATAGTCTGGAGTACTTTGATGGCTCACAATTGGTACAACAAGAACCCGATGCTTCTAGTTTTCCTAGTGGAGGTATTCGAAATACGTTTGAAGCTAGAGGCTATACGGCTTGGGATCCATCATCCCCCGCATTCATTTATGGCTCCACACTCTGTATTCCTACTATTTTTGTGTCCTACACCGGACAAGCGTTGGACAACAAAACGCCCTTACTTCGTGCTTTAAGTGCTGTAGATGAGGCTGCCACGCAAGTAGCCAAGTTTTTTGATAAGACAGTAACGCACGTGCAGGCTACCTTAGGTTGGGAACAAGAATATTTTTTAGTAGATAAAGCATTAGCAGCATCGCGACCAGATATTACGCTGGCCGGCCGAACCTTGGTTGGGCATCCTCCTCCAAAAGGACAACAATTAGATGATCATTATTTTGGGTCAATACCGACACGTGCTATTAATTTTATGCGAGAATTGGAATACGAATCCATGCTTTTGGGAATCCCTGTAAAAACTCGCCATAACGAAGTGGCACCAAACCAATTTGAACTAGCTCCTATTTTTGAAGAAGCCAATCTTGCTGTGGATCACAACGCCTTGTTGATGGATATCATGGGGAAAATAGCAAGTAAACACCAGTTTAAGATTTTGCTACATGAAAAACCATTTTCTGGAATTAATGGCTCCGGGAAGCACAACAATTGGTCGCTGCAAACAAATACAGGTGTAAACTTACTTAGCCCAGGTAAAACACCTATGAGCAACTTGCAGTTTCTTACATTTTTTGTTACCACCATAAAGGCGGTTCAAAATTATGAGGCACTTGTTCGCTCGTCTGTAGCTAGTGCAGGAAACGACCATCGACTTGGCGCAAATGAAGCACCTCCAGCCATAATTTCTGTTTTTATTGGTTCACAGCTTTCGACTGTATTGGACAACTTAGAGCACGTTTCCAAAGGAAAACTATCTCCGCAAGAAAAAACAGATTTGAAGCTTAATGTTGTTGGAAAAATACCAGATGTATTGTTAGACAACACAGATAGAAACCGAACTTCACCATTTGCGTTTACAGGTAATAAATTTGAATTTCGTGCAGTTGGGTCAAATCAAAACTGTGCCATTCCCATGACAGTACTAAATACTATAGTTGCCAAACAGCTTATTGAGTTTAAGTCGGAAGTGGATAAATTAATTAAGTCTAAAAAACTCAAAAAAGACGACGCTATTTTTAATGTTCTTCGAGAATACATCAAAACGACAAAAAACATTCTTTTTGATGGAGATGGTTACAGTGCTGCTTGGCAAAAAGAAGCAGCGCGACGCGGATTATCAAATCTCAAAAAAACACCAGAGGCCCTCTCTGTCCGCATGCATGACAACATCGTTGATCTATTTGATAGCATGGATGTGATGAATCCTATTGAACAAAAAGCGCGCTATGAAATTCAGCTAGAGCAGTATATACAATGCGTTGAAATTGAAAGCCTTGTACTAGAGAATATGACAAAAAATCAAATTCTTCCAACAGCGTTTAAGTACCAACATATGCTTGTAGAAAATGTAAGTGGCCTAAAGCAAATTTATGGTGATAGCTTTAGCAAACATGCGCCTGTTGCTATGGAAACCATTGAAGAAATTAGCGTATTAATTGATGCAATTACATCTTCTACTACTGCTTTGGCAAAAGCTAGAACGAAAGCAAACAGCATGAGTAAGCTAGATGATAGCGCCCAAATGTATGCTAAAAATGTACTTCCACTTTTTGATAAAATTAGAGAAGCCGCAGACGGTCTAGAACTTATTGTTGACGATTCAACTTGGCCGCTTGCTAAGTACCGAGAATTACTATTTTTACGTTAGATATGTCAAAAAACCCTCCAAAAGAACGGTACCAAATGCGCGGTGTGTCCGCAGATAAAGAAGATGTACACGCTGCTATAAAAAACATTGACAAGGGTCTTTTTCCAAAAGCCTTTTGTAAAATAGTACCTGACTACCTTACCAATGATGAAAATTACTGCTTGGTCATGCATGCCGATGGGGCAGGGACCAAGTCATCTTTAGCCTACATGTATTGGAAAAAAACTGGCGACTTGTCCGTCTGGAAAGGTATTGCGCAAGATGCTCTTATCATGAACCTTGACGATTTGCTATGTGTGGGTGCTGTAGATGAAGTTCTCATTTCCTCTACTATTGGTCGTAATAAAAACCTAATTCCAGCAGAGGTGATAAAAGCCTTAATTCAAGGTACGCAAGAATTAGTTGATGAACTTAACGGGCACGGCATGAAACTAACATTAACAGGTGGTGAAACTGCCGATGTTGGTGATTTGGTACGTACCATTATTGTTGATTCAACCGTCACGGCACGTTTAAAGCGCGAAAACATTATTGACAATGCTAACATCCAGTCAGGTAATGTGATTGTTGGGCTTGCATCTTTTGGGCAGGCTTCTTATGAAACCGAATACAATGGAGGTATGGGCAGTAACGGGCTTACTTCAGCGCGGCATGACGTGTTTCATAAATCTTTGGCTGCAGAGTTTCCCGAAAGTTTTGATCCATTAGTACCAGATTCGTTTGTATATACAGGAACCAAAAAACTTCAAGATACTGTAGATGGCGTTCCATTGAACGCTGGTAAATTGGTGCTGTCTCCTACAAGGACATACGCTCCTGTAATGAAAGCTATTCTCGAAAAACTAGGAAGTAGTGCTATTCATGGCGCAGTGCACTGTAGTGGGGGAGCACAAACTAAAGTATTACACTTTTTAGATAAAGGACACGTAATTAAAGATAACCTCTTTCCAATTCCGCCTTTGTTCAAAATGATTCAGGCTGAATCAAAAACAGATTGGCGTGAGATGTACAAGGTATTCAATATGGGACACCGATTAGAGCTTTACGTTTCACCCGAGCATGCAGTACATATCATTGAAGTAGCTAATTCGTTTGATATTGATGCGCAGATTATTGGTAGGGTAGAGGATAATCCTACAAAAAAACTTACCTTAACAACGCCAAACGGAACTTTTGAATATGCGTAACTTAGTTTGTATTTCGTTCTTATTTCTGTCTGCTTTTGGGTTTTCTCAAGAAGAAAATTTATTTAGCCTAATAGATGATTCAATCGAAGAAACCCCATTGCTTCCTCAACGCATGGTGTTTACCCAAAAGTTATTGTGGGGAGAAAAAGGGCTTTTACGTACTACAGGAATTGCCCCCCTTACGTTAGAGCAACGGCAAAAAGAACTCAAGCTACGGCGGGTCATGCTTACTACGCATCAGGTGTTGGGGTATGCAACACTTGCAGCAATGGTGGCACAGGGTATCATTGGTGGAAAATTATACAATGGTGACAACGAACTGTATCAGTTACATAAAGACATGGGCACGGTTGTTAACATTGGCTATTTCACTACTGCTGGCTTATCATTGTTTACACCACCGCCTTTAATTAACAAAAAAATTAAAGGGTTTTCATCTATAAAGGCACACAAAACCTTAGCAACGGTTCATTTTTCTGCCATGGTGGTAACTAATATTTATAAAGATAAAAACCGTGATGTACATAAAGCGGCTGCCTATACAGCTTTTGGTAGTTATGCGATGGCAGTTTTAGTATTTAAATTTTAATATGAAGAATTTTTTTTTAGTATTGCTTTTCCTCCCTATGCTCCATTCAGCACAGCAACTTCGGGTTGATACAGAAAATTCATACATTAGCTATGAAGCATCACACCCTGTTCACGATTGGTCTGGCACATCTAAGGCTGTGCAAGGCGTTGTAATACTGGAAAAAGACATTCCAAAACGTATTGCCATTGCTACGGGAATTTCTTCGTTTAATTCAAAAAACAGCAACCGCGACGCACATGCTTTAGAAGTTTTGGATGCTTTACGCTTTCCCAAGGTTTCGTTTTATTCAGATGATATGATTTTGAATGACGGCACACTTACACTTTCTGGAGCATTAAAATTTCACGGCGTTTCAATTCCCTTAAAAACAGTTGCTTCTTGGGCTAAAAGGCAAGACAATTGGATTCTTGAAGGAGAATTTAATGTAAAGCCTTCAGCGTTCAACATAAAACTCCCTTCTTTTATGCTAGTAAAGATGCGTGATAACATGCGTATTCGCTTTCGCTTGGAGTTGCGTACCTTTGTGCCCTAGCATATGTTACAAGAAAAATTACAAATTGTTAAGCAGCGTTTTGATGAAGTTGCTGACCTTATCATTCAGCCTGATATTATTGCTGACCAAAAGCGATATGTGGCACTCAACAGGGAATACAAAGATTTGAGTGCATTAATGGAAAAGCGGTCAGAGTACCTTAATTTACTCAATAATAAAAATGAGGCGCAAACCCTTATTGCTGAAGAGAAAGATGCAGAAATGTTGGCAATGGCAAAGGAAGAGCTTGATGAGTCAACTAAGAAACTAGATATACTGGAAGATGCAATCCGTTTTATGCTTATTCCTAAAGACCCAGAGGATTCCAAGAATGTGATGATGGAATTGCGTGCTGGAACTGGCGGTGATGAAGCAAGTATCTTCGCAGGTGATTTGTATCGTATGTATACCAAATATTGCGAAAGTAAGGGGTGGAAAGTGAGTGTGGTAGACATGAGTGAAGGAACTTCTGGAGGATTTAAAGAAGTTATTGTTGAGGTTAGTGGTGAGAATGTGTACGGAACGCTAAAGTTTGAATCTGGCGTACATCGTGTACAGCGTGTGCCTCAAACCGAAACCCAAGGTCGCGTGCACACATCTGCTGCGACGGTAATGGTACTCCCCGAAGCTGAGGAATTTGACATAGAGTTAGATATGTCTGAAATTCGAATTGAACGCACTACATCAACAGGTCCGGGAGGACAATCTGTAAATACAACATACTCTGCCATTAAGCTTCACCACGAACCCACAGGAATGATTGTAAGCTGTCAAGACCAAAAATCATCACATAAAAACTTAGAAAAAGCACTGAAGGTATTGCGCTCTAGGCTTTACGATATGGAGCTTGCTAAAAAACAGGCGGCAGACTCTGAAAAGCGAAAAAGCATGGTTTCTTCTGGGGATAGATCGGCAAAAATCAGAACCTACAACTACCCACAAGGGCGTGTTACAGATCACCGCATAGGACTTACCCTTTACGACTTACAAAACATCATCAACGGAGATATTCAAAAACTTATTGATGAAATGCAATTGCATCAAAACACCGAAAAATTAAAATTTTCAGACGAGTTATTATAGCATGACAACGCAAACAATTTTTGAGCAAATACAACTTAAAAAGTCTTTTTTGTGCTTGGGCTTAGATCCTGATTTGGACAAAATGCCTTCGCATTTGGTTGCATCAAGTGAAGAACCCTTATTCGATTTTTGTAAAACTATTGTGGATCACGTTAACCACTTATGCGTTTCAGTAAAAATCAATACTGCTTTTTTTGAGGCGTATGGCGTAGTGGGTTTTACTACGCTTCATAAATTGGCACAGTATATTAAATCGCATTATCCCGAATTGTTTCTTATCGCTGATGCAAAACGCGGAGATATTGGAAATACTTCGTTACGTTATGCGAAAGCGTTTTTTGAAGCCATGCCTTTTGACGCCATCACCATTGCGCCCTACATGGGAAAAGATTCTGTTGAACCCTTTTTAACCTATAAAAACAAGCATGCTATTTTATTGGCGCTTACCTCAAATGAAGGCGCAGCAGATTTTCAATTAAAAGCCAAGGATAAAGAAGTGCTCTATAAACAAGTGTTAAAGCAGTCGCAAAACTGGAATAACGCATCTCAGTTGATGTATGTGGTAGGCGCAACAAAAGCAGAGCACTTAGTTGAAATCAGAAAATTAGTTCCCGATTCGTTCTTATTGGTGCCTGGCGTTGGTGCGCAAGGTGGAAGTCTTAGAGATGTGTACAAACACGGTGCAAATAAAAAAATAGGGCTTCTAGTGAATTCCTCAAGAGGAATTTTATATGCTAGTAACGGCGAAGATTTTGCAGAAGCGGCCTTGGAAGCAGCAAACGCATTACAACAAGACATGAAAAATCTGCTAAACTGATGTTACATTACACGCTTTATCCACATAAGACCTCTCAAGAATGGGTGACCTTTGTTCATGGGGCAGGGGGAAGTTCTTCTATTTGGTACAAACAAATTAGGGCATATACAAAGCATTACAATGTGCTTATGTTGGATTTGCGCGGACACGGAAACTCCAAGCCAAAGCTGAAACAGGCCTTTAAAGAACGCTATACATTTGAAGTGATTGTTGCCGATATTATTGAAGTATTGGATTATGAGAAAATTGAAAATTCACATTTTGTAGGTATTTCACTTGGAACAATTTTGATTCGTCAATTAGCTGAAACCTATCCTGACCGAGTACGGAGTATGGTTATGGGGGGTGCAATTGTGAAGTTAAATGTTCGTTCACAAATTTTGATGCGATTGGGGAATGTAGTTAAATCGATTATCCCTTACTTATGGCTCTATCGCTTTTTTGCTTTTATCATAATGCCAAAGAAAAATCACCGTGAATCTAGGTTGCTATTTGTTCGAGAGGCCAAAAAACTATACCACAAAGAATTTTTACGCTGGTATAAATTAACGACTGAATTAAAGCCGTTGTTGCGTCTTTTTCGTCAAGTAGATGTGGGTATTCCAACGCTGTATGTTATGGGAGAAGAAGATTATATGTTTTTGCCTAGTATAGAAAAATTAGCTTCGCTCCAATCTTCGGCACAGTTAGCGGTGGTACCGCAATGTGGTCATGTAGTTAACGTGGAACAACCAACAGTATTTAACACAACTACACTTCGCTTTTTAAATGGTGTTTAAGAGCGCTTGTATCTTATGTAAAAATCACGGTTTTATTGCCGTATACCATTACTTTTTTGGCAATATGATGCTTAACCGCATTGGCTAACACAATTTTTTCTAAGTCACGTCCTTTCGCAATCAGCTGCGACACACTATGGCTGTGTGATACCTTGGCAACGTCTTGTTCAATAATAGGTCCAGCGTCGAGTTCTTCTGTTACGTAATGACTCGTTGCCCCAATGATTTTTACACCGCGTTCAAATGCCGAATGGTAAGGTTTTGCACCTGGAAATGCTGGTAAAAACGAATGGTGAATGTTTATGATGTTACTCGTGAAAGCGTCAATTAAAGCGGTGGGCACAATTTGCATATAACGCGCCAATACGATAAAATCTACGTTGTGTTCTTTTAGTAAACGCAGTTGTTCTTGCGTAGCTTCAGCTTTTGCATCCTTAGTAACAGCTACATGATAAAATGGAATTTCAAACGCTTTGGCAATGGGTGCAAGGTCAGGGTGATTGCTTAGAATAAATGGTATTTCAACAGCAAGCTCACCTGATTTAAACCTTCCTAATAAGTCGTAGAGGCAATGATCGTATTTCGATACAAAAACAGCCATTTTTGGTTTGTATGCTATGGGCTGATGACTCCAGTCCATACTAAAAACGGTTGCGGGCCCCTCTTTAAAAGCTGTTGTGAACGCTTTGTAGGAGCAAAGCTGTTCGTCAAGTTCTGCCTCTAAACGCATAAAAAAGGCTCCTTTTTCTCTGTCTACATACTGGTCGATATACTGAATGTTCCCCTTGTTTTGATACACAAAGGAAGTCACATCTGCAATGATGCCTTTTTTATCGGGACATTGAATAACAAGTGTAACGGCGTACATATAAAATTTTGCTGCAAACATACATAAAAAAACCTCCGTTCCTTAAATTTATCGAAGGAAACGGAGGTTTTACACTCCTAATTAAACAAATGAATGTTTACTTTTTAGACACACTAAAGTCTGCGTAAGCAGCCATTCCGTGTTCAGCGTCGTCTAGTCCATTAATTTCTTCTTCTTTGCTATCGCGTAGGCCGACTAATGCTTTTACAAGCAATACTAGAATAAGCGTAGAGAGCACACAAAATGCACCAACAATACCTACCCCAGCAAGTTGAATCATAAATTGATCAAATCCAGCCATGGCACCGAAAATACCTACTGCTAAAGTTCCCCACATTCCTGCAAATAGGTGAACAGCAATGGCACCTACAGGATCGTCTAATTTTAACTTTTCAAGCAAAGCAATGGCAAGTACTACAACAATACCCCCTATACTTCCAACAATCATCGCTTCTCCAGTTGACATTTGGTCAGCACCTGCTGTAATGGCTACTAAACCACCCAATACACCATTCATAAACATAGTGATATCGTAGTTTTTATAGAGAATATGAGAGAATATTGAAGCAACAACACCACCTGCCGCGGCTGCTAAACTTGTTGTTACAAGTACCAATGACGTAGCTTCTGGGTCGGCTGAAAGTACAGAACCTCCATTAAATCCAAACCACCCTAACCAAAGGATTAAAACGCCGGCAGCAGCAATAGGAATATTGTGTCCGAATATTGGGTTTGATTTGCCATCTGCACTAAATTTTCCAATTCGCGCTCCTAAGAAATAGATTACAACTAAGGCAGCCCAGCCACCAACAGAGTGAACAAGCGTAGAACCAGCAAAGTCATAAAAACCCCAGCTGCTTAAAAATCCACCACCCCATTGCCATGAGCCTACGATTGGGTAAACCAATCCAACATAAAGCACAGCAAAAAGCATAAAGGCTTCTAGCTTAATGCGCTCTGCTACGGCACCAGAAACAATAGTTGCTGCTGTAGCGGCAAACATTCCTTGAAATAAGAAATCAGTCCACCAAGTATATCCACCATCAGCGTAAGCTGCGGTCATGCCTCCTTCTGGCGGGGCGATACCCCATCCAGCAAATTTAAAAAAGCCAATGGCTCCTTCTTCAAATCCTGGATACATAAGGTTGAATCCAGCAAGTGCGTAAAGTAAAAGCCCAGCTGTAATAACAAAGAAGTTTTTAAACAAAATGTTTACAGTGTTTTTTTGACGTGTTAGTCCTGCTTCAAGGAATGAGAATCCCAAGTGCATAAAAAATACGAGTGCTGTACAGATCATCATCCATACATTGTTTACGGTAAATAATGCTTCCATTTTTGTTTAGTTTAAAGTGTCTCCTCCTTTTTCGCCTGTGCGAATTCGGTATGCTTCCTCAACGGGGAGGATAAAAATTTTACCATCGCCGATATTTTCCGTTCCACCGGCTTCAATGATGGCCTGTACTGCAGGCTCTACAAAATCCTCGTTTACCACAATGGATAACATTCTGCGGTCTATGGCAGATGTACTGTAGGAAACACCTCGGTAAACTCTACCGAATTTTTCGTTTCCAATTCCTGTTACATCCCAATAGCTGAAAAACGTAACACCTACTTCATGTAGTTTGTTTTTTACGTCTTCGTATTGAGCTTTTCGAATTAAAGCTTCTATTTTTTTCATTTATTTAAATTTGGGTATAAAAATATAGTGAGTAGGATATAAAACCTACTCACTATATAAAATTTTTGTCGTTAGTTATAAACTACGGCAATAACTCGCTGTTAAAAGCTTCTTCATCGTGCTCAGAGATATCTAAACCTGCTTTTTCATCTTCTTCAGAAACGCGAAGTCCAATTGTTTTCTTAAGAATTGTAAGTACAATCAAAGAAGTTACAACTGCCCAAGCGCCGTATGCAGCAACCCCAATAGCTTGAACACCAAGCTGAGAAG
>QOQB01000017.1 GCA_003331305.1 Flavobacteriales bacterium | reverse complement strand
ATTCAGCGTCGTTGTATGCAATACCATTTATGGTCACATTGACTCTGGTGGCATCACTACCACGAACACGAATTCCTGTATAGCCGACTCCTGCTCCAGCATCACTTGTGGTTACCACGTTGGGTAAAAACCGCAACAGTACTGGTAAATCTTTTCCTAAGTTTTGTTTTTCCAACTCCTCTTTGGAAATATTTGTAAACGCCATAGGCGTATTCTCTTTTGCCCTTAGGGCGCTTACCGTGACCGATTCAAGTGTTACGGTATTAACTGTCAATGTATCTATGTCAGATTTAGCTTGTTGTGCCATTAGGCTTCCAGCAAGCAATAATGTAATAATGGTTTTCATTTGCGTATGGGCAAATAAAGGGGTATTATTTACAATGGTTTTTAGTGAAACAAAATTCCTTGGCAGCATTACCTGCCCAGGTTCAACGGGTATAATCTCAGCCGTTAGGCACCCCTAGAGACAATGCAAATATACTTTAATTATGTGGATTGATGCATGGGTCGCAACAAATCATTTACTGTTTTTACAGGATTGAATGTACGTACTGGCACTTCCACAAAAATAGTATTCCAATCCGCCATAGCGCCGTTCCATAATCCTGGACGTTCCAGTGCTTTAATTGAAGTGCCGTTTACAGATTTTTCAGCAATAAAATTAGCGTTATAATCTACAAAATGTGTCAAATCATATTTAGTTCCGTTGTGATTGTACACACCGCAAACAATATCAACTGGATTAAAATACGTCCCTTTTTTAAATATTACCTTTTGCTTTTTGTCTTTGGTATTTACTTGAGCACCTTCAACAATCTGAAGGCTAACTTCGCCTTTATTTTCTACCCAAAAAGGACCTCCTCCTGGTTCACCTTCATTTTTTACCATACCACACACACGAAGTGGGCGGTTCAGTTTTTGTTTAAAAAACAACATGAGTTGATTGCCTTGCAAAGATTGAGGAACACTCACATTGAGTTTCTCTTGTAAAAATGTTTTTACCTCAATCAAATCAATTGCGTCCCCGTTTTCTAATGCACGTGCATATTGGTGAATTTGGTTTTGAAGCGAAATCAACATACCAGCTAACATTTTTTTAAATAGGGCGGCTTGCTCGTGATATTTGGAAACCGAAATGTTATCAATATTGGATAAAAATATAATTTCATCTTCAATAGCATTCAAATTTCCAATGAGCGAACCATGCCCGCCAGCACGAAAAACAAGCATACCGTCTTTGTTGCGAAACGCAGTACCGTCCGCCTCACAAGCTAATGTATCTGTGCTTTTGCTCTGATGTGAAAAGCTCAGATGCGTTTGAACAGCAGCTGTGGAATTTAACTGTGAAATTGTCTTTTGAAGGTGTTGCTCAAAAGCCCTTTTAGTCGTTGGAGGAATTGTAAAATGGATTTTCATGCTGCCCTTGTTTGCCACAAATTCGGTAGAGAAATACAATTGCTCTTCGGCAGCAGTTCGTAGCTCCGTGTCGTACTTATGAAAAGGAATTAAGGCTTTGGGTAGCTTACCAAGACTAGTAACCGTTTTCTTTATAAACAAATCCCTGTAGTCTTTTTGAAGAGTACCACTTTCTCCTTTATTTATTACTTTTCGAATTTGAGTAAAGAAAGGGAGCTTTTCAATACCCCCAAGAAAAACACCTAACTTAAAGGTTTTGTTACGGTTTAAGTAACTACGTAGCGTTTCTTTTTCGTTATCATACCGTTTGAGAAAAAAATGTAAAAACTTAAACATACGACTCGCCATTCCCGATGCCGGTATAAATCGGGATATAGAAAAGTTTGATTTTTCATTATCAAAAAGTAAAGCGTATTTAGCAGTCTCCTTTTCCGTTAAAACTGTAATACCGTCGTCTTGTGTTGCTGGTCGTTCTAAATGGGCGTAATTCGCTCCATTTTGCAACAAGTATAATTGCTCTTGCGCATCGGATTCTGAAATACCCCATTCTTCTAAAGTAAGTTTATCCTTTTGCGTAAATGTGTGTTTCATATAGTTTGTTTAGTTTTTCAATAGCGCATTTCATTCGTTGTTCGTGCGAACCGCTTAGCAAGGCGTAGGTTAAATTTCGTTTCGTTAAGGCAGCAGCAAATTTTTCAAACATTTCTTCACGTTGGTTGGGTCTGTCACGAAGTAAATCCTTCTCCCAAGGAACGTCAATATCCGTCAAAAAGTATAGGTCGTATCGGTTTTCTTTATTTGCCTGTACTACTTTTTTGTTGCACCAACCATCAAAATAGGCTTCAGAATATACTTGTGTGGACAGTAAAGTGGTATCGCAAAAAATAATTTTATTTGCTCTTTTTACAGCCTCGTTTTCTAGTTTTAGTTGTCCAATAGCAATAGGCAGAATATCTTCTGGAGCACATATTTCATGTGATTTATGCCATTTTTCCTCTAGATATGTTCTGGCAAATTCTGGAACCCACGTTGTGTCATAGTGTTTTGCCAATGCTTGAGCCAATGTCGTTTTTCCTGTTGATTCAGGACCAAATAGCGCTACTTTTATGCAGTTGCTTTTGAATTGGTTAAGACGTGTTTCCATGCTAAAAATCCGTAAATGGCAATGATTGTAAAGATAAGGTATTGCAGGCTTGTAAAGGTTAGTCCTTTATGAAAATAGAGCGGTACCGAAATGATATCGCCGACAATCCAAAAAATCCAATTTTCAATCTTCCTACGTGCCATAAGCCACATGCCAACAAAGAATATGGCTGTGGTAACAGTGTCAACATAGGCTGTCCATGATGTCCACTTCCCTGCCGATTGATATACTATGTAAACAAACACCAGCGTAATGATGAAAATAACAAACGATGTTCGTTTTTCTTTGGTATTTGTTTGGCTTATTGGAGTTGCTTGGTCATTTGTTTTTCGTGTCCAAACGTACCAGCCGTATACGCTCATTACAAAGTAATACGCGTTTATCATCATGTCGCCCAGAAGTACCCACTTCCAAAGCAGATACACAAAAATTGAAGTTGAAATCAGCCCCGTTGGAAATACCCAAATATGGTTTTTCTTGGCGTACCAAACGCTTAAAAAACCAAAAACTACAGCGGTAATTTCAAGTCCTATATCTATGGATTGATAAGCTGAATACTGCCCAAATAGCAGCTCAAAAAGTTGGCTCATAGTCGCTGCGGTTAGATTTGACCACTTTCATGTTTAAAATGATATGTTCTGTTTGTTCGAAAGCTTCTTTAGTGGCTTTGGTAATCAACGACATAACGGTTGAAAATTCGCCATAAACTTGTGTGCTTAGCGGCGTTTCTTTTATGGTACAACCCGATGCACGCAAGGCTTTTATAAATGCGATGATGGGTGGTACAAAATTATCTTGAAGTGGCGTGAGTGTGAGTTCAACCGAAATTTCCATAATTATTGTGATTTAATGGCTACAGCACATGAGAACTGATCCCAAAAATACAGCCAATTCTTAAGTTTTATTGTCTTTTGATTTAGGTTAACTACTGCTACAGGATATTCGCCATCCAAATTTGTAGTGCGTATATCGTGTAAAAAACTAACCCCTTTCTTACCCAAAGCTTTGTAAGCAGCCTCTTTGATGCACCATTGCGTGGTACGGATTCGGTCTGTTGCATTGGGTGTACGTTCAGACACATCCAAAAACCTAGATGCGATTCGATGCACCTTAGAACGCTCTTTTTCAAGATCAATACCTAGGGGTTTGTCGCCAATAGCAATAGCAGAAAATTGATGCGAATGCGTGATAGAAATAAACCTTCCATCGGTCAAATGTGGCTTACCAAAATCGTCATAATGAAGTGCGCTTGGCGTGTAACCAGCAGCGGCTAAAAGCTGGCGTACGCTTAAAAATCCGCAACGATGAACATCAGATTTCATCTGGCTTAGCCTGTTGATACACAAATTAGTGAGATCTATGCCCTTACGTAATACGGTTTCATCTTCCAAAATATGCCACACCAATATTTGGGTATTGTATGGTGCGTCAATTTTTTTGTAAATGGGCATGGAATACTGTAGTTTTGCTTAAAATTGCTAAGAATCAAATATACAACTATGGCTACTAAAACAACTACTTACGTGCCTTACAAAGTAAAAGACATTTCGCTTGCCGACTGGGGAAGAAAAGAAATAGAACTTGCCGAAGCAGAAATGCCTGGGCTTATGGCACTTCGTGAAGAGTATGGCGCAGAACAGCCCTTAAAGGGTGCGCGTATCGCAGGATGTTTACACATGACCATTCAAACAGCGGTACTTATCGAAACGCTTACTGCACTTGGTGCTGATGTAACATGGAGCTCTTGTAATATCTTTTCAACACAAGATCACGCCGCAGCAGCCATTGCCGCAGCGGGAATTCCGGTGTATGCTTGGAAAGGTATGAACGAGGAAGAATTCAACTGGTGTATCGAACAAACGATATTTTTTGGGGAAGACCGTGAGCCGCTAAACATGATTTTGGACGACGGTGGCGATCTTACCAACATGATTCTTGATGAATTCCCAGAACTTGCTGCAGGTATCAAAGGGCTTTCTGAAGAAACGACTACAGGAGTACACCGCCTTTATGAGCGTGTGCAAAACGGAACACTCCCTATTCCTGCCATAAACGTAAACGACTCGGTTACTAAATCGAAGTTTGACAACAAATACGGTTGTAAAGAATCTGCAGTAGATGCGGTGCGTAGAGCAACAGATATTATGCTTGCTGGAAAACGCGTAGTGGTTGCAGGATACGGCGATGTAGGTAAAGGAACTGTTGCCTCTTTCCAAGGAGCAGGGGCTATTGTTACCGTTACTGAAATTGATCCGATTTGTGCGCTGCAAGCCTCTATGGACGGCTTTGAAGTGAAAAAGTTAGATACCGTAATTGGCAATGCTGATATTATTGTTACTGCAACTGGAAACAAAGACATCGTCAACGAACGTCATTTCCGTGCCATGAAAGACAAAGCCATTGTGTGTAATATTGGACACTTTGATAATGAAATTGACATGACTTGGCTCAACGATAACTACGGCGCGAGCAAAGTAGAAATTAAGCCACAGGTGGATAAATATACCGTAGAAGGCAAAGATATTATCGTATTGGCAGAAGGACGATTGGTGAATTTAGGCTGTGCTACGGGACACCCTAGTTTTGTGATGAGTAACTCATTTACCAACCAAACCTTAGCACAAATTGAACTTTGGAAACATGCCGACCGCTACGAGAACAAAGTGTATATGCTTCCTAAGCATTTGGACGAAAAAGTAGCGCGCCTACACCTTGATAAACTCGGTGTGGAGCTTGAAGAATTAGACAAAGAACAGGCAGACTATATCAGTGTTCCTGTTGCTGGGCCTTATAAGCCTGAGTACTACCGTTACTAAGTTCCAAGAACATATTAAGGATATAAAACCGAGACAGTTGTCTCGGTTTTTTTATACCCAAAAAGCACAGCTAAACATTGATTTTGTACATTTGGGTAATAATGTAAAAAGATGCCTACTCTTTTTTACGCTTTTGGAATGCGTTTCTTTTTTTATTCTAATGAGCATAACCTCATACATGTTCATGTTAGAAATGCTGATGGTGAGGCGAAATTTAGTGTAGAGGCATTACGTTGCATTGACAACAAAGGACTAAAAAACAAGGATTTAAGACTTGCAAAAACGTTGATTGAAGAAAATAAAGAATTGATACTTAAAGCATGGCATGCTCATTTTTCTAAATAAAACGATATGGATGTACCACATATTTGGTTTGACCAAGATCACATTTATCTTAAAACAACTGAGGGGATTGAAAAATCGATGCCGTTAGAGTGGTTTCCCAAGTTGGCACAAGCAACCCCTGAACAACGAGAGAATTTTAAACGCTCCCCTTTTGGAATTCATTGGGAAATATTAGACGAAGACCTGAGCTTTGAAGGCTTTTTCTCTTTTCAAAAAGAAAACATAGGTATATAAAAATCAAGATGCATTAATTTCCGAAACACATTAAAACCAAAAACCCCCGCCAATGGCGGGGTTTTGTTTTTTTTGTAGTTTACTGTTTAGGCCTGAACAGGATCTACAGAAACATACGAGCGATTGTTTTTCTTTTTGGTAAAACGCACTACACCGTCGACTTTAGCGTGAAGCGTATGGTCTTTACCTAAATATACATTGTCTCCTGGGTGGTGTGCTGTACCGCGTTGACGAACAATAATGTTCCCAGCGATAGCGTGTTGTCCACCAAAAATCTTCACGCCTAAGCGTTTCGATTCCGATTCTCTTCCGTTCTTCGAACTACCTACTCCTTTTTTGTGTGCCATGGCTTATCCGTTTATTTTTTTGCTTCTAGTGCCGCAACTAAGTCGGCTTTTTTCATCGCAGAAATACCTGTAATCCCAGCTTCCTTTGCCAATTCTTTTAGCTCAGCTACTGTCTTAGACGAAAAGTCTACAGCTTTTGCTTCTGGAGCGGCTTTAGGCGCAGCTTCTTTTTTCTCGGCTGCCTTGGGTGCTGCGGCTTTTTTGGCAGGTGCTGCTTTTTTAACAGTACCCACACCTACAGACTCAATAAGAATTTCTGTCAACGACTGACGGTGACCATTCTTAACGCGATATCCTTTACGACGTTTCTTTTTAAACACAATTACTTTGTCATCTTTCAAATGACGAACCACTTTTGCTTCTACTGAAGCATTGGCTACAGCCGGGGCGCCTACAGATATTTTATCTCCGTCAGCCAGCATAAAGACTTGGTCAAAAGAAACCTTATCTCCTGTTTTGGCGTCCAAACGATGTACAAATACCTTCTGGTCTTTTGCAACTTTAAATTGCTGCCCTGCTATCTCTACGATTGCAAACATATTTTTGTTTTTAGTGCTTCTTGTCGAAGCGGGTGCAAATATACAATCTTGAACAATATCAGGCAATGTTTTTTACAGCCAGATTCTTTTAAGGATTGTTTTGTTAAATTTTGTAAGTTTGGACTTAAGCTTTAAATCTAATATTATGAAAAAAACATGGACCTCCCTATTTCTTTTTTTAGTTCCCCTAGCCATTTGGTCACAAGGTCCTAATACGCCAATTCCTGTCTCTGATAAGGTGAAAATTGGAGTTTTAGACAACGGGCTTAAATACTATTTACGTCAAAATCCTAAACCCGAAAATAAAGTAGAGCTGAGATTGGTGGTCAATGCAGGTTCTATTTTGGAAGATGAGCGCCAATTGGGATTAGCACATTTTTTAGAACACATGGCATTCAATGGTACAAAGAGTTTTGCCAAAAACGATATTGTATCGTTTTTACAAAGTATTGGTGTTGAGTTTGGTGCTGATTTAAACGCCTACACCAGCTTTGATGAAACAGTTTATATCCTTCCTATTCCACTGCAAAACCCTGATAATTTAGACAAAGGGTTTCAAGTATTAAAAGAGATGGGGTTTGATATGCTTCTCGATTCTCAAGAGATTGACAAGGAAAGAGGCGTTGTTTTGGAAGAACTTCGTTTGAGTTTGAGCGCGGAAAGGCGTATTCTAGAAAAAACACTTGCCGACGAACTCTATGGCTCAAAATACGTAGAAAGATTACCTATAGGGACGAAAGAAGTTTTAGAAAACTTCACATATGAGGACTTAAGACGCTTTTATAAAACATGGTATCGCCCAGACCTAATGGCGGTTATTGCCGTTGGTGATGTTGATGTAGCTACTCTGGAAGAAAAAGTCACTTCCTTTTTTGGAGACATCCCTGCAGCAGAAAACCCTGTTGATCGTCCTGTTTTTGACGTTCCCAATCACGAAGACACAAAAATCGCTATTGCTACAGATAAAGAAGCACAGCAAATGCTTGTTCAGGTTTTATATAAAGACAAAGCAGATGCTAAACCACAAACCACCTACATGGATTACCGGGACAGTATGATTGATAATCTGTTTTCTGCCATGATTTCAAATCGATTAGGCGAACTTGCAAATAGTGATAACCCTCCATTTTTGTACGGTATTTCGGAATATAGCGGCACGTATGCACGCACAAAAAATGCCTACCGTTCTATTGCGATAACAACTCCCGAAAAGGCATCTTATTCCCTTAATGCACTCCTTATTGAAAATGAACGCGTGCGTAAGTTTGGATTTTTGTCAAGTGAGCTTTCTAGAGCAAAGCAAGATATGCTCACGATGTATGAAAAATCATACAATGAAAGAGATAAGAAAAACAGCAGTCAGGTTCTGGGAGAATATATAAGAAACTTTTTGGAGCAAGAGCCTATTCCAGGCATTGAGTGGGAATATCAGTTTGCTCAAGCTGTATTACCAAGTATTTCTTTAAAGGAAGTCAATAGCAGAGTAGAGCGATTTTTACACAAAGACAATATGGTAGTTGTACTCCGCGGTCCAGAAAATGAGGCAACTAAAAACATTACCGATAACAGTTTAGCTGCTGTTGTATCCAGTGTAGATAATCAAACTATTGAATCATATGCTGAAGAAGCCATTCAAGAAAACCTAATTGAATCCTTGCCTAAAGGTAGTTCAATTTCATCAAAAGCCTACATGGAAGATATTGATACTCACCATATTGTGCTATCAAATGGAATTGAAGTGTATTACAAGCAAACCGATTTTCAAAATGACAATATAGTAGTAAGTGCTTACAGCCCTGGCGGAACAAGCATGTACGCTTTGGATAGCTTTTTGGCATCAGATTTAGCAACGCCTTATTTGGCGCAGGCTGGATACGGTGGACTTTCTGTAAGTGATATGGAAAAATTTATGAGTGGAAAAACCGCGTCGTTTCAGTCAAGAATTGGCACGTATCAAGAAGGTGGTTCTGGAAGCGCAACCAATAAAGACTTAGAAACACTTTTTGAGCTTATTTACGTACACTTTACCTCGTTAAATAAAAATGAAGCTGTTTTTAACGCATTGCTGAACAATTTGAAAGCATACTATCCGTCGCTGCTTTCCAATCCGCAAACCTTTTTCCAAGTTGCCGTATCTGACAAACAAAATGAAGGAAATGAGCGCTATACAGGGTTTCCGTCTGCAGAAGATTTTGAAGCTGTAAATTACGATTTGGCACACTCACTTCGGAGAAGTCGTTTTGCAGATGCTAATGATTTTACTTTCTTTTTTGTTGGAAATTTTAATCCAGAAAATCTTGAATCTTTAGCGCAAAAATACTTAGGTGCACTTCCAGTCATGGACAGCAAAGAAACATATCAAGTATCTGATTTCAGAATAGCAGATGCATATGAACTTTTTGAAGTTAAAAAAGGAAAAGACCCCAAAAGCTACGTTAATCTAACGTGGCGTGAAGAAATGCCTTACAATGGCAAAACAGAAATGCATATTGATGCACTAGGAGAGCTGCTGAGTATAAAGTTAATAGAGAAATTACGTGAAGAAGAAAGCGGTGTTTATGGCGTTGGTGCTTCGGGATCCATGAGCCAAATTCCTTATGGAAATTTATCTTTTCGAATTGCATTTCCATGTGGTCCAGAAAATGTGGATTCGCTTATTAAATTTACCCTTGAACAAATTGATGCCATAAAGTCTGGGAAGGTTTTGGAAGAAGATTTAAATAAAATAAAAGAATCATATTTGGTGAATTATAGAGAAAGTCTAAAAAAAGATGGTTTTTGGATTAGCTATTTGACGGATTCATTTAAGTACAAAAAAGATTGGTCTAGAGTGTTACACTATGAAAAGAAAGTTTCCAATATAACTATTGAAGACTTAGTCCAAGCTGCAAACAACTTTCTTGACGAAAAGTACTTTTTGGCAATCCTAAACCCAGAAAATTAACTTAATTGGGTTTCTTAGGTCGATTGGCCAAAGAAACACCAATTAAAATAACAGCTGTAGCCAAAAGCTGAAAAGTATTAATGTACTCGCCGTCCAGTGTCCCCCAAAATAGCGCTACAATTGGAAGCGTATAAGTCACAGATGATACAAATACGGCAGATGCCATCTTTACGAATCTGTTAAACATTACTTTAGCAATAGCAGTTCCAAAGAAAGCGAGCAGCGCAATATAGAGTAGGCTTGTTTGCACCCTATTGGTCTGCAATTGTTGAATCGAAAAGAAATCAGAAAACAACAGCAATACGACTGCTGGTGGGAGTATAGCAATAAAGTTTCCCAAGGTCATTGCCATAGGCGAAACACGGGCAAGTTTGTGTTTTAGAAAATATATATTAACCGCATAACACATAGATGCGCACATGATAAGAAGCACGTAACCCATAGGCTGACTAGCATTTATCTGTGTTCCTCCCCAAATTAATCCAACAGAGCCAATAAAGCCTAAAAAAATGCCTACATATTGTCGCGCCAAAATTTTGGTGGCAAAAAAACCAATTCCAACCAATAAGGTGAAGATGGGCGTTAGCGAATTCATAATGGCTGCTACAGCAGAATCAATATATTGTTGTGCAAAAGCAAAAAAGAATGAAGGGAAAAACGTTCCTAAAAAACCGGTTATTACTAACCACTTCCACTCATTTTTTGAAAGTCCTTGGAGCGATTTATAACACATAATCAGTAAAAAAATAGTGCTGAAAACAATCCGTACGCTTCCTAGCTGAATGGGTGTAAGCCCCACAAGTCCACGTTTAATGAGGATGTATGAACTGCCCCAAATAATAGATAGAATAAACAGGTAAATCCATTTGTTTTGAGGTATTAATTGCATAAAAGCAAAGCTGGTGAAAATCAATGAGAAATTGCAATATTTTCATACATTTGATTAAAATTTAAAATCATGAAAAGCCCTTATTACTACTTATTAATTGTATTATTTGTTGGTTGTACTACGGCCTCAAAACCAGAAAAAAAATCCGTCACACACAGCGAAGAGAAGACAGTAGAATTATCTGCTAATCTTTCCCATATATCCTTCCCAATCGAAGGGATGACTTGTGAAGTTGGTTGCGCTGCTCGTATCGAAAAAAAAGTTGCTGCATCTAATGGAGTCGTATCATCAAAAGTGAATTTTGAAGCCAAAACGGCTTATGTATCTTTTGATCCGTCAACAACTTCATTTGACGCCATTCGAGCTACAGTAGAAGGGCTGGGCGCCGACTATAAAGTTGGTGAGTCCCAGGCTAATTCAGCTTACTCTCAGCTTCATGAAGGTAAAAAATGTGAGAAAGATTGCAGTAAATCTTGTGAAAAGAAATGCAGCAAAGAGTGTAAAAAAGTGATGGTCAAAAATGCGTGTACTACTGAATGTGAAAAAGCATGTTGCACCAATAAAAAGGAAAAAGCTTAATCCCAACGTAGGGTTTCAAGGAGCTTCTGCACATCTTTTTTTACATACATAATGGCAGGTGCCAAAGAGTCGTAATTGGGCGCTGCTTCGAACAGCAACGATCCTGTTATATAATGTTTTTGGGTGTTTGTCCCAAAAAAGTGCAAATTTGAAGGCGAGTTACCCACTATGATAATGCACGATCCCAAAAGGTTTTCTGTTTTATTTTCAAAAGCGCTTTCGTTCACTTGAGAGGCTTGTTTTCCAAGCATTTCTAAACGCTTATCAAAATCTAATAATAGCGTATCTAAAGAATATTTGTTTAAGTCAAAATATGTGAGGTACAGTTTGGCATTTAGTGCTTCATAGTCTAAAGTAATACCACAGGCAGAAAACTTTTTTGGAGTAGCCAAAAGATTGTATTCAAAAGCGTACGCACACTCGCTTGAAAGCGATTTGTATTGCGGAATTGGGTACGTTAAAGCAAGTTGAGCTTTAGGTTTGGGTGTTGGGGTTTGACAACCCAAAATGATTAACGCTAAAATCACAACGCGTATCATGTTTCCAATTGTACTTTTAGTTGTATGATGCGCTTTCGGTCAACAGCCTCAATAGTAAATGTTATATTTTTAAACTTCAAAACGGTTTTCACTTTTGGAAAAGAACCCAACTGTTCTAACACAAATCCCGCAATCGTTTCAGATTCTCCTTTATTAGCTTCAAATACTGAAACATTATCTAATTTCAAGACGCTATAAAAGTCTTTAAGTGACGTTTTGCCCTCAAACACAAATGTTGCGTCATTTAGCTTAGAATAGCTGATGTCTGTCTCGTCAAATTCATCGCTTATATCTCCCACAATTTGCTCTATAACGTCTTCAAGTGAAATAACGCCTGAAGTACCGCCATACTCGTCTACTACCACAGCTAAATGAATGCGTTTGGACTGAAATTCTTCTAATAAATCATCTAATTTTTTATTTTCAGGCACATAGTATGGTTCGCGTAACAAGCTAGCCCAGTCCAATTTTTTCTTATCCAAATGGGGGAGCAAATCTTTTACATACAGCACTCCAACTACGGAATCTATGGTATCTCGAAAAATGGGTACTCGAGAAAACCCTTTTTCTACAACCTGCTCAATAACTTCAAGAAATGTAATTTTTTTGTCTAAGGCAAAAACATCAATCCGAGGGCACATCACCTGTTTGGTTTCAGTGTTACCAAAAGTGACAATTCCTTTTAAGATTTTTTGCTCGTCTTTAGTAGTTTCGGAATCATCTGTCATTTCGAGTGCTTGCGAAAGATGATCAACCGAAATGTTTGATTTGGTATTTCCCAATCGTTTTTGCAGTACAAATGTGATGTAACTCATAGGATATGTAAGCATAAAAAACACATATTGGTCTAATACGTAAATAGGTAACGCCATGCGCTTAGCAAAACCTTCAGGATTTTTATTAGCGTATATCTTGGGTAAAATTTCACCAAACAAAAGTACTGATGCAGTAATAACACCCAACTCAAGAAAAAATCGCAACCATGGATGTGCAATAGCATCAAAAAACAAAGACGTTAACGATGCAAAAACAAGTACAGTGGCAATATTAATAAGGTTATTGAGCAATAGAATAATCGCTAATAGACGTCTTGGGTTTTTACGTAAATGGGCAATGATTCGTTCAGATTTGCTCGAAGCATTAGTTGCTTGTTTGATATAAGAAGGCGATAAAGAAAAGAAAGCCACTTCAGAGCCCGAAACAAGCGCAGAGCCAAGTAGCAACAATAGCAATAAAACCAATTTTGCTGTTTCAAGCGTTTCAAAGCCTAAGGCCAAGTAGGGTAACTCCAACGATTCGTATTAAAAGGGCAAGTCGTCATCGCTTGCAGGTTGATTTGCCTGTGTGGGCTGTTGTTGTACAGGCTGTGCTGGTGCAGCAGCTCCTTCTGTTGGACGTTGCGTTAAGAAGGTAAAATCATCGACATGAACTTCTGTTGAATAGCGATCTTTGCCATCTTCGCCTTGCCATTTTCGTGTTTTGATGCGTCCTTCCACATACACACGGTCACCTTTTTTCAGGTATTTTTCACAAATCTCAGCGGCTTTGTTTCGCACTACCGCGTTGTGCCATTCGGTATTGGTTACCTTTTCGCCTGTCTGTTTGCTGGTGTAGGTCTCATTTGTTGCAATAGGAAATCTGCCAAGGCAATTTCCACCATCAAAGTAAGTAACCTTAACGTTGTCGCCCAAATGCCCTATCAACATAACTTTATTTAGTGTTCCGCTCATAATTGATTTTAAATCAAATGTACATTATCGGTTGAACTTCTGCAAAAATCGATCAATAAGGCGTGGAACACCAAAATTTTGAACTTCAGCCCAGGGAGTTGGAAGTTGTTTTTTAATCCCCTCTAATATCCAAAAGTGTGCGTGTAAGGTTTGGTGTGATAACTTGTGTATCATCACTTCATCCTCAAATTTAGTCCATTTTACATTCATTGCCCAAATGGGAATATCTGGATGAGATCTTAACTTTTTTTCTGTCAATATCCGATCTGCCTCGAGTAATGGAAATTCGTACAACCCTCTCCAAATATCCTTTTCATCCCTTTTATTTAGTACCGTATTTTGGTTTATATCAATCGGGATGAGATAATGAAAAAAACGATTTCTTACAGCTTTAGATTTTATTTTTTGTGGACGTTGAGCAATGGTATTATTCGCTCTAGATTGGCAATTACGCTCAAGAGGACAGCTTGAACAAAGGGGTCGTTTCGGGGCACACTGCAATGCTCCAAATTCCATAATAGCTTGGTTGTAAGTGCCTGGATTCTGTGGATCAATTAACGACTGTGCTAGTTTTTTAAAAAGTCGAACCCCTTTGGGCTGATTTATAGGTGAATCTTCATCAAAATAGCGTGCCAATACTCTATAAACATTTCCGTCGACTACTGCGGTGACTTCATCAAAACAAATAGACGCAATAGCGCTTGCGGTGTAAGGCCCTATTCCAGGTAATGTAATAAGTTCATTGTAAGTGCTAGGAAAAACACCACCGTGCAATTGTACTACTTCTTTTGCCGTCTTATGTAAATTTCGAGCTCTTGAGTAATATCCAAGCCCCTGCCAAAGTTTTAACAGCTCATCCTCACTAGCGTTAGCTAAATCGTTTACTTTGGGATACTGGCTTACGAAACGCACGTAATAAGGGAGTCCTTGTGTCACGCGAGTTTGCTGCATAATAACCTCAGAAAGCCAAACGGTGTACGGGTCTATGGTGTGCCGCCAAGGCAAATCACGCTTGTGCAGTGCATACCAGGCTAATAATTTGGTAGTGAATATGTTCATTGTGTCAAAAATACATGCAAAGAATGACATTTGAATATCTAAGTTGCCTGTAATGTATCAATTAAATTTTTATATTTGCTGACCTAAAATTTACAACCACTAAAAATTTTAAGGATGACAAAAGCCGAAATTGTAACTAGTATTTCAAATAAGTTAGGAGTAGAGAAAAGTGATACGCAAGAGATTGTAAATCATTTTATGAAAGAAGTTCGAGGTGCACTTGAATCTGGTGAAAACGTGTATTTACGTGGATTTGGAAGTTTTGTGATTAAAACTCGCAAAGCCAAAAAAGGGCGTAATATATCTAAAAACGTGACCATTGACATTCCTGCACACAACATCCCTTCGTTCAAGCCATCAAAGGAATTCTTGGATGAAGTGAAAACAAAAGTGGCCGTTACGTAACGCCCGCATTTTATTAATTATTTAGAACATAACATATGCCAAGTGGTAAAAAACGAAAAAGACACAAGGTAGCCACGCACAAGCGTAAAAAGAGAAGCCGTGCTAATCGACACAAGAAGAAATAGGCTTCTATAACTCCTGAACGCCCCACGTTCTTTGACATGGAATACCACTAGTACTGTTCACACTAGTTAGATTCCCGCCGAAACAAAATTGTTCAATTGTTCCACAATAGGTGGAACTAAAAATCATTATTGTGAGTAAAGAACTAATTATTCGTTCACGATCCTCTGCAGTTGATTTTGCCTTACTCAAAGACGGAAAGCTCGTTGAGTTTCACAAAGAAATTGAAGATAATAAATTTCACGTTGGTGATATTTTTTTAGCAAAAGTCAAAAAAACCCTTTCTGGTTTAAATGCCGCATTTGTAAATGTAGGCTACGAAAAAGATGCGTTTTTACATTATCATGACTTAGGTCCAAAAGTGACAACGCTGTTAAAATTTATCAAGCGTGCTGGCGTAGGAAAAATCAAAGATTTTTCACTAAAGAAATACCCTTTAGAGCCTGAAATTAAAAAAGACGGTGTCATTACCGATGCTGTTCAGGCGAATCAATCTCTACTTGTACAAATTATCAAAGAACCCATCTCTACCAAAGGACCCCGTATCAGTTCGGAATTGTCCTTGGCAGGCAGGTATTTGGTTTTGGTTCCTTTTTCAGACCGCGTTTCAATGTCACAAAAAATTTCGACACGCGAAGAAAAGAACCGCTTAAAGAAGCTCGTTATGAGTATCAAGCCAAAAGGTTTTGGTGTTATTATACGAACCGTGGCTGAAGGCAAAAAAGTAGCAGAACTCGACAAAGATTTACAAGACTTGTATAATCGTTGGGTTGGGATGTGTAAGAAAATCCAAAAAGCAGATTATCCATCTAGAGTACTGAGTGAGCTCAATAGAGCTTCCTCTATTTTGAGAGATATTTTTGATGATGGATTTACTGGAATTCACGTAGACGATCCTGAATTACTAACTGAAGTTAAAGAGTATTTGGAGCAGATTGCACCAGAAAGAGCTGATATTGCTAAACTCTTTAAAAGTCAGGTGCCTATTTTTGAGCACTTTGGTATTGAACGACAAATCAAAGCATCTTTTGGGCGCACTGTGTCCATGAACAGAGGTGCATACTTGATTATCGAACACACTGAAGCTCTTCACGTTATTGATGTTAACAGTGGTAACCGTTCCAATAAGGCAAAAAATCAAGAAGATACCGCCTTAGAAGTAAACATGATTGCCGCTACCGAAATTGCCCGCCAATTGCGCTTGCGCGATATGGGAGGAATTATCGTAGTTGACTTCATTGACATGATACGTCAAGAAAATAGAAAAAAGCTTTTTGAACACTTCCGTAAGGAAATGGACACAGACCGTGCTAAGCACAAAATTCTACCTCCAAGTAGAATTGGGCTTATACAAATGACGCGTCAACGTGTTCGTCCCGAAATGGATATCAAAACCACGGAGCCTAACCCCAACATTAATGGAGAGGTTGAAGCACCAATTGTTTTAATTGATAAGATAAAAGCAGACTTAGAAAAGATTCTAGCAAATCCGAAGCACAAAAAGAAAAAAGTTGTGTTGCACTTACACCCCTTTATTGCAGCTTATGTTGCCAAAGGTTGGAAGTCGGAGCGCATGAAATGGTATTTTGAATACAACAAGTGGATTAAGGTAGTACCACGCGATGCGTACACCTATTTACACTACCGTTTCTTTGATGGAAAGGGAAAAGTAATTCACGTATAAAACAAAAAGCGGCCTTTGTGCCGCTTTTTTTATTTTAGCACATATGAAAACATATGCAGTTGATGAAGCACTAGAGAAAATGCGCCACTATTGCGCCTACCAAGAACGTTGTCACAAAGAGGTCAAAAACAAGCTTTACAGCATGCAAATGATTCCGGAAGCTATCGCGCAAATTGTGGGAACATTAGTAAGCGAAAACTACCTCAACGAAAGCCGATTTGCACTGCAATTTGCACAAGGGAAATTCTCCATAAAACATTGGGGCAAGATGCGAATTACACGAGAGTTAAAAACCCGCTCCATTTCGGATTACGATATTCGGAAAGCACTTTCAGTTATTGACGACAATGCATACTTGGAAAAAATATCCGCGATTAGCGCTAAAAAATGGAAGCAATTAGAAGAAAACAAACCACAAGTACGCAAGCAAAAATTATATCAATACTTGGCCTATCGCGGCTGGGAAACCCATTTGATTTATGCGCAAATAGATGCGCTAGGTACAGACTAAAGCGTGTAGTGTAACGAAATCAGACCGTGTGCCTTTGGCATGGGAATCAAGTTCTCAAAATAGGTTACGTCAAACAAGTTGCGCCCTTGCAATTCCATGCGCCACTTGGAATTCAACGTATATGTTAGCTGCAAATTGAAAAGCTGATAGTTCTCCCCCAAAGCGCGCTTTGCATACCGGTAAGATGCCGTGGAAGCAAATCGAGAGGTGAATTGTTTTGTCAGATTTATGTTTATATCGTGCTGTAAAAAATTAAGCGCATATTTTGAATAGACTGATTTAATATAATCGTCTTCTAAATACGCATAAGACACCCCTAACGTGTGCGTTTGCTTACCAATGCGATAACGCCATTGCGCGTTAAGTTCACCCCCTACAGTGGTAATTTTTCCACTAATATTTTCAGCAACCCATGCCGTATCACTAGGCGATTGCTTGACAAAATCAATTAAGTTTTCGCCATCACGTTTAAATACAGCCGTCTCAATAGAAAAGTTTTTGCCTTTATATCGCAGGGAAATTTCATGACTCAACGCTTCTTCAGGAAGCAAGTCTGGGTTTCCTATGGTAGTCGTACTTAGATAATATAAATCGGTATAGGTAGGAATTCGATAGGTATATCCGGTGTTGTAAGTCAGCTTCAAGTTTTGACCTAAGCGGTAACCCATATCGATTCCAGGGTAGAAAAAATCACCCATATCAGAATAGTTACTCCATGCAAAGCCTGGCGTTATGTCTAATGCACCCGTTGTAAACCGATGTTCAAAAAACAAATGTGCAATGGTTCTGTTTTTATCCCCTATGTTATTGCTTTGAATGTTGACATTCGAAAATTCAACTCCTAACCCTGTAGCTCCCCAAGTGTTTGTGTTTTTCACATCTACAGATGCCCCTAACCTATTGGTAATATGAAAGTTTCTGCCCCCAGAGGGATTATTTCTAAAGTAGATATATTCGTCCTGACCTCGTTTCCAAAATATTCTAGGCGTCCACGTCCATTTTTGGTTCTCACTTGCAATGGTACTTGTCAATGCCACCAAACTACTTTGCGTTTCTTCGTATTGATCTTTGTTCGCAATCCACCTGTAAAATCCATTTGCACCAAACTTTCGTTCGGTAAACATGGTCATTAGGCTTAGCCGATTTGTACCAACATCTAAGTTACTTTTCGTAAACACATGAAAGTTTTGAAAATCGGTATTGTACCTATACCCATCACTCTCTTGTAACGAAACATGTGCAATATGTTGTAGTTTTTCTCCTGCGTGCTGCGCCGTAATACCAAATTGATCCGTATCAAAACTACCTATTCGCTCGGTTAGCGTAACCTTACTCGTATCTACTTTTTTGGTAACAATATTAATCGCCCCTGTAAATGCATTTTGGCCGTAAATACGAGCAGCAGGTCCTTTTACAATTTCAATACGCTCAATAACCTCAAGGGGCAATGCGCTGTTAAGCGTATGGTGTCCCGTTTGCGGATCGTCTACACGGATGCCATCAATCAATAACAATACTTGACTGTAAGTGCCTCCACGTAGGTAAATATCGGCATTAGCGCCTTCTAAGCCTTGTTGCAGTACATCCACACCCGCCTGAAAACGCAGTAAATCTGCCAAACTGGTTACGGGTGTTTCAGCAATTTGTTTTGCAGTAATTACCGTTACCGATTTTGAATCTTCTGAAAAAGGAATGTTTAATCTAGGTGAGGAAACCACAACTTCGTTGAGTTGCGTTTGTGCAAACCCATTAGATGTAATCCATATAAAAACTAAGCCTAAGAATGGTTTTAAAATATTCATGGTAAAAAGATTATAAAATAATCCGCAATGAAATTAATCTACAAGCAAGATAACCTTGTTGTCACTCATTTCAAGCGTGCCGCCGTTACTTAACGTCAAAAAAGTTTCGTTTCCTTTTTGGTTGAATTGGGATTGAAACGCTTTGTCAATTTCTATTTTCCCTTGAATTTTCGCCTCACCAATAGTAAGTGTTGATACGACAGCTGCGTGATTATTGAGTACCTGAAACGAACCTTGTGTACCAGGGACAGATAGTGCTTCTATCTCTCCTTGGAATAATGTAGCTTCAGGACTTACAATTTCTAAATACATAGGAATTATGCGTTTGCTTCTGCAAGCATTTTTTCTCCAGCTTCAATAGCTTCTTCAATAGTACCTTTCAGGTTAAAGGCAGCTTCTGGAAGATGATCTAACTCACCATCCATAATCATGTTAAAGCCCTTGATGGTATCTTTGATATCTACCAATACACCTGGAATACCCGTAAACTGCTCGGCTACGTGGAACGGCTGCGATAAGAATCGCTGCACACGACGCGCACGTGCTACGGCTTGCTTATCTTCTTCCGACAATTCTTCCATACCAAGTATGGCAATAATGTCTTGAAGTTCTTTATAACGCTGTAATAGCTCTTTTACACGTTGTGCACAGTTGTAGTGCTCATCGCCCAAAATATCAGCCGTAAGAATACGTGAAGTAGAATCTAGCGGATCCACAGCTGGGTAAATACCTAACTCAGCAATTTTACGCGAAAGTACTGTTGTGGCATCTAAGTGAGCAAAGGTTGTTGCCGGTGCCGGATCGGTAAGGTCATCAGCAGGTACGTAAACCGCTTGTACTGATGTAATCGATCCTTTTTTGGTAGATGTAATACGCTCTTGCATGGCACCCATTTCAGTTGCCAATGTAGGTTGATATCCTACCGCCGAAGGCATACGTCCTAGAAGTGCTGATACCTCAGAACCTGCTTGTGTAAATCGGAAGATGTTATCTACGAAAAACAATACGTCTTTTCCTTGATCAGAGCCTGCTCCGTCACGGAAGTATTCCGCAACTGTAAGTCCAGAAAGCGCCACACGTGCACGTGCACCTGGTGGTTCGTTCATCTGTCCAAATACGAAAGTGGCTTTGGATTCTTTCATGGCTTCCTTGTCAATTTTAGACAAATCCCATCTGCCATTTTCCATAGACTCCATGAATTCGTCACCGTATTTGATAATACCAGACTCCAGCATTTCACGTAACAAGTCGTTTCCTTCTCGAGTACGCTCGCCTACTCCGGCAAATACAGAAAGTCCACCGTGTCCTTTGGCAATGTTGTTGATCAATTCTTGGATAAGTACAGTTTTACCTACACCCGCACCACCAAATAATCCAATTTTACCACCTTTTGCATACGGCTCAATAAGGTCAATTACTTTAATCCCTGTGAAGAGTACTTCTGTTGAGGTAGAAAGTTGGTCAAACGCAGGCGCTTCACGGTGTATAGGAAGTCCGTTTTTGCCTGTTTTAGGCAAGTCACCAATACCGTCAATGGCATCACCAATTACGTTAAAAAGGCGTCCATATACGTCTTCGCCAATAGGCATTTGAATAGGATTGCCCGTCGCCAGCACGTCTGTGCCACGCTCTAGTCCGTCGGTAGAATCCATGGAGATGGCGCGTACTTGGTCTTCACCAATATGGGATTGCACTTCAAGAACCAGCTTAGAACCGTCTGTTTTCTTGATTTCAAGTGAATCATAAATGTTTGGTAGGGTGTTTACAGCAGTGTCAAAAGAAACATCTACTACAGGACCTATGACTTGGGAAACTTTACCTGTGCTCTGTGACATAGTCGAAGAATTGTTTTATAGTTAGGCGCTAAGGCCTTTAAATTCGAGTGCAAATATAGCGGAAATAAAGGAAGAATTCGCGGCATTATTTCAAAAAAAAAGCACCTTTTTAGGTGCTTTTTTTGTTTGTTGATGTTGTGACTATAAGTCTACACGAATACCTACGTAATACGTGCTTCCAATTAGACCTGAGCCAGGAAGCATTACAAAGTTTTCTCCCGAAATATTGTTAGCTCCAAGCTCTAAAACAGAGTCGAAACTTGGAAGTTTTAAGGACATCTTTGCATCGATTACTGTATTTGGATCAATATAGGCATCAAAGAATGATGATCTGTAATCAATTTCTGAGTTATATCTAGCGTTAGCACCAAAGTTGAAGTTACCCTTGTTAAAGTTTAACCCTGCTTTGATTCTGTGTAATGGAGTATTCCAAGATACCTCATCACCAGAAACTGCTGCAGAAGGCGTGTAGTCAAGTTTATTGTACTCGTAACTTAAGTTTACAACAAGACCTTCAGAAAGTATTTGAACGGCTTCAATAGCTCCTCCATAGGCGTTTACATCTTCATTAAGGTTACTATCAACTTCGAATTGCCAGAAGTTCCCCGCATTTATAGCGTCTGTAGCTGTTGTCAATGTATTTGTGTATACTGGTACATAAACATCTCTACCACTAATATAGTCCGTGTAGGCGCTGTAATATACATTCGCATCAAGAGTAAAATTTGAAGAGTTATATCTATAACCTACTTCAAAAACGTCAATGGTTTCTGGTTTTACATAGTCAAGGTTAGCCGACTGCTCATAATTTTTAATATCTACTGCGTTATTCAAAATTTCATCTCCTGTAAACACGTGAGGCGTTCTATTATCAAGACCTACT
>QOQB01000016.1 GCA_003331305.1 Flavobacteriales bacterium | reverse complement strand
TGGAATCCTAAACATTTCAGGAGTTGAGAAAGTAGATGCTATAAGAGCATTCTCCATTAGCGGACAACTTATAAAAGAGGCTGTTAACACAAACAGACTTGATTTATCTTCTCAAAGAAGCGGACTTTATATGATTGAAATCGAACATGAAGGCGCTACTTCTGTGAATAAACTTATCATCAGATAATGAGCTGAAAGCACTATCGGTTGGAGATGTTTTCTTAGTGTTATAGCCAACCATATGACACTACAAAAAAGGTACTAGCAAAGGCTAGTGCCTTTTTTTTTACATTATATTCTATATATTGCATACGCGTCAAATTTAAATAAATTAGCATTTTAACATCTGATATATTGAAAAGATTCCTTGGTTTAATTTTAGTTGTATTTGGTTTTTTCACTCTTTTAGGTCAAGAACTGCCACCTATACAAGCCTATAAGCCTGAACTATACAAGGCCGGAAGTCAGAATTGGAATATTTCACAAAGTCAGTCAGGAGTAATTTATATAGCTAACAACGAGGGTTTGCTGTCGTTTGATGGGGCGCATTGGCGATTATATCCATCACCGAATACCTCTATTTTACGATCCGTTTACGTACATAATAATGTTATTTTCTCAGGGGCTTACATGGATTTTGGTTACTGGAAAAATCAACCTGACGGCACTCTTGAGTATATTTCTTTGGTTGAAAGTTTGAATTTTGAGATGCTCGAAGATGAGCAAGTTTGGAACATTAACCACTATAAGCAGTTCATTGTTTTTCAGTCCTTGAACCGACTTATAATTTACAATCAAGTAACAAACGCTTTAAGCACACTAACTCCCCCATCCAGCGCGGTTCTCAAGTCCTATTTTGTAGATGAAGACGTGTATATACAAACCCTGGATTACTCTATTTATAAAGTTAGTAGTGATGAATTAATAGAGGTTGTTTCTGGAACCAAACTCAATCAAAACCTGGTACTTAATATTTTTTTGAAAGATTCGGGACTTTTACTTCTGACCGAAAAGAATGGTTTTTTTAGGATGCGCTCAAATAAAATTATCCCTTGGAGAATCCCTGCAGATGAGATTTTAAAAAAATCATTGGTATACAGCGCGCAGCAAATTAATAACGATTCTTATGCCATTGGAACTATCACAGATGGCTTAATTCTTTTGGATAGTTTAGGGAATATTGTTTTTTCTGCAAAGAAAGGAACGGGTCTAAACAACAATACTGTTTTAAGCACTTTTGTAGATAACAACAAGAATTTGTGGATAGGCTTGGACAATGGACTGGCGTATATTGATTTCAATTCCAACAATAAGTTTTACTACGATGATGTAGGGAACCTGGGTTCAGTATACACAAGTGCTGTTCATAACAACAAATTATATTTAGGAACAAACCAGGGGTTGTTTTTTAAAAATATTTCTTCATTGGATGGCTTCAAAAAAATTGATGCTGCTGAGGGTCAGGTTTGGAATTTGAAATTAATTGACAACACTCTTTTTTGCGCCCACAACCTAGGCGTTTTTGAAGTGAATGACACACAGGTAAAACCTATATATACCAAAACAGGTGCTTGGAAATTTTTGAAGTATGGCACCAACGAAATTCTGGTGGGCACGTATAACGGTATTCATCTACTAAAACGCACTGGAGATTCATGGCAGTATAGCAATAAACTTAAAGGATTTAATATTTCTTCTCGTTTTGTTGAGCTTACTTCCGATACAACAATGCTTGTAAGTCATGGATATAAAGGGGTTTTTAAGTTGACATTTGATAATGCATTAAAATCAATTCAGGAAAGTATTCAGTTACTAACTGAAAAGAGTCCTTCCAGCTTAAGTTCTCTACAGGGGGACACCTATTACTTCAATGCAAATGGATTCTACAAATACAATCAACTAAACAATAGCTTTGAGATAAATCCTTTGGTTTCCAGTTTGACAGAGAACGATATGTTTACTTCAAGAAAAATGGTAGCGGTCAGTAATGACCAACTTTTCCTATTCGGTAAAAAATATATGTATAAGCTTGAGAAAAATATTTTTTCTGAAGACTTGGAAGTTAGTAAATCCTTTACAGGAGAATCTGTTAGAAAGGATGTCTTGGGATTTGAAAACATAACCTTCCTGAATGAAAACGCGTATTTGATTGGGTCAACTGAGGGTTATTTGATAACAAGTTTTACTGATACACCAAGCATAACAAATGATCTTGTGATAAGTCAAATCACCTCTAAAAACACTTCACAGCAAACGAAAATATTGGATATAAACGCAGTAAATGAAATTCCATACGATTACAACTCCATTTCATTTGAGTTTGGCTTACCCATGTATGAAGCTATGGACAAAATAAAACACCGTTATATGCTGGAAGGATATAATGAAAATTGGAGCAGTTGGAGTGCTATTAAAAACATAAGCTTTGGAAACTTAAAATTTGGCAAGTATAAACTTAAGATACAATCAAAGCTTGGCGAGTCTGAACTGATGACAACTTCAAGAGAGTTTTTCATATTAAAACCATGGTTTGCCTCTAATCTTATGATTTTAGTTTACATGGTTATTCTTATACTCATAGGGTTGTCTATTAATAAAATATATGAACGCTATTATTTAAAACTACAGGCAAAATTAATTGAAGAAAACAACCAAAAATTAGAGTTAATTAAGTTAAGAAGTAACGAACAATTAATTCAACTTGAAAAACAGAGCCTGGAGGAAAACATAAAAAGCAAAAATCGAGAACTTGCTATAGCTACGATGGCTATTGTGAAGAAGAATCAATTTTTAAAATCTATTCTGAATGATTTAGAAAGTATGGAGTCAAACCCTTTAGCGACACGAGTCATTCGAATCATCAAACGAAACTTCAAAAAAGAAGATGATTGGGATTTTTTCCGCGAGGCATTTGATAATTCAGATAAGGATTTTCTTAAAAAACTCAAGACCAAACACCCAAAGCTAACGCATAACGATATGCGCTTATGCGCCTATTTGAGACTCAATCTAACATCAAAAGAAATTGCTCCCTTATTCAATATTTCTTCAAAGAGTGTGGAGATAAAAAGATACAGACTCAGAAAACGTATGGATTTGAGAAGGGATGAAAACTTAGTTGACTATATCATCAACCTATAACTTTTGATTACGCAAAATATCTAATAATTTATTGTGTTGTATGTATTTTGTATAGTTATTTTTTTCATATTTAATAATTGATATTATTAAATTTGTAACTAGTTCGTTAATCATATATCTATGAGGTTTAATCAGTTTTTAATTTTTTTATTTTTTGTAACAATTGCCCACCAATCGTATGGGCAGCTTGCTGTGAATGGTACAGTTGTAGAAAATGAAACAGGTATTCCAATCCCAGGAGCCACAGTACTCGTAAAGGGGAAACAAATAGCTACGAACACCAATTTTGATGGTGTATTTACTTTGTCTGGTTTGTCAAATGAGGATATTCTAATTGTTTCTTCTATTGGTTTTAAAACCCTAGAAACTAAAGTGGGTAATGGTAGTAATCTTCAAATCTCATTAGAAGAGGAGGTTAACGCATTAGATGAAGTGGTGGTTGTAGGCTATGGTACTCAATCTAAGAAGGAAGTAACCGGCGCAGTCTCTGTCATAAATAGCGAAACCATAGAAAACATAAAACCAACACGTATTGAACAAGCTCTTCAAGGTCAAGTGGCAGGGGTCAACATTACGTCTCAGTCTGGTGCTCCAGGTGCTGGATTAGACATCAGAATTCGCGGGATATCAACAAATGGAGACAATAGACCTCTCATATTAGTCGACGGTAACGTGATTGAAGAACTGAGCGTTATTAACCCTAGCGATATTGCTAGCATATCTGTTTTAAAAGATGCATCTGCTGGTATATATGGTACACGTGCTGCAAATGGGGTAATATTGATAACCACGAAAACAGGACGACTTGAAACACCCATTATGGTTAGTTATAACGCATACACAGGGCTACAAGAAACAACTCGAAAGTTACCACTATTAAATGCCACTGAATTTGTATTGATTACCAATGAGGCACACGCTGCGGGTGGTGAGGATTTGCCTTTTGACTACCTAGGCGATATTGGTCAAGGAACCAATTGGCAAGACGAACTTTTTCAGCTAGCTAAAATTACGAGTCAAGACATTAGCATGAGAGGTGGCGGTAAAAAATCAACATACAGCGCTAGTTTTTCTTCTTTCTCTCAAGATGGAACTGTAGGGGGCATAAAATCCAACTTTCAACGCTATACGGGTAAAGCAAATTATAGCGTAAATCCAATCGAAGGCTTAGATATAAACGCAAGCCTATTGTACAGTAATACATACAGAAGGACTCTACCTGAAAACAGCATAGGATCGCTTTTGTATAATGCTATTAACATGCCCTCAAATCTACCTGTTTACGACGAAAATGGCGATTTTACACGCGCTGTTGATCAGCCAATTGAGGTGGTAAACCCATTAAAGCAAAAGTTTTTAGCTATTAACCGTACGCAAGCAGACCGTTACAGCACTGTATTCGGATTGAAGTACAGTATTTTACCACAATTAAGCGTTCAAGCCAACTATCAAGGGAATTATACTGAAGTTCGAGGCCGCTATTATGGACCGATTTCAGATTATGGAGTAGAGGGAATATTTAGTGACAAGGTATTTGACGCTCAAACGGCTGGATACAATGAGCCACTAGATATTTACCGTGATTATACAGTGGATTTACTTGTTAACTATGAAGATACTTTTGCTGAAAAGCACAACGTAAAAGTTACGTTAGGGAACAGTATTTTTAGAACGTATCAGGACGGTTACGGGTCCATAGGTTTTAATATGCCAGTCATTACAGATATTAGGGATGCTAATCTTGCAGACGCAGAAAGTACCCAACCCATTTTCATAAATAGATCGAACCGACTTTCGGACTCAAGGTTACTTTCTTATTTTGCCAGATTACGCTATGATTACGATGGCAAGTATTTGTTAACAGCTGTCTTACGAAGAGATGGCTCGTCTAATTTCGGCCCTGGCAATAAGTTTGGCTATTTCCCATCTGCGTCTGCAGGTTGGGTAGTTAGCGAAGAATCTTTTCTGGAAAATAATTCAATAATAGATTTTTTAAAGCTAAGAGGATCTTTTGGAATACTAGGAAACGATAGAATTGGCTCTTTTAGGTTTGTATCTCTAATGAATGGCGAAGGCGTGTATACATTCGGAGGCAATCAACTTGTTTACGGGACTGCAACTGGAGCCCTATCAAATCCAAACATTCAATGGGAAGAACAAGAATCTTTCAATGTAGGATTAGACCTTAGGCTGTTGAACAACAAAGTCAACATGACTTTTGAGTACTACAAAAGAACTACTCGTAATCTTTTGTTAGTAGTCGAATCCAGTTCTTTATTGGGTACAGCCGCGCCAGGATCTGGCAACCCTTTCGCCAATGCAGGAACGATCGAAAACAAAGGCTTCGAGTTTGAGTTTGGATATCAAGACACATTCTTTAATGACTTGGACTTTGGGTTGAATTATAATTTTTCAACCTTAGAAAACAACGTGTTAGTTGTTGATAATCAAATAGGATATGTTCTTGGTGGTGGATTTGGAATTGGAAACTTTGAAGGTCCTTCTCGTATGGAAGCTGGGTACCCAATAGGGTATTATTATGGATTAAAAACGAATGGAATCTTTCAAACCTTAGATGAGGTTGATGCCCATGCATCACAACGTGCACTTGGAGCTGATGCCGTGCCTGGAGATTTTCGCTATGTTGATCAAGACAATAATGGTGTAATTGATGAAAATGACAGAACCTACATTGGCGATCCGATACCAGATATTACTATGGGTCTTAATTTGTCTTTAGATTATAAACAATTTGATTTTAAGGCGTATGCATTTGCATCTTTGGGCGGCGATATTGTTCGTAACTATGAGCGGTACGGAAAACTCACCAACAGACCCTCTTACGTACTAGATCGTTGGCATGGGCCTGGAACCTCAAACACAACGCCCCGTGTTACCACAGCGGCAAATCCAAATACACGCTTTTCTGATTTTTATGTTGAAGACGGATCTTTTGTGAGAGTTCAGAATATGCAGCTCGGGTATACTTTAGATAATCAATTTTTAGATATCGAGTCCTTTAGATTATACATGTCTGTGAACAACGCATTTACATTCACAAAATACAAAGGATTTGACCCAACAACTTCTTCAGGTGCACCAATTGGCGGAGGGTTTGATCAAGGTTTTTATCCAAACCCAAGAACATTTTCTTTAGGAGTAAACATTAAATTTTAATTCGGATGAAAAATTTAAAAAATAGTACAGTAATCGTTTTAATAGCTCTTTTTAGCATAACATCTTGCGACGATGATTTTGTTTATGTAAACTCACAAGATGTAAATTCTGAAGATTATTTCAATTCTGAAGAAGAATATTTTAATGCTTTAGTAGGGGCATATGACTTATTAGGGATGACGTATCAAACGTCTCTTTTAGGTGAAATTGCATCTGATAATACCCTTTGCGGAGGTGAAAATGCTACAGATACGTCAGGATTTCAACAAGTTGATGACATGATTCATACAGGGAATAATCTGCAATTAAGAAGTATTTTTAGATGGATGTACGCGGGTTTGAATCGTGCTAATTTTATTATTGAGTTTCGGGATAAAACAGACTTTGTAGGTCGCGAAATTATGATTGCCGAAGCCCATTTCCTTCGTGCATATTATTACTTCGAGCTAGTCAAATGGTTTGGTCCTGTTCCGTTAGTTGTAGACAAACGGATTCAATACGGAGATCAATTTAGCTTACCTCGTACTCCGGTGTCTGAAATTTATGCGCAGCTAGAAAAAGATTTGATTTATGCAGCAAATGTTCTTCCTGAATATCAAATACTTGTAGGGAGAGCTACTAAAGGAGCCGCACAGGCCTTACTTGGTAAAATTTATTTATACCAAAACAAATTTGATGAGGCTGCTGATGCTCTGGATGCGGTTATAACGAGTAATAATTATAGTTTGGTTGAAAATTTTGCTGACTTATTTGAAAATGACACCACTTTTGATTTTCAACACAACCCAACTCCTACAACCGACTCACCCACTCATGTAGACTTTGACACAGATACAATTGAGATTGAAGATCATATTTTACTTACTGGCAAACCTGTTTTTTATCAAAGTGCTGCACCATTGGAAGGGCTAATTAGCGAAACAATATATTATGCCATTGCTGTTGATTATAACCACATTCAATTAGCAGCTACCCATCAAGATGCTATTGACAATAAGCCTATTGATTTGACATCTGGAGTAGCCAGTGCACACGCACTTTATGCCCAATATGAGAACAGCCAAGAATCTGTATTTGAAGTACAGTATTCCGATCTGGAAGGCGGTAGTTTTGGATGTTTTGCCTGCGTTGAAGGAAATATTGCGGTTGGCTTTTCAGGGATTCGAAAATATGTAGGTTCACCCTTTGGCCCGCGTTTTGAGTCTGGTTACAGCTTCAATGTTCCTACTCAAGAATCTTACGACTCGTATAATGAATTAGACACCAGACGCGACACGTCTATATTAGATATAGAAAAATGGGTAGCCGATTGGGCTGCTTTAGGAATTACAATTACTTATGGTGAGGGATACGAACACACAGGTTTTTTTAACCGCAAGTATTTACCCCGAAAAAGAGATGCTAATATTCCTGACCCCAACCTTACAAACCCAAACAACTATCGCGCTATTAGATATGCAGATGTTTTGTTAATGTCTGCCGAAGCACATAACAAAAAATCTAATCCTAACCCTTCAACAGCCCGTTATTATTTGAATCAAGTTCGAGAAAGGGCATTTGGTAATTCAGAATTCAATGTTACTTCATTAAGCGGCGAAGCGCTTAACCAAATAATTTTTAATGAAAGAAGATTGGAGCTAATGGGCGAAGGACATCGATTCTTTGACTTAGTTCGAACAGGACAAGCTAAAAATTTCATACCTGGTTTTCAAGAAGGAAAGCATGAACTTTTTCCAATACCTGTTGTTGAAATTGAACTCTCAGGAAATAATTGGGAACAAAACCCCGGCTATTAATTTTATACGATGGATATGAGACTAATAAAAATTTTAATTTTAATATGTGTTACAGCAACACTTAATTCATGTGACTCGGATGGTTTACGAGACACATCTTTTGCTGATTTTCAAAAAGCGCCAACAAACGTTGGGGTGATGACTAAAGTTGCCACAGATTTTTCTGGTACTGTTCATATTACACCTTATGCTGATGGCGCAGCGTCATTTCTAGTCGATTTAGGTGATGGTTCAGAAGTGCAAGAAATTTCTGCAGGACTGGAAATCAATCACACCTATGAAACAGGGCAATATGAAGTAAAAGTTGTTGCATTTTCAACTACCAACGTCAGTTCCATTGAAATAACAGATTCCTTTTTTGTGCTATCTACATGCCAAACAGAAACAGAAGAAAACATAGATGGGAATGCAGGACCATTAAATATTTCAGTTGTAAATAGGTTTCAAAATAATTTTACGCCTATTGGAGGTCTTACCACTAGTTCAACAAGCAATCCGTCACTCTCCCTTTCGAATATTAGCTGTAATGTGCAAGAGGTGGTTAGGGCTAGCGGATGTTCAGCGTTTGCAGGACTAATAAAATTATTTTCTTCGCCATTTTCAATCTCAGAAGATTCGGACACGTTTTCCTTAGACGTTTATGGTGAACAAACAGTCGATGTCAATATCCTTTTTGTTGGTGCGGATATATTTAATATAACCCAAAGCACGACCAGCTCTGGAGAGTGGCAAAAACTCACTTACGATTTAAGTGCGTATCACGGCGGCTCAATTTCTAGAATATTAATTTATTTTGACAAAGCCCAGACCTGTGATGATAGCATATATTATTTTGACAACATTCAATTATTAGCAGAATAAAATGAAAAAATTAATCTATATAAAATCGCTACTACTCTTAATAATGTTTGTTTCATGTAGTGAAGAAAACTACGAGTTTGGACAAATAATTATTCCTTCAGAAATTGACTTTAGTGTAGAAGTTTTAGGCGCTGATGCGACAAATCCATACGGGGACGGAACAGGTCAGGTTGTTTTCACAACAACGGCAAATAACGCCCTCGCCTTTAAATATATTATTGGAGGTGTTGAGTATGTATCCCCAAGTGGAAGATTAAGTCACTTATTTACTTCACCAGGCTTAAATGAGTATACCATAAATATTTTTGCCATTGGAACGGCTGGAGTTCAATCTAATTTGGTTCAAACCGTAGAGGTTTTAGTCCTTTATGAACCCCCAGCGGAGCTTCTTACGATGCTGCATTTAAATTCTCAAAGGACCTGGCGTATAAAAGCTGAAGGCCCAGACCATTTTGGTTTAGGACCGGGACTGGGGGACGATCCTTTTGCTTGGTATTCGGCATCACCCAATGAAAAATCATATACCGGAATGTATGATGATAGGTATGTTTTTAATGAAGACGGAACTTTTACCCATGTTACAAACGGTACTGTCTTTGGCTTTGAAGAGTATTTGAACAACGATATTGGCGCATCTGGTGAAGTAGCTAATGATTTAGGAGAAGTAGATCATTATCCTTTGGACGAGTATTCTGCCAATTGGACACTTTCTGCTCCCGCAGGACAAGAAACGTTAAACCTAACCGGAATAGCATTTATTGGCATGTATGTTGGAGGAAATCATCAGTATAAGATCATGTCACGTACGGAAAATGAAATGGTACTTCAAACAACAGAAGATGATGAGGAATTTGATTGGCATGTTCGCTTAATTGCGGATGACTAGTCAGTGTCAGGCGTTACGACCAAACGTTTATATGTTGTAAAGCAGCTACAATTTCTTTGAACAACCTATTTAATTTACTTCTTAATACATAAAAATTGCAAACAACCACAAATAAAAAAAATGTGGATGAGACTATCCACTTGGGGTTAAATAAGGTAAAACCACACAACAAAGAAGTTACGGGTAATGAAATCACTCGTAATGGTGAATCTTTTTATAAAATAACGAACGCTGATGGCATGCGGCCGTTTTTTATGAGTATTGTCAGCAATTCAGACCATTGGATGTTTATCTCCAGTAAAGGCAGCTTGTCTGCTGGTAGGAAAAACAGTAATTACGCATTGTTCCCATACTACACCGATGATAAAATCACAGAATCTGCTGAAGTTACCGGTAGTAAATCCATTTTCATAGTAACTGTTTCAGAGAAAAAACACCTATGGGAGCCTTTTTCAGAGCGACATGCACAAGTATATGATACCACGCGAAACCTTTACAAAAATATATACGGGAATAAACTAATTTTTGAGGAAATTAACCACGATTTACAACTTACTTTCTCCTATGAGTGGAACTCTAGCAACCAGTTTGGTTTTATTCGTAAGTCCCAGCTTGTGAACAATGGAAAAGATGCTGTTAAAGTTGATTTTATGGATGGAATCCAAAATATTTTACCCTATGGTGTTGAAGAAGCGTTGCAAAACGCGAGCAGTAATCTTGTAGACGCCTATAAAAAATGCGAGCTAGAATCAGATACTGGTCTTGGAATTTATTCCCTAAGTGCCATAATTGTAGATAAGGCAGAGCCTAGTGAAGCGCTTAAAGCAAACGTAGTATGGTCTGCAGGGCTTGACAATGCCAAAAAGCTCATTTCCTCATTGCAACTAAACGCCTTTCGCTCAGGTCAACCGGTCCAACAAGAAGTTGATGTTCGAGCAGAAAAAGGAGCATATTTTTTACATGATGATATACAGCTAGAAGCAAATAGTAAAAAAGAATGGATGTTGGTGGCAGATGTTAACCAAACCATTTCTGATGTTGTAGCCATAAAAGAACAATTGCTTCATAATCCAGAACTGGTAAATGATGTACTTTTAGATATCGAGAAGGGAACTGCCAATTTAGTTTCCTTAGTAGCAGCAGGAGACGGTTTGCAAGAAACCAACGATCGCCGGGCGAATATTCGTCACTTTGCCAATACGATGTTCAACATCATGCGAGGCGGTATTTTTGATAACAACTACCAAATTGACAAGGCAGATTTTATAGCCTACATAGCGAATGCTAACCGCAAAGTATTTAGATTAAAAGAATCTGTTTTAGAAGGGCTTGCCAAGCATTTTGATGTTCAATTTTTAAAACAGCTGGCCAATGAAGATGACAACCAAAACTTCAAGCGCTTATGTTTGGAGTACTTACCCTTAAAGTTTAGCCGTCGCCATGGCGATCCGAGTAGGCCATGGAATAAGTTTTCGATTAACACTCGCGCCGAAGATGGATCTAAGATTTTAGATTATCAGGGGAATTGGCGTGACATTTTCCAAAATTGGGAAGCATTAGGGCATTCATATCCTGAGTTTGTTGAGGGAATGATCCATAAGTTTTTAAACGCCACAACTTTTGATGGATATAACCCATACCGGGTTACCAAAGGGGGCTTTGACTGGGAAACGATAGAACCCGATAACCCGTGGTCGTACATCGGCTATTGGGGAGATCATCAGATTATTTATCTGTTGAAATTTTTGGAGTTTACACAGGCACATTATCCCAAAAAACTTGAAGCCTATTTTAATGAAGACTTGTTTGTGTATGCCAATGTTCCGTACCGCATTAAGAGCTATCAGGACATTTTAAAAGATGCCAAAAACACGATTGACTTTGACCACGAGAAGGAAGAAAGTATTCGGCATAAGCGCAACGAGTTAGGTGCTGATGGTGCGTTACTTAGCGACAAAACGGACTTGATTTATAAAGTAAATTTTGTAGAGAAAATTTTGGCAACTGTTTTGGCTAAAATCTCCAACTTCATCCCAGAGGGTGGTATTTGGATGAATACCCAACGTCCCGAGTGGAACGATGCCAATAACGCTCTTGTTGGAAACGGGGTCTCTATGGTAACCTTGTATTACTTACGTCGTTTTTTACGATTTTTCAAAACAGTAATTGACGCCTCTTCTTTTGAACATGTTCTCCTTTCAAAAGAGCTGCTGCTGTTTTTCAATCAAGTTGCAGCGGGATTACAAGAATTTAAATCGTTGCTTAACGGAACCATTTCAGATAGGAACAGAAAACTACTAATGGATGTCTTGGGCGAGGCAGGAAGTTTATACCGCAACACCGTCTATGACAATTCTTTTTCAGGAGATAAAAACAAGATTACTAAAGAAGAGTTAATATCCTTTTTGGATATAACAACTGCCTTTTTAGAACACACTACAGATGCGAATAAACGCAAAGACAATTTGTATCACGCGTACAATCTAATGACAGTAAACGCAACTGATGAAGTTAGTATTTCACACCTTCCTGAGATGTTAGAGGGTCAGGTGGCTGTGTTGAGTTCAGGCTATTTATCTACCGAAGAAAGTTTAGCTGTTTTAGATTCGTTGAAAGCCAGCGCCTTGTTTAGACCCGATCAGTACAGTTATATGCTCTATCCAGACAAAGAACTTCCTCGTTTTGTTGACAAAAACACAATTCCAAGGGAAAAAGTAGTTGCATCGGAGTTACTAACAAAATTAGTTACGGACAACAATACTCAAGTGCTTTCAGAAGACTTGCATGGAAAATACCATTTTAATGGAAGTTTTAATAATGTGGATAGCTTGAAAGCTGCACTTAAAAAATTACCAGAACACTATCAAACAATGGTGGCTAACGAAACTCATTATGTAGAGCAAGTTTTTGAAGAAATATTTGACCATAAGTCTTTTACTGGGCGTTCGGGAACTTTTTATGGATATGAGGGCTTAGGTTCGATTTACTGGCATATGGTTTCTAAATTGCTTTTAGCCGTGTTTGAGACTACAAAAAAAGCCATTGACAACAATGATAGTCCAACCCTAATTGGGAAACTCTTTGACCATTATTTTGAAATCAACGCGGGTATTGGGGCACACAAATCGCCCGAGCTTTACGGTGCCTTTCCAACAGACCCATATTCACACACACCAGGGGGTAAGGGAGCTCAACAACCAGGAATGACGGGGCAAGTGAAAGAAGATATTATCAGCCGATTTGGAGAACTAGGTATTCGAGTTAAGAATGGCGTTCTTGGATTTGATCCGACCATTTTACGAGACCAAGAGTTTTTGACTGAACCAAAAAAATTCAATTACATAAATGTATTAGGTGAACCTTGCACGATAGAATTGAAAAAGGACACTCTAGCGTTTACCTACTGTCAAGTGCCAGTCGTTTATGAGAAATCACAAGAAGCAAAAATCTTCATTGATTTTGTTTCTGGCATGACCAAAACATATGCAGTATTGCAGCTCGATAAAGAGTTGAGCAATATGTTATTTTTACGAAATAATATAATTGAAAAAATAACGGTCTTTGTTTTTAAGGACTAAAGAACAGATCATTTAAAATACACATTAATTGTTTTTATTAGACGTAAACCAATAAATTATGCCTTACCGTATTCTTTTTTTAATCCTTCTAATTATGTTGAGTTCGTGTAATTCAGTCACCCAAAATATTGAAGTATATGAGACTTCTGAAAGCGGAAACAAGATGACGGAACGTACTGATTTTGTTTCACAACACAAGTCATCAACGATAATCCTTGATGCTTCAAAAGAGTTCCAAAAGATCACGGGGTTTGGCGGCGCGTTTACAGAGTCTTCCGCTTACTTGCTAAACAGGATGAGCGCTGAGAAGCGCCACCAGATTTTATCGGCTTATTTTGCCAAAGATGGTGCTCGGTATTCCCTAGCGCGTACGCACATGAACTCTTGTGATTTTTCGCTTAGCAATTACTCGTACACGCCAGTTGAAGCAGACAAGTCATTGAAGCATTTTTCAATAGACCAGGACAAAGAAGATCTGATTCCGATGATAAAAGATGCGATGGCTATTTCACAGGACGGCTTTAGACTTTTTGCCTCTCCGTGGACGGCTGCGCCATGGATGAAAGACAATAATAGTTGGGTGGGTGGAAAACTGCTCCCGGAGTATTATGACACTTGGGCGTTGTTTTTCTCCAAGTTTGTAGATGCGTATAAATCTGAAGGCATTGATATTTGGGGTTTTACTGTAGAGAACGAGCCTCATGGTAATGGCGAAAATTGGGAGAGCATGCATTATTCTCCTGAAGAAATGACGCATTTTGTCGAACACTTTTTAGGGCCAAAGTTAGCAGCAGATGGCAAAGGCGATATAGTCATACTGGGATATGACCAAAACCGGGAAGGCTTAAAAGAATGGGTAGACGTGATGTATAAAGACGAGTTATCCTCAAATTATTTCGATGGCACAGCAGTGCATTGGTACGAGAGTACTTATGACTATTTTCCAGAAGAATTACAATACGCTCACCAAAAGGCTCCCGACAAATACCTCATCCAAACCGAAGCTTGTGTAGATGACGAAGTACCTGTTTGGCAAGATGACAAATGGTATTGGAAGAAAGAAGCCACGGATTGGGGCTATCACTGGAGAGAGGCAGAGAAGAAATATTTACACCCCAAGTATGCCCCCGCCAACCGATATGCCCGAGACATCATTGGGTGCCTTAATAATTGGGTTGACGGTTGGGTAGACTGGAATATGGTTTTAGACACTAAGGGCGGCCCTAACTGGGCAAATAACTGGTGCATAGCCCCAGTGATTGTAGACCCTGAGAAGGATGAGGTGTATTACACCCCGTTGTATTACATCATGGCACACTTTAGCAAGTTTATTCGTCCGGGTGCAGTAGTCATTGATGCGCAACATGCAGACAAAGAGCTGATGGTAACAGCTGCCAAGAATCCAGACGGCAGTATAGCTGTTGTGGTGTTTAATGAAGGAACGTCTACCAAAAGCTTTGAACTAACACATAACGATTTAACCAAAACCATAAGTATAAGTCCTCAAGCTATTCAAACGATTATGATTAACAACCACTAAAACTAACCAAATGACCAATCACTCCTCGTTAACAAGTAAAGTTCCCATGGGCCAAAAGATAGCTTTTGGTATTGGGATGCTGGCAAATCAAATATTCCCTGCTATTCTAGGAATATTTATGGTCGTATTGGTCGAGGACTTGATGTTTTCGGGACTCATGTGGGGAATGATTTATTTATTCCCAAGATTATTTGATGCTATAACAGACCCTATCATGGGTTTTATCTCCGATAATACTAAATCAAAATGGGGTAGAAGGCGGCAATACGTATTTGCTGGAGGCCTCGTTATGGGTATTTCTTATGTTTTTATGTGGCAACTTTTTAGAGAAAATACTGTTCAATACAATTTTTGGTACTTCTTTTTATGGTCACTTGTTTTTTATTTAGGGCTTACCCTATTTAGTGTACCCTATGTTGCCATGGGCTATGAGATGAGTGACGACTTTCACGAGCGCACCAATATTATGGCAATTGCCCAATGGATCGGGCAATGGTCGTGGGTAATAGCGCCTTGGTTTTGGGTTGTTATGTATGACCCTGCATGGTTTCCTTCTGCGGATGTGGCAGCCAGAGAGCTAGCCATTTGGGTGGCCATTCCTTGTACTCTTTTTGCCATAGTTCCTGCCATTTTTATCAAAAGTGAGTCGACGGTAGATAAAAATTACGAACCCCTAAGTATTCGTAATATTAGCGGTAGTCTTAAAAAAATCTATTACAGTTTTATTGAGGCCTTCAAAATTAAAGAATTTAGAAAGCTATGCGGTGCTACATTTTTTATTTACAATGCATTTATGGCCGTCTCTTCTCTTACGTTCTTTGTAATTGTATATAAGTTGTTTGGCGGTGACACGGAAGCTACCGGAATTTGGGTGTCATTGTTTGGGTGCCTTGGCGCATTAGGGACTACTTTTATTGTTATACCCATTGTAACGTGGTTATCGAAAAATATGGGAAAGAAAAAAGCATTTATGCTTTGTCAAAGCATCTCTATTCTTGGCTATGTGTTGTTATACTTTTTATTTATTCCAGGAAAACCTTGGATGTATATCATAGCTCTTCCGCTGTTTTCGTTTGGCATAGGGAGCTTATTTACCATTATGATGTCTATGACAGCAGATGTTATTGACATTGATGAATTACATTCTGGTAAAAGAAGAGAAGGAATTTTTGGTGCTATTTATTGGTGGATGGTAAAAGTGGGTTTTGCCATTGCGGGCGCACTTAGCGGCGTATTTATTTGGAGTATTGGATTTAATCCTGAATTGCCTACGGTAGATCAACAAGCTGCAGTTGATGGCTTACATCTTATTTTCTGTTTCTTTCCAATACTAGGCACCTTAGCTGCCATGTGGATTATGCGTGACTATAGCGTAGATGAAGCCAGGACTAAAAACATTCGAGAGCAATTGGAAGCCCGAAAAACGAAAAACTAAACAGCGCTAGCATGTATGCTGTGTAGCAACTTTGGTCAGCCAAAGGCTGAATGTAATCCAACGAACCCACTAAACGGCGTTAGGCTCGGGGTTTTGAATATCGAGTTTACTCGCATATTCAAAAGACCATAAGAACCTGATCCAGTTCCGGGTATTATCAAACATTCCTAATAAAAACTCCAAAAGCGAGGGTGTAGTTATCACAAGAAAAACAGTTTTGGGTCTGTTTCACACAAATATCAAAAAACAGGAAATCAATTATAACGCTACACTGCTTTGAGCACATGGGTTACAATCCCCCAAATAATCAGTTCGCTTTCTTCGGTTACTTGCAGGGGTTTATAGCGGTCGTTTTCGGGCATCAGCCATACGCAGTCTTCAGCTACTTTTAACCGCTTTACGGTAAACTCCCCATCTACAAAACACACGGCAATTTTGCCGTTTTCGGGTTCTAAACTTCGGTCAATGACAAGCAAATCGCCATCGTCCAGTCCAGCTCCTATCATAGACTGTCCCGCTACGCGCGCATAAAACGTAGCCGCTTCGTTTTTTACCACAGCTTTGTCTAAGCTAATGCGCACTTCTTTAAAGTCGTCTGCCGGCGAAGGAAACCCTGCTGAAATGCCCTCCCCGGCAAGCCATACATCGGGCTTGTTGCTGGTATCGGGGCTATAAAAATGGAGGGTAGTCACTTTTTTCATCGTACCGTAATTACGTTATTAATATCTGTAGTGTAGCGCGGCGACAGGTGCGCTTGTTTCATTTTAAAGGTTCGGGAAAGATCTTGGTTGGCAAGTTTTATTTTATGCGGACCATACTTGCGGTGCAAGTGGTCTATGCGCTGCATGAGGGCATCGTGACGCGCATCTTCTTTGTCAAACAGCGTAAGTTGTTGGGCGTTTTTGGGTATAATTCCCGTAACCATCACGCCCGCTTTTTTGTACTGAATACCATTTTTATAGATGCGCTCAAGTCCTTTGAGGGCGTACTTGCTAACGGTCAAACTCGATTGCGAGACAAACGGCATCGGAATGAGTATGCCATTGCGGTATTGTGGCAAATCGGGCATAAACGGATTGCTGCGTACAAATACATAGACCGCATGACAATTGCTGCCTTGCTTGCGTAATTTTTCGGCGCAAAGCGTTGCATAGGTAGAAATGCGTTCGCGCATTTCTTCGTACGAGTCAATAAGGAATTCAAAACTACGGGTGGTGGCAATCGCTTTTTTGGGCGATGCGATCAGTTCCATGGGAATGGTAGCCGTTCCTTCCAAGTCTTTTTTAAGGCGAAGCCCCACTATGCTCATGTGTTTGCGCACCCACTCGTCCGAAAGTTGGGTAAAGTCATAGGCGGTTTTGACGTTGCTAAACGCCAATCGGCGGGCGTGTTGGCATCCGATGCCCCAAACGTCTGCAATGGGCAGCCACTTCAAGGCTTTGATGCGTTTTTCTTCGGAGTCAATGACGTAAACGCCATTGGTTTTGGCGGCAAATTTTTTGGCTACTCGATTCGCCACTTTCGCAAGCCCTTTACTGGGGCCAAGTCCAATGCTCACGGGCATGCCTGTCCATTTGCGTACGCGCATGCGCATTTGTTGCGCATAGGCTTCCATGTCGTACTGTTGAAATCCGTCAAAGTGCAAAAAGGCTTCATCGATACTATACACTTCTACCTCGGGGGTAAACTGCCGCAGCACGTCCATTACCCGCTGGCTCATATCGCCATAAAGCGGATAGTTTGATGAAAAAACACGTACGTTATGTTGCCGAAAAAAGGACGCAAATTTGTGTGCTGGCGCTCCCATGGGAAGTCCAAGCGCTTTGGCTTCGTTGCTGCGCGCAATTACACAACCGTCATTGTTGGACAAAATCGCAATGGGCTTACCTTCCAATGTGGGTTGAAAAATGCGCTCGCACGAAGCGTAGAAGTTGTTACAGTCGACTAAAGCAAACACCTTCAAAACTACATTTTTTTACTATACCTACATATTGTTTTTTTTACAAAAATGATGCACAAATAAATGCAAATGCAGTACATTTGCTATGTACAACTACCCTTCGATGGACAAGTTTTCGTTTCTCAATGCAGCCCATACAGCGCATTTTGCACAGCTATACGACCAATACCTGATCGATCCAGATAGCGTAGAACCTAGTTGGCGTGCCTTTTTTCAAGGTTTTGACTTTGGTTTAGAAAATGGCGAACAACACACCAGTGTGGCCATACCTGAAAACGTACTCAAAGAATTTCAAGTTGTAAAACTCATTGACGGCTATCGTGGAAGTGGACATTTGTTTACACGTACCAACCCCGTTCGAGAGCGTAGAAAGTATAAGCCTACGCTGGCCATTGAAAATTTTGGATTGTCACACGACGATTTGCACACCGTGTTCTCGGCAGGAGAAATTGTTGGTGTTGGACCGGCTACCCTTGCCGATATTATTGTGCATTTGGAACGCATTTACTGCGAATCTATTGGGTTAGAATATATGTTTATTCGGCATCCAAATAGAGTACAATGGATCCAAAAATGGATTAACAAAAACGGGAATCATCCAAATTTTAGCGTAGAAGAAAAAAAACATATTCTTAAAAAACTAAACGAAGCGGTTGCCTTTGAAAACTTTTTACACACCAAATATGTAGGTCAAAAACGCTTTTCACTCGAAGGAGGCGAATCGCTTATTCCAGCACTTGATGCCTTAGTTGAAGGCGCTGCTAAAGACGGCGTGGAAGAGTTTGTGGTGGGCATGGCGCACCGTGGCAGGCTGAACACGCTCACCAATATTTTCGGAAAACCTGCCCAAGATATTTTCAGTGAATTTGATGGTAAAGACTACGAAGAAGAAGTCTTTGACGGGGATGTTAAATATCACTTAGGATGGACATCAAAACGACTTACCGATGCAGGCTATCAAGTAAACATGAATATTGCGCCAAACCCGTCACACTTGGAAGCTGTAAACGCGGTAGTGGAAGGAATTACTAGAGCCAAACAAGAGCGAAATTACAATGGAGATACCCGAAAAGTAATGCCAATCCTTATTCACGGAGATGCAGCTATTGCAGGTCAAGGTGTAGTGTATGAAGTAGTGCAAATGGCACAGCTCGACGGCTATCGTACCGGCGGAACGGTACACATTGTGGTGAACAACCAAATCGGTTTTACGACCAATTATCTAGATGGACGTTCGAGTACGTACTGTACCGACGTGGCAAAAGTAACCCTATCTCCTGTATTGCACGTCAATGCCGACGATGCGGAGGCAGTAGTTCATGCGATGAATTTTGCATTAGCATACCGGAATCACTTTTCAAGAGATGTGTTTATTGATTTGTTAGGTTACCGAAAATACGGCCACAACGAAGGAGATGAGCCTCGATTTACACAGCCAAAACTCTATAAAGCGATTGGTAAACACAAAAATCCACGTGACATTTATGCCGACAAACTCATGAAGAGAGGGGTTATCACCCAAGAGGAGTTAGCACAAATGGAAACCGTTTACAAACAATCTTTAGAGGAAAAGCTAGAAGATGCGCGCCAAGCATCTAATACGGTAATTACGCCCTTTATGCAAGACGAATGGGCAGGATTTCAATTGGCAAAAGAAGCGGATATGTTGCAGCCAGTAGATACCTCTTTTGCATTGGATAAGTTAGATGGCATCGCTGAAACATTGACCACATTACCTTCAGAAAAAAAATTCTTGCGCAAAACGGTTCGCTTGATTGCAGACCGAAAAGCCATGTATTTTGAACGTAATAAGCTAGATTGGGCAATGGGCGAATTACTCGCCTACGGCTCGCTGCTCTCAGAAGCACATGATGTGCGTATTTCCGGTCAGGATGTGGAACGAGGCACCTTTTCGCATCGTCATGCAGTCATGAAAGTAGAAGACTCTGAAGAGGAGGTAGTATTGCTTAACGACATACACAAGGATCAAGGTGATTTTGATATCTATAATTCTTCCCTTTCAGAATATGGGGTCATGGGATACGATTATGGCTACGCCATGGCAAGCCCAAACACACTTACGATTTGGGAAGCACAGTTTGGTGACTTTAGCAACGGCGCACAAATTATGATTGACCAATATTTGTCTTCTGCTGAGGACAAATGGAAAATGCAAAATGGCTTGGTGTTGTTTTTACCTCACGGCTATGAAGGGCAGGGTGCCGAGCACTCCTCTGCTCGTATGGAGCGCTACTTACAGCTTTGTGCCAAAGACAATATGTTTGTTGCTGATGTGACTACACCAGCGAATTTGTTTCACATACTTCGACGTCAATTAAAATCAACTTACCGAAAACCACTTGTGGTATTTACACCAAAAAGCTTGCTGCGTCATCCAAGGGCCGTTTCTGCCAGAGAAGAATTGGCAGAGGGACAGTTTATGCCGCTTATTGGCGATAACAGTGTAGCTACTAATGACGTTAAAACGGTAGTGCTTTGTACTGGAAAATTTTATTACGACTTGCTAGACGCACGTGAACAAAAGCAACGTACGGATGTAGCGCTTGTGCGTTTAGAACAACTTTTTCCTTTACCTAAAGTTGAAATCGAAGCATTGCTTCATAAATACGGCAAAGCCGAAGTGGTTTGGGCTCAAGAAGAACCACGTAATATGGGCGCTTATGGGCATTTATTATTACATTTACCTCAAGCGCGTAATTTCCGCGTAGCATCTAGGCGTTTTTATGGCGCACCTGCGGCGGGAAGTTCAACCCGTTCTAGAAGGCGCCACCAAGAAATTATTGAATACGTATTTGATAAAACTAAAGACAACATGCGTTAGCGCATAAAAGAGTAGTTATGATTTTAGAAATGAAAGTGCCCTCGCCGGGCGAATCCATCTCAGAAGTAGAAATCGCAGAATGGTTGGTTAGCGATGGCGATTATGTCGAAAAAGATCAAGCCATTGCTGAAGTAGATTCGGACAAGGCAACATTAGAACTTCCTGCTGAGGAAAGCGGCGTAATTACCCTTAAGGCAGGAGAAGGTGATGCCGTTGCCGTTGGTGCTATAGTCTGCCATATCGACACAGCTGCGCCTAAACCCGATGGACAAGACATAAAAGCAGCACCTGAAAAAGCAGCCACTACGCCACATGTTGCGCCTGTTGCTGCACAAGAAACGACCTATGCGACAGGAACGGCCTCGCCAGCAGCACGAAAAATAATTGCCGAAAAAGGATTGGATACAACGGCCATTTCTGGTACAGGCCGCGATGGACGTATTACCAAAGAAGACGCTGTAAAAGCAGTACCAGCTATGGGAACACCAGTTGGCGAACGCCCATCTGCACGTAAGAAAATGTCTATGTTACGGCGCAAAGTAGCAGAACGATTGGTAGCTGCCAAAAACGAAACGGCCATGCTTACCACCTTTAACGAGGTAGATATGTCGCCAATTTTTGCACTTCGTGCGGAGTACAAAGAAATATTTAAAGAAAAACACGGAGTTGGACTTGGGTTTATGAGTTTTTTCACCAAAGCTGTAGTGCGCGCCCTACAAGAATTCCTAGATGTGAATTCCATGATTGATGGCAACGAACAAATTTTGTACGATTACTGCGACATAAGCGTAGCGGTTTCTGGTCCCAAAGGACTTATGGTTCCTGTAGTCCGAAATGCAGAAGACATGAGTTTTAGAGAAATTGAAGCTGAAATTAAGCGTCTTGCTATTCGTGCGCGCGATGGCAAAATTACCGTAGATGACATGACCGGTGGTACGTTTACCATTTCAAATGGTGGCGTATTTGGATCTATGCTTTCTACTCCGATTATCAACCCACCGCAATCGGGAATATTGGGGATGCACAATATTTTACAGCGTCCAGTTGCTGTAGACGGCAAAGTGGAAATTCGCCCTATGATGTATGTGGCCCTTTCGTACGATCACCGTATTGTTGATGGGCGTGAAAGCGTTGGGTTTTTAGTAGCAGTAAAAGAAGCACTAGAAGACCCTATTGCACTATTAATGGACGGCGATGCTAAAAAAGCGTTGGAACTTTAGACGGTAGTTGTTTGTTAATGGTTACAAAAAAGAAGAATTAAGAAAATGAATTAATCGTTTCTTACTTCTGCCTTATGCCTACTGCCTATTCACTATTGCCTCTTCACTATTGCCTATTCACTACTGCCTAACTACTATTGCCTAATTACTATTAACTATTTTAACAAATACAATCCACTACGGCGGTAATCCAACACCGCTTTGGCTTGATGTAGTACATCTGCTCCTAAAATACCATCTACAATATCTTCATTGTATTGTGCAAGTGCCTCGTTTACAGTAGTCATATCAAACAAAATAAGCTCTTGCTTATGGTTTTCCCAATTCCCAATACGAAAATGATTTTCGGCACTTTGTCGAGTGTCCATATCGGCACTACTTGCTGAGGCAGCTTGTTTCTCTGCTTTGGTGGAGTTGAGTGAAAAATGCGCTTCCTTGTCTAAAGCAACACAAGTGTGTGAGGCTCCCGAGTCCACAATAAACACGCCTGGAATACCATTTAGCACAAGCTTACATATATAATGACCAGTAGTTGCTTTTCTAAGTGGAACGCGAACATAGCCTTTGCGACGTAAAAGAGTAGATAAGGTGTAAATCATGGAGTAAATATACAAGTCATTGGTGTATTTTTGCACCATGCTTATAGATACGCACACACATTTATATGCTTCCGAGTTTGCTGCTGATCGTGCCGATGTCATTGATCGAGCGATGGAAGCTGGTGTTTTGCAGTTTGTACTGCCGGCAATTGATTCCGAAACTACGGAAGCCATGCACGCCCTCAAACGCGATTATCCCAATACGATGCATTTGATGATGGGATTGCATCCCACACATGTTGGGGATACTGTTGCCGAAGAATTGGCACATGTATATGCACAATTGCAACAGCACCAATTTGTGGCAGTAGGGGAAATCGGTATGGATTTGTATTGGGATAAAAATTATAAAAAGGCTCAACAGGAGGCCTTTGCCCAACAAATAACGTGGGCGTTGGAGTTCGATTTGCCGATTGTAATTCATTGCCGAGATGCATTTGACGAAATTTTTGAGGTTTTGGAAGGGGTTAATAACACCAAGTTACGAGGTGTTTTTCATTGCTTTACTGGAGATATAACACAAGCCCAACGGGCTATTGATCTTAACATGCTTGTAGGTATTGGTGGTGTGGTGACGTTTAAAAATGCCGGACTTTCGGAAACCCTTGCGCAGATTCCGTTAGCGTCTGTGGTATTAGAAACCGATGCGCCATATTTGGCACCAACTCCGCATCGTGGCAAGCGCAATGAATCGTCCTTTTTACCGCTTATTGCCACCAAAGTTGCGTCTGTATACGGGCTGAACACACACAAAATAGCTCAAATAACAACTCAAAATGCCAAAAAAATATTCGGCATTTAAGTTTTTTCCGTTCTTTTTTTGCAATTATTTTTTTCGATATTAGCGTCCAAATTAGAGAGGTGGCCGAGTGGTCGAAGGCGCACGCCTGGAAAGTGTGTATACGTCAAAAGCGTATCGAGGGTTCGAATCCCTTCCTCTCTGCGATTGCGTAAAGTATTTTTTATATATTTAGCGTCATCAAATTAAATCAATATAAAACCGAAATAATTTATAAATGAAACGTTTTTTTTCCCTTACCGTCTTAGCACTTTGTCTTATGGCAGCTATACCAAATGCGTTTGCACAAGAATCTGACACGCTAGCAGTTCAAGAAACTGAAGTTGCTACCGAAGTCGATACCGAAGCTGTACAAGAGCAACCACAACCTGCAGCTCCACAAAAAGCTGGCTTCACACAAGAACTAAAGAAAAGATTTATTGAAGGAGGCCCTGGATTTATGGGTATCGTTCTTTTATGTTTGATTTTAGGTCTTGCTATCGCCATAGAGCGTATTATCTTCTTAAACCTAGCAACAACAAACACGGCAAAACTCACCGCATCTGTTGAAGAAGCACTTGCTGCCGGTGGCGTTGAGGCTGCTAAAGAAGTTTGCCGAAATACCAAAGGACCTGTTGCCTCTATTTTCTACCAAGGACTCGACCGTTCTGGTGAAGGTGTAGAAAGTGCCGAAAAAGCGGTTGTAGCTTACGGAGGTGTTCAAATGGGACAACTTGAAAAGAACGTATCTTGGATTTCTCTATTTATTGCACTTGCACCAATGCTTGGGTTCATGGGTACGGTAATTGGTATGATTCAAGCCTTTGATAAAATTGAAGCTGCTGGAGACATGCAACCATCACTTGTTGCGGGAGGTATTAAAGTAGCCCTTCTTACAACTGTATTTGGTCTAATTGTTGCGATTATTCTACAAATCTTTTACAACTACATCATTGCAAAAATTGACAGTATTGTAAATGACATGGAAGATGCGTCTATCACGTTGATTGACCTTCTTGTAGCCAATCAGAAATAATTCATAAAGCAACAGAATTATGAATATTCAAAAAATAACAAAAATCGTGGCACTTGTCTTAGGCGTGTTGGGCTTGGTTTTCCAAGTTTCCATTCTCTCCAAAGGCGACGATGTCATAGAAATGGATGGCTTAGCAGGCAACTTTTCGTCTGTATCGCCCATGATTACGCTTGCTTTAGTCATTTTGGCAATTGTCGTTATCATTACTGTAGTATCATCGCTAGCCTCTCTTGCATCTAACGGTGCAAAACTTAAAAAAGCACTTATTTCGGTAGCTGCATTTGCATTGGTTGTGTTGATATCCTTCTTGTTTTCTGAAGGAGTAGAAACTCCTATGAAAGATGGAGAAATGCTTTCCGCATCTGGCTCGCGCTGGGTAGGAACAGGATTACGCACCTTTTATATTTTGGCAGTAGTTGCTATTGGAACTATGGTGTTCTCAGGCGTTAAGCGATTTTTTAAATAAGACGTTATGGCAAAAAGATCTGCACCCGAAGTGAATGCAGGGTCCATGGCTGATATAGCTTTCTTGCTTCTTATCTTCTTTTTGGTTACCACAACAATTGAAACTGACTCGGGGCTTAATCGTAAGTTACCCCCTATGGAAGATGTTGTTGATCCTCCAATCATTAAAGAACGAAATATTTTCACAGTAGTGGTGAATAAAAATAACGACCTATTAGTTGAAGAAGGACCAATGGATATCAGTGAATTGCGCGCTGCAGCTGTTGCCTTCTTAGATAATGGTGGCGGAAAAGGCGACGACGCCTGTGATTTCTGTCAAGGCGCTCGTGATACGAGTTCATCTGATAACCCAGAAAAAGCCGTTATTTCGTTAAAGAATGACCGTGAAACAGACTATAAAGTTTATATAGCCGTTCAAAACGAGTTGGTTGCTGCATACAATGAGTTACGCAATCGTGAGTTTGCACGTCTGTACCCAAGTGCTAGACTTTCTTATATTGAAGCTGACCGCAAGTATTCTGACCCACGCACATCATCATCTGAAAAGGAAGCATTAAAACCCAAACTCGATGCAGTAAAGGCATTGTTTCCACAGAAGTTATCTGAAGCTGAACCCTCAAAAACGAATTAGTATGTCTAAGTTTAAGAAGAAAAAAGGAGGAGATTTACCCGCAATTTCTACAGCATCGTTACCCGATATTGTATTTATGCTTTTATTCTTTTTTATGGTAGCAACCGTCATGCGCGATAGTACGCTCATGGTGGCTAATACGCTTCCTGCAGCAGACCAAGTGCAAAAGCTAGATAAAAAAGACCGTGTAATGTACATTTATGCTGGAAAACCAAGCGACCGTTATCAAGAAAAATTTGGTACACAGCCAAAAATCCAATTGAACGACAAGTTTGCCACTGTGCAAGATGTTGGTGCTTTTGTACTCGCAGAACGTGCTTCCAAACGTCAGGAGCTTCAAAACGTACTTACTACTGCCCTTAAGGTGGATGGTGAAACCAACATGGGCCTTATAAGCGATATCAAACAAGAATTGAGAAAGGTAAATGCGTTAAAAATTAATTACACTACTCGTAGTGGTGACTATACGCAGAATTTAAAATAAGTCTTTCGGTTTTTAAAACATAAACATCCTTCGGCTTGTAAGCCGGAGGATGTTTTTTTTCGTGTATATTTAAATGATGAAAAAGCTCCTGCACTCTCTACTTTTCGTAAGTGTTTTCCATGCCATGGCGCAAGAAGACAAATTGTCTTTCAGAGAAGATCAGATTTATTTTAGCGTTGCTTACCCCTATTTTTCAGATGCACCCGGTGAGCTTATACAAAACAAGTTGTCCTATAGTTTTTCGTTGGGCTTTGTTCGTGATATGCCTGTCAACAAAAAACGCACACTAGCTCTTGGGTTAGGTTTGGGATGGGATGTAGCCACTGTTTTTAATAATATGCGACTTGTTGTTGAAGACAGTTCCATTTCAGCAAGTATTATTCAAGATGCGTACCAAAAAAACACCTTAACCATGCAGACCTTAGCAGTCCCATTTGAGTTGCGATGGCGAAACGCCAACGAGACCAAACACGCTTTTTGGCGCATTCACACAGGATTGAGTTTGCATATGCCTATACGTTTTAGTGCCAACTATACGTCCAACGATGGAATGCAAAGAGATATTAATCTTCCTTACGAAAAGACCTTATTACGGTGGAACGTTCATTTT
>QOQB01000015.1 GCA_003331305.1 Flavobacteriales bacterium | reverse complement strand
CTGATAACAATACTTTTTTGCTCATTTTTTATTTATCTTTTATAATTCCAAATTAATTATTTAAGATGTTTAGCTGACCTACCATTCTCACCCTTAATGTAATCCTCATATTTTTTAGGTGGTTTTGGCATAAACCCCAACTTTTTTAAAAGTTTGCTTATCAATAAACAAAATAAAATTGCCCCAATTACATATAATATAGTTTCCATATACTAAAGATAGCAAACTTCACATAATTTAAGATTACCTGATGTAGCTGAACTTAAAGAAGAAGATATGCCTATGATTTAAATTTTTTATCAATCAAATATACCACCCCTAACAAAATCCAAAATAATGGATATGATAAAATAAAACGCAGAAAATAATCGGACTGATTAATTCCTAAATCAACTAACCAACTTGTTGGTGAATATTTTGGGAAAAATTCAAATATTGGAGGTAAAATGAATATCAACCCAAAAATAGCAATCTTAATGTTTGTTTCTGGTTTCATACTCAAATATAAAAGGTTTGTTTAAACAGAGTGTTAAATGATGAGAAAACACACACTTCACGCCCCAACTGACGCCCTAAAAACAGCATATTTCCTGATTGTGGAAAACTTATGGTGGTTATTCACAATACACCCCATATTTATAAACAATTGTTGAGAAATAATAGGGTATTTGTTTGACGAAAATGTAAAAATGCCCGACCATAGCATTATAGTTATATGACGCATATGTTTTTCGGCTAAATACCTTTCGGCATATGTTTATTACACTACTGTAGAAAGACGCATAAAGGCAGTAGACGTAGGTGCAAGTGGTACACGGTGCAGGGTAGCAAATTACAGTAGCTATAAGTAACCACAAGTTTCAGCAATGTTCTGTAATTGTAGCTGAAATATCTAGGCCTGTGCAACTCAACGTGGAGCAGTTTAGGATAGCCATCTCCTCTACATAAGGGGAGGTGTATCTATACCTGAACAATCTAACACAGAGCAGTTGTATGTTACTCCCTGTTAAATGCTATATAGTTGTTAATGTATATGGAAGATGTTTAAGAGTTATAAATAAATATGAATAGAAAAAAAGATACAAATATTACAGGCTTGTGTTTTAATAAACAGTCGCTTGTTTTTTAATATATTTAAGAAAAATAATACGATGAAAAAACTACTGTTACTGTTTACTATACTTACAATATTATCTTGCTCTAAAGATGATGATACAGCAAACAATGACAATACAAATGGCGATACAAATGTCCTTATTAAGAAAATAACTGAAAATTACGATGATGGCTCAACAACTTATGTTTACGTCGCTGATTATGTATATGATGAGAATAAAATTGTTTCAATTAAAGAATATATGAACGATAATTTGATACATACGCACAACTTCACTTATACTAACAACCTTATTTCATCTTACAATTCAATTAATGAAAGCAACGCAAATATCACGACAACTTTATTAACATATGACAATAATAACAGGATAATAGAACATACTTTTAATCTTTTTGGACAAGATTATACTGATTACTATACTTATAATGGGAATACTGTGTCTTCTGATGATTGTATGTCTATGGAGTTACAAAACAACCAAATTATTTCGTTTACAGAATACAATGATGATTGCCAAACAATTTTTGGTACAATAAGTATAACTTATGACAATAATAAAAATGCTTTTTCTAATATAGAGGGATACAGTTGGTACTCGCTATCCGACCATACATTTTCTCAATATTCTCAATATAAATCTGGCGTTAATAATATTACTTCTATTACTTCTACTGAACTTTTTACTTCTCTTGTTACTCTCCTTTTTGAGTTAGATTATGCTTACGATTACAATGAAAACGGTTACCCAAGAAACGTGACAGTAACAGAAGATGGAAGTTTGGTTTCTACATTGACTATTGAATATTACTAATTACCCCCCAACTTACTTAACCTATAATAGAACTATTTAGACAATGGCATACGGCAGAAAGACAGGAGGCAGAACTAAAGGCACTCCTAACAAAGTGACAAGCGAAGTAAAGAGTAAGCTACAGCTACTTATTGACAATACAATAGAAGAATTGTCATCTACTAATTTAAATGTTGCTAACAAGATTAAACTTTTAGAAATAGCTTTAAACTACTGCATCCCCAAGCTATCTCACAGCTACAAAGAAACCAACAATGAGCAGAAAAGTTTTAGGGTTGAATATGTAGGTAGTGTTGGGAAAAATATTCAAAAAAATGATTAAGTTTGCCGCCTCGTTGTACTCATATAATCACAGCGTTTGTACAAGCCGTTTTACACCAAGTTGTACACAAGCAAAATTATATACAAGACACGAGGGTTAATTTTAACCATATACGGCCTCGTGGCGCAACTGAATAGCGCATCTGATTACGGCTCAGAAGGTTGCAGGTTTGAATCCTGCCGAGGTCACGGATTATTCCCAAAAATAATTTTTTATTTCTGGGAATATTTTTTTGAATATATATCACTAATTCCACTCAAAAAGTCTGAACTACTGTATGTTTGGGTCACGAATAAATAGGACAATAAGAAAAAACGCCAAGCTTGCTTGAGCGTTTTTTTTTTGGACTATTTTCAAAGCGGAGCTTTGTCAGGATCACCTAGCACTCCTCCCTGATAAGACGTCAAGCTTGCTTGCGCATGTAGAATTAATTTTTGATTATTCTTTTAATCATTGTTTTGGATTTAAGCTTAATACTTATGAAATAAATTCCAGAAGCAAGTTTGGAAGTATTAATCTGTAAACGCGTTTCGTTCAACTGCTCGGACATCATTTTTTGACCATTTAAACTAATGATCTCAACTGATTGTATTTGCTCTCCGTTAATGGCACTTAAATACAGCTTATCCACAACAGGGTTTGGGTAAATTAGTAATGATGCGTTATCATTGTATGTTGATACTTTAAGAGTCTGAAAATTCGAATTTGCAATCCAGTTTTCAGGCAAACTGTTATCAGAATCTATGTTGCTGAGTTCTAAGTAGGAACCGTCTCCATCTGCCGCTTCTGGCCAGGGTGAGTCGTCATTATATGTGACCGTATCTATTATGTTACCAAAACCGTCTAATAGTTCCAAAGTTTCAGAACTATTTGAAAGATTTCTGAAAAATTCGTCAAAGGGAGCAAAACCATAGGTAGACTCAAATGCCGATTTTTTGTTTGCCAAATACACGGATTGATTCGGTTCAATAGTAAATCCTGATGGGAATTGATATGAAAAACCAAGTCCTCCAAAATACACTCCAGTTAAATCCCAAGTAGTAGTACTGTTATTGCTAATCTCAATAAATTCAAAGTCGTCCGAGTCATCATCTTCCTGATCCAAGGGGTGGTAATGTATCTTAGAAATAACTAAGGGAGGGGTAGTTATATTATCACATGACGATGTGTTTGAATCGAGCTGATTTGTTATCCATTGAATCCTTTGGCTGATAAACGTTTTTATGTTTGCGATACGCTCCTCAAAATTAATCTCCCTGTTCCAAATTTGTTCTTGACGATCAACAGCATCTGATATTTCAGTGACAGTTTCGTCAATCAACTGATGAATTACCGCTTCTGATAAAGGCTGCCCGTCAGCTGTTAGTTGCTTCCAACGTTTTGCAAAATAACAAGAAAAGGTCACGTCGTTAAAAAGGTCTGTCCAAAACGTAGAGCCTCTGTTACCATCTGAAAACTGCCATATGCTGTAACGACTTCTATCATACCCCCATTCAAATAAGTCGTTACCATATGTAAGATTGAAATCCCAAATAGGACCAGCGCGAAGCTTCCCTCCTCTGTCTTTGTGAAAAAACGTACTAAATTGGTATGCATCAACATTAGATGCAAGTTCATTTAACAACATAAAATCAACAAATGACGGAATATCAATAACTGAAGGATAACCGTTATCTAAAGATGAGTTAAATGAACTACTGGTGTTTACTAACTGATTAAATACCGTTTGAATGTAATTGTCCTGTACGCTAATTAAGTCTTCTGGTTTAGGCAAATCATAGGCGTAGTTAACTGCACCCCAGCCGTAGCTCCCCATAGACCAGCCTAAAACTTCCGTGCCCTCAATTTTATCAGCTTTTACGATATAACCTCCTGAAATATTTGGGTACTCAATATCATCTGTGTCTATTTTTTTTAGATTTATTCGATTATCGTCTGCTTTTAGTTTTTCAAGAAGCATGTAAATCCCCCGGTATTCGCCATTTAAAATCAACTCACAATATTTAGCCCGTGATGCATACTGATTTATCGAATTGGATAGTTTATAGCTTATGAAGTCTCTAACAAAAGTAGTATCATATGCGAATGCATTAAGTATCCAATCATTCTCTTTTGGCAGGTCAAGTAATTTCACATTGTCTTTGTCTCCTGAGTTATCATAGGTAGTAAGCGAATATTGCTTTTTAGAAAATAATTGAGAAGTAGAACCGCGTACTTCAATTTGAATGGGGGCATCAAAGTCTAAATAATCTGGATTAGATTCATCGCTAACATAGTTCAATTCGCCATCTGGACGATTAATTATCTTCATGGTAGCATCTATCTTTGGTTCATCAGGGATGTCAGCACCATTAGTATTGACTATTACAATAGGTAAGTTTGATGATGTAAGGTCAATTTCAACAGGCTCTGGAGTTGGCTGCACAAACCAGCTGGGCGTCGTGTAATATGTTTGGATGCCTTCTGGCAGTTCAAATGAAAGTACGGGCAATGCCGATAAATCAGATGAATTTATTGATTGATTATGAACCTGAACAGCAATGATATTAGTTCCATCAGTAAGTAGGTTTTTATCAATATAAAACCTCTCGGGTGCAGCACCGCTGGGAAGCCTAGCCTCGTGAAGACCATCACTTGGCGTTTGGTAAGAGGTGGTATTTCCCGAAAAAAGATCTCTTGCAATTTCGACCCCATTGATATACGCTACAAACCCATCATCATAGTCAATATCCAAGACCGCTCTAGAAATCAAACTAGCATCTGTAATTTCAAATGTTTTACGCATAAAAAGCGAAATTGTCGTCGAAACGACAGTTTCGTCATCATCGTCGCCATAGCCAATTCCAGTATTCCCAACAGACCATAAAGCATCGTCGTAGCCCAGTTGAATCCAGTCTGCAGTAGTTTGATTAGTAGGCAAAATATATGACCACGAATGCCCTGGTAGGATTACGCTTTTCCAATGACGCGTCTGTGCATCAACATAATAGGGCGCAGCGCCTAAAAAAGAAAATAAAACAACAGGAAAAATTATTTTTTTTAAACTGGAATTAAAAAACTTAATCATAATAAAAAAATTGACCTAATTATTCCGCGGATGCTACCGTTCTGAAGCCTGTATGCATACTGCCGGTATCAGGGGTGGTCTTCATGCGCATCGAATTGCGATAGCCACTACAATAGCTTTCATGACATAAAAAGCTTCCACCTCTACTCACACGCTTTTGCGCATAGGGTTCGTTTGAGTCATAACTTGTTTCCGGTCCTTGTGGATTGACTGTTGTTTTGCCAGCTAAGGTTTTGTAATAGTCCTCGTGATATAAGTCGGCGCACCACTCCCACACGTTACCTGCCATATCATACAACCCATAGTCATTAGGTCGATAATTTTGCACAGGCGCGGTTGAATAAAATCCATCACGCTTTTTATTTTGATATGGAAAACTTCCCTCCCAAGTATTTGCTTTAGGTTTTCCATTGGTTAGCGCCTCATTACCCCACGCATAAACGGCGTCTTTAAGACCTCCCCTACTCGCATATTCCCATTCGGCCTCTGAGGGTAGTCGTTTACCAGACCATTCACAATACGCCATTGCGTCAAACCAACTAACATGAACCACAGGATGATATTCTTTTCCAATTATTGTGCTTCCTGGACCCTCGGGTTGTCTCCAATTGGCCCCTTGCCGCCATTGCCACCACTGACTCACGTTCTGAAGAGATACAGGACGATCTGTAGCTACAAAAACCAGCGAGGCTGGAGCAAGCTGACTATCATCAGGTTTGGGTGTTCCTGGCGGTAATTCTTTTTTAATTTCTTCCCAATCCACAGCTTTTTCGGCTGTAGTAACATAGCCAGTAGCATCTACAAATTCAGCGAATTGCGCGTTAGTTACTTCATGCACATCCATCCAAAATGAATCAATTACTACCTCATGTTTTGGGTACTCATCACGCCATGCTTGTGCGTCATCGCCACCCATAGAGAATGTGCCTCCTGGAATAAGTACCATACCTTCTTTACTCACACTAAGGTGCTGGTTTGACGTGGTTTTTACATTTGAGGTAAAGCGACTTTGGGTAGGTGTGCAACTATGAACTGAGGTTTGCTGCTGCTTTGGTGCTTGTTGGCAACTAACATTAATAAGTAAAAAAATAAAAAGATATTTCATATTCAAAATTTGATGTCACTTTTAACCAATATAGGAAATGATTAACTTTGACAAATTACGCTTTTATAATTTTTTTAACCTCAGAATGGACTCCATCATTTAATTCAATTAAATAAACCTCCCTTTTTAACATAGATAAATCAATATAGGAAGAGGATGATTCAAAATCCAATTTGCCTTTTTTTAAAATTTGTCCTTTTGAATTAAAAATTCTAAACTCTAATGCTGTCGATTTTATTATTGGGTTTAAGAACAATAAATCATTAACTGGGTTTGGGTAAGCTGCCCAAAAAGTCTCAGAACTATTAAGTGCTAAGCCCAACGAATAGCAAGAGGAATCTACAAAATATGAGGAATTTATAATATTGGAGATTTTATTCTCCACAAAACTCTGTTTGTTAGTTTGGTCAAAAAAAGCATTGTCAATTACAGTACTTTTTGCACCCAAAAAGTCTTGCATTAAGGTTGCAAATACCTGTCTGTAATCGTGTTGTACAGTTGTAATTTGCCAATTGTTATTATCGCTAGCTTCAGTTAAATCCACATTTATTCCTGAAATACCCCCTTTAACGGGCTTTCCGAAAACAAACATTGGGGCAATTTCTCCATGGTCTGTACCCAAGTTTCCGTTTTGCTTTGCTTTGCGCCCAAACTCAGAGAATGTCAGCCCAATAACGTCATCACCAATTGAGTCTGAGTTAATATCGTGAACAAATGCATCAACTGCTTGTGAAAGTTCTGTTAAAAGATCTGTATGTTTTCCACTTATGTCTCCAGCAGATTGGTTTTGTTGGTTATGCGTATCAAACCCACCAATGGTTACCATATATATTTTTGTTTCAATTCCACCTCGAATCAAACGAGCAACTGTCTTAAGCTGATTTGCTAAATCTGTATCTGGATAAGACACAAGATTATCTGATCCTTTATTGTTAAAAGCAGTTTCAATAGCTTCAGCATAGATGTTGGCATTAGCATCCATATCTATGATGTATCGTAATTCCTTTCCATAATGTGAATCTGTTGGTATACTCTCAGGTGCCTTACCGGCTAAACCATTGAGAACTGTGTAAAAATTTTCTGAATTTTGACCCTCAATATTTAATGCAAGTCCATGTTGATGCTCCCCATGAAAACCAAGCCAAGTGTTATTAGAACCTAATTGTATACCTATCGGAAAATTTGAAGGAAGTAATCCAGAATATGCTTCTTCCATAAAACGTCCAAGCCACCCACTTTCTTTTCCGTTGTCCCAACTGTTACCATCATTTCCTGTTGCCCAAAGATCTATAGAGGCAAAGTGGCTTTTGTTTGCAGCAGGATAACCAACAGACTGCAAAATACGTAACATACCCGATTGATAAAGGCCTTTAAAGCCTTCGTTGGAGCCGTTAAGCAGTGCAGGATTGAATATTAAATCTTGATTGGTGCCACTAGTTGATGTATCAACGATTAAGTCATTGTAGTTTGTAACAGGAATGTGTATATCTGGGCGCAAGGTATTAACATAATGATCGTAATTGTTATATGGTATGAGTGTATTTAGACCATCGTTACCACCCTTGAGCTCGATAAGCACAATTTTACGATTAGAAATATTACAGTTTAGTGAAGCATTGGCAAGCTTCAATGCAGCCCCAACTTCCGATGGAAGTAGTCCAAGTGCAGAAGCAGTTGCCGATAACTTAATAAATTCTCTTCTTTTCATGATCGTTACATTATCTGAAACTCAGCAGCATTAATCATTTTTGAAATTAAATCATCAAGTCTGTTTTTAATAAAGATACCAGCATCATTAACTTCTGAAGAATCTTTAGAAATTGAATATACCGACCATGCATCATACCAAATATAACTTACCTCACCATCTTTTATTAGGGATTTTGTAAAATACGAAATGCGCTTTGAGTCAATATTTTCACAATAAAATATTTCCGAAAGTTCTTGTACAATAGTATATGCATCGCCTGGATCAGTAATATTTTTATTAATAAAACTTATAACATCAAAATTTGTCCAAATTCTGGTAAAATATGTGTTTCCGCTATTAGTAGTTTGGGCACCCTGAATCCGATTATTTCCATTACCATAGTTATCATTATATGAATTTCCAATAATTGATTTAATGGTATTGTATCTAGCAACAATATTATTCGAATTAAACCATGCGCGATCATATGCTGGAGCTTGATAATCAGCTGGGTAACCTGCAACGGTTGATGGTCCAAATAGATTCATACCTGAAAAAGCAAAAAAAGTGTTGTGACAAAAGTTCCACCAAAATAAATAAAATCTAAAATTTTCATTTGACCTATCCCATCCTGAACCTTGTGGGATTTGAGGCGTCTCTGGATTAGGAATTTTAATATTTAATAATGATATTAATTCACAAAAAAATTGTAAAGGGCTTTTAATAATTCCACCTACATTTTCATCTTTACTATTATTATCATCAAGATCAAAAAAGTGTTTTGAATTTAGCATCGTCTGAAGTACTTCTATTAAATTATAGTCATTATCTTGAAGTTGATGAGCTAAAGGAGTAATAATTTGGTCTTCTGTCTCTTGATTCCACTCACTCCTAACATACATACGATACATTTTACGAACATAATTTTTCGCAGTTTCTAATTTATTAAAAATCATATCCACAAAATCATCTAACTCATCTTCAATAGAATCTGTTGTGTTTCCTCCCTCTATCGTCTGATTACCAAATGCTTTACTAAATGTTTTCCTACCAGTATCGTGATTTTTTATACTAATATAACCTGTTGGAATTCCATTTGGGTAATGTGGAAGTTTTACAGTGCCTTTATCAGTATTGTCCCTGTTACGCTTAAACTTAATACCAGAAAAAATTCTGGCTGCTTGAATCACGTCGTGTTCAGTATAGTTAGTGTAATCTCCCTCAGCAATTTGAGGTCCTTTGCCAATAGTAAAAAGCTCTAAAAACTCACGGGCATAGTTTTCATTGGGGTTATTTTTATTATTGTTGCCATTGTCTAAATAATATAGCATGGAATTATCAAAAGTGATTTTCCTAGCCAAGTCTTTAACACTTTTATCAGCATAAAATTGCAGTAGATTGATGTAATCAAAGAAATGAGCTGCTCTTCCTGACCCATCATCTTTTGATATCGTGAACGTAGTATACAAAAACCAGGTAAGCTTGTCAATTAGCGTGTTTTGTTTAATGGTATTATACCACCACCAACCAGCAACCAAACCACGTTTGGGTACTTGTCTGCAAGGATAAGAAGTATATGTCCAATCAGGGTCATTAATCCAATAACCATCTTGAATATTGGCACAGTTGGAGTTAGCACCATTAGTAATTGGATCGTTTGGCCAAACCCATAAAAATGATTTTGGGGAATTAAGAATAGCTAGAATTTCTCTTGCCGTTTTACCATTCATTTCGTCTAACTGTACTTTAGAAAAATGAAAAGATGCACGTCGCAAAAGATGCTTGACTAACCTCTTATCAAGAGGTTCGTTATGTGGCGCTAATGAGGTCATTTTATTTAATTCTATTTTGTATGCGTGTTTCGCTTTGGACTTAGATAATCCATTTCAAGTTAACCTACTACAAATTATACCCATGAATTAATAAATAACTTATTATGTCAAAACTTTATTATTTATTTATTTTATTGATAAAAACGAATTTGTATGCAATTTAGATAAATATTTACACATAATCTGTTGATTATTTAATTACTACTACTTGATTTTGTAATTTTATAAAAGATTTTATTGTGTAAATGTGATGAAAATTGATTTAAAAAAAATTATTTTTTTTTCTATGGCAACAATAATTTTTATTCTAATTAGACAACAATCTCATTTTACAGAACCAAATTATAAAAATATCGAAATAATAAGTTATAATCTTGTTAATAAACACGGGTACAGCGTAGAAATTCTGAATTTAGGAGGTATTATAAGCTCCATAAAAACACCTGACAGAAGTGGCGTTTTTAAAGATATTACTTTGGGATTTACATCTCCCAAACAATATTTAGATGAACATCCATACTTCGGGGCAATTGTGGGTCGATTTGCCAACAGAATTGCAAATGGCAAATTCGAACTTGAGGGTAAAGAATACATTCTAGCGCAAAATAATGGGCCTAACCATTTGCATGGGGGAGCTTTGGGTTTTGATAACGTGTATTGGGAAGTGGATACTCTTGAAAATAAAAATGGAATTCAACTCAGCTACATTTCCGCAGACGGAGAAGAAGGGTATCCTGGAAATTTGTCAGTAACTGTAACGTATATACTCACAGACGATAACACGCTAAAAGTAAAGTATGAGGCACAAACAGACAAAACCACTGTAATTAATCTCACCCAGCACAGTTATTTCAATCTTTCAGGAGATTTTTCCAAACAAATACTAGACCATGAGTTACAACTTTTTGCAGACTCGTATCTTCCTGTAGATAACACCCAAATCCCAACAGGGAGTATTCAATTGGTTGCCGATTCTCCATTTGATTTTAGGGCTCGAAAAGAAATTGGGAAAGACATTGATATTAAAAACAACCAATTAGAAATCGGAAAAGGATACGATCATTGTTGGGTGTTAAACAATACAAAAAAAGATCTTGTCAAAGCAGCTAGTGTATACCACCCACAAAGTGGTCGCATGATGGATGTTTATACCGACCAGCCAGGAATACAGCTATATACAGGTAATTTTCTAGATGATACACTGCCTTCAAAGACTCAAGGTACCTATGGCCCAAGGAGCGCCTTTTGTTTGGAAACACAGCATTTTCCCAACTCACCCAACGTTTCTGATTTTCCAACAACTATCCTAAAACCAGGCGAAATATTTACTAGTGAAACCCATTTTAAATTTTCAGTCAACTAAAATAAGCATGGAGTAAGACTGTTGGTGAGCTAAAAGAAAAAACTACTCTTCGCGAAGCCTATCCCCTTCTTTAACAAGAATGATAGATGCTTTGGACCCCGTAGACAGGTTCCAGTTATGAATAGCGAGCGGTGTACCGAGGTCATCGTACATCCGAAGCTCTGCTGTATTGGGATACAAGGTGCCTTGATTAAGGGCTTGAAATTCAATTTTATTAAATCCTTCTTTTAGGGGAAGAGTAAGTATGAAAAACTTATTTTTAAGCATTAACTTCGGTAATACTTCTTCGTCATTGACAAGTATGCGAACAAAGTCGCCATCTTCCTGTCCAAAATCACGCAATAGTATCTGTGTGCTTTTTGAAAGCGTAAGCATGTCCCCCAAATAAACATCCCCTAAGTAAGTGTCTTTAGAAATAGAGCCTTCCTTTTTTAGCTTTTTTAAATATTTTGCACCTGGGTTTATAAATTTTTCATCATCCATCATAGAACGATTATTTGCTTTTGGGGTGTTAAGGAACGAGAAATCCTCTACTTTCTCATCGGGAATAAGAAGTCCATAATTCGGAGTGGGATTGTTTAACAATGGTAAAGCACTGCCTCTATTTTGCTCTTGTGCAAAAAGCATACTGCCAAACAACAAAAATATAATCCCTATTTTTTTAATCGAAGGATAATAGCTCCAGCTATCAAACATATTCCAGAATTAACTAATATTAATGCCAAGGTACCAACCAAAAACCATGCCTCACCGTTGCTTTTTGCAATAATGGCTTCACCAAGTACACTGAGACCTGCGCCGACGAGAAGTAAGCCACCAATAGAGTACACCCACCAACGAAAACTATTTCGAAAAGTATTTTTTTGCTTTTCCATAAGACAAAACTCCCAATAGAGCTACAAACACTATTGAGTAATATACAAAATTGGGCGTGATAACTTTATCGCCACTCGCATACGAATGTAGACCAGTTAAGTAAAAATTTACTCCAAAATACGTCATCATAATACTCGCAAAAGCAACCACAGAAGCTAAGCTATATATCCATTTTCCACGTAATCCAGGAACTAGTCGCATATGAAGTACAAATGCATAAATTAGAATGCTTATCAGAGCCCAAGTCTCCTTTGGATCCCAACCCCAGTAACGCCCCCAGCTTTCATTTGCCCATTGGCCACCTAAAAAGTTTCCAATTGTAAGCATGATTAAACCAACAGTTATTGCAAGCTCGTTTACCACCGTAAGCTCTGCAACATGTAAGCGCATCTTTTTGGCGGATTTCTTCGTGGTGATTAACATTAAGATCATAGCGATAATTCCTAAAATCATGCCTAGAGCAAAAGGTCCATAACTTCCAACAATAACCGCTACGTGAATCATAAGCCAATAGCTATCCAAAACGGGGACGAGGTTTGCAATTTCAGGATCCATCCAGTTCCAGTGTGCTATCATCAAAATCATAGAAGCCACAAAAGAAGTAGCGGCAATCGTAAGGTTAGACTTTCTACCGAAAGCCAAGCCCATACCCATAGTTGCCCAAGCTACATAAATCATGGACTCATAGGCATCGCTCCAAGGTGCGTGTCCCGAAATATACCAACGTGCAGCCAAACCTGCCGTATGCAACACAAAAAGGAGCGCAATGATTCCAATAAATACATGAACCACAGCTCGAAGTACACGAACGTCGTAAAGCATTTGTGTAATAAGAATAAAAAACAACAATGTTCCCGCATACATATACCAACTGAACAAACGCTTAAATATATCATACTCATTGTATAATATTTCGGCTTCAATTTGTTTTTGCGAAGGCATGACGGCTGCACCATACTTTTGCTGATAGCCTTTTATACTTTCCAGTAATTGATCTGCTTGTGTGTAATCATCGGTGGTTTTTCCTTGTCTAAGAGATGCAAAATAAAGCGGAATAACATTATTTACATAAAGTGAATCTACCCCTTGGAGTTTTGTTTCAGCAACCTCGGGTAGTGAAATCCAACGGTTGTTTACATCGTTTGGCACAGGGAAAATGCGTAATATTTTTCCTTCTAAAGCAGAAAAAAGAAGGTTTACTTTTCGGTCTGTATCAATAAAATCTTTTTGAAATTGATTTGGAGTAGCGGACTTATACGCACCTTCCAACATGGGAGCTAACTTATAGTTTCCAGAGGCATCAAAAAAGTTAGCAAATGCAGCATATTTTACTTTTTTGTCTACCCCAATCAGCGTACGTAAGCTATCATTTCCTCGTTTTAAATACACAAAGGGCACCTGATACCACAACAGTGGATTTTGTGTCATGGAAAGCAAAACTTGATTTGCGTCCAATGTTTTGTAGTGATCTGATTTACTCACTTTTCTAAGCAGTTCTGACGCAAAAGTGTTCGCGGGTTTCATACGTCCACCAGTGTCTTGAATAACAAGTGTTCCGAATTTTGCGGCTTGTTGTGCATCAATGGCACCGACTTGCAATACAGAGTCAGCAGAAAACGTGGAGAGATCGTGGTCGTGGTTTTGCGCTGTAGCAGTACCAAAACCTAAAATAAAAAACAAGCTTAATGCAGCTTTCTTAAGGCGTAAATCTTCTAACATTTTGGCTAACTTCTTAAATCGTGTTTTTCCAAAAAACATCAATCCCATCAAACCGATATATAGTAAAAAATAGCCAGCATAGGTAACACTCGTTCCCAATGTATCATGATTTACGGACAATACCGTGCCTTTTTCATCTGGGTCAAAAGACGCCTGAAAAAATCGGTACCCACCATGGTTCAAAATATGATTCATATAAATATCGTAATCAAAAGCCAGTTCATCTATTACAGTTACCTTACTCATAAAGCTGCTGTAGCTTTTTTCTGTTCCAGGGTATTTTTCAGCAATAAAATCGTTGAGTCGTAACGAAAAGGGCAGCTCAAACTCTTTTGAACCATATTTAATCCAAAAATCTAATCCGCCAACTGTTACACGTACAGGGGCATTGGCAACTCCTCTGGCACCCAATACACTAATTTGTTGCTGCTCGCCATTTGCCGTCGCTAAAACTGTCAGCGCATCTTGAGGGGCATTTTCTGGGTCCTCAGCTCTAACAATCTGGTAAGTCCCTCGAATGGCCGGATCTGGAAAAACAAACTGCATTCCAGCGGTGTTATACAAAGACCGCAACTGTAAAGGTTGCTCAGCGTTTGGTGTCAACATTCCTTGTTGTTGGTCTGCCATACGCAAGAACGATCCTTCAAAAGGCGAGTTTATCGTGTAGTTTTCATTTTCGAGTGTAATGTTGATCGCCCCATCAGTAAAGGCATTAAAAGCAAACAAGATGTTATGAATACTTGCCACCTCACCCATTTTAAGAAAATGGTCGTGACGATTACCATCGCCAGCCTCAACAATTTTTAAGAAAACATCTCCATTTGAATCTTCAACTAGTCCCTCTTCAGCACCTTTAATAAAATCAACATACTCAATAGAAAAAGGCATCCTATTAAAGTCGTTTCGCCACACAAAATTGTTGTTTGCCGCTTCAGAGAACAAGACCTCATCTTCTAATAATTTTCTGCGTGGCTGACCATCGATCTCCCCATCAACAAATACAGATAAATAGGTTTTTTCTGTAAGAAAAGCGTTTGTACTTTCTCCTTCACGAATGGGCATTACCCCTTCATAACCAATATAACGCGTTATCCCCGCACCAATAATGATTAAAATCCATGACAAGTGAAGTAAAAGAAGTGGCCATTTTTCCCAACGCAGTAGGCGGTACCTTTTAATATTTCCCAAAAAATTAGCAACAAAAAATAACATCATTGCCTCAAACCACCAGGCATTGTAAACCCAAATACGTGCTGTAGCTGTGTCGTGAGCGCTTTCCACAAAAGTCCCTATACCCATAGCTACTGAAAACAGGATAAAAAGCACTGCAGTTAAGCGTGTAGAAAATAAGATTGAAAGCAACTTTTTAGCTACGTTCATGACAATTTTTTTACAAAATTAAGTAATTGGTTATGAACTGCCTAAGCCTAAAAAAAGGTTTTTATTTTTTCAACCAATTGTTAGCAAAATCACAAGCTTGGCTGTCACGATTAACGCTGACATAAGTGTCTGAAATTTTCTCAGTCATCCACTTTTCAATAGTTTTAAGCTGCTTTTCTTTTAGAGCCAAGTCTTTGATACGCACATAATCTTGTGCATAGTCTGCTACATGTTCGTTAAAACGGTTGGTAACCTTAACAATTTTATATTTTTTATTCCCTGATCGATCTTCCTCTAATATTGGAATTGAAATTTCATTGTCTTCCAATTTTAAAATTTGATTATACAATTGTGGGTCCAATTTGGTCAACTCAAATCTTGTATCTCCTGTAGAAGGATTGATTAAAACCCCTCCATTTGCACGGGTAATTTGATCGTCTGAAAATTCACGGGCAGCATCTGCAAATGTAATCTCTCCGTCTTCAATTCGCTTTCTTATAAGCTTAAGTTCATTTTGGGCGTCTCCCAAAGCAGCGTTACTCACCGTGGGAGTTAGCAGCACATGTCGCACGTCAATTTGACGCCCTCTAATCTTGTCTACCGTTACAATATGCCAACCAAAGTCAGACTTAAACGGCTGTGAAATCTCTCCCTCTTGCAATCGGTAGGCTTGTTCCCTAAATTCTTTTACCATTTGAGGACGTTTACGATCGAGCGTATAGCGCCCACCCCGTGAACGAGAACCAGGGTCTTGAGAATATAATATGGCTTTTGATGCAAACGAAGAGCCATTTTCGAGAACATCATTTCGCATGGTTTCAAGTTGTTCAATGATGCGTTTTTCCTCGTCTGGTGAGACGTTAGGTTCCACCACAATTTGTGCAACTTCTAATTCTGAACCAAAAATGGGTAAATCCTCTTTTGGAATAGCATTAAAAAACGCTTTTACTTCGTCGGGAGTTACCTCAATATCCTCAACAATTTTAGATTGCATGCGTTGTGATAGCTGCTGAATACGATTTACTTCAAATAGTTCATTTCTAAAGCTCTGCTCATCTTTCTTTTTGTAAAACTCAAGAACCTTATCCAATCCTCCCAACTGTTGAACAAAATAATCAATAGTTTGTTCAACATAATTGTTGACATCATCATTGCTTACTTCAATACTATCTTGTTCGGCATGGTGTGCGTATAGTTTATCTTCCATCAATTTTCCAAGTAAACTACACCGTGTAATATCTGTGGTTGAAACGCCCTGCGACTCCAAGTCAATGTAAGCCTTATCAATGTCGGAGTCTAGAATTACATAATCACCAACTACGGCAGAGACGCCATCAATTTTAAGTCTGGTTTTAGCAGAATCTTGTGATTGAGCAAAGCTGAAAAAACCAACTAGCACGAAAAAAAGGGGGGAATATTTATTCATATTGTTCAAAAATATTTTCTTTAACGGCCTCATCTAAAATGTCGCGGTCAAACTGACGCAGCATCTCAAGCTTTCGCTTGTTTAACATAATCTGTTTTAACGTTGAGCTTACATGCGAAATGGGTGCAACTTCATTTCGTCGTCTCACTTCTTCAATAAAGACCAAATATAGGTCTAAAGAATCTTGAATTTCAAAAAAACGATTACTTTTTAAAAAACGGCCATATGATTCAGGGCTGCGCCGATTAAGGCGGCTAAAAAAAGTTTGTGGCCTAAGCCAAACAGAATCGTTTAAAAATGCACTATTAAACTGCAGTGAGATGGAATCCAGGTAGGTACGGTCTTCTGCATTAAATCGCTGAAGCGCTCTTCTTACGCTAGACTTGTTATAATTAGATAACGATAGCTTTATGTAGCGTCCTCTCATCAAATCTTGATGCAATTTGAAGTTTTGCTTGTTCGCCTTAAAATACGCTTCAATTTCTGCATTGGTTACCAGCGTGTCTACACGTGCTTTTAGCCATTCCTCTTGGTAGGTTTTTATGAACAAGTCATTTCGGTAACGACGAATAAGGCTTTCTAAGTCTTTTTGTTTAGCTGCATTTAGGTTAAAAACAGCTTTGTCTAACAGCAATTGCTCTTTTGCCCAGGTGTTGATATAGTTCTGTATAATGGATGCACTGTCTGCAGACGAAAGGCTTTCGCCAAGTTTGTCCGTAAGCTCAGATTGGTATAAATAATGGTCATTCACACGAGCGACAACATTGTCAGATGTAGCCTTTTGTAGGCGACAAGTGGTGACTAGCGTCAAAAAAGACAATATAGCGATGCGCATATTTAACGAGAGTAATTAGGGGCTTCCTTTGTAATTTGTACGTTATGAGGATGGCTTTCTTTGATTCCCGATGCGGTTATTTGCACAAATCGTGCTGTTTGTTTTAATGTAGGAACGTCTTTTGCACCACAATACCCCATTCCTGCACGAAGTCCACCAACAAACTGATGGATACTTTCGTTAAGATCTCCCTTATAAGGGACACGTCCAACGATACCTTCTGGCACAAGTTTCTTAATGTCGTCTTCTACGTCTTGAAAATAGCGGTCTTTACTCCCTTTTTTCATGGCCTCTACTGAGCCCATTCCACGGTATGTTTTGAATTTTCTGCCCTCATAAATTACTGTTTCACCCGGCGATTCCTTCGTTCCTGCAAGAAGAGACCCGAGCATTACACAATCTGCTCCTGCAGCAATAGCCTTAACAATATCCCCCGTATAACGAACGCCGCCATCAGCGATAAGTGGAACTCCTGTTCCCTTAAGTACAGATGACACCTCTATAACAGCTGAGAGTTGAGGGTACCCAACGCCTGCAATAATACGCGTTGTACAAATGGAGCCAGGACCAATACCAACTTTAACTCCATCGGCACCAGCTTCAAGTAAATATGCAGCGGCTTCTGATGTAGCAATATTTCCAACAACAACATCAATTTTAGGGAAAGTCTTCTTGATTTTCTTTAAAACCTTTACCACTCCTTTTGAATGTCCATGAGCAGTATCAATGACAATCGCATCAACGGAAGCGTCTGAGAGTGCTTTTACACGATCCATTACATCGGGAGTAACACCAACCGCAGCTGCAACCATCAATCTCCCATAGGCATCTTTATTAGCTTGGGGTGAAATAGCAACTCGTGTAATATCTCGAAATGTGATGAGCCCTATTAGCTTGTTAGCTTCGTCAACAACAGGGAGTTTTTCAATTTTATGTGCTTGAAGTACTTCTTCAGCTTCTGCCATTGAAATTCCCTCTGATGCGGTTACAAGATGCTCTGAAGTCATGACTTCCATTAAGGGGCGTCCTTCATTTTTTTCAAAACGCAAATCACGATTGGTAACAATTCCTATAAGCACGTCATGGTCATCTACAATAGGTATCCCGCCAATTCGATATTCTTGCATGATTTTTTTTGCGTCAGCAACAAGCGCGGTTGTGGGAAGTGTTACTGGGTCAATGATCATCCCGGACTCTGAACGTTTTACTTTTTGCACTTTATTAGCCTGTTCAGAAATGGTCATATTTTTGTGCAGGACCCCTATTCCGCCTTCACGAGCCATGGCTATTGCCATTTGACTTTCTGTGACCGTATCCATTGCTGCCGAAACTATGGGTACATTCAATGGTATGTTTCTTGAAAATTTTGAAGTTATACTCACTTCTCTAGGCAGTATTTCAGAATACGCAGGGACTAAAAGTACGTCATCGTATGTAAGTCCTAAGCTACTAATTTTGTCGGGAAGAGATTCCATGGCAACGTTTTAAAATTTGTTGCACACAAAGATACAAAATATAACAACCGCGAATTTATATTTATTTATTCTAATTATAAATTTCTAACAATGAAAGCATTACAAAATTTTATATCTATTTTTGAGTAAATACGCAAGCATGGAAAATTTATCAATCAGTAACAGCTGTGTTAATTGTAAAAACATCAACGAACAAAATAAGTGTAGTTTGCACGAAATCGTAGTCAATGAAAAATATACTTGTGACGGTTTTTCATTAAATGAAAATTAATTTTCTGCCAACTCAGCATATTAACTTTCGTAAACTCAAAAGAAGATGTGGGTTTACTATTTGTTTCAAAATAGTATTACAGACTTTTTTGGCTATGATACTTCTAAAGAGACATTATAAGCCGACTCAAAATGAAGTGCATTTGCTGAAAATTCAACTTTTTGTGCAGTCAAAAAGGATAGTAATTTTTCTGTAGGAACGTTTCCTGTCAGCTCATCTTTTGCCATTGGGCATCCCCCTAAACCACGAATTGCACTGTCAAAAGCACGACAGCCGCCATCAAAAGCGGCTTTTATTTTTGAAGTAGCCTCATTTGGCTTTGCATGGAGGTGCGCGCCAAAAAAAGTATTAGGATGATCCGAAAATACATGCTTAAAGAGTGACGTAATCGTTTCATTTTGAGCTACTCCTACCGTATCGGACAATGAAATACGTCGAATGCCCATCTGCGCCAATCGCGCTACCCACTCCCCTACAAGTTCAGGACTCCATGGATCGCCATAGGGATTACCAAATCCCATGGATAAATACACCACCAACTCCTTCCCTGCTTGTTGTACTCTATTCGCAATAGTATCCAATATGTTTAGTGATTCTTCAATCGTTTTATTCGTATTTCGAACCTGAAAATTTTCAGAAATTGAAAAGGGATATCCTAAATAATCGATTTGCGGATATACAAGAGCGTCTTCGACTCCACGGACATTGGCAACAATAGCAAGCAGTTTGGTTTTGGTATTACTAAGGTCTAGCTGTCGAATAACCTCGTGTGTGTCGCGCATTTGTGGTACAGCCTTGTGCGATACAAAGCTGCCAAAGTCTAATACATCAAAACCTACACGTAACAAAGACTGTAAATACTTCAACTTCATCTCTGTTGGAATAAAGGGTTTGATGCCTTGCATGGCATCGCGTGGACATTCGGTAAGAAAAACTCGCGGCATATATCAAAAATAACAAATCCTTTTAGCTTAAGTATTAGCGTTTTAACTTAAATTTGTGGACGAAAAATTGCTTATGATTACTGCTACTACTATTGATCAAGATTTATCGCCTTTAAAGGTAAAGCTTCTTGAGCATCCACTCTACACCAAACTGAATTCTATTGAGGCCATTCAGGTTTTTATGACCTATCATGCGTTTGCTGTTTGGGACTTTATGTCGCTTGTTAAAGCATTACAACAAAAACTAACATGCACTGAGCTTCCTTGGGTTCCTGTTGGAAGTCCTGGCTCTCGTCGCTTAATTAACGAAATTGTTTGGGGCGAAGAAAGTGATGTAGATTCCTCAGGCAACCCTGCCAGTCACTATGAATTATATCTGCAAGCCATGGATGAAATTGGAGCTAACACCAAACCTATTACAGATTTGGTAACCGGTATTCAAAACGGAGTTTCATGGGAAGAGGCCCTTAATCAAGGAGATATTCCAGAGGAAATCAAAACTTTTGTGCGCTTTTCGCTCACTACTGCCACAACGGCGCCCGCGCACATAGTGGGAGGCGTGTTTACATACGGCAGAGAAGATTTGATTCCTGATTTATTTATCGCGATAGTGCGAGGACTTGCCAATCAAAAGAATAGCCATGTAGATACGCTGCTCTACTACTTAGAGCGCCATATTGAATTGGACGGCGACGAACACGGACCCATGGCCTTACAAATGATGCAAGAATTGTGCGGCGATAGTACTGAAAATTGGGACGAAGCCACTGATTTTGCACAACAAGCACTTACTCATAGAATTCGTTTGTGGGACTTTATAGCGGCGCAGCTATAACGTCTTTTTACATTTTATATATATTAGCTTAGCAAAACATCTACAATGAAACAACTTATCTTACTTACTGGTGTTATCTTACTTTCCTGCGCTTCTACCCAAAAAAGCATTGAGTTTACACCAAGCACTTTTGCCAACACCATCACAGCTGCGGAGCTTAAAGAGCATTTAAACACCTATGCCTCTGATGAATTTCTAGGAAGAGAAGCGGGTACCGAAGGCGAAACACTTGCCATAAATTATTTAAAGAGCGAGTACGAATCGATTGGCGTCAAAGGAGGCATGGCCAACGGCGATTACTTTATGCCTATGTCCCTTAATGTTATCCGTGAAAAACGCATGATTGATTGTAATAACGTGTTGGCATTTATTGAAGGAAGCGAAAAACCCGAAGAAGTGTTGGTGATTACAGCACATTTAGATCATATTGGTATTGAAGATGGGCAAATCAATAACGGAGCAGATGATGACGGATCAGGAAACGTTGCCATTTTGGAAATTGCTGAGGCTTTTCAAGAAGCAGTCAAACAAGGGCATCGACCAAAGCGTTCTATATTATTTTTACACGTTACGGGTGAAGAAAAGGGACTTTTAGGTTCAGAATACTATACAGACAACCCTATTTATCCTTTAGAAAATACGGTAGCAAATCTCAATATTGATATGATTGGACGTATTGACAACCTGCATGAAGACAATCCAAATTATATGTATTTGATTGGTTCAGATATTCTTTCACAAGATTTACACGATGTATCCGAAGCCATGAATCAAAAGTATATCAACTTAGATTTAGATTACCGCTACAACGATCCAACCACAGAAGTTTTTGAACTTGGACGATACAGACAAAACGATTACTACTATCGTTCTGACCACTATAATTTTGCCAAAAACGATGTGCCGGTTATTTTTTATTTTAACGGCACTCACGCCGATTACCACGCACCAACAGATACCGTTGAAAAAATTGAATACGAATTGTTAGAAAAACGCACGCGACTTATTTTTTATACCGCTTGGGAAATTGTCAATCGCGACGATAGATTACGTTTAAAGGAATAATCTATTTTTTATCTGCTAATACTGCTACAGGCGCACCTTCTTCTGCTAGCCATGAAACCATAAAAATAAGGTCTTCATCGCCAAGATTTTCAGAAAAATGCCATGTATTGGCAGTACCAATAAATGTATCACCCGCTTTGAATGTTTTTGTGCTACTAATTGACTTACTAGGACTCATATCGTCAAGAGATGCTCCCGTATCGAAATTGACTGTCAATTCTCCTTGAAGAACATGTGCTATGCTTTGGTAAGGATGATAGTGCCACGGGGATGTAAAATCTGGTGCCCACACTTTAACTTGACTGGTTATGGATGCTTTACCAGTTGGATAAACCAATGCATTTCCCATGGGGTCAGCAGTGGCATTTGTCATTAAGTCCCCATTTTCAAAAGTGATACCTGAATTCTTATCGGCAGTAGTGCTTTCGCACGAAGTTACAATAGCAATAAGGAAAATTAAAATTAAAGTCTTTGTTGTTCTATACATGTTATAAGCTTTGATTATTTTATAAATATAAAAAATATCAAGACAATTCTTTAAGAAAATATTGACATTAAAAAATGTTTAACACTTTGTAAATCACGGCCATTGTACTCATTTAAATTGTATTTTTAAATTCAACTTTAAATCAAAGCAAAATGAAACAATTCATATTTACATTAATAGCCTCCACGGTTTTGGTAGGCTGCAGTAATCCAAACACGTCGACCATTACATTTGATGATGAAAAAACAATAGCTGTTAGACAGCACTTTCAAGACTACCTGAACAATGATGTTGATGCCATGGCAACACACTGGTCTGATGATCTTATTGTTAGCGGTTCATCGATTGAAGGAACTGTTGGTCTTGACGATGCAAAAGGCGTGATTGGACTTCACCACATGCTTTTTTCTGATATTTCCATAACAGCCCCTGGACAAGAAGGGGATTTATATGCCGAAACCACCTACTATGCAGAATCTGGGGAAACGTGGACAAAAACATGGTATTCATGGAAAGGCACAGGAAAGTTTACAGGAAATAAAGCTTCGGATTTGTCTATGTCGGGATTCCGTTGGGAAGATGGTAAAATTGTGGAAGAGGTTCACTTTGGTGATGGTTCTTCTGTAGAAACAGAATTGTTTGCGTATCAACTTGCACAAACAAAAGATTAGCACTAAAAATTGGTTTTTTTAAATAATAAAACTCTTCCTATTCGGAGAGTTTTATTGTTGGCATACCCTTAGTCGTCAAAATATAAACCCAAGCTTTATAAGCTAATCTCAAAACTGAAAAGACATACAAAATGTTGATTTTTTAGAACAGGCCTAAAAAGCGAAAAGGTCAAAAAGAAAGCCAACCATAGCTGTTCCATTCGACCAATTCATTTAGGAACTGCAAATATATGCTATTTAATTATTCTGAGGCGTACATAGCGGAGTTTAGAAAGGTATATAATAATGCAACAAGCTTTATTTTTAATTACTTGACGCCATATCAGATGGGAAAATATTAATTGTTGAGATTTTACCTTCAGAGTTTACCCAAAATCTTTCAAAGACGCGTCGACGGTTAACCGCTCCATCTTTAAAACGTCTTTCTCTAAATACTACATCAACCATATTTACAACTCCTTTACCAAATGTTAGCGGGACAGCACTCACTACCACTCTTTTTATTGAATCAAAAGGCTGTTGAAAAGAATCTAATACATCAGTTGTTGTCATATCCAACTTTTGATATCCCTCAGGCGAGAAAAATCTAACAGAATCTGCCATGTTTTCAATTATCTGTTCATTTTTATCCATATCCGCAAAATCAAGTATAACTTTAACTACCATTTCGGCAGCCTCATCAGATCCTAACTTGAATTTTTGACCTGAAAGCTGAGGAGGGTTTTCTTGATACCACTTGCCTGCAGATTTTTCTACTAACTTTGGTTCACAACTAACCAAAACCAAAGCAGTTAATACTAAATATAATGTCTTCATTTTATAAAATTACAAAAATAAAAACTACACTGGCATTAAGCTAAGATTAAATTAAGTGTAAACAATCTTTAACGGTTAGAGGTAGCCGAACTAAAAGAAGAAGATATGCCTATGGTTTAGCTTTTTTTATCCCTTTTTTTTCCAAACTTTTGATTTAGTACTATTCGAAAATAAAAGAAGATGTATATCACAAAAATGATACATCCAATAATAAACATTAATTTATTGTTCATATTCTAATCTTTTCTTCTTTGTCTAATTGCAATGGCAAACCCCAAGATTGTAATCGGCCAAAGGCCAACGTATATTCCTTCCAGTTCATTTCCTGTAAACCAAAGATATATCGAGTACAAGAAACTAAAGAAAGCTAAAAGAATTGGATAGTATTTTTCTAAAAATTTCATGGTTTGATTTTTTATAAATATAGCTGTAATATTAGTACATAAGTCAAAATGCAAAAATATATTCTTAACCTGACTAAGAGATATAAAAGTAAGAGAGCTAATTAAGATGGGGGGCTACGCTAAATTTTAATCTTTTAAAAACGCTCAATTATTCGAGATGTTTCCCTGATCTACCTTTTTCTCCTTTGATGTAATCTTCATACTTTTTTGGAGTTTTTAGTTTAAATCCCAACTTATTTAATAAAGCACTTATTCCAACACAAAAGAAAACTGCGCCAATTACATACAATATCGTTTCCATTTAATAAAAATACTAATTTTTTATTTTAGGCGAGATTAGAAATGCAGAACTAAAAGAGGAAGATATGCCTTTGGTTTAGCCTTTATTAGTGTTATGTTTTAAAACATTTGGCACTAAGGTTATTTCATTTACAGGAACTCGAGCGCGTTCACCGTGTTCTTTTATAGTTTCCTCCGAATCTGCATTATAAACACAAAAAACATTGTTTCCGGCAACATAACTAACCTCTTGTTCAATTTCCTTTCCTTCATTTCTCATTGCAATTAATACTGATTCAGACCCTTGGCCTATTTCATCTAGTTGTTCGCTTGGTATTTGAGAAGCATTTGGAATTTCTCTTTTAATTAAATATTTGTTCATAAAATTATTTTGATACAATTTACAATAATTTTAAAATAAGATATGCCTATGGTTTAGTCCTCTAGATTTTTATAAACTAATCTTTCGTAAGCTGTAAATAAATTATATGAATGAATGTCATTAAATGGTAAAATTTGAGTCATATAAACTAAAGCAAATTCATTTTTAAAATCAATTGTAAAATAAGTATTAAAAAATCCAGCCCAATATCCAGTACCAACTGGTCTATTAACTGAATTTTCCTCATAAGCCCAAGCTAATGTCCAGTTATCATAGTTGTCAAAAAAATTGTCTTTATCTCCTCTTGGCTTAGTGTCAACATTGCCAACAGTAACATATCTGTGTATAGTCTTAAATTCATTTAACTGAGGTGAATTCATTAGTTCAAATGTCTCTTTATTCAAAATTTTAACACCATTCAACTCACCCTTGTTTAGCATACAAGCTAGAAATTTCCCATAATCACTTGGAGAGCTTGATAATCCTCCTCCAGCATTATAATTACTGGTAGTCCTTCTTTTTTGATATTCATTTTTAACTAGCTCCCCAGTTTCTAAATTTCTATATGAAGAGGTAACAACTAAGCTTTCTAATTCTTCTGGAACATTAAACCACGTACTATTCATTTCAAGAGGGCCAGTAATATTCTCTCTAAAATAGTCCTCTAAGTTCATTCCTGAAATTTTTTCAACTAATCTGCCAACCCAATCTATGCTAGTTCCATACATATAGGATGTACCTGATTCAAATAATCTAGGTTGGTAATTTTCTGTCCAATTAATTTCTTCTTTTAATTCATTCCAACGAGATAATTTTTCGCTAGTAAACCAGTATCCAAAACCAGCAGTATGTGTAAGTAGGTGTCTTAAAGTAATACTATTTATAGGGTCTACAATTTCATTATCATAATTAATAATTTTTATTGAGGACATTTTTGGCAAATAATCATCTAACGGTTCATCTAATGTAATTTCACCTCTTTCTACAAGTTGAAGTGCCGCAACTGAGCCTAAAGCTTTAGTCATTGAAGCTATTCTAAAAATATTGTTTTCATTGATGGTGTCATTTCTATCCCACCTTGAGGGTCCATTTGAATAAAATTTCATTTTTCCATTTTTATTAATCTTACCCATAACTACTGAAGGAATTTGAGATAAGTTAATTTCTTGCAAGAGGGTATTTTTTATATCTTGACTGTAAGAAATAAGTGGAATAAATAGTAATAGTATTAGCTTTTTCATATCGTATGTTGGTTAGTCTTTTTTGTTTTCTATTGAATCTTTTGCCCTTACCGCCTCTAATCTTGCCTCAATTTTTTCTCTTTCATTTCGAATCTTCTCTGCAGTAGTGTTATTATCATACTCTATAGCTACCATTAGAATTAAGCCAACTATAAACATTATTATAAGCGCTATTTTTTTATCTTTTTTCATAATAGTATTAGCTTTTTCATATCGTATGTTGGTTTAGTTTTTTATGTTTTCTAAAGAATCTTTTTCTTTTGCAATTCTTATTTTCTCATCAAGTTCTTTTTCAATTACATCTAATTTTTTTTGGTTTCATTTGCATTATATTCAGAAAATAAAACAATACCAAGTATTAGAATAAATAGTAATAGTAGTTTTCTCATTTTCAAATATAAAAAGTTTGTTTTAACAGAGTGTTAAATGAATCTCTAACCTACTTAAGAGGATTAGAAGTAGCAGAACTAAAAGAAGAAGATATGCCTATGGTTTAATCAAGGCGAAATGTAATAGGGATAGAAAAAGGCACTTTTACAAATTCGTCTCCATTTCTTGCTGGCACAATCCCTGGTAATAAAGAGACTATTCTTGCGGCTTCTTTTTCTAAAAGAGGGTGCGGACCTTTTGTATGAATTAGTTTAATACTGCCATCTACATCAATCATAAACTTTACATAAACTATGCCTTGGATTTTCATTCGTAAAGCAAGTTTAGGGTACTGAAAATTATTTG
>QOQB01000014.1 GCA_003331305.1 Flavobacteriales bacterium | reverse complement strand
GCTACCGCGACAAATGGAATGTTTTAGACCAAGTTCATGTAACCCCAAGCTTGCTCGGTGAGTCCGACACAAGTTGGTATTTTTGGAAAGCGGGTATTTTTAACCCGAGGTATCTTTACAACAAGAAAGGACGCTATAAGGGCTATCCTTTTCGAAGCTTTGCTGGAGGTAAATTTACGGGAGGTTATAGCGATCACTTCCCAGTTTATGCGTTGCTGATCAAAAAACAATAGACATAAAAAAAGCGGAACATTGTTCCGCTTTTATTTTAGTAAGAATACAGTTTTATTGCTTTAACATTTTAAAGACCTTAGAACTTGTTTCGTTTTTAATTTCAACCATATAAAGACCTGATTTTAAAGCACTAACATCAAGTGTGTTGGTTACTTCAGTCTGGATGTGTAATTTTCCTAACATATCAAATACAGATGCTTGTACAGGTGCATTGAGACCTGAGAAATTAAGGGTTGTTTGAGTTGGGTTAGGGTAAACAGCAACTCTCATACCATTTAATTCAACAACATCAAGAACATAAGTCAAAGACGAACCTATTTTTAATTCATCAATATCAATACTAGCTGTTTCAGAGTTTGAATCTTGTCTAATCACAAAATAGCTAATTACATTAGGGCTTGAGTCAGTACTTGTCATTAATGCAGGTGCAGAACTACTAGATGGGTTTATCCAACCCAATACTTCTCCTGAATTAGAGTTATATGACATAACAATTAAATATGTTTCGTCAACATTCAATTCTGATGCAGTAATATAATCAGGGTTACTTGAAGCACTGCTAAATGAAAGGTTATATGTGTTTGCTATAGGATCTGTGGAAGGTTTAAGCCAAATTCTTGATTCAAACTCAATACCCCCAGACGAACGTTCGCTTCCAAACAACGCAAAATAACCACCATCACTATCTGTAATGGTTGAAATGTCGTTAACATTTAGCCAAAACGAAATAAAAGTGATTCCGTCTTGTGTGGGATCTATTTCTATAAATGATTCTTTTCCTGAACCTGAAAAGCTAATCATCTTTCCTGTAGAGGTTGTACCATCATATGTAAGGTTTTGATCAACAACCATAATATCATCTCCAGAATATAGCTCTTGCCATTTGTTTTGTCCGTTTAAGCTCGACAAGTTGTAGTTGAAAGAATCTTGATAAGGAAGCGAAGTTAACGGGTCAATTATTGTAAAACTTATTGTAGTCTCAATAGCTGGGTCTAAAGGATTATGACTGTTATCGACCAGAGAAATAGTGATTGTGTGTTGGCCTTCAGCTAAATTTGTAAGAGAAACAGGAGTTGTATCATATTTCATCACAGGTTGATCGGAGTCAAGAATATAGTGAATATGACCATCATCTGTGGTTGTATTTCCAACACTAAAGTTTTGAACAATGAACTCAATGCTAACATCTTTACTGTAAATAGTAGAACCATCTTTAGGGTTTGTGATATTAAGTGTTGGCGTGGTGTCTGCTACGTAGTCTTTTAAAATTCTAATATTATCAAAAGCGATATCTTCATTGCCGGAATCTAAACTAAATGTAAAAGTCACAGTTAATGTTGACCCAGTCCCAGAAATAGGGGCTTCAAGTTCCATAAAAGCTTCTGTTATGGCTTCACCGTCACCAACTCCATTGAAGTCAGTATCAACTCTAGTTTCTGTGTTATACCCTGAACCTTCACTTTCAATGTAAATAAGTGGAGAAGGTGAACCATTATCTATTGCATAATCAATGTGGACGTAATCATCATCATCCCACTTCGGGTCTTTGTAATCATCCTCGGCTACTAAAATTTTAAACCCTAAATTGTTGAGACCAGTGATATCATAAGTCATGGTTAAAGTCTGGGGCACGGTTGCTCCATCTCCGTCCATGTCTTGAGCCGCAAAGTAATAATTTCCATCTTGTCCAGTTACACCATAGTTGTTTCCTATTGAATTGTTAAATGTACTTGTAAAGAAATCATAATACCCATCAGAAAATTCTGGAGTTGAAGTTGTGTATGAGCTTGAGCCATCATCTTCAAAAGAATAGCTGTAAACAACTGATTGTGAATACACGGAAATACTTAAAATAAAAGTAAAAAGGAAGTATATTTTTTTCATAAAAATTTTATTAAAATTTAAACAAATCTAATTTTTTGTTCTTAACAAAATCCCTCACAACAATTTGTTAACCTAAATTTTAAGATTTACAAGAATGAAAACTTGAGTTCTAGCAACATAACAATTAATCAGCTTCCAAATTGTAAAAAAAGTAAAAATGCTCTGATACATTTTCTTGGGTTTTTATGATGTTATCCACATCATTGCTGTGCTTCAAAGTGGAAAAGAAGGGAGTAAAGTCGAACTATTTTGTGGAGGATTTGCTTGAAATTATAATCCCGTAGCTTCTCGGGTCGTTGGTTCAAGCCCCGCCCTCATTGTCTTTTATGCCATACAGAAATATTTAAGCTTTCATTTTTACATCGAAAATTAAATCTAAAAATCAATGTTTTTCTTGCCCCATTTTAGATTTCCAATCATTCAAATCAGCTAAAAGTGCTGCTCGCATTTTTGGTTTTTCGTTGGTTAAATCATGTTTTTCGTATGGGTCTTTTTCCATATTGTAGAGCTCAATCCTATTGGATTCATACCAATGAATGAGTTTGTACTTTCCTTTTCGTATGGCAGATGATTTTGTGTCTCCCGTATTTTTAGGTCTTGCTTTTTCAGAATGCCAATAAACTGTTCGACTTTTCCATTTCTTTTTTGAATAAAGCACGGGAAGCATACTTTTCCCATCTACATTCAAATTTCTTTTGGCAGTGATATCCAATAATGTGGGGAAAATATCCATCAGCGTTACGATTGAAGTACCCTCAATACGTGGTTTAAAATGCTTTTGCCACTTAACAAATAAAGGAACCTTAATTCCGCCGTCATACAACCACCCTTTTCCAGCGCGTAACGGAAAATTTGAAGTAGCCAATCGTCTTTTGTTATACCCATCATTAGATAGACCTCCATGGTCAGAAGAAAAAACAATTATCGTATTTTCCATTACGCCACTAGATTCTAAATGAGCTAAAAGTTTGCCAATGTTGTTGTCCAGGTTTTCTACCATGGCGGCATAAGCGGGATTATCCTGACGCATTTTTGTTCGCCCAGTACCTTCTTCAATATACTCGGGTTGATTGCCAAAATCAGTAGCCTCTATTTCTCTACGGTTACGCTCAATGTCATTAGGCTTTGCTTCAATAGGCTGATGGACAGCATAATATGAAAGCATAAGCATAAATGGTATCGATGATTCATGCTGCGTTAAGTACTTGATTGCTTGATTTGTCATGACGTCAGTAAGGTAATCTCCTTCAGTACTTACGGCATCAACATCTGGAATTGGTTTCTTTTTGTTCTTTCCTTTTCCTTTAAAAACATTAAAGGGATAGATAAAGCTAATGGGCGAGCCAGCTTTTCCAGCACCAAAGCTAAATTGAAATCCAAAGTCACGCAAGCTTTGTTCATCTCCTAAATGCCATTTACCAAAATAAGCCGTTTTATAACCAATTTTATTGAATGATTTAATGAAGCTTTTGTTTGCAGCTATATTACTAATTTTAAACCCATCATCTGGAACATTTCCATTTTGTATTGGATAATTCCCCGTCATCATTGAAAATCTGGAGGGTACGCATCTTGGGTAGTTTGCATATGCATGTGTAAACGAGACTGATTGCGTAGCAAGCGTATCTATATGTGGGGTTTGATATGTTTTTGAGCCATGAATACTAAGATCGTGATATCCTAAGTCATCGATGTGAATGATAAGTATGTTAGGCTGTGACTGCGCATAAGCTAAGATTGAAAAAAAACACAAAAATGTATTTAAATAATAAATGAAGTAGCGTTGTTTTATAATTGTAAAAGTAATAACTTAAGAATCATAAAAGAAAAGGCAATCAAAAAATTAATCAATTTTCACAATATTTAAGGAGTGTACAATCTAATATTGCCCCATTTGGTTTGGGGGTTTTGTATATTTAGTTGATGTTTACAAAACATAAAGCGGATGAATTACTTTTATTTTTTGAAAAATTAATAAATTATAGTTTTTGACAAAAAACTTTTAAAACAAAGTCAAATTGTGCAGTAATTTGCAATCACAATAGATCAACTCAAATGACAACTCGATTTATAGCTTCATTTTTTGTAGTCATTTTTTTTGCGCGTACCACAAGGGCTCAGGAGCATCTTGTTCACACACCTTGGCAATTAGATGGCGCTGCCGAAAGGATTGAAAATATAAGAAAAGGTGAGGTGCAATTGGCTTTCGTTTTGGACGGCAAACCCCTTGAAGACAAGGCCAGTATAGACCTTGAATTGGTTAGACACGAATTCAACTTTGGCGTTTCGATGACGCAGGCAAGTTCACTTAGCGGTAAAGCACAGTCCATATATCGAAATCGGGTTAAAGAACTGTTTAATTTTGTTACACTGGGATTTTATTGGGCAGCACGTGACGAAAAAAATGATTTGACCGGTTATAATCGTATGATGCGTCGAAAAGTGGAATGGGCCGTAGCAAATGATATTAAAATCAAAGGACACCCGCTGTTGTGGCACGAGTCTTTACCCAAATGGGTCGTTGACTTTCAAAATCCAGTGGTATTAGAAAAAATAATTTTTAAGCGCATGCAAGACCTATTGCTTGATTATCCCGAAATTGAATATTGGGATGTTTACAACGAAGCCGTCGCACCATTCAAAGACCACGTGACTCCAAGTGGTGTTACCCGTTGGATTACGCACAAAGGTGGGATTTATCCAGCTATGTTAGAGCTCTATGCGTTTGCTAATAAAACAGCACCTAATAAAATTTACACCAATAATCACTACCATCCAACAGACCCAGAATTTCTAAAACTTAACGAATATTTTATTGAACAAAACGTGGGTTACCAAGCCATTGGAATGCAAGCGCATATGCAAACCCATGACAATGTTTTTGAGGAGCAAGAGCTATGGGATTTGGTTAGTACGTTCACCCCTCTTGGTAAAGACATTCAGTTCACAGAAGTTACTGTAACCAGCTCAAAGCTATTTAACAACTGGAAAGACCACGGTGCGTTTTTGGAGGAGCGCAAAGCATCACTGAAAAAGGGGGAAAAGATGAACCTGCCAAGTCTTGCACAGAAGGAGGTATATCAGGCTGCTTATATTAAAGATTTCTACACACTCCTATTTAGCCACCCAAGTGTGAGTTCCATTACCATGTGGAATCTGACCGATAGAAATGCGTGGCGCGGTCATGCAGCGGGGATTTTAGATAGCGATATGCAGCCTAAAAAGGCCTTTTTTACACTTAAGAAATTGATAAAAGATACTTGGTCAACAAAGCTTATAATTGAACTTAGCGCCAATGAAGGGCTTGCTTTTTCTGGATTTTACGGAAAATATAAGGCTACTGTTACTGTTAAGGATAAAATCTATGAGGTTGGCTTTCGTCACACTAAAGAAAATGCAAAACCCATAGTCTTGGATTTAAGTGGTCAATAAGCTCTAACGCATATTTGAATACTTAAATTGATTTTCAAGGGGCACGCCAAACAAATCAACCAATTCACCTATATTTTTATTGAAAAAGCGCGTGTTGGGCGGTATGTTCAATTTTTCCCAATAAGCAGGATCGTATGCGGTTTTATACTTAGTCATGTCTTTGTTGTGCATCATCTCACCAACACTAAAGCGTTTTTTGTCTTCTTTTATATCCAATACGTACACCTCATGCCTATACGCTATGGGGATATATTTAGGTACTGTTTGACCGTTACTCCTCATGGCGCGTTTGACATTTTCGGATGGTGCTGCAGCGCCTTTCCATTCTCTTTGGTGGTAACTCAAAAACAACTTGCCTTTGTTGTTTTTCTTGTAAACGTAGGTTGCAATGAGTGACTTCCCTATTTTGGGTTGCTTTTCCATTTCTAGTTTGTAAATCTTGTTGGAATCCATTCCGATATACAGCCATAAGGTTTCCTTGTTTTCTATCACTCCTTTAGCAATGATTACGTCTTCATTATCGTAGCTTGAATCCCCTGTTTTCGTCCACTTATAGGACTTGACATTAATGCTTTTTCGCAGTGGATTGTTAAATTCCATATACTTTAGCGCGTGCAATTTCTGTTCATTCTTTACAAACCTATAATCTGCCGAGGTTCTTACATGGTCTACAGAAAACGTAACGAGGTAGGAACTGGGCCCACGATCAATTGCATTAATGCTGTGCTCAATATAAAAACGGCATAAATTGTCTTCAACCGACCACCTGCGGTACAATATATTTAACTGATGATTTTTACTAACTGTATTGTCGCGTAATTTTTTTAGCGCATTCTTGACATAAAAATCAATGCTATTTACGACCACTTCAGAAAGGTTGGTTGTTTGTTCTTCCAGTACAATTTCCTTTTTCTCTAACTTTAAAAAGTCTTTAATCTTTATGGAAAAGTTTGAAAACCCTAGAGAAGAAACGGTTAAATTATCCTCAAGTTCATTATTAGAGACACGGAAATAAAAAGTACCGTCTTCAGTAGAAGTTGTACCCATATTCTTTTGTAAAACCCCTACTGCTGCATAAGGCACTTCATAGCCATTTTGATCTAATATCTTTCCCGTGATTACGGTACTTTGTTGTGCAAATACAAGTATGCAATTGAACAATAAAACCCAATAAATATAGTTAATAAATTTGTTTAAATAATGCATTTTGATTCCGAGATATTAATTGGCCGCTATTTCTTTTTGATCTTTGTTTTTGATCCTGTAGTCTTTTGGAATAGTTCCCGTATGCTCTTTAAATCTTTTTGTAAAATACGACGGAGAGGCAAAACCAACTTTATAACAAATTTCACCAATAGTCATATCTGTCATTACAAGAAATTCCTTTGCTTTTTCAAGCCGTGTTTTACGTATAATTTCGTTTGCTGAAATTCCTGTAAGTGATTTGATTTTTCTGTACAGTTTGCTTCGACTAAGTCCCAATTCGTTTGCAATATCTTGCACACATAAATCTTCTTTAGATAAATTATTTCCAATGACACCTATTACGTCAGCAAGGATTTTATTGTCATTGCCAACGGATTCAAAATCCATATCAAAACTTTTAAAATAGGACTCATAAAAAGCGTTTTTTGATTTGATGAGTTGGCGAATATGAGACTTTAAAAGATTGACGCTAAAAGGCTTTTTAAGATACACATCTGCACCAGCGTCAATTCCCTCAATTCTTTCTTTTTCAGCAACTTTAGCTGTAAGCATTATAACAGGAATATTATTTGTGTCCTTATCTGATTTTAGTTTTTCACACATTTCAATCCCATCCATTTCAGGCATCATTACATCAGCTATAATCAAATCAGGGTTGTGTTTTTTAACCATTTCAAAACCAACCAAACCATTTGATGCTTCATAAATACGATACATTCCCTTTAATTCTAACTTTAAATATTCACGAAGCTCTAGGTTGTCTTCAACGACTAAAATGCTATTTGATTTATCCGCATTATTATTGTTTTCATCCGCTGTGATTTGCTCAATATGTTTAGGACGTGTAGTTTTCTTTTGACTTATTCCGTAGTTAGCAAATTGATTTTCTTCAAAATGTGTGTTATCTAACGGAAAAAACAGTTTAAATTTAGTGCCCCTGTTTTCTTCACTTTCTACTTCAATTTTTCCTTTATGATATGTTACTAATTTCCGTACAACTTCCAATCCAATTCCTGTTCCCCCAAAATATTGTTCATTATTATCTTTGTCTTGGTAGAAACGCTCAAAGATGTTATGAATGTTTTCTTTTTTGATTCCAATACCACTGTCTTTTATGCTAATTTCTAGTGCGGCTTGCGGCCAACTATTTTCTAAAAGCGGGAACACAACTCCGTCTTTATGATGATGCATTTCTACTGTTATGGCTCCACCTTCTTTAGTTGCTTTAAAAGCGTTTGATATTAGATTAAACACAATTTTTTCTATCATGGAAGCGTCTGCCCACATAAATATTTCGTCCTGCTCAAGGGGTTTTAACTTTAAGTCGATATTTCGATACAGCGCCTCCTCCTCATAGTAAGAAATAACGTTTTTGATAACACTTGCGACATCTATTTTTTTAACAAGTAGCTGAATTTTCCCAAATTGCATTTTTCGGAAATCCATTAGCTCATCAATAAGGCGTTTCATTCTTTTTGTATTGCGGTGTATTATGCGGTGTTTGGCACGTACTTCATCGGGTAGTGTTACTTCATCAGGCGAAGAAAGCAAAGACTCCAAAGGGTTTAAGATTAGCGTAAGCGGTGTTCTAAATTCGTGAGAAATGTTTGTAAAAAACTGCATCTTTTTAAGATGAAGTTCTTCAGTTTGTTCGCGTTGATTTCGTTCAACTTCCGCCTTTCTTCGCTCTAAAACCCGAAGTCTTATTAATCTAGAAATATAAAAGCTTAGTGATAATATGATAATTGCATAACTAATCTTAGCACCAATAGTTAACCACCAAGGCGGAGTTACTTTAATAAAAACGTTCTTAGATTTTGCTGTCCAAACACCATCATTATTTGATGCTTTAAGCTTAAACGTATACTTGCCTGGTTTTATATTTGTGTATGTAGCGGTTCGGAGCTTATCAACATAATTCCAATCTTTTTCTAAGCCTTCCAGCATATAGGCATAATTATTTTTCTCACCACGTGTTTGATTAACTCCTATATAGTCTATAGAAAAAGAAGATTGATTATAATTTAAAAATATGGAATCAGAAAACTGTATCGTCTTTTTTAATGAACCTATTTCTGAAACAGATACGCGCTTATTCCCAATCTTTAGTTGTTGAAATAAAATTTTCGGAACATTTTTATTGCTATTTATCTTATCAAAATCAAAAAAATTAATTCCTTCACTTGTCCCCAAATACAACGTATTGCCGTCTGTTAAAAAAGCACTCCGATTAATTTTCATGCTTAACAGTCCATCATTGGAATCAAAAACCCGAAACGTTTTGTCATTGTTATCGTATCTAATTAAACCATCGTCTGTTCCAAGCCAATACAATCCATCAAAAGATTGTGTAATGGAATTTATGGACATGTTACGCAAGTTGCTGCCTTCTCCATACCACGTAAATTGATCATCACTAAAAGAGTAACTAAACAGGCCATAGCCATCAGACCCTATCCATATGTTTTTATTTGCGTCTTCATAGAGTGAGAATACAATAAAGTCGCTAAAAGCTCCATTTGATGTGGCTTTGATTTTATCATTAAAAGAAGTTACGGAATTGTATTTTTGATTGTATCGATAAATTCCTTTCCGTGTCCCCAACCAAATATTATCATTCTTATCGACAATCACTTTTCGAATATTTCCGTTATGTAGCTCTGCATTTTCAAATGCCTCACCATCATAGTGTTTTAAAGCATTTGTTTTTGTGTTATAAGACAACAATCCGCCCAAAAAAGTTCCAATCCAGATAACTCCTTTTGAATCTTCAGAGAAGCTAACAATTCTATTTGATTTAAGTGTTTTTGGAAAGGATTTAGTACTAATATTTATAAAACGCTTAGCGCCATATTTAAGTAAATAAATTCCATTGTACCAAGAAGCTACCCATACATTTTGATTGCTATCAATAAATAGTGAAGGAATATCAAGACTGTTTAATCCTTTTGCAATAGAATTAGTGGGGTTATTTAAATGCGTATATGATTTGTCATTGGGGTTATACACATACACCCCTTTGTCAATACAGCTAAACCATAAACGCCCAAATTTATCTTTTGCAATAGAAGAAACAGATAAAGGAAATGGCATTACATCTTTAGCAATATCATTTTGAAGGAAAGCAAATTTAAAATGATAAGGATCGTATTTATCAATACCTTGGTCGTAATACCCTAACCAAATTCGATTATTTGTGTCGCTGTGAATTGCCCAAACAGAATTGGAATGAATACTAAATGAGTCTCCACGTTTTTTAACGTACCTATCGGAAACTTCTCCTTTACTTGTGAGTACAAAAAGGCCATCGTTCTCTGTTCCACACAGCATCATTCCGTTGGTGTATTTTTTTATTGAGAATATTCTTTTTTCACTTATTGGAAAATGATCTACATCTAAATAATTCACATCTTTCATGCTGATTTTTAAAACACCATTTTTAACAGTTCCAGCCCAAATATTCCCAAACGCATCCGATTCAAGACTTAAAATTTCATCTGATAGTAATGCTTCATTTTTAACAACCCTATCCGAAATTTTAGTGAGTCTTAGTCCAGTGAAGCTAAGTTGCATGACCCCCATATTAGTACCTACCCATATGCGTTTTAATTGATCGACAGCTAGCGCATTCACTTGCAGGCCGTTCTGATCAATATCTAATGCTGCTTTTTGAAATTCTTTTGTAAAGGTATTAAACACATAAACCCCTTTTCGGTGGGTCCCTAATATGATGTGTGTATCATCAAGCATAGCCAACGCATGAACGGGTAGTATTTCATTTTTTGGGTTAAAATGAGTGAACGTATCGTTTTTTTGATTGTATAGATTTAGCCCATTATTAGCGGCAATCCAAACGGCGTTATCTTTTCCTAAGAGCAAATCATAAATTTCGGAACTTGACAAACCAGAGGAGGTGTTTACATCGTGTTTAAATGTTTCTACGTCTACGCCGTTATACTTTTTTAGACCGCCGCCATAGGTGCCTATCCATAGCTGATTAATGGAGTCATTGACTATACATGTAATGGCACGCTTACCTATATCTTCATTTGTCTTAACAAAAAGGAAGGGTTGTTCTTGTGCAAAAACTAAATTTTTAACAAAAGCCAAGCAGAGAAGTAAATAACAAATTTTATTCATACGGCTGCGTTTGATGCAACAAATTTTATATTCCGGCTCTAAAATTAAAAATATTAATTCATAATGTATAAATACAACTCATTTTTTTTAATTTTACACTTATGGGTGAATTAAAAGTACTATTTTTATTCACATTGCTTTTACTTCATAATATGAAATGTTCTTTGATTTATACATCCTTTTTTTTAGCTCTACCTTTTTTTTCTGTGTCCGCGCAACAAGGTGCTCAAGAACCAAAACGTCCTAATATTATTATTTACTTGTCAGATGACCAGAATTCTTGGGATTTTCAAACGTTTGGGAATACGCAAGTTGACACCTCACACTTTGATCGTCTTGCCCGTGAAGGAATGACCTTTTCCAATGCGTATACAGCTCAAGCGATATGTGCGCCAAGTCGCTCTCAACTTTTTACCGGTCTTTTTCCAATGCGCAATGGATGTATGGCGAATCACCTTCCAGTAAAAAATGTTACGGACATAAATGACTATTTTAATGCGATTGGATATGAAGTTATTTTGGCAGGCAAGGGGCATATTAAACCTTCCTCTGTTTTTAATTGGACACATTTTTATCACACGGTTAAAAACAGATTGTTGCCAATTAATAAGGTAAAAAAATACATCCAAGATAGTTCAAAACCATTCTGTATCATTTTCGCTTCAGATCTTCCGCACGGTCCATACCCAGCGCAAAATGATTATGTAGATAAGCCTCTAGACTACGATCCCACAGCAAAAAATCCAAATATAAAGATAGCGCGAAGTAAGTCGGGCTACTATCAAAATATTGCTGACGATAATGCTCAACTTGGACAGGTTCTTTCAATGTTAGAGAATTTATTTGTACTTGATAGCAGCTTATTTTTATATTTATCCGATCATGGATTAAAGGGTAAATGGAGTGTGCGTGAAACTGGACTAAAAGTTCCTATGGTGGCGCGTTGGCCCAATCGAATCAAGCCCAAAACACAAAGCAATCAATTCGTAGCACTAGTAGATATATTACCAACAATACTTGAAATTGCAGGTGGGAGTGTCCCTGATGACATTGATGGGATAAGCTTTTTGCCAATTTTAGAGGGAAAAGAAAATAAAATTCGAGATTACGTATATGGAATTGCAACACGACAAAATATTCAAAGTTGCTATGTGTTTCCATCCCGATCGGTGCGAAATCAACGCTATAAATATGTGCGTAATTTTAATTCCCTTGAAGTTGTGGAGCAAAATTTGAGTAGTAATCAAGCGGTAAATGCCTTTATTAAAAGAGGAGCAGAGGCGTTTCCTAAGGTTCCATTTGAAGAGCTTTATGATTTAGAAAAAGACCCTTTTGAGCATAAAAATTTAATTCAAAACAAAGAATATGCAGTTATTAAAAATCAATTAGAAAATCAATTAATACACTGGATGACGCAGCAAAATGATTTTTTGATTGACAATAAGATGCCGCTATTAAAACCAACGTTGCATCCTATTGATAGAATATCAAAATGGAACAAGCCACCAAAAGCACTAGTTGGTTCCTTAAAAAAAGAAGATTATTTATCGCTTCATTATTAAGTGAAACTCTTGTTTTAGTTTTTGCACAATTTATTATAATTGGCGGTTGACTACTGTGATATATTTGATGAAATACTAAACCAAAACAGATGTATTACAGTAAACTTTCAATATTTTTAGCCTTATTTTTATGTTCATTACCATTTACTTCTTGTAGTCAACTGAGTGAAAAACTCAATTCAAACCCAGATTTTTTAAACACCCCTTTAGTTAGTGAAATTTATACAGCTGATCCTTCCGCACATATTTTTAATGACCGTATTTATATTTATGCCTCACACGATATTGAGTCAGGCGGAATAGAGGATGATAGTGGAAATCATTTTAATATGATTGATTACCATGTGCTGTCTATGAATTTAGATGGAAGCGATGTTACTGTACACCCTGTAGGCCTTTCTGTTGATGATGTTTCATGGGCTAAAAGTAAGTTTTGGGCACCAGACGTTGCATATAAAGATGGCACATATTACCTTTATTATCCTGCAAAAGACGCCAATAATATATTTAAATTAGGCGTTGCTACTTCGACAAAACCCGAAGGTCCATTCACACCTCAGCCATCACCCATGAAAGGGAGTTATAGCATTGATCCTGCTGTTTTTGTTGATGATGACGGAAGTGCTTACATTTATTTTGGTGGTATTTGGGGTGGTCAACTGCAACGTTGGGAAAGCGGATCTTACGACGAAAATGGATCTTTAAAAGATATAGGTGTTCCAGATAACCCAGCCATATTACCTCGAATGGCAAAACTCACCAACGACATGCTTGAGTTCGCTGAAGAAGTTAAATCCATTGAGATTTTAGACAAGCAGGGCAACCCTATTTTGACTAAAGATTTAGACCGCCGCTTCTTTGAAGCTCCTTGGATTCATAAACACAACGGTACATATTATTTGAGTTACTCTACTGGTGATACGCATTTGTTGGCATATGCCACTGGTGATAATCCATATGGACCTTTTACTTATAAGGGTGTATTGAACGAGCCTGTTCAAGGATGGACAAATCATCACTCAACCCTAAAGGTTGGAAATCAATGGTTTTTGTTTTATCACGATACAGAAATTTCAGGCAAAACACACCTTCGTAATGTTAAATTCACCACATTCAAGCATAACGAAGACGGCACAGTAGATCCAATTAAAACCTACTTTGGTTCCGATTGGAGATTCTAACAATTTAAATGATTTATATATTTTTGTCAGCAACAGTTCCTCGGAGATTAAGCCTATTAGTGGCAAACAAGAGCTCTTGGAGAACATTCTAAATAACCACATTTAAAACCAAAACTGTCATGCAAAAATCATATTTACTAAGATTAACTTTAGTAGCTACGCTGGGAGGCCTGCTCTTTGGTTATGACACGGGTGTCATTGCTGGTACCGTAGGTTCGCTAGACGCTTTTTTTATTGAACCCAAAGGGCTAGACGAACTAGCCGCCAGTTCTTTAAAAGGATGGCTTGTTTCTATTGCCCTTATTGGGTGTATAGTGGGTGGAGCTGTTGCTGGGCTAATAGGGAAGAAATTCGGCAGAAAGAAAGGTCTTGTTATCGCTGGGGTTTTATTCTTTATATCGGCACTTGGTTCAGCACTTCCAGAATTTTTTTAAATTAAATAATTTTAAATATAATGTTTTATAAACATTTACAAATACCAAATAAAATAGTTCGGTTTTATAACTCTTGACTCCACGGCATTATTTCCAAGAAATAATAAGTATTCTTAGGGATACATTTTATGTACCTCTTTATAATTAGCTTAAGTACCAAACCATTGGCAGCAAGTAGTTAATTACAAACGTTAGGATTATAATAGATGCAATATTCATCCAAAAGCCCTTTTTAATCATGTCGTTTATTTCCAAGTGTCCAGAACCAAAAACAACTGCGTTTGGTGGGGTTGCAACAGGAAGCATAAAAGCACAAGATGCGGCTACAGTTGCCCCCACTAAGAGCAAATAAGGATTAACTCCAATGGCACTAGCAAGGGATGCCAGTACAGGTAGTAAAATAGCTGTTGTAGCCATATTTGAGGTTATTTCTGTAATAAAATTAACAGCTGAAATAACTATAAGTAATAGGATTATAATTGGAACGGTTTCTAATAATTGTAGTTTTGAGCCAATCCAGAGAGCTAATCCACTTTCTTCAAAACCAAGAGCTAAAGCCATTCCGCCACCAAACAGAATCAATACGCCCCAAGGGAGTTTGACAGCGTCGTCCCATCTTATCAAAGGTTCATTTCTTTTACTGCTAGGTAATAGGAATAAAATAAACGCCGCACAAATGGCAATAATAGTGTCGTCAATATTTGGTATGAAGCGTTCTAATAAAAACTTTCTACTTATCCAAGCGAATGCTGTTAGCACAAATACATAAAAGATCGACTTTTCCTCATAGGAGATTTTTCCCAATCTTTTCAGTTGTTTTTCTATTTCATTTTTACTTCCTGGAAAGTCTTTTTGTTTGAAATTAAAAGCATATTTAGTAAGATAAACCCATGCTATAAAAAGTAATACAATACTTAACGGTAATCCGAAAGAAAACCATTGAAAAAAGCTTATTTCAACGCCATAACTTTCTTCAACCACACCAGCTAAAATCATATTTGGTGGTGTGCCAATTAGTGTGGCCATACCACCAATAGAAGCGCTGTATGCAATGGCAAGCATCAGCGCTTTGGAAAATAGCGCATTTTCATTTTCAGTAGAATTGGGATTATCTTTTACTTGTAATATGATTGCGATGCCTACAGGTAAAATCATGACGGCCGTAGCAGTATTAGATATCCACATAGATAGTAAGGCTGTAGCAGCCATAAATCCAAGTATAATGCGAACCTTGTTTGTCCCTACAATTCTTATTATGGATAATGCAATTCGCTTATGTAGGTTCCATTTTTCAATGGCAATCGCCAAAATAAAACCGCCAATAAACAAGAAAATAAATTTGTGTCCGTAGGTGGCGGTTGTTTGACTTAATGATAATCCGCCGCTTAGTGGAAACAAAACAATGGGGAGCAATGCAGTTACAGCAATTGGAAGTGCTTCTGTAATCCACCATATTGCTATCCAAATCACAGATGCAAGTACAGCATTTCCTTGTTTGTTTAATCCTTCTGGATGAAAAAACAGTAAAACAATTAAAAAAGTTATCGGACCTAGAAATAAACCTATTCTTCTTTTTGTGATAATCATTATTTCCGGGTTTAACTTAAAAATATTAAATAGTGGTCAATTAAAGCTAATGATTAGTTATAAAAACAAATTATATTTGAAAATATTTATATTTATTTAAAATTTAAAGATAGAAATGTATTATTAAAACGCAAAAAAATTAAAAATTTAAAATCAATCACCATTCAAGCGCCTTTAAATGAAAAAAATCAACCAAAAACATACCCTTGTATTCTCTTTAATATTCATGTCTATATTCTTTTCTTGTGAGACGGAAGATATACTTCCAGTTGTGCAGCTTACAGCAAGCAATACAGCCTTAAGTGAGGCCGGCGGAGAGGTTGCTTTAACAGCAAGCCTTAATTCAACCGCTACAATAGATCTGACAATCTCACTTTTAATATCAGGGTCAGCGAGCATTTCTTCAGATTTTTTGTTGGCTTCAGAACAAATAACAATTAATAAAGGTAATAAAACTGCTTCGGTTAGTGTTGCAGGATTGCAAGATCAAGAAGTTGAGGGTGTTGAAACTATTTTAGTAAGTATAGCAAATGCCCAAAATGCATTATTACTTTCCAATAATGCCTTAGAAATATCGATTTTAGATGATGATGCTGATTCTGACGAGGATGGCGTTCTCGACGCAAATGATAACTGCCCTACTGAAGCAGGTGTGGCTGAAAACTTTGGCTGCCCATGGCTAGGGTTTTTAATTAACGAAGTGCATTACGATCCACAATCAGGTGATGCAGGTGATGCCAATAGAGACGGTGTTAGAGATGCTAACGCTGATGAGTTTATTGAGTTTTATAATTCTGGACCAGCTTTAGATCTAAGCAATTATAGCGTTTCAGACGCCGATGAAGTCAGACATACTTTTCCTGCAGAAACAATTGTGCCTGCTAACGGCGTGCTGGTACTGTTTGGCGGAGGTACTCCAACGGGTGATTTTGGCGGAGCCATTGTACAAACAGCGAACGGCTTTGAAAACAGAATCAACATGAATAATTCTGGTGATTTCGTTACAGTTAGTGACCCATCGGGAGCTACAATACTTACATTTGATATTGAGCCTCTGTCAAATAACCCAAATGAGTCATATACACGAAACCCAGATTTGACTGGAGATTTTGAGCAACATGCGGGAATTGATGCAGCTAATGGCTTGCTTTTTTCGCCAGGCTCAAAGCTAGATGGCACTTCCTTTTAATATTGAACATTGGATTTTTTTGGACCCATATTATCGGTAATATTTATAACTGTAACGGCTTATTTTCTAATTAAGAAATACAATGCGCATGCTGTTTTATTGATATCAGGTCTTTTAATGCTTTTTATTTCCGCAGGCTTCAATTTTGAGTTACCAATATTAAAAAATCCAACAGGCCTAAAAGTATTTGATATTTTCGCTTTTATCAAAGCGTCTTTCTCCAAAACAAACGCAGGTGTTGGTTTAATGATCATGTCTATAGGAGGATTTGTAGCTTACATTGATAAGATAGGTGCTTCTCATGCATTGGTTAAATTAGCAATAATACCATTAGAGGGATTAAAAAAGAATCCTTATTTGGCTGCGTCTTTAGTTATCCCAATTGGACAGTTGTTGTTTATTGCTATTCCCTCTGCTGCAGGCTTAGGGTTGTTATTGATGGCATCTATGTTTCCTTTGCTAATAAGCTTAGGCGTTTCTAGACTTTCTGCAGTTTCAGTTATTACGGCAACAACTTGTTTTGGTATGGGCCCTGCATCTGCTATAACAGCTAGTGCAACTGAAATTGCTCAATTGGATATCATTGATTATTTTTTGAATTATCAATTGGTGGTAACCCTGCCTATGTCGCTTCTAATGATGATTATGTATTATTTTACTAATAAGTACTTTGATAAAAAAGAGTCCTTTTCCCCAGAACCAAATATCTCAGATGTTCCACATAATTCAACCGCCCCCAAAGCATTTGCCATCATACCACTTATACCAATATTATTACTAATTGTTTTTTCAAAACTCATAAATCCATTTTCTAGCACCACATCATTAGACACTACTACGGCTATGATTATTAGCTTTTTTATTGCTGTACTTTTTGAGTTTGCTCGAACCAAAGATTTTAGGCAATTGATTAGCTCCTTTACGATTTTTTGGGATGGAATGGCAAACATATTTAAGAGTGTCGTTACCCTTATTGTAACCGCCGATATATTTGCCAAAGGACTTATTTCATTGGGTTTTATAAATGGTTTGGTTTCCGTTTCTGAAAATCTTGGTTTAGGCGGTGTATTGATATGTGTGTTTTTCACCCTTATGATTTTCTTGGCATCTATATTAATGGGCAGTGGAAATGCTTCTTTTTTTGCATTTGGACCTTTGATTCCGTCTATCTCAAAAAGACTGGGTTTAGAGACCACCTATCTTATTTTACCCATGCAGCTTTCCGCTTCAATTGGACGTACCGTCTCGCCCGTTTCAGGAGTATTGATTGCCACTGCTGCAATTGCTAAAGTATCCACATTTTCCATTGTTAAGAGGAATATAATTCCTCTCACAACGATAACCATCCTGCTATTGATAATTAATCATTTTATTCAATGATAACACTCATCAAAAATGCGTTTGTATACGCTCCTGAGAAACTTGGCATAAAAGATATTTTAATTATTGATGGAAAAATTCATTCAATTGAAAATTCTATTGATCAGCATGGTCTTGTAGACAGGACTTGGGACGCAGAGGCTAAAATATTGACACCTGGATTTATAGATCAACACATTCACTTAATTGGTGCTGGAGGAAGAGACGGTTTTAAGTCTATGACACCAGAAGTAGATTTTGCTGACTTAATCTCATGTGGTACAACTACTGCTGTTGGACTTTTAGGCACAGATGGGGTTGGTAGAAGTCTGCCTGCATTGTACGCGAAAACCAAATCTTTGACTTCACAAGGGCTAAACTCTTACATGTATAGTGGATATTACGGGATCGACAGTCTAACTCTTACTGGTAGTGTGAAGACAGATATGATGTTTGTTGATAATATTTTGGGGTGTAAGATTGCGATCAATGACTTTCGTTCATCATATCCAACTGTACTTGAGCTTTTACGAAAACTCAATGAAGTTAAAATTGGGGGGTTTTTAGGTGCTAAAAAAGGGATATTACACATTCACTTAGGTGGTCTCTCTGAAAACTTTGAAAAGTTATTTGAAATTGTTGAGAAGCACGAATTCCCAATTGAGCACATTTCACCAACACACGTTGCAAGAACAGCCGAATTATTTGATCAAGCCATCCGATTTGCCAAATTAGGTGGTATGATAGACATAACAACAGGTGCTTCTCGTTTCACCGAGCCACATAAGACTGTCATTCAGGCAATTGACTCAGGAGTTAAAATAGGGCAGTTGACTTTTAGTACAGATGGTCATGCAGGACTTACGATAACTGATGAAATGGGGAATCAAATAGGGACCAAAAAAGCTCCCACTAATGCCAATTTAATAGCGTTTAAAAAGTTGGTTGCTGTTGCTGGTTTTTCAAAATCTGATGCTTTACAGTTGGTGACGCTTAATCCAGCTAAAAATTTGGGGCTTAATAACAAAGGAAGTATAAAGGTTGGTGCTGATGCTGATTTTTGCATTTTTGAAGAAAACCTTGAATTAACAGATGTGTTTTCTAGAGGCGTTCAATTTTTACGCGATAAAAAAACTTTAAAATCTAATTATGACATTAATTAAAATAAATGTAAAAACTTTTGTCTGCTTTGTACTTATCATATGCGGCTTTGAATCATTTAGTCAGGACGATATATCATTAGAATCATATAGGCACGGAGAGGGAATTCGATTTTCTCAAGACGACAGTTATTCGTTTAGAATCAGGGGGTGGCTTCAGCCTTGGTATCAATCCACCAAATATTTGGGAGATAATGAAATAGGCTATGCTAATCGTTTTAGAATGAGAAGGGCTAGAATAAACTTTGAAGGTAACCCCGGTGATCAACGTTTTTACTACAGGCTTCAGTTTGATTTAACAGGAAATGGTCCAGAAAGATATTTGGGGGCTAAGAAATACTTACTTGATGCTTTTGTACGCTATAATTTAACAAATCAAATAAGAGTAACCTTTGGCCAAAGAATGCCCAAAACAGACAATAGAGAAGTATGGATGCGATCAAACACTTTACAGTTTGTTGAAAGAAGTAGATTAACATCTGTTTTCTCATCGCTTCGCGAATTTGGTGCTTTATTTAGAGGAAGCTTTCGAATGAGAAATGGATCTTACATAAGATCTTATTTTTCGGTTTCAAATGGAGACGGTGAAAATGTATTTGACCAAGATAAAGGGGGCTTGAAAGTTGGGGGCAGAATAGATTTTTTACCCTTTGGTACATTTGCAAATTTTGGGCAGTGGCGACAAGTAGACATTGTTAGAGAGCTTATACCAAAACTCGTTGTTGGCGGCCATTATTCTGTATTTAATGATATGACTAGTAGACGCGGTAGGTCAGAATCATACTCACGTCAGTTTATTTATATCAATGACCTGAACAACAACGGCACTATAGACAAAGGCGAGGAAAGATTACCCGATTATACAAAGTATGGAATCGATTTTATGTTTAAGTATAAAGGTTTTTTTATGCTAGGTGAATATGTGAAATCAACAGTTACTGTTCCTGGAGATATTAACCTTAGAAACAATGCCTACAGCGATGTTCCTCTAAACCAACAAACATATACAAGTAGGTTTAGACAAAGAGTAGGTCGAACAACAGAATTCCAAGATATAACTCCTGAGCAATATGTTAGGTCTCAAATGATACTTGGCGATGCGTTCAATATTCAAATGGGATATCTGTTCAAAAATGGATTTTCTATTGACGGTCGCTTTACCCATTTGAACTCGGATGAATTCTCCTACATGAAAAGTGCACTTTACAACAATAGGCCCAGCCAGTATACGATAGGTATTGGACAATTTTTAACTAAAAATTATGGGGCAAAAATACAAGCATCTTACTCATGGGTAGACGGTAGTCAAGGAATTAGCGATTATCGTGGGTCTCAATACCCCATAAGTGGCGACGAGCAAATTTTAAGATTAATGGTAACATTTTCATTCTAATTGATGTTTAAAAAGAAACTCTTTTTTGGAATTACAGCAATGCTTTTGAGTAGCTTGCTTATTTGGGCACAACCTAACATGCAACCTAAAAAAATTACTGAGAAATTTTTCAAAGATTATGAAGATCTTGAACTTATTACTCCAGCGTTTAAAAAGAAAAAGGGGTACACCAATTACGAGGAACTCATTTCATTCTTAGAATCATACCAAGAGAAATATTCCGATATTTTTTTTATAAGCTATCTGGGCAACAGCCAAAAGGGGTATAATATACCAATGGTTACTATCAAAAAGGCCGATAATCTTAATGCAATTAAAGTCTGGCTTCAAGGAGGTTTACATGGAAATGAGAGTGCCAGTACAGAAGGGGTATTATATTTAGTTGCTCAGATTTTGGACAAACGCCAAGATCTGTTAGAAAATCTCGAAATTAAGGTAGTGCCAATGGCCAACATAGATGGGTATTTAAAATTAAACAGATATGCCGCAAACGGATTAGACTTAAATAGAGATCAAACCAAGCTGATTGCTCCTGAGTCGATATTATTAAAAAATGCATTCAGTCAATTTTCTCCTCAAGTTGCTGTGGATTTCCACGAGTACACCCCTTTCAGGAGAGACTTTGCCAGCTTTGGAAGGGTAGGTATTTCAAGTTTTTATGACGTTATGTTTTTATACACAGGTAATTTAAATGTGCCTCAAAACCTCAGGAATTATACGAAAGATGTCTTTGTAAAAAACGCTGGACTTACATTAGATAATTATAACTTTTCACACCACCCATACGTTTCAACTACTAAAATAAATGGAGAAATTCATTTTAATAAAGGGTCTATTAATTCTAGGTCAAGTGCAACGTCTTTTGCGCTTACAAACACCATATCTACACTTGTGGAGGTACGGGGTGTTCGTATTGGTAGGTCGTCATTTAAGCGAAGAACATTTGTGACGTACTTGGTAGGACTCTCTTATTTAGAAACAGCAAATGCCAAACCACAAGAAATACGCCGGCAAATTACACAAGCTAACGAAACCGAAAAGCAGATTTTTGTTACTTCTGACAGAACAGTTTATTCTGACAGCTTGCAAGTAATTGACTTGGATCAGAACGAATTGGTTAAAATAGGCGTTACATTTAGAGATGCCCTAAAAGCTACACCACAGCTAATTAGAAAAAAACCTTTCGCATATATCATAAAGGAAGGCAAGCAAATCATTGAAAAGCTTAAGGTGCTGGGCATTGAAGTCTCAAGCCTAGCTGCTAGCGAAATAATTGATGTAGAAGCCTATCTGATAAGGGATTATTATAGAGTTCCAAAGAAGTATGAAAAGGCTTCTCTACAAAGAGTCTCAGTTAATTTAGTGAACAAAAAAATAACATTTGAAAAAGGTACTAGTATTATATACACTAGTCAAAAAAACGCCAACCTCCTTTATGAAGTATTAGAACCTGAAGCACCCAATAGCTTTGTAAGCTGGGGGATATTAAAAACAGGACTAAATGAAGAATTACCAATTTACAGAATACAAAACAATTTAAATTTAAATCATGAGAAATAGTTATTTAATTTTCGTTTTAGCCGTTTGCTTTATGCAACACTCCGTTGCGCAAGAAAATAGCATTGTTTACGACAAAGGAACAGGTATGGAAATATCAGCAAACAATGGAGATTACCTGTTTAAAATTGGAGGCTTTATACAACCGGCAGTTAAATCAGTTTCAGATGGAATATTGAGCTTTGAAGACACCAAAAGTGAGCAAACTTTTAAGTCTAAGGCATCTGTTTTTATGCTAAGCGGAACTATGAAGAATGAAAAACTTCGCTTTTTGATTATGACAGACTTTAGTTTGGACACACCCATGCAAGAGGCTTGGGTAGCTTACGATTTTTCAAAAAATGCTTCCATTACTTTTGGTCAAATGCTTTCATTTACAAATAACAGAGAAATGATGTACCGAGAAAATAATTTGCAAATGAATGATCGAAGTGCTTTAAGCCAATCTTTTTCAAATTCGGGTAGAGAGTTTGGAGTATTCGTACAAACAAATTTTGATTCTCCAATCGGAGTTTTTGCTCCTATGGTAGCAATTACTTCTGGTGACGGAAAAAATTCTTTTGGTAATGATTCAAGAGATGTAGACAAGGGGAAATATAAATTTGGCGGCAGGTTAGACTATTACCCGTTTGGAAGCTTTTCCGTAGGAAACCAAAACACCTCTTCTGATATTGTTAAAGAAAACAAACTAAAGTGGGTTTTAGGAGCCGCAGGAAGCATGAATAATGGAGCCAGCAATGAAGTTGGAGAGGGACATGGCGACTTTATATTATATGACGCCAATGGACTAGAGTCTTTTCCTAATTATAATAAATTATACTTTGATTCACTTATTAAGTACAATGGTTTTTCCATGCTGTTTGAATATGTCGATTCTTGGGCAGATAGTTTGGATGAGATCTACACTACAGATGGTGCTAACGGGTCAAATAACGCAGATTTGATATTGTCACCTACTCAAATAAGTAATTACATGGTATTGGGTAATCAATATAATTTTCAACTGGGGTATTTAACTAATAACGGGCTGAGTATTGATATTAGATATGGTGAATCAACACAAGAATTTGAAGCCAATCAAAACTCCATTTTGGAGGCTAGTAAAAATTTTGCTGCTGGTTTGACTAAATATTTTAATAATAACATAAAACTTCAGTTTTTATACAACAATACCAAATACGATTATGGAATTAAAACAACTTCTGCTGAGGTGTTAATGCAAATAGTGTTTTGAAAAAAATCCATATCGTAATTAGCTGTTTACTGTTTTTTGCTCATTCCATACTTGCTCAAAACCTTAAATCAAACACTACTGGTGTTTTTAGCTATACGCCTCCTGCTCCTTTAGATGCAAACCCAATAGAGGTATATTATCACATACCTAATGGAATAATTGTCGACATGCCTGTGTTAATGTCTTTTCATGGCAGTGGAAGAAATGCAGATGACTATAGAGATTATTGGGTTAGCATGTCCGATGAACATAAATTCATTGTTTTGGCTCCCAAGTTTGATAGTACCAATTGGACAATAGCTACGGAATATATAACCGGAAATGTTTTTTCAGATTATGATGACCCTTCAGAAAATAATTACAACAATCAAAACGAATGGACATATTCAATCATTGACAATTTATTCGATTATGTAATTGAAGATATATCTGGAAATCAACTTAGTTATATCGGATGGGGACACTCTGCAGGTGCGCAATTTTTGCATCGTTTTGTTATGTATCTACCAAACTCAAAACTAAATACTGCTATATGCTCAAACGCAGGGTGGTATTTGGTTCCAGAAAATGGCTATCGTTTTCCTTATGGACTTGACGATAGTCAGATCAGCAATCAAAAATTGGAAAGTGCTTTTTCAAAAAAGCTTTTTATTCATTTGGGTAAAAATGACATCAATCCTAATTCAAGTGGATTGAGGCGCAATGCGACTGTTGATACCCAACAAGGCAAAAACAGGTATGTTAGGGGCAAATATTTTTTTGAAACATCTCTAGATGTAGCTGATGATTTCGGGTATGATTTTAATTGGGAAAAATACGAAGTAATTGGGGTTGGTCATGAAAGCCAAAAAATGGCGAATGAAGCACTGAAATTTGTACTTCAGTCCTCCCTTAGTAAGATTGATATTTCCATCAGTAAAACTGTTGATATTTACCCAATTCCAATTAATTCAAACTACATTAATATTCTAAAAAAAAATCTCACAACTTTAGATATTACTGTATATGATTTTAGTGGTAAAGAGATTTATCAAACGTGTACCAATGAAAATTCATTATTTATTCCAAACATTGTCGCTGGCGTTTACTTTATGAAGATAGAGTCTGCATTGTTTTCTGTTACTAAAAAGTTTTCAAAAAAATAAATTGCGTTTTGAACCTATGCAATTCGTTAGTAATAATTTTTTAATATTTTGAAATAAACTACCTGCGCTAGGCAGGTTTAAAATGACAGGTTTTCATACTTTTTATACAGCTCTTTTGCTTACTTCTTAATGAATCGTATGGATTTTATTTTGCCCTTAGCATTAGAGACATGTATAAAATAGATGCCTGTATCAAGCATTGATACGTTGAGCTTTAATTGGTTTGTTTTTCTTTGTTGATGTTGATAAACGGCTTGTTTTCTCCCCAACAGGTCGTAAATCGTAATACTTTCTTCATTTGTAAGGTTAATAAGCGTTAGCATATCTTTTGCGGGGTTGGGGAAAGCATAAACGGAGTTTGCTTGCACAGGATTGTATGAAGTAGAAAGTGGTTGGCTTTGGTATTCATAGGCACCAATATCAACTATATTTCCAACAGTAGAAAAATCTACTTCACCAGTCCCTTGATCAACCAATGAAAAATCGTCTATATAATATTCAACACCTACTTCGTTAATTACTGGAGGTCCTTTTACATACAAAAAGCTTTGATCATTTTGAGTATGTGTATAATTATCTGTTAGCAGCACCCAGTCATTTGCTGATGCGGTTTCGCTAGCTAAGTTTGTATACGTGTCTACGTTTTCTTTAGTTGTAGCTCCATTGACAGTTGACTTTACCGTGAGCTGCACAGTACCGCTTCCTTCAGCTAATTTCACCCAAACATAAAATGTGTAGCTCTTATCAACCTCAAGAAGGCTATTCAAAAATATTCTGGGGCTGTGGTAGTTTTTTGTGCGTGCGCTGGTTTTTAGGCTTTTGCTACCCGACTTTGCCGCTTCTGTAGAGCTTGTTACTGTAGATCCAAAATTTGTCCAACCATCCAAAGAAGTTTCAAAACTACTTGATGATATAGCATCACTTTGAGTTACAGGTCTTGGGTTTCCGAGAATATCTGTGGCAGGTGTGTGTTTTTTGTCACCTGCATCTTTTGCAGGAGAGTGTGATTGCAATCTGAAATCTGTGCTAGACATATCTATGGGCCCATTAACAATTGCAGGCGAGCTTACGAAAGAAATTGGATCTACATGATTACTGATATTAAAATCGATGTCATTGATAATCTGATTATTATCTCTAACCCAACTATGGACTAAATATTTATTCTCTGAATTGGTATAGCCTGGTAATTTTCCATTAACAAAAATATTGTTGTTTGCTACTTTAACGGTACCACTTGCATTTTGGTTTAAAAGTTGCATGGCAAAAAAATCATATTCTCTTGTTACAACAATGTTGTTAACAACTGTGACATTTCTAAAAAAATTGGACTTTATTCCTGCTACTTTTTGGCCCCTATGTGGTGGGTTACCTTCACTCACAGAAATATCTTGAATTATCTCATGAGCTCCGTTAAAATAAATGGTATTATTTCGAATTAACGCTGAACTTCCCTCAGATCTATCAAAATTAACACCGTTTTTACCGTTGTTTACACATAGGTTATTTTCAAACAAAAAAGTCCCATAATAGTCGTCGTCGCTTCGGGTTACATACAACCCTTGACCATCTAAAATGGTTGAATAATTAGCATTTCCATAGTCGTCACTTGGTGGATTTCCATTAGGTGGAACTACCCCTTGAGTCATGTAAAAAGGAATTCGATTCCAATTATTATATACTGTATTTCCACGTATTATCATTTTGATGTCATCTCCATTATCTGTACTTGATTGAGACTTAGTTTCGGCAAAAACAATTGCACTTGATGCATTAGAGGTCCACCATGTTGTGTTGTAAACTATATTGTTTTCAATTGTTATGTGATCACTATCATTAAAGCGAATACCCGAACCGGTTGTATGGTGAACAATATTGTTTCGCACAATAATATGGTTATGGAGAAAGCCTTGGCTAAACCCGCTCCAAATACCAAAACCTGAAAAATAATTATGGGTATAACTCAGTCCTTCTTGGTCACACTTAACCTTCCAGTCCCTATCCGCAATAGCCATATCATAATCGATTGAGGCTGCAGGACCTTCTATCTCAAAACCCTCAATGATGATATAACTTTGAGGATTAGATATTAAAATCCCACCCCTCCCATCAAACATAATTTTAGGATTGTGATCTGGATAGTTTCGAATGGTAATGTAATTTTCCACTGTTCCAGATTTATTGATAGTTACTACAGGAGGATTATTCATATTCTGACTTAAAGATCCGTCTAATAAATGCGCGGATGCCGTACCATAGTTTTGGTTGGTGTATGTTCCATTCATAACATAAACGGTGCCTCCTGGTTGCACGGCAAAAATCCCTTTATTGATTGTTGCAAATGGAGCTGCCTCAGTTCCTGTATTTGAGTCATTTCCAAAAGGCGGCGGTGCTACGTAGTAATCTTGTGCTGACAGTCCAAAAGAAGCAAAAAACACCATTATTACATGGTAAAAAAAACAACTGTTTTGAATGTATAATTGTTTTATCATCTATTGATTTTCATAATATGGTTTAACTATATGACCAAAGTATTCAAAGCAAACACCATCAAATAAAAGATTTGTGTTAAATATTAGTAAAAATGTGCTTGGGAAGCAATTTTTATTTTTAAAACCATAATTATATGGCTTATTATATGTCAATGACATAAATGTTTTAATGAATAATTCAAAAGTTCTAAAATTTCTTGTTTAATTTAACATAAATTTAACTTTCAAAATAAAACCAATGAAAAAACTAATTTTTACACTCTTGCTATTGCCACTATTTGCCTTTTCACAAGGTAAAATTGTTAGTGGTGAAGTTAATGATGATAAGGGCGCTCCGCTTCCTGGCGCGACTGTACAAGTCAAGGGCTCAGAATCCATAGGTTCAATAACTGATTTTGATGGAAAGTTCACAATTGCTATACGCAATGGAGAAACAAAAATTATTATTTCCTATGTAGGCTTTGTGAGTCAAGAAATTAATATCGAAGGACAAAACAATATTTCAGTTTCACTCGAGCAAGACGTCTCCGAGTTGGAAGAAGTAGTTGTTATTGGATACGGGACGGTACTTAAAAAGGATTTAACAGGCTCTGTGGCATCTGTAAAAGTTAGTGAGACAATTTCACGTCAATCCACAACCGTGGATCAACTGCTTCAAGGTAGAGCTGCCGGTGTTCAAGTAACACAAAATGCGGCTAATCCAGGTTCTGGTATTAGTGTTCGTGTTCGTGGTACAAGTAGTTTACGAGGAAATAACGAGCCCCTCTACGTTGTGGACGGTATTATTATTTCATCTGCAAGTGAAGATGTTGTTGCCACAGGTGGTAACAATACAGGTCAAGAACAACAAAATGGTCTTAACGGGATAAACCCTAGGGATATAGAAGATATCCAAGTATTAAAGGATGCCTCTGCAACAGCCATATATGGATCTAGGGGGTCGAATGGTGTTATCCTTATTACAACAAAAAAGGGTACTCCCAATCAAGTTAAAACAAATTTCTTTGTTAACACATCTATAAGAAGCGTATCAAAAACGTATGATGTGTTAGATGCACTTGATTATGGTAGATATCGAAACGAATCGAATATAAGACTTTCTGCTACAGCTCAGCCTGCATTTCACATTGAAAACAATCAATTATATCCTATCGTTAGTACAGTGGGCACTGGAGAAATATCAATTAATAATACCCCTCTAACGACAGTAGATTGGCAAAAAGATCTTCTTAAAATGGCTACCAGCTTGAGCGTGGGAGGATCGGTTTCTGGGGGTAGTGAAAATGGCAACTATTATTTATCAGGTGGGTTTAACGACCAAAGAGGTCTAACGGAAAATTCAAGTTTTAAAAGTGGGGATATTCGTTTAAACCTTAACCAAACGTTAAGTCCTAAAATTAAAATTAATGCACGCTTAAGCGGATTTTTCAGCTCAACTGACTTTGCAGAGGGGGGTGACTTACTCGGTGGTTCTTCAACAAGCTTTATTAGAAACCTATTGTCTTTTCGCCCCATTTTACCAGATGGGCTAGACGATATTGAAAACATTGATGATTTAGGAATTGCAAGCCCTTATTCGTTTATAGACGACTTTGAAGATAAGTCTAATGAAAATAGATTCTTTGGGGTTTTGACAGCCACATTCGATCTAGGACTCAAAGGGTTAAGTTTTCAAACAAGGGCAGGCGGTAATATTAGAACTAAAGAAAGAAGAAGGTTCTATGGGTTAACCACTTTTGTTGGGCTAAATGCAAATGGGCAACTGCAATTGTCTAAAATGAATTTATCTTCTTTCCAAATAACTAACACACTCCGTTTTAACCGTACATTTAATAGAAAGCACCGTATCAATTCGGTTTTGGGTCTTACATACGATCAGCGTACAACTAAAAACATGACCTATGTGGTTCAAGACTTTGTAACGCTAGAAAAAACAACAGAGCAGCCTTTCTTAGGTCAGGTTATTTCAAGTCCACTTGCAAATCTTGATCGAGAAACTAAACTGTTTTCTTTATTGGGACGTGTGAATTATGCTTTTAACAATAAATATATTTTAACTGCAAGTTTCCGAAGAGACGGTGTCTCTAAATTTTTAGAAGATCAACGATATGGATTTTTCCCTTCTGTTGCAGTTGCTTGGAATGCCCACAGGGAAGGATTTATTAAAAATATTGATGCAATTGACCAGTTGAAATTACGCCTAGGTTGGGGGCAAATAGGTAACCACGGAATAGGGGCATATGGAACATTGTCTAATTACGGAATTAATTCAAGTGTGTTATATGGAACAGCAAATAATGGAACTAGTGTTCCATTAATTTTGAATAATATTGCCAATTCAAAATTGACTTGGGAGACTACAGAGCAATCCAATATTGGTGTGGATTTTTCATTGGCTGATGGTACTGTTACAGGAACAGTTGATGCATATGATAAAACAACTAAAGACTTATTGATTAGCTCAAATATTGCTGCCTCAACT
>QOQB01000013.1 GCA_003331305.1 Flavobacteriales bacterium | reverse complement strand
GACGTGTACGCTTTACATCGTAACGACGAATATCCATTTCCTCTATTTCATATGATTCATTGTCAGTCCAGTCAGCCGGGTCGTTCCAAGCAAATTCAATGTTATCAGATCCATAATCACGAGTTTGAATGGTAGAACTAAGAGTGTAGCTCCATTTATCAGAAAGCTTGTCGGCAATAACCAAAGCATAGTTTGCGTTGTAACCACCACTACGAATTGGGTTACCCCCACCAGAAATAGTAGCAGAAGCACGGAAGTCGTTCGGGTTAGAACGTGTAATTAAGTTTACAGAACCACCAATAGCATCTCCCTCCATATCAGCCGTTAAAGATTTTTTAACAACAATTGCCTCAATCATGTTGGTTGGAATAAGGTCAAGCTGGATGTTACGGTTGTCTCCCTCAGCAGATGGTAAACGATCACCGTTTAAAGTAACAGAGTTCAACTGCGTACCAAAACCACGCATTACGATATTACGTGCTTCACCTTGGTCGTTTTGAACACTAATACCAGAGATTCGGCGAAGTGCTTCTCCAACGTTGTCATCTGGGTATTTACCTGCTTGGTCAGCAGTAACAACATTGGTAATGTTAAGGTTATTCTTTTGTTGGTTTAATGCTTTGGATAACCCTCCAAAGTATCCATCAACTACCACTTCCTCAAGTACAGTAACAACTAAAGAATCTTTCTTTTCTTCTTGTGCTTGTAGCAACGCTACGCTTAGTAGTGCAGCAAAAATTAATGTTATATTTTTCATTTTAATTAAAAGTTTAAACAAATGTGCTTTTATTATGTGACATGAATTGAAGCTAAATGTTAAGTAAATGTTATTATAAGATACAACAGAAGTACTATCTTTAACACATGGCACAACAGGTCGTTTTAAGCTTTTTTTCGTATTCCAAAAATAAATTTTGGGCGTTTACACAAATGCAACGTGCCATTCCACAATTGCACCAACAACAGGGCATTCAGTTTTTTAAGACCCTCGGCACAGGCGCGGGTAAAGGCTTTAGTCTTTGGCCAGACTTTTCTACGTACGGACTGCTCACCATTTGGGAGTCAGAAGCGGCAGCAACTGCTTTTTTGACTGAAAGCCCCTTAATGCAGGCCTATAATAAGATGTCACATAGCCAAAAACATTTTTCTCTGCACACCCTTCAGAGCCACGGCCTTTGGGGGAAATCAAATCCGTTTGTGGCTGAAAAAAGAGCCTTACTCGATGACGAAAAAATAGGCATAATTACCCGTGCTACCTTACGTCCAAGGAGGCTGTTGGAGTTTTGGCGCGCTGTTCCAGCTGCTTCCAAAGCCATACAAAATGCCAAAGGCGTACTGTGGTATAAAGGCGTTGGTGAATGGCCTTTGGTGCAACAAGCTACGTTTAGTTTGTGGAACAGTTTGGAAGAAGTTAAAGACTTTGCCTACAAAAGTTCTCATCATGCAGCAATTGTAAAAAAAACACGCAAACGTAATTGGTATAAAGAAGATTTATTTGCGCGATTTGCGGTGCGTCCATTACCTTTGAACAATGGCTAAAGCAATTCTTATTGGTGCTGGCGTAGGCGGATTGGCAACGGCAATTCGCTTAGCAAAAAAAGGCTATTCCGTTGAGGTTTTTGAAGCCAATGATTACATAGGTGGAAAGCTATCTACGTTTAGCCTTGGAGCTTATCGTTTTGATGCAGGACCTTCCTTGTTTACCATGCCTCAATTTGTAGATGAACTGTTTACCCTTTGCAACGAAAATCCCGATGTTTTTTTTCAGTACAAACGCAAAGAGATTGCATGCAATTATTTTTGGGAGGATGGGAAAACACTTACAGCATATGGAGATACTAATCGATTTGTTGAGGAAGTGGAAGAAAAGCTTGCGGTGCCTGCTAAAACACTGAACAACTACTTATCAAAAGCAAAGAGGAAATTTGATCGTACCCGACCGTTGTTTTTGGAGCGGTCATTACACAAATGGCAAACCATTCTTAGAAAAGAAACCCTTGTAGGGATTGCTAATTACTTTTCTTTTGAAATAGACACTTCACTAAACAGTGTAAATCAAGCACAACTACAAGAACCGCATTTGGTACAATTCTATAACCGTTTTGCTACATACAACGGTTCGAACCCATACCAGACCCCTGGCATGATGACACTTGTACAACACTTGGAGCAACATTATGGCACCTACATTCCCAAAAAAGGAATGGGCGACATCAGTCAATCATTATATGAGCTCGCAAAACGCCAAGGGGTTATATTTCATCTAAGCACGACCGTTGATAAGATCCTTGTTGAAAATAAAAAAGCAGTAGGAATTCAGGTCAATGAAACCGAACACCGCGCCGATATAGTGGTGTCCAACATGGACGTAGTACCCACCTATCGCAGACTGCTAACCCATCAAAAACAACCCGAAAAAATTCTATCTCAAGAGCGGTCTAGCTCTGCTGTGATTTTTTATTGGGGGATGGGAAAATCGTTTCCACAACTGGACTTGCACAACATCTTTTTTTCAGATGATTATAAGGCAGAGTTTGATGCTATTTTTAATCAAAAAAACCTTTTTAATGACCCTACAGTTTATGTAAACATCACCTCTAAAGATGTGTCTGCCGATGCTCCTAAGGGTAAAGAAAATTGGTTTGTGATGGTCAATGCACCTCACGACACGGGGCAAGATTGGGAACTAGTTGCACAAGAGCTGCGCCAATGGGTTATAACAAAACTAAACCGAATTTTAGATGTTGATATTGCTCCCTTTGTAGAGGAAGAATGGATTATGACGCCAAATATTATAGAATCTAGAACGCAATCGTATTTAGGGGCTTTATACGGAGCGTCTTCCAACGATAAAATGGCAGCTTTTTTGCGCCACCCTAATTTCTCGCGTAACATTTCAAGCTTGTATTTTTGCGGGGGGAGTGTGCATCCTGGTGGTGGCATTCCATTATGTCTGTTATCTGCAAAAATTGTAGCCGATCTAACGCCAACGCCATGAAAAACTTTTTTATTCCACAAACGGGTACTGCTAAAATTGCTGTTGGCCTTATTTGGTTATTTCATTTTTCGGGCTTGATGGGGATTCTTTTTATTGATCGTGAGTTGTTTTTAGAAACGACGCCTGTCAACCTTTTTATTACGATTGTGTTACTTTTTGTCAATCTTCCTGATGTGAACTATAAGGTGCTTTTCGCTGCTGCGGTAGCTTTTATAGTGGGAATGGGTGTAGAGCTTTTAGGCGTGAATTATGGGTTGATTTTTGGACAATACGTTTACGGCGACAATTTAGGGGTTAAAGTGGGTGGCGTGCCCTTACTTATTGGCGCCAATTGGGTGATGCTTACTTTTATTACAGGAGCGGTTGGAGCTGTGTTTTTTAAGCGAGCTGTTTTTGCAGCGGCATGTGGCGCATTACTCATGGTGCTTTTGGATTTGGTTATTGAACCTGTAGCACCTAAGTTTGATTATTGGGAGTTTGCCGATGATACCGCACCACTATCGAATTATATAGGGTGGTTTTTAGTGGCTTTTCCAATACAATGGTTATATCAAAAACAGGTAAAACAAAAAGACCAAGTCTTCTCATTCCATTTGGTATTAATTCAGTTTTTGTTTTTCGGCATCTTTAGCCTATTGCAACTGGCCTCGTAGTTCAACGGATAGAATAGGAGTTTCCTAAACTTTAGATCCAGGTTCGATTCCTGGCGAGGCTACATGTTGCCTAGACAGCGGTGCTTTAGCAACAGATGCGTAGCATCTAAGTTTATGCCTTATTAGAGGTAATTCCAGGCGAGGCTACTAACGTATAGTAACAGTTAAGGTGTTTCCACTTATAGAAGTATTAAAGCAAGTCAAGGCGGAATTACAATCAGCGCTATAGCTATTCCCATGCTGATTACATTTAAATGTAGAACTATTATTAATGAGTTCCCATCTATTATCAACACCTTGATGCGGACATTTGTTTGTAAAAGCCTTGATTTCAGTATTTGAAATACGTAAAAGCAATGCGGCAATGCCTAAACTTTTCCCATTCCTCCAGCCTCCTACACTACCTAGGATGCCAAAATTACTATGTGTCAAATCAATAGTATAGGTGTTACCATTTACAGAAAACCCTGTGTCGTTTCCACTTCCTGGGTCAGTTCCATTTCCTGTATCAGGATTTGTAGTTTGAACATCATCGTCTCCGCTGCTGCACGCCTCCAAAAAGCTAACTCCGAAAAAAGCAAATGCCACTGTTGGGCACACTTCTTTTAAAAAACTTCTTCTATCTTTCATTTTTTTGTTTTCAATATAGTAATTATATTTTGTTAAATACAAATCACGATTCTAAACACTTTATCCAGACGCAATTTTAGTCCAAAAAAAACATAGATATATTCTACTTTTCAACTTTTGATGAGTCTTGGAAAGTTGGTGTTGAAGTGAAGTAGGAGCCTATTGGGGCCTATTGGACAAAAATGAAAATATAAAGTTCTAACTTTACCTTCAATTTTAAAACCAAGACAATGCTTGCCAAGCGATTCAGTCTCGTACTACTAACCATTTTAGTCCTATCCGCCTGTACTTTTTCTTCCAATAAAAAAGAGGAGCAATCCATTGCCAAAAAAGTAGCCACCATTTTGGATCAGATGACCCTTGCCGAAAAGGTTGGACAAATGACGCAAGTTGATAAGCGTTTGCTTGACAGTCCAGAGGATATTCAAACTTACCATATTGGTTCTATCCTCAGCGGAGGGGGTTCAGTTCCAAAGATAAACACACCAAAAGGATGGCTAGAAATGGTAAATGGGTACCAGAAAATGGCCATGAATAACCGCCTTGGCATTCCCCTTATTTATGGAATTGATGCTGTCCATGGGCATAATAATGTTTTGGGCGCTACAGTATTTCCGCACAACCTCGCTCTTGGTGCGTCTAATGATGCTGACTTAGTATATCGTGTAAATAAAGCTACAGCTATTGAAGTTGCTTCAACTGGAATCCATTGGACGTTTTCTCCGTGTATTACCATCCCTCAAGATCCTAGATGGGGACGATTTTACGAAGGATTTGGTCAAACCACTGCCATTGTTGATGCGCTGACAAATGCAGCCGTTTTAGGGTATCAAGACAGGTTATCAAATGTGCAAAATAAACAAGTGGCAGCCTGTGCGAAACATTTTATTGGTGATGGCGCCACGGTTTGGGGGACGGGTACTCGAGTTGATGGAGTACACACCTATATGTTGGATAGAGGTGATGTGCAACTGGACGATAAAACCCTTCGGGAAATTTACCTCCCACCATACAAAACGGCTATCGCTGCTGATGTCAAAACGATAATGGCGAGTTTTAACAGTATCCGTGGTGAAAAATGCCATGGCAGCAAATATATTTTAACCGATTTGCTAAAAGAAGAGCTTGGTTTTGAAGGCTTTGTCGTATCGGATTGGGCTGGAATTGATGAAATACCAGGAGACTACAAACAGGATGTGATTAATGGTGTCAATGCAGGGATTGATATGGTTATGGTACCGGGAATCATGGAAGGTCAAAATCAAGAACACTACAAGACGTTTATTAAATTTCTAATAGAAGCAGTAAATGAAGGCAGCGTTTCTATCAAACGCATTGATGATGCCGTACGCAGAATTTTAAAAGTGAAGATGGAACTTGGGCTTTTTGAAGACCCATATATTGACGATTCACACTTAGATAAAATAGGATCTTTAGAACACCGTGCGCTTGCTCGCGAAGCAGTGCAAAAATCCGCTGTTTTATTAAAAAATAAAGGAGTACTCCCTTTTAACAAGTCAACGTCAATTACAATTGTAGGCTCAGCAGCGCACAACCTTGGTGTACAAAATGGAGGCTGGACTACCGACTGGCAAGGTATTTTCACTCCAGACTTTGCTTTTTTAGATTACAACAATGATGGCACATTGACTAAAAAAGAATACGTAAGTCAAATTGAAAAAGTTTATGAAAATAAATTTGAAGAAAAAAGCTGGGTAGGTCATTTTGAAGAAATTGATCAAGACAACAATGGAAAAGTTAATGCAGTAGATTTTACTGGATTCATGTCAAATCGTGTCTTGCAACCAAATGGCACAACTATTTTGGATGGGATTAAAGAAGTGGCTCCAAATGCCAAAGTCACATATGACCCAAATGCCAATACAATTCCTGAAGGAGATGTTGTACTTGCTGTTATTGGTGAATATCCCTACGCTGAGGGTTTTGGCGACGATGCCGATTTGAGACTTAATAAAGCCGACCTTGAAATACTTGAACGTGTATATGCTTCGGGCAATAAGGTAGTTGTGGTGTTGATATCTGGCCGTCCGCTTATGATAAGTGAATATATTCAAAATTGGGATGCTTTTGTAGCTTCTTTTTTACCTGGAATGGCCGGCGAAGGCTTGGCAGATGTACTCTTTGGAGATACCAACCCACAAGGAAAGCTGAGTTTTACATGGCCTACAAGTGTTAATGGTATTGATGTACTTTATGTACAAGGCAGCGGAGAGCAATACAATTAGACTTTTTAGCTATAGCAGATAAATGTATCTTTGAAGATGCGTTTTTTTAGTTTTGTATGTTGCATTCTGTTTGTGGGTTGTTCACAAAAACAACCTCCACCCTCACAAAAAAAATTAGAAACAGCCGACACCCTCATTCAAAAAACACTACTTAAAACCCCAGCTTCAAGTCAAGACTTAAATTGGTCTAGCGTAATAGCCTTGATGGAGTCATTGCATGATACCCCTTCAAATCAACGTAAGATTACGCTTACAAACATCAAAGAAGAAGCAGTCAAATTAAATACGCAGCCGTGGCCAAAAGATTGGGATATCAAACCGATTCGTGCGCGTTTTAATGTGTTTATAACCCATGCAAGTATTGCTGCAGATCAACGACTGGCAGATGCCGACCTCGAAAAGCAAAGCCTAGCTATTAATAAGATGAAAGCGAGTTGGAATAATTTTGCTGATCAAATCAATGATGATTCTATGTTAGCCCCCTTCAACCCCACACTCGCCCAACCGATAAGCAAAATTAAATAGCGTAGCACTACTGCTATCTACTACCTTTTTGTTTCGCTTACTCGCTGTTTTTAAAAAGGATGGTATAGGTAAGTTTAGACGCTTACTCATTTCTGTATAAAAAATTTCTCTTTGATGGTGAATTGGGCTGACGCAATGAAGTGTCTTTCCCCAATGCCCTTGTTCAACTATTGACATAAGAAAACGCACTACATCTTCCCGATGCACTAGGTTTGTTGGCGCTTTTGGTGCGGGAATCTTGGTTCTACCCGCAAGTTGCTTAACCGGATGCCTATTTCCTCCAACTAGCCCACCCAGCCTTACTAGTGTTGCCTGATTTGTGGTGGTTTGAATCAATTTTTCAGCTGACAATAGTTGTTGGCCAACTTCACTATCTGGCAGCGGGGTACTTTTTTCGTTAACTACCCCTTGCGCAGCACCAAACACACCTATACTACTGAGCAATAACAGCTTACAGCTCGGATACTTATAAAGAGCAGTTACTAGTATTTTAATTCGACTAGCGTAGTTAGCATCAGGGTTTTTTCTGCGTCCCGGTGGAAATGCAATAACAACGATTTCGACCCCTTCGAGAAAGGAATTTAAATCTCCAACAATAGTTTCATTTTCAACCGTAAGCAAAAAAAACTCAACACCCATATTACCTAAAGCCTCTAAATTGGCTTTGGTGGTGACACTGCCGCGGACATGATGCCCTTGTGCTATAAGCGATTGTGCTAGTGCTTTACCTAGCCAACCACACCCAATTATCGCTATTTTTTTCATTGTTGTAAAAGTATCTTTTTTACAGAAAATAAATGATTTAAGATTTTTTTCTTATCTTTTGTTCAACAAAACATCAACAATGCCTATTAAAAGTTTTCAAGCCGCGCGTCAAAAACTTGTACCCAAACGAAGAAAATCGCTGTTGGTGCGTGATTATATGACGCGAAATTTGATAACATTTACTAAAAAACAGTCCATTTTGGAAGTGATGCGAACTCTAATTCGTAACAAGATTTCAGGCGGACCAGTTGTAGATGAATTGTCCCGACTCATAGGAGTTATATCGGAAGCAGATTGTATAAAATACTTATCAGAAGGAAAGTATTTTAATCAACCCTTTTTTGATCGCAATGTCGAAGATAGTATGACAGCGGAAGTAGATGTGATTGAAGCCGATAAAACCATTTTTGATGCCGCTACGCTATTTCATAAAACAAATAGACGACGTTTTCCAGTTTTGGATCGTGGCAAGCTGGTGGGACAAATCAGCAGGCAAGATGTTGTGAAAGCAGCGTTATTGTTGCGCAGTCAACGTTGGCGCTAATTAGTATAACCGATTAAAAACCCCTTATCATGAGTACAATTTATAACACAGTTCAGCTCATTGGTCATCTTGGAGATGATCCCGAAGAAGTCAAATTAGATTCCAATAAAAAATTAGCGAAATTTTCACTCGCTACTAATTTTCGATACAAGAATAAAGAAGGCAAAATGGTCGAAAACACTCAATGGCACCGTGTTGTGGCATGGGATAAGCTAGCTGAGATTTGCACAGCCCACCTAAAAAAAGGCAGTCACGTGGCGTGCCAAGGAAGGTTGGTGTATCGAGACTATGAAACCAAATCAGGAGAGAAAAGACAAAGCACAGAAATCCATTTGGACGAGATGTTAATGCTTTAGTTACTCAAAAATTTCCGTTGCTACGCGATAGGTGTTTGCATGCGCTTCGATAATCAAATTTACATCTGGCGCATAGCCACCACCCATACTGCATTGCACGGGAATGTTACGTTCAAAACAAGATGACAATACCATTTCATCTCGCTTTTTTGTGCCCTCAAGCGACAGCGCCAACCTCCCAAGTTTATCCTCTTTAAGGACATCAACTCCTGAGAGGTAAAACACGAAATCAGGTTGAACTGTGGAAAATAGATGCGCTAATTGAAGTGCTAAAATATCCAGGTACTCGTTGTCTTTTGTATTGTCTTCAAGCGCTATGTCCAAATCACTAGTCTCCTTTTGAAAAGGATAATTCGCTTTCCCATGCATCGAAAAAGTAAACACCTTTGGGTTATTACGAAAAAGCGCAGCGGTGCCATTGCCTTGGTGAACGTCTAAGTCGATGATTAGAATTTGTTTTGCTTGCTCAGTTACTAGTAAATAGTTCGCAGCAATAGCTTGGTCGTTAAGCAGGCAAAATGCTTCTCCTCGGTCAAAAAAGGCATGATGAGTACCACCAGCAATATTGAACGAAATGCCATTTTTTAATGCAAATGCACAGCCTTTTAAGGTGCCTTGAGCAATGATACATTCACGCTCAATAAGCTCTTGTGATAGCGGAAAACCAATTCGTCTGATTTCTTTTTTGGTTAGTGATACAGCGTTTAGTTTTTTGTAATATTCTGAGCAATGCGTACGCAAAACATGCTGATCTAAAATGCGGCCAGGAGCAAAAAACTGTTCCCTTTGACATGTCCCTTCACGAACAAGCTGCTCGGGTAAAATTTCGTATTTTAACATAGGAAACCGATGCCCTTCAGGCAATGGATGTGCATAAATGGAATGATGGGCAATGCGAATCATTGCCACAAATATAGCCTAGGCTTTGTTAAATTTCCTTAGAATTATTCCAAGATAAAAAAATACAATGCCTGTTAAAAAAAAGACACAGAGCACACCTTCATCAGAATAGAATACTTGTAAATTTTTTAGAAAATGAGCTGTTTCGATTTCAAGTAAAAAAAATAGCGGAAAAGAGAATAGCACAAGCGCCAATCCAAACGCACTAAACCTTTTGTAAAGAGGTAAATTTGTCATTATTGTAAAATTTGGTATCATAAAAATATGAAATTCAGACGTTACAACGCTTAATTCTTCAGAAATTTGTCAAGTTGATTAGGAGTCAAGTAGGGGACGCAACAAGTAGTTTAATTAGGAAGTAAGTCTTTCTAGTTGTTTGGTTATAGCATCATCTTCAATTTTTTCAAACAAAAGGGTAGCCTCGCCTAATTGATGGCCGCCTCCTATGGGTGACAATCCGTTCAAGCTATCCCAGTCCAAATTGCTTTCAATCTGCAACATATTGCGGAGTTTTTGCGCTGTATAAGGAAGAAAGGGTTCAGAAACAATTGCTAAGCCAGCGGCCACTTGCAGGGCAGTATGCATAATGGTTGCCACACGATCAGGGTTGGTTTTTATCAATTTCCATGGCTCTTCGTCTGCTAAATATTTATTTCCTAGCCTTGCTAACTGCATCATTTCTTGAGAGGCAGCTCTAAACTTGTACTGTTCGATGAGTGCTGCTATTTTATGAGGAGCAGTAGCTAATTCGGACCTGGTGGACTCATCTGCTTCGTTGTACGCATTTGGCACAGGTACTTTGCCGTCGTAATACTTTCGCATAAGCACCATGACACGATTAATAAAATTCCCAAAAATAGCAACTAACTCGCTGTTGTTACGGGTTTGAAAATCGCTCCAGGTAAAGTCGTTGTCTTTGGTTTCTGGTGCGTTTGCAGTCAATACATAACGTAGCACGTCTTGCTTGCCTGGAAAGTCTTCAAGGTACTCGTGCAGCCAAACGGCCCAGTTTTTAGAGGTAGAAAGCTTTTGTCCTTCTAAGTTTAAAAACTCATTTGCAGGAACGTTTTCTGGCAGAATATAGCTCCCCATAGCTTTTAGCACCGATGGAAAAATAATGCAATGAAACACGATATTGTCTTTGCCAATAAAATGAACGAGCTCAGTGTTTTTACCTTGCCAGTAGGGCTTCCAATCTTTCCCCGTCTGCAGTGCCCATTCTTTGGTTGCTGAAATGTAGCCAATGGGTGCATCGAACCAAACATACAACACTTTGTTTTCACCGCCTTCAACTGGCACAGGGATTCCCCATGACAAATCACGGGTTACAGCTCTAGGTTTTAGTCCGTCGTCTATCCATGATTTTACTTGCCCTAATACATTTGTTTTCCAATCGGATTTATGTGATTCTAAAATCCATGAACGCAAAAAATCTTCATAACGATCTAAGGGTAAATACCAATGCGTAGTGGTTTTCAAGCTTGGGGGTTCACCAGACAGTGCCGACTTAGGCTCAATTAAATCTGTAGCATTTAAAGAACTTCCACAAGACTCGCATTGGTCTCCATAGGCTTCTGGATTGCCACATTTTGGACAGGTGCCTGTTACATACCTGTCTGCTAAAAATTGATCTTCCTTAGCATCGTAGAGTTGTTTTGTGGTTTGGGTTTCAAAACAACCCTCGTCGTGCATGGTTTTAAAAAACTCTTGAGCTGTTTTACGATGCACATCGCTAGATGTTCTTCCGTAATAATCGAATGAAATCCCAAACGCATCAAAGGAGTTTTTTATCATATTGTGATACTTATCAATGACTTCTTTTGGGGTAATGCCTTCTTTTTTAGCTTTCATTGAAATGGCAACGCCATGCTCATCGCTTCCACAAATAAATAAGACTTCTTTGTTCCGCATGCGAAGGTAACGGGCATAAATATCAGCCGGAACATACACTCCTGCTAAGTGTCCAATATGGATAGGCCCGTTTGTGTAGGGCAGTGCAGCGGTAATGGTGTATCGTTTGCTCATACAGTAGTCTTCGGCACAAAAATAGCGATTTTATATCCGTACTTTGATGTGATTTTTTATCTTTAAAAAACTCAAATCTTAAATTCATGAATTCCGTTGATAAAGGAAAGAAAGGGGAAGACTTGGCAGAAGTTTTTTTGCAAAAGCAAGGCTACACAATTGTTGCGCGTAACTTTTATTACCAAAAAGCAGAGGTTGACATTATTGCCCAAAAAGAAAATGTGCTTTGTATCGTAGAAGTTAAATGGCGAAAATCTAATTTTCATGGGGCACCTTATGAGTTTGTTACGCCCAAAAAACGTAAACTATAGGCGCGGGTTGCGGAATTTTTTATCCAAAAACATAACTGGCAAGGTGAAACACGATTTGATATTGTTAGTATAACAGGGGTTATCCCGAATATTACTATTGAGCATATCGAAAGTGCGTTTTACTTCTTTTGAATTGTTATTTATATAACATTTTGTGTTTTTATACATATCTTTGTGAAATAATTACAAAAACATGAAAACGATTGCTTCTGCCGTTGAGGTATATGTTAAATCAAAACCTTTTTTGATAAGTGCACTTACGCAGGGTATCATAAACTTGACTTCGTTGTCACGTATCATGCTTGAAGACATTAAAGATCAAACTCAGAAGCCCGTACGCACAGGAGCTATCGTCATGGCGCTCAAGCGCCTGTCTACTGATTTGGAATTTCGATATTCATACAAAATCATAAAAACACTAAAAAACATAGGCGATATTACGGTTCGATCTGCGCTAATCGATTATAACTTTAAGGTCTCCGACACGCTCTTATCAGCGCAAGCCAAATTACTATCGCAATTACAGTTATCTAGTGAGAACTTTTATACTTCTTCACGTGGCGTACATGAGTGTAATATAGTGGTCAGCGAACACCTTGCAGGGTTAATTGACACACATCTTGCGGATGAAGAATGTTTACACAAAGAAGAAAACCTATCTTCCATAACATTAAAATTGCCTACAGAAAATGTTGCTACTCCAGGCATTTATTATTTTGTTTTCCAACGCCTTTCTTGGGAAGGAATCAATATTTATGAAGTGATTTCTACTTCAAATGAATTCACGATTTTAGTAAATGATGATCAAGTAGACAAGGCTTTTCGAGTCATAAAAGACCTTAAGAAGTTATAGGTTCTTGAAGTGTACTCAATAGTACAATAGCTTTTTGAATGGTTACAACGTCGTCAATAACCAATACGAGTTTGGGTCCTTCTTTAGTGTTTTTTTCTTTGAGTTGTGCTTTGCTCAAGACCCCTAATTTTCCCAATATAAATTGAAAGGCTTCTTTTTGATAGAATGAACTTTCTGGGTCGGCAAAGAAAGTACAAATACATTTTTGCTTTTTTAAGATGATTTTTTCAAATCCTAATGATGCGCCCAACCACTTTAGTCTTACACTATCGAAAAGCGTCAATGTTTCTTCTGGAAGTGCTCCAAACTTATCGATTAATGACGCACTAAATGCCGTTAATTCGTCCTCTGTTTTTAGCGTAGCAAGCTCTTGATATTGCGTTAAGCGCTCGGTAACATTGTTGATATAGTCTGTAGGGAAAAAGATTTCAAAATCGGTGTCTAGGACCAATTCTTTCGGCATGGGTTTTTGGTTGGGATAAAGCGCTTTAAATTCATTTTGTTGCAACTCTTCAATAGCATCTTTGAGTATTTTTTGATAGGTTTCAAAACCAATATCATTAATAAAACCACTTTGTTCACCACCTAAAAGATCGCCTGCTCCTCTAATTTCTAAATCCTTCATGGCAATTTGAAACCCAGAGCCTAGCGCGGTGTATTGGCTTACGGCTTCCATACGCTTGCGTGCATCATCAGTTAGCACTGAAAAAGGAGGCGTTATAAAATAGCAAAAGGCTTTTTTATTGCTTCGTCCTACACGTCCGCGCATTTGGTGCAAATCACTAAGTCCAAAATGATTGGCATTATTGATAAAAATGGTATTGGCATTAGGGACGTCCAGTCCACTTTCAATAATGGTGGTAGCTACCAACACATCATATGATCCATCAATAAATCCAAGCATTAAGTTTTCTAACGTATTTCCTGGAAGTTGTCCATGCGCGGTAGCAATTCGAGCATCGGGGATTAGGCGTTGTAGCATTCCCGACACTTCTCCAATATTTTCAATCCGATTGTGCACAAAAAACACCTGCCCACCACGTTGTAACTCATAAATTACAGCATCTCGAATTTGGATTTCATTCCAAGAAATTACTTGACTTTCAATGGGGTACCGATTTGGTGGAGGGGTATTAATGACAGATAAATCCCGGGCTGCCATAAGGCTGAATTGCAAGGTCCGTGGGATTGGTGTTGCGGTCAACGTTAGCACGTCAACATGCTCTTTCATGCTACGTAACTTTTCTTTTACACTTACCCCGAACTTTTGTTCCTCATCCACAATGAGTAAGCCCAAATCTTTAAACGAAACAGCTTTCCCAACCAATTGATGTGTTCCAATTACAATATCAATTGCCCCATTATCAATACCTTCAAGCACCTCTCGTTTCTGTTTAGTTGATCGAAATCGGTTGAGGTAATCAATAGTTACAGGAAACTCTTTTAAACGCTTCACAAATGTATTATAGTGTTGAAATGCCAAAATAGTGGTGGGCACCAATACCGCGACTTGTTTGCCGTTGTCTACTGCTTTAAACGCTGCGCGAATGGCCACTTCAGTTTTTCCAAATCCCACATCTCCGCAAACCAATCTGTCCATCGGTTTTTGATCTTCCATGTCTTGCTTTACAGCTTGAGTCGCAGTACGCTGATCGGGGGTGTCTTCAAACAAGAATGAGGCTTCCAGCTCGTGCTGCAAATAAGTATCTGGACCACAGGAAAACCCTTTGTTCATACGTCTTTTGGCGTAAACGTTAATCAAATTAAACGCAATTTCTTTTACCTTCTTTTTGGTCTTTTGCTTGATTTTTTTCCACGCGCCAGAACCAAGTTTATACACTTTTGGTACAGCGCCATCTTTGCCATTGAACTTAGAAATTTTATGTAGGGAATGAATGCTCACATACAAAATGTCTCTATCGCCATAAAACAACTTTATGGCTTCTTGTGTTTTACCTTCAACATCAATCCGTTGCAATCCGCCAAAGGTGCCAATTCCATGATCGATATGCGTAACGTAATCGCCTACCTCAAGCTGTGCCAAAGCCTTGAGTGAAATGGCCTGCTTTTTAGAATAACCATTTTTTAGTCGGAATTTGTGATAGCGCTCAAAAAGCTGGTGGTCCGTGTAGCAAACGATGTTTTCGTCTTCATCTATAAAGCCTTGATATAGTGGAGCTACCCAACAATGAAAGGGTGTTTCAGGAACAAGTTCTTCAATGATTTGTGTCAGTCGTTCTTTTTGTGTTTCGGAGGCACAAAAAATATGATTGGTGCGTTGTTGCGCATAGTTTTCATTGAGATGCTCTGAAAACCAGTCAAATTTGCGCTTAAAGTGGGGTTGCGGCTGGCAAGAAAAAGTATGTGTGGATGTTTTACCAGAAGGCGAAAAATGAACATTGGGTAAAATACTCAGTCCTTTTGAAAATGTTTTTCCGTCAATAAACAATTCCTTTGGAGACTGCCTTTTGATTTCACCTGAAATATTTTCAAAGGCCTTTTGGGCATGCTTGAAAAGCGCATCAAGTTCAGCCGTAATTACGGATTCGTTTTGAACACAAACCAATGTGTTTGCTGATGGAAACGCAAGTAAGGATTGCCGCACCTCTTCTTTTTCTTTTTGTTCAATATTGGCAAGGATTTGGGCCTGATTAAGGGACTGCGTAGAGCGTTGGCTTGTCACATCAAATGTGCGAATGGTATCTACTTCATCTCCAAAAAATTCTATCCGAAATGGCTGGTCGTGACTAAAAGAATGTACATCTAAAATGCCTCCACGAACAGCAAACTCACCTGGCTCTGCAACAAAATCTACACGACTAAACCCAAACTCAAAAAGCGTTTCGTTGACAAAGTCAATGCTCAACTCATCTCCTATATTTATGGACAGCTTTTTGCGCTTCAATTCCTTTGGTGTAAGGACCTGTTCAAAAAGTGCTTCTGGGTAAGTTACCACGAGCTGTTTTGGAAGCTCTTTTAACTTTTGTAGTGTTTCAGCGCGTAATAACACATTGGCGTTATCGGTTTCCTCAATGTTGTAAGGTCTACGATAGCTTGATGGAAAAAAAAGAGGGGGATTTGGTAGTAATACCTCCAAATCATTTAAAAAATAAGCAGCTTCTTCTTTGTTATTAAGAATCCATATGGTGGTATCGGGGTGTTGATCAAACAACGACTTGACCAAAAAACTGTGTTTAGAACCAATTAAGCCAGAGACAACAGCATTACCATTAGCACAGAGGCTTTCGTAAACCGCACGAAATTGCAGATTATTTTGGTATAATACAGGAAGATTGGTCACACGTACTTTTTGGTAAAAATACAAAGTACAAGCCCTACAAAATGCGTCGGCGTTATTTTTTAAACAAATTCGTTACCTACTGTGAGGTTAAAATCAGTTTATTCACGCAAGAGTTATTACATTTGCCCCCGATGAAAGAGGTATACATTCGTGAAGCTATTTCAACTGATGCCGCGGCTATTCTTGCGTTAATTCAGGAACTGGCTGATTTTGAACGAGAACCCAATGCAGTTGCTGTTACCGAAATGGAACTTGTTCAAGACGGTTTTGGTGACAACCCTCAATTTCAATGTTTTGTAGCAGAACTAAATCAAAATATTGTCGGTATTGCGCTTTTTCACCCATGTTATTCTACTTGGAAAGGCAAGTCTTGGCATTTAGAGGATTTGATTGTCACCAAATCACATCGTGGTAAGGGAATTGGATTTGAATTACTGCAAAAGTTTATTTCGTTTGCCCATAATTCTGGAGTTCGACGCATTCAATGGGCAGTATTAGATTGGAATACACCTGCCATTGATTTTTATGAAAAACATGGGGCAACCGTATTCTCGGAGTGGAAAATCACCCAGATGACACAGGGGGAAATGCAGAAATTTATAGCAAAACATCATGCGAGTATTTAAGTTTGGAGGGGCCTCTGTAAAAGATGCAGAAGGGGTAAAAAATGTAGTAAAGGTATTGACCGAAACAGGTCATGAAAATACGGTTGTAGTTGTTTCAGCAATGGGCAAAACTACAAATGCTTTAGAGGGAGTTGTTGAGGCATATTTTACACAACCTGAATCGTCTAAAACTGCCTTGCAAGATGTTGAGGTATTTCATCAACACATTATAGATGAACTTTTTGAAGCACCCAACTCACCGGTAAGCAAACGCGTTAAAAACCTTTTTGAACAATGCCATACTTTTTTGGCTAACAACCGTTCCCCACATGAGGCTTTTGTGTATGATCAGGTTGTGAGTTTTGGAGAGTTGGTTTCTACATCGATTATTTGCGCGTATTTAAATCATATTGGTATAGCTGCTGAGTGGATTGATGCTAGATCATGTATAAAAACAGATAATTTTTATCGTAGCGCCCACTTGGATTGGAAGCGCACACAATTAGCAATTCAGAATCAAGTTCAATGGAGAACGCTTAAAATCACACAAGGGTTTATAGGCTCTGACGATAACAATTTCACTACAACTTTAGGCAGGGAAGGGTCTGATTATTCAGCTGCTATTTTTGCCTATTGTCTTGGGGCTACTGATGTTACCATTTGGAAAGATGTACCAGGAGTACTAAATGCCGACCCAAGAGTTTTTGATAAAACACAATTGTTGCATCACATATCATATCAGGAAGCTATTGAATTGGCATTTTATGGCGCCTCAGTGATTCATCCAAAAACCTTACAACCACTACAACGCAAAGAAATTCCGTTGTTTGTGAAGTCGTTTTTAAACCCAACAGAAAATGGCACTCAGGTTGGCAAAGGCGTTCGCATGCGCCCAGAGATTCCTTGTTATATTGTAAAAAAAGGCCTTTCCTTGTTGCGTCTGTCAACGCGTGATTTTTCTTTTGTTGTGGAAGACAATATCAGCGATATTTTCAAATTGTTACACGAGCATAAAATGTCGGTTGACTTAATTCAGAACTCAGCCATTAGTTTTTCGGTTTGTATCAATGATAAGTATCACAATGTGGAAACCTTATTACATAACTTGCGCGCACGTTTTGATGTGCAATACACTCCAAATGTAACATTGTATACCATTCGTCATTTTGAAGATGACTCCGCGACTTCACTGTTAAAATCCAACGAATTGATACTTGAGCAACGTACTGAAACAACACTACAATTGGTGATGAAATAGTATATTTAACCTAAAATACCCAAATGCCTCTTGTACATTCAACCGATGTAGCTGCTGTACTTGGACTTGCCAAAACAGGTTTTTTTGGTCGTATTGTTGGTCACTTCGTGCTTTGGTTTCTTAGCTTGGACGACATTAATAAGGTGTATGACAAAAGCCTATCCAGCGGAGACGAGTCTCAGTTTTTAGAAGCACTTCTATATCATTTTCAGATTAAATATCATATCAGCCCTGAAGAGCTAAAAAGAATTCCACAGAAAGGGCCTGTAGTATTGGTGTCAAACCATCCATTAGGCGGAATTGATGGCATCATTTTGATGCACTTTTTACAGCAAGTTCGCCCAGATGTAAAATTGATGGCAAATTTTTTGCTAGAGCGCGCTATACCATTAAAAAAGTGGATTGTTCCAGTAAATCCGTTTAACGAAAAACAGTCTCCAAAGTCGAGTTTAGCGGGCTTTAGAAGTGTTTTACGGCATTTAGAAAACGAAGGGCTTTTTGCTGTTTTTCCTGCAGGTGAAGTAGCTTCTAAAATAAAAAAACAAGTTGCCATTGACCCCGATTGGAACGAAGCCACCATGCGCCTTATTCAGCGTTCTAAAGTACCTGTTGTGCCCATTTATTTTCATGCCCGTAACAGTCCGCTTTTTTATCGTTTAGCCAAAATACATGGGCTCTTACGCACGGCAAGACTACCCGCAGAACTACTCACACAGCGGAATCGTACTATTGACGTTCGCATAGGGAAAGCCATTGCTTTAAAAGACCAAGACAATCATGAAACTGTATCGGATTATGCGTCATTTATGCGTCGTAAAGTTTATATGTTGTCCAATAGTTTTGAGCGCAAGCATCTGCTCAAACGTGTGCCACGGCCTTTGCGTAGAAGAAGTAAAAAAGTTGAACCTATTGCTCCAGCTATGGCACTTTCTGTACTAGAAAAGGAAATTGCATTACTACAGCGGCAAAATAAATCACTTTTAGCATCTAAAGATTACGAGCTTTTTTTGAGTTCCTCTTTGGAAATCCCTAACATCCTAACTGAAATTGGCAGACAGCGCGAAATGGCTTTTAGAGCCGTAGGTGAAGGAACCAACAAACCTCTTGACCTTGATCATTTTGATCAGGACTATCTGCATTTGTTTTTGTGGGATCACAATGCCAAAAGCATGGTAGGCGCATATCGTTTGGGTCTAGGTAAAGTGCTTATGAATAAGCGTGGAATATCGGGATTTTATCTCGCTGATCTGTTTAAATTTGACACCGAAATACATTATATGCTCAATAATACTATGGAGCTTGGCAGAGCATTTGTGGCCCAAGAATATCAGCAACGTCCAATGCCGCTTTTTCTACTTTGGAAAGGCATTATTCACGCAACGCTACGCCATCCAGAATACGATTACCTTATGGGAAGCGTAAGTATCAGTAATCAATTTTCAAAATTCACCAAGTCATTGATGATTGAATTTATGCGGTCACATTATTACGACCCTTTTTTGGCGCAATACATTACACCAAAAAAACAATTTAAGGTAAAACTAAATGACGCAGATAAGGAGTTTGTTTTCGGCGAAACCTCAGCTGATTTAAACAAATTTGATAAGCTTATTGAAGAAGTAGAACCCGGTGCATTGCGGTTGCCTGTACTAATTAAAAAGTACATTAAGCAGAATGCACGTGTGGTGTCATTCAACGTTGACCCATTGTTTAATTATGCTATTGATGGACTTATGTATATTAAGGTAAAAGATATTCCCGCCAATACGGTTAAGCCTGTATTGGAAGAATTCCAAGCCAGTTTGGAAGCAAATAACTCAGTCTAGTAAATAAGTTTTTACAAAAGTCTTGCAATACGCCTTGATTTCATCACGAGTAGCAGCAAAAGCTTTAAGAATTTCATTCTCATCTTCAGATTTTATTTTTGAAGGGTCGCTGAAATTTTTGTGCCAACGTTGCGCCTTTTCACTTGGAATGAAAGGACAATTTTCTTGCGCGTGATCGCAAACTGTGATGATATGATCAAATGGGATATTGATATATTCATCCACGTGATTTGAAGTGTGTTCGCTAATATCTATTCCAGCTTCTTGCATGATGCTTACTGCGCGCTGATTTAGGCCGTGAGTTTCTATACCGGCACTATAAACAGACAACTTTTTTCCGCCATAAAATTGCATAAATCCGTGTGCCATTTGACTTCGACAAGAATTCCCCGTACAAAGGATTAAAATATTTTTCATATTAACGAAGAAAGAACTTACATGAGTTTTTAAGGTTTTCTTTGTGTTAAGATTACATAAAATAACCTTTGTGTAAAAGCACTTTGATTTTGTCAAGAATTACCTCACTAAGTTTTGCGTGGCTTTGAACAGTCCATCCTGCAACATGTGGCGAAAAGATAATATTTGGGTGCGCTGACAAATAGTTCCATGCGTCTGAAGGCTCTATGGAAACGTCAAAGGCAGCTGTTTCCATTTCTAGCACGTCAAGACAGGCTCCACGAATCGACTTGTTCTTAAGTGCATCAATTAAATCGGCAGTTACCACTTGGTTACCTCTTGCCGTATTGATAAGCCAAAATGGCTTGCGCATCCGTTCTACGAATTCACGGTTTATATAATGTAATGTGCTATGGTCTAATGGCAAATGGAGGCTTACAATATCGGCGCTTTTTTGCAATTCATCTAGTGTGACTTGTGTGGCAAAAACATCTCCAAGGTTAGGAACAATATCATGACACAATACGGTTACATCAAACCCAGAGAGCTTTTTGGCAAACTGTTTTCCTGTATGTCCATATCCAATAATCCCTATGGTTTTTCCATCCAACGCTTCTCCACGATTAGCCTCACGCTGCCAAATCCCGTCTCGCACCTCGGTATTTGCTTTAGGGACTTTATTAAACAAACTTAGCAGCAAAGCCAAGGCGTGCTCGCCAACCGCAGGACTATTCCCTTCGGGAGCAGACACTACTTTAATATCTAATTTTTCTGCGGCACGAACATCAATATTTTCCAATCCTGAACCCACGCGAGCTATAAACTTAAGGTTTACCGCCTTACTTAAGAAAGGCGTATCAATTGGGAATCGACTTCGAATTACAAGCCCGTGGAATTTAGCAATCTCTTTTTCAATTTCTTCTTTAGAAGCAGTAGTATTGACCGTATTTTCAAACCCCAAATGTTCAAAACCTTCCACAAGGCTCGGGTGGTTTGTATCTACATGCAAAATCCGTATCATGTTAAAATCCTAAAATAATTTTGGCAATATAAAAGAATAGGAAAATGCCAAAAATATCATTGCTAGTTGTTATGAAAGGTCCTGTCGCAATAGCAGGATCGATGTTGTTCTTGTCTAAAATAATGGGTACAAAAGTGCCAATAAGTGCCGAAACTACAATGACACACAGCATGGAAAGGGCAATAGTAAAACTCACCAGGGTATCGATCCCTAGAAAATATCCAAACACAATAAGCAATCCACCTAACGCAACTCCGTTAATAAGACTTAGTCCAACTTCTTTAAGTAAGCGACTAAACAAGCTGCCTTTAACAATGTCATTTGCGAGTCCTTGAACAATAATAGCCGAGGACTGTACCCCAACATTTCCAGCCATTGCCGCAATGAGTGGAGTGAAAAAGAACAGTGTTTTATAAGTAGGATGGCGCATGACATCTTCAAATCCTTCGAGGATATACACGCTTCCAAGTCCTCCGATAAGTCCTAAAATAAGCCAAGGCAAGCGCGCTTTTGTTAAATCAACAATGCTGTCATCGGCTTCCACATCTGTAGCAATACCTGCCGCCAATTGGTAATCCTTATCGGCTTCTTCTTTAATAAAATCTAAAATATCGTCAATAGTAATCCTGCCCAATAGTTTTTTTTTGTTGTCTACTACGGGCACAGCTTCGAGGTCATATTTTGCCATTAGCTTTGCGACTTCCTCCCCTTCATCGTTTACATTTACAAAATCAACTTTTGGAATGTATACCGATTTAATTTTAGCGCGGTCGTTAGCAGTTAGTAGATCTTTTAACGACAACCTTCCTATCAAAGTATCACCATCATCTACAACATAAATGGAATGCACACGCTTCACCTCTGAGGCCTGAACACGCATTTCACGAACACACTTGGTAACGGTCCAGTTTTCATTAACCTTCACCAATTCTTTTGCCATAAGCCCTCCTGCAGAATCTTCGTCATATGTTAGCAGTTCTTGAATGTCTTGGGCACGTCCTTCATCTTCTATTTGCGCAATAACTTCTGCTTGTCGTTCTTCAGGAAGTTCAGCAATTATATCTACGGCGTCATCGGTGTCTAACTCTTCAACTTCTTCCGCAATTTCCTTGACAGAAAGCAGCTCTAAGATGGACTCTCTGATATCTTCGTCAACTTCAGTAAGGACTTCAGAAGTTTTTTCAGAGTCCAGAAGCTTAATAAGATAAATCCCTTCATCTATAGATAGCTCATCAACAATTTCAGCGAGGTCAGCGTAGTGGTATTCGCTGGCAAGTTTTTTTAGCGCAGCGGTATTGCGTTGCTCAATGTCGCTTTTTATTTGCGCTAGTAATTCGTCATTGAGTTGAAAGGGTGTCATCCGCTATTTTTTGTGTTAGCTCTATAAACTCCGAAACACCCAAGCGTTCTGGGCGCTCACCAAAGATACTATCTTCTTTTAAACTAGCCGAGAGCCCAAGCGATTTTAGACTGTTCCGCAGGGTTTTGCGTCGTTGTTGAAAGGCGGTTTTGACTATCCTAAAGAACAGTTTGTCGTTACAAGGAAGGGTAAAATCTTGTTTTCGGGTGAGCCGAATCACGCCAGAGGCCACCTTTGGCGGCGGATTGAACACAAACCGGGATACATTAAATACATATTCGGTGTCGTAAAATGCTTGAGTAAGAACAGACAAAATCCCGTAGGCTTTAGTTCCTGGCTTTTCGCAAATGCGCGTTGCAACCTCTTTTTGAAACATTCCAGAAAACTCGGGGACAAGATGACGTTGTTCTATAACACGAAATAAAATTTGGCTGGAAATATTATAAGGGAAATTACCAATGATAGCCACTTGCCCTTTGAAATACTCAGCTAACGAAAGCTTTAAAAAATCTCCTTCTATGATGCGATTTTCAAGTTTAGTAAAATGAGTTTTTAGGTAGTTCACCGACTCGGAATCGATTTCAATCACACTTGTCGTAAACGGCTTTGGCAAAAGATATTGGGTTAATACACCCATACCAGGACCAATTTCCAGAACGTCGTTGTAGTTATTGCCTGAAAGTGTATTTGCGATGTTTTGTGCAATATTATGATCGGTCAAAAAGTGTTGCCCCAAGTATTTTTTTGGACGAACACTCATGAGTAGGATTTCAAAAACTCCAATCGGCTAGCAAACGCTACCCAATCTTTTGGAAACAAACGATATAATTTTTGCACGGCAAGCTGATGCCCAATTTCTTTTACCCAAGTTAAATGTTCGGGCTCCGAACAATAAAATTGCACGCTAAATGTAGTCCCTTTTACGGGCTCAATGCCGTCCTCAAATTCAACGCGTAACAAGTCTATTTGTTGTACTGATTGTGCGAGTTCGGGAAGTAATTCTTTGTCTACATATGTTGCCCATTCTTGCTCAATAGTTGGCTCAACAATAAATGTGATATTATAAATTTTCATACTAATCGATGCGGTCAAAACCTGTATATGGAACCAATACTTTTGGAATGCGAATCCCATTGGCAGTTTGATGATTTTCTAATAACCCTGCCACAATTCTTGGCAGTGCCAATGCGCTTCCATTTAGTGTGTGCGCTAATTGTTTTTTACCCTCTTTGGTTTTGTAACGCAGCTTTAATCTATTGGCTTGAAAAGATTCAAAGTTTGAAACAGAGCTTACTTCTAGCCAACGGTTTTGCGCTGTTGAATACACTTCAAAATCAAAAGTTAGTGCTGAGGTAAAGCCCAAGTCGCCCCCGCATAATCGTAAAATGCGGTAGGGTAATTCTAAGGATTCTAATAGTTTCCCAACATGCGTTACCATTTCGTCCAACGCGTTGTACGAGTTTTCGGGTTGCTCTATGCGCACGAGTTCAACTTTATCAAATTGATGCAACCTATTCAATCCACGTACATGTGCGCCGTAGCTTCCGGCTTCGCGTCTAAAGCAAGGTGTATATGAGGTGAGTTGAATAGGCAATTCACTTTCTTGTAACAAACTGTCGCGATAGATATTGGTCACAGGAACTTCGGCAGTTGGAATGAGGTATAAATCGTCTTCGGTGACGTGATACATTTGCCCTTCTTTGTCTGGTAATTGCCCTGTTCCAAGTCCAGACGCTTCATTTACCATATGCGGCACTTGCACTTCTCCGTATCCTGCTGCAGTATTGAAATCCAAAAAATAGTTGATGAGTGCGCGTTGTAATTTGGCGCCTTTACCTGTATAAACAGGAAATCCCGCACCTGTGATTTTTGCTCCTAACTCAAAGTCTATAAGGTCATATTTTTTTGCCAATTCCCAATGGGGGAGTGCATCGTTTTCTAGCGCGGGAATTGTCCCTTTTTGCAAGATTTCCTCGTTGTCCTCGTCGGTGTTTCCTTTGGGGACGCTTTGGTGTGGAATGTTTGGAAGTTGGTATAGTATTTCTTGCAACTCGCCTGCTGTTTCTTGGAGTTTGGTTTGTATCGTTTTTGCCTTGGCTTTCAATTCCGCTGAGGCTTCCTTTTTTTGATTGGCTTCATCTGTAGCGCCCTGCTTAAATAGGCTGCCAATTTCTTTGGCGATACTATTGGCTTGTGCGAGTGTTTGGTCAAGTTCGGCTTGCATAGCTCGACGTACTTCGTCTAAAGTGAGAAGTTGATCCAAAAGCGGCTTAGCGTCCAAATTGCGCTTTTTTAATGCAGCAACCACCAAATCAAAATGTTGACGAACGTACGAAGGAGTCAGCATAATTGTGTTTTTTACAAAGGTAAAGTATTGTAGGCAGTCAAAATAACCTGTTTATCTTTTTCCAGTTGTTTTTGAAGTGCAGTAAGCGAATCAAATTTGAGTTCGTCGCGAATACGGTCAATGAGGGATACCTGTATGTACTGATCATAGACATTTTCTGCCCAATTAAAAATATGCACTTCAATACTCCTGTCTTCGCCATTAACAGTTGGGTTGAGTCCAATGTTCATCATACCCAAATGATCTTTTTGTTGTAGCCGTACACGAACGGCATAAACGCCATTTTTAGGAATAATTTTGTCGGGATGATTTATGGCAATATTGGCGGTGGGAAACCCCATTGTACGACCGCGTTGTTTTCCTTTTATAACAGTTCCAGACAGGGTAAACGGATGACCTAAAAACGCATGCGCCGTAACCACATCACCCATTGCAATTGCTGTTCTTATTTTGGTCGAACTAATAGAAATATTGTCCAATTCCTCGGCATTTATCTGTGTCACTTCAAAACCATAAATGGCACCATAATGCTGTAATTCCTCGACGCTTGCCATTCGGTTTTTACCAAACCTATGATTATACCCAATAATTATTTGGTCAATGTTTAGCATGTCGACCAAAAAATCTTTGACATAATCAGCTGCGCTAAGTTGGGAAAATGCTTTTGTAAAGGGGTGAACTACCATGTGTTCGAGCCCTAAGCTGGCAAGTGTTTCGGCGCGTTCCTCTATGGTCTGAATCAATTCAACAAAAGCATTTGGTTGCACTACTTTTCTAGGGTGTGGATCAAAGGTCAGAAGTGTTGGTGCGCTGCCATTTTTTTTAGCAGAAGCTACCAATTGTTTAATAATTTTTTGATGGCCAAGGTGTACACCATCAAAAGTACCAACCGTAACTGTAGTTTGTGTTTTTGGTGAGAAGGTGGCGCTGTGGCGTAGAATACTCATTACAATTCCAGTGTGTTACCGTTAAACTTGTTCATAGCAGCTACAGCATCTTCAGCCATAAAGCACCAGATGGCTTGTGTTGCCTTTTCAATGGCAAAAGGGAGTGTTTTTACCTCATCAGTGTTCCACGGCTGTAATACGAAATCAACCTGCCTGCCTTTGTTAAAATCAGCTCCAATACCGAAACGCAAACGCGTATAACCGGACGAATTTAGTTGCGCACAAATGTCTTTCAACCCATTGTGTCCCCCGTCTGAACCTTTTTTACGCATGCGTAAAAACCCAAAATCTAAATTAATATCATCTGTTATAATAAGTAAATTTTCTTTAGGTATTTTCTTTTGCTGCATCCAGTATCGCACTGCTTTTCCGCTGCGATTCATAAACGTGTTTGGCTTTAGCAGGTAAGCGTTTTTCCCTTTGTTTGTTATTTTGGCCACATCACCGTAACGAAGTGTTTCAAAAGAAGTTTCCTTTTCTTTAGCAAGTGCATCAACCACATCAAATCCTATATTATGACGTGTTCCTTTGTAGTCAACGCCAATATTGCCTAGTCCAACAATCAAAAAAGATTTCATATCGGCTTCTTGTTTTTTGGTAGATGAAAAAAATGGAATGCGGAGTTTCATCTGTGTAAAAATAAAAAAAGCATCTCAGTGTTAGACGAGATGCTTTTATATAGTTATTAAGAGAATTATTATTCTTCAGTAGCTGTTTCTTCAGCTCCCTCTTCAGCCCCTTCAACTTCTTCACCTTCTTCAGCTTTGATAGAAGTTCTAGAAGTACGCACTTGACACACAACGGTATTGTCTGGATGCAAAAACTTAAATGCTTCGTTTGCTAATTCCGTTACATATAGCTTGTTTCCAAGTTCAAGACCTGAAATATCTGCCTCAATAGTGTCAGGAAGGTTGGTTGGAATAGCACGTACGCGAAGCTTACGTTTGTTGCGGCTCAATACACCTCCCGAGTTGAGTACGCCAGGCGCAGCTCCTTTAAGTACCACAGGAATATCCATAGACACCTCTTTGTCGTCGAAAAGTTGATAAAAGTCTATATGAAGGATTTTATCTGAAACTGGGTGAAATTGAATATCCTGCAAAATGGCATTGAAAGTTCCGTTATCGCCCAAGTCGACAACCACCGTATGCGCATTTGGAGTGTATACAAGTTTAGCAAACGCTCTTTCGTCTGCAGCAAAGTGCACTGGCGTTTCCCCTCCGTATAATACGCAAGGAACCTGTCCAGCATTACGTAAGGCTTTGGTCGCAACCTTGCCCACGCTTTCTCTTTTAGATCCGTTAATGGTAATTGATTTCATATTTAGTGTTTATTACATGACAAATTTGCCTGAAATCGATTCGTTATGATGTACATTATACATGACTTCGGCAAACAATTGAGCACAGCTCAATACTTTAATTTTTTTACTCTTTTTCGAAAGTGGTATGGAGTTAGTTACGATGAGCTCTGTAAGGGTAGACGCTTCTACACGTTCGTAGGCTTCACCAGAAAGAAGCGGGTGGGTACATACGGCACGAACACTCTTTGCCCCTCTTTCCATCATCAAGTCTGCAGCTTTGGTAAGCGTGCCAGCGGTATCAACCATGTCATCAACAAGCACCACATTTTTCCCTTTTACATCTCCGATAAGCTCCATGTGCGAAATGATATTTGCTTTTTTACGCTGCTTGTAACATATCACCACATCACTTTCCAAATACTTTGAATACGCATACGCTCGCTTTGAACCACCCATGTCAGGCGATGCGATTGTGAGGTTATCAATATGTAACGATTTTAAATAGGGTAGAAACAACGATGATGCAAACAAATGATCTACAGGTCTTTCAAAGAAGCCTTGAATTTGATCTGCGTGCAAATCCATAGTGATAATGCGTGTAGCCCCTGCAGCTTCTAAAAGTTTAGCAATCAGTTTAGCACCAATGGGTACGCGCGGCTTATCTTTTCTGTCTTGTCTAGCCCAGCCAAAGTATGGCATAACCGCTGTGATGTGACGCGCAGAAGCACGTTTTGCCGCATCAAGCATAAGCAACATTTCCATTAAATTTTCAGAAGATGGATTGGTAGATCCAATGATAAATATCCGAGAGCCACGAATAGATTCCTCAAAAGAAGGCTGAAACTCTCCGTCGCTGTATCGCGAGAACAACACATTCCCAAGTGGACTTCCGTAGCACTTGGCAATATCTTTGGCCAATGCGGTACTTTGTGTACAAGCAAAAATCTTCGATTCTAATGTTGTTTTTCCCATAGTTTTTATGCGGGATGCAAATGTAGGAATTTATTTGAGGTTGCGAAGTTGTGGAGGGGTTTTTCTTATGACACAATAAAATTATTGGCTACATTTGCCATCCATTTGCCTTGGTGGCGGAATTGGTAGACGCGCTGGATTCAAAATCCAGTTCTTTCGAGAGTGTGGGTTCGATTCCCACCCAAGGTACGAGTATCCTCAAGAACAATTTTTTATCCTTGGGGATATTTTTTTAGAAAACCATGTCTGGAAAATCGGTGATAATCCCATCAACTTTCCAAGAAATAAGTTCTTCGATTCGTTTCTTTTTATTTACAGTCCATGTGTGAATTTCAAACCCCTCACTGTGAATATCATTGACTATTTCCTGTGTCAAATGACTATGCTTGGGGTTAATTGCAAACGCATTGAGTTCACGTGCAACTGGAATTGCGTCAAGAGGATTCTTATCTGTTAAGACCGCAATGCCAAATTCAGTTGTAAGCTTTTTAAAATCGCGTAACTCATCCCAGTCAAAACTAGAAACAAACAACTGATCCGCTTTCCAACGACCACTTTTAATGGCTTTCTTCATTATATTAAACACTCCCTCTGCGGTATTTTTTCCTTTAAGTTCAATGTTAAGTTGGGCGCTTCCATTGATAACAGCAATGATTTTGTCAAGCGTTGGAATAGGTTCACTTCCCAGTACTTTTAGCGTGCTAAGTTGTTTTAATGTTTTCTCTTCAATTTTTCCACTACCGTTGGTTAATTTATCAAGTGATTTGTCATGAAAAACAACAATTTCCCCTGATTGGCAACGAAACACATCGATTTCAACACCATCAACGTCAAAAGCTAACGCCTTCTTCACAGAAACCACCGTGTTTTCTGGCGCATGACCTTTAGCACCTCTATGTCCAAAAAGCTGAATTTCTTGAGAAATCGCAGGGGATATAACGAATAACAAAACGAGACTAACACATAAATATTTCATCTTTGAAAAGTAAAAAAAATGCACCCAAAATGTGTCAATGCGTTTTAAATTAAATCTTTAAGGTTTTGTAAAAATATTAACTACTGTTTCGAAAATGACGCCTTTGGGTGTACAAAACCCGCAACTTTTGTTGTGGCTTTTTTTTGAGCATCTGCTAGAGCAACCATAATTAAGAGTGGTATTTGTTTTGTGCCATTTTAGATTTTCAATTAGTCAATTTCGTCATGGCAATAGCGTAATTTAGTAAAGCTTCTTGTCAAAGTGCTTTGAGGAATTGGACAACCATATCCTAAACCATGAGTTTTAGCCTCGGGTTAATGCGATATGCATAGTAGTGGAATTGTACAGGTTTTTTTTAAGTTATCGTAATTTTTTTTGACCATTTTTGTAATTCGATCAATAAAAATTAATGAAATTCAATAATTCTTTAGTCGCGCTAGTTTTTGTTTTTACAGGCGGGTTAGGTCTTTTTTCTCAAAACTTGCCTATTGATTTTGAATCCACTACCACGTGGGTAGGTTTTGACGGTGGAACCATGATAACTATTTCAAACCCTTATCAAAACTCGTCTAATCAATCTGATAAAGTGGGAAAAATGATAAAAGACACAGGTAAGACTTGGGCAGGGGCTTATTCAGATTTATCCCAAAGCTTAGATTTTATAGCTAATAATACGTTTTCAGTAAAGGTGTTTTCACATAAAAGTAATGCAAGATTATTATTTAAAGTCGAGAACAAGGAAAATCAAAACATCAATTATGCTGTTGAAAAGACTCTGACAAAAACAAATGAATGGGAAACACTTATTTTTGATTTTTCACAAATTTCGTTTAACACATACAACAGAATAACTCTAATATTCGATAATGGAGCAATGGGCAATGGTGGTCAAAACGACACCTACTATATAGATGATATTGCCCTGTACAGAACAGGCGACCCTTTACCTGACTGCCTTTTAAATCATACGGGGAATATGCCATCAAGCTCACAATATGAATTAATATGGGCAGATGAGTTTGATCAAGACGGATTACTCTGTCATAAGAACTGGACGTATGACATAGGCACAGGCTCACAAGGATGGGGGAATTTTGAAGCCCAATACTACACTAATAGCCCTGAAAATGTTTATGTGGAAAACGGAAGTCTAAATATTGTAGCGATTAAAAGTGGAACTTCGTACACATCAGCCCGTGTAAAAACACAACACCTTTTTTCATTTCAATACGGTAAAATTGAAGTCCGAGCAAAACTACCTTCTACTGCGGGAACTTGGCCTGCAGTTTGGCTCTTAGGCTCTAACAATCCCGAAGTGGGATGGCCCTCTAGTGGAGAGATTGATATCATCGAACAGTTTTCAAATAAGGCTGTAAATATTTCAACAGCGCATTGGTCACATAACGGCTCAAATGCCTCCTATGGTAGAGAAGCGGCAATTCCAGATCCAAATGGATTTAATACCTATACTTTTGAGTGGACACCAACGGCACTCAAAACAACGATTAATGGCAATTGGGCTTGGGAAATGACTATTAGTGAAATAAGTACATTTCACAACAAGTTCTTTATTATTATGAACCTTGCTTTGGGGGGTAATAAGGGTGCGGGCGCTATAGATCCAAATTTTTCAGAAGACACCCTTGCTGTTGATTACATCCGCGTTTACAAAAACAACTTGGGAAGTTTCACGCTGTCCCATAAAGACTTTATACCCAAACAAATTTCCGTTGTCCCCAATCGTGAAGGATGGATGGTGTCAAGTTATACACAACCCATACACGCCATAAATATGTATAATCTAAATGGACAACTTTTGAAGAATTACGAACCTAAGTCGCCATCCTATATGATTGAAAATGAGGTAATTTCTAAAAACATTATTTTCGTAGAAATTTTATACGGAAATCAACGAACCGTATTCAAACTATATAAATCCAATTAAATGTCAACAAAATCATATTATTTACTCTATTCTATGCTTATTCTATTCATTTGCTGTTCTAGTAGTAGTAATGAGCCAGGAGATACGACACAACCACAGCCAAATACTCCTTCGGTTGTGACCATTTCTCAAAAAAAGTTATTTGTTGATGGCAACAGCTATTACATCAAAGGAATTTGCTATGGTCGTAATGGTTTTTTTGATTACCAAAATGATATTCCCCTGATGCAAGAAGCAAATATCAATACCATTAGAGTCTATGCGCCAATATCAAATAGAGCAGAATTAGACGCTTTTCAAAATGCTGGGATCAAAATTATTATGCAAGTCGATTATAACGGCAATTACGAAGATTATGTTAGCACATTCATGACGCATCCGGCGATTTTGATGTGGGAGGTAGGAAATGAAAACAACTACCATCCTGATTGGTTTGGCGGAAGCCTAAACAATTGGTATCGCACGTTGGAGGATGTTGCCAAAAAAATTAAGGCTATTGACACAAATCATCCTGTAGCAACGGCTCACGGTGAGGTGCCTAGCGCCTTGGCGCTTAACAGTTGTCCAAGTGTCGATATTTGGGGAATGAATTTGTACCGTTGGGACGATGACGTTCCTGCGATTGAAGAATTCCTGGCAATTTCAGACAAGCCCATGTATGTTTCTGAGGCTGGAGCAGATAGCTATGACAATCGTGAGAGCGCTGAGAGAGAGGATTTGCAGGCAGTTGCTACACAAAAGATTTTATCCGGAATTTTATCTAAAAGCGATGTATGCATGGGCGTTACCCTTTTTTCGTTTGCCGATGAATGGTGGAAAGCCGGTAACCCTAGCCAGCAAGACACTGGTGGATCTGCCCCCAATAGTATTGGAGTGCCATACGATAGTACTGCTAATGAGGAGTATTGGGGTATAGTCAAAAGAGACCGTACAAAAAAGCAGGTATTTACTGTTGTTCAAGAACTGTTCAACTAAACAAACACGTAGTCAAAACGATTACCTCCATCTCTAATTCAAGTTTTATCATCTAATTTTGTAGTGTAATTGTATAGGTTTTTATATGATCATTAATTGAGGTCAAATTTATATATTTGAAAAAAATCAATCTTAAAAATTACAAATAATGAAATACATATACACGTTTATTACTGTATTGACATTTGGTGTCTTTGCTTTGGCTCAAGTTCCAGCTGTCGATTTCGAATCAAATGGTGCTGATTATATCACTGCATCTACTGGAAATACAGGTACTGTAACCATAGTTGACGATGCAGTTGATGCAGCAACATATGGTAAAGTGGCCAATGTTGAAAATCCAGCTGAACAATATGATTCATGGATAATTAAACTTGATAATAAAATTTCTTTTGCTGATCCATCTAAGAAAGTATTATCAGTTGATTTTAGAGATCCTTCAGCCACCGCTAGGGTAATTCTTTTAAAAGTATCACAAGGAAATGACACGTTTGTTAACGGCGATGGTGCAGCAATTACTGCTTATGAAGTTCAAGCTACTACAGCTGAATCAGCTGATTGGCAAACATTAACCTTTGATTTTTCTTCCGCTCAAGGAAGTTTTCCAAACAATGCATTTACAAATGATATCGTTGGTGAATACTCGCAACTTGAAATTTTTATTGACTTTGGTACTGCTGTTAGCAGTAATACTTTCGTTGATAACTTTAGAGGAGGTTCACAGGGTTCAGCTAATGTATTCCCTGGTCCAACTGCCTCTGCAACAAGTCCAACCGATACACACGCTGCTGAAAATGTAAAATCAATTTACTCAGATGCCTACACATCTGCAGCTGCAAATTGGGACTTAAACCCGGATTGGGGTCAAGTAACAAGTACAAATGAAGTTCAAATTGATGGCACAACAGATAATGTTATTAGAATGTCAAACCTTGACAAACAAGGACATACTTTTGATGCTATTGACGCCTCAGGAATGACAACTATGCACCTAGATGTATGGGTTGAAAATGCGGGAGATTTGGATATTTTTATAATTTCATTGAACCCTACCGTTGAACCTAAAGTCACAAAAACACTAACTGCAGGTGAATGGGTAAGCTTAGACATTCCCCTTTCAGACTTTACCACTGCAGAATCAACAGTAAATCTTGCAGGTATTGCTCAAATGAAGTACGAAACTACTGCTGCTTTAGGATATGTTTATGTTGACAATATTTATTTCTGGGCACCACCCTCAACGGAAACCGAGATTAACTTCTCTGTAGATACGACCAACAATACTCACTATCCAAATACAGGTAATGGTGATGTGTTAGCTGTTAGTTATTCAACTGATGCAGGATCGTCATATACGCTCTCTAACCCTTTTAGTGATTCTGACTCTGATGGCGTATGGGAAGGTACGGTAACACTTCCTAAAAGTACAGGAGCCGTGCAATATCAACTTGTAGT
>QOQB01000012.1 GCA_003331305.1 Flavobacteriales bacterium | reverse complement strand
CGTAAAACTATCGCTGAAGTTGTAATATGCGTACAACTGGTTAATGATTTGTGATGAGTCTTCAGTAGATCCAAAAACAGCATCAGCACCTCTAGGACCGTACACAAAGTCAGCAACAAAACCGTGCTTTTCTCCTTCGTAAGAAAGGACAACATTTGCCATTCCAATAGAAAAGCCTGGGTCATTTGCAAATGATGTTCCAGGAGCAAACTTTGCACTTCTGTAGTACGTGTCTATAGTACCAGCTACGCTAAAGGTTGGGTCTTCTTGTGCGTGTAGACTTTGACTTCCTAATAAGCTTACTGAAATTACAGCAAAAAGTGTGGTTAGTAATGAAATTACATTGTTTTTCATTGTTTGTATATTTAATAGTTATTAATAATATGTTTAATTAATCGTATACAAACATAGGCTTTAAAAAAAAAGACCCCCTCATTTAAGTAGGGTAATTCATGTTTTTTAATAAAAAAATGAATTTAACCCCTAAAAATTACAGGGTTAATATAATATTATGTACTTTTTTATAAATGTGCTCTTAAAAACTACTTACCAATTTAAATAAATCTTAAAAAACATTAAAAAAATCAAGTGGATTTTATCAAATAGAGACCAATCATTACAAATCCTAAGCAAAGCCCAAAACTTAAAACAGAATATCCAAAAAAGTTAAGTAGCTGCCCCCCCTTTAAAAAGGAGTAGTTTTCAAAAATAAATGTAGAAAACGTAGTAAGACCCCCGCAAAATCCAGTTGCAAGCAGTAGCTTTTGTTGTTCGGTCAAAGTACCAGACTCATGAAAGCTACCCATAAGCATACCTATAATCAAACATCCAATGGCGTTTGCAAAAAGTGTAGCCCAAGGGAAGTCAATAGACATTTGATGTAAAATTTTGGAAATGCCGAATCGCGCCATACTTCCTAAACCTCCACCAATAAAAACGAGAATTAAAGATTGAAAATTCATTTAGACAATGCTCTTTAATCCAACTAACAAGCCAACAAAGATTAAAAAACCAATAAGTACCCAAAAGCTTCCTTTAAAATATGCTTTGCTTTTTTGCTTGTCCTTTATATAACTGTATATAATGATAGCTGTGAATGCAAAAACAAAAAAAAGTGCGAAAATCAATTGACCCGTAGAGAACATAGCGTTATTTTTAGCGAAACTATAAAAAAATGCAAAAACAATTAGATGCAGTTGCAGCATTTCACAGGGCTTTTGGTGTAGGAATAGCAAAAGCACCTTTAGCAGATACCCCTCTTGAAATAAAAAATTTACGTCATAAATTAATGGCGGAAGAAAACAACGAGTACCTAGAGGCAGCCAATGCAAATGATTTGGTTGAAGTAGCTGATGCGCTTGGTGATATGTTATATATACTGTGTGGTACGATACTCACACACGGGATGCAGCATATTATAGAAGAAGTTTTTGACGAAATTCAACAAAGCAACATGAGTAAGTTAGGTGAAGACGGAAAACCAATATACAGAGAAGACGGCAAGGTGATGAAAGGACCTCAATACCGAAAACCAAATCTAAAACAGTTTTTAGATTAGCCGCAAACTTTGTAGCGCCACCCAAAAGAATCTTCAGTTTTATTGTACTGAATATCCAACAAGGCATTTTTCAGCTTGCTCGCATAACTGTTTTCTGGAATCGGAGTTTCATAATCATTTCCTTTGTATCCAAAACCGATAATAGGCTGAATGACCACGGCGGTTCCACTTCCAAAAATTTCAAGTAATTCACCTGATTTTTTAGCTTCAATAAGCTCGGAAACTTTAAGTAAGCGCACTTCAGTTTTTATACCCATATGCGTAGCCAACTCTAAAATGCTTTTACGCGTTACCCCGTCAAGGATGCTGTCGCTTATAGGTGCAGTAATCAAAGTGTCACCAATTCTAAAAAAGAGATTCATAGTGCCTGCCTCTTCTATATGTTCATGTGTAGCAGCATCAGTCCATATGATTTGCTGGTACCCTTCTTTTTTGGCAAGTTGCGTTGGATAAAACTGCCCACCATAGTTTCCTGCTGCTTTAGCATAGCCTGTACCACCTTGAGGTGCTCGGCTGTAGTGATCAGCAATTTTTACTCGAACATCTCCACCATAATAGCTCGCTACTGGAGCACAGATAATCATAAATCGGTATTCGTTTGCTGCAGACGCTTGAACTCCTGGTTCAGATGCAAACACAAAGGGTCGCACATAAAGAGACTTTCCAAGCCCTGCTTTTACCCAATTTTGATCTAATGAAATCAGTTTCTTCATTCCCTCCAAAAAAACGTCCTCTGGGAAAGTTGGAATGGCGAGACGCTCCGCAGATTTATTTATGCGTTTTGCATTTAGTTCCGGACGGAATAACCAAACACAGCCTTGCTCGTCTTTAAAAGCTTTCATACCCTCAAAAACCGCTTGCCCGTAATGCAATACGCTGGCAGCTGGAGAAACTTGCATGGGTGCAAATGGAACAATTTGGGGTGTTTCCCATTTACCCTCTTTATAATCACATACAAACATATGATCGGTAAATGTTGAACCAAAAGCCAAATGATCAAAATCAACCGCGTCTAATGAGGATTGTTTTGTAGGTATAATCTTAATGTCTTGTTTCATACAACAAAAGTAGGAAAATCTTGGGTGTGCGCACCATCTGATGTACATTTACAAAAAAAAGAATGCGGATTTTAATCTCGGGTGCCACCGGACTTATTGGGAAAGCACTCGTTCCTGTTTTACAGCAAGCAGGTCATCAAATATCGGTACTCACTACTCGTACAAAAACAGATTTATTTCCATCTGAAATCAAAATTTTTCACTGGAACCCAGAAAAAGGAGTTTTGGATAGCAACGCCCTAATTGATATAGATGCTATTATAAGTTTAGCAGGTGCCAACATTGCTCAACGATGGACTCCAAAAGCTAAAAAAGCTATTTTGGACAGTAGAGTTTTGGGTACTCGTCTTATTGTTGATGGACTAAAAAAATCTAAAAATCACCAGGTTACTCATCTTGTTTCCGCATCTGCTATAGGTGTATATCCATCAAGTCTAACAAAAGTGTACGCCGAAACCAATACTGACACTGCTGAAAGCTTTCCTGCAGCAGTAGTTCGCGCTTGGGAAACAGAAGTCGATAAGGCAAAAACAGCAATTGATCATGTAAGTAAAATAAGAATTGGCTTAGTGCTTGCGAAAGAAGGCGGTGCGCTGCTTCCACTGGCACTGCCAGCGGCGTTTGGCATGGGTGCTTGGTTTGGTAATGGGGCACAATGGCAATCTTGGATTCACATTCAAGATTTAATTCGACTGTTTGCTTTTACATTAGAAAACCCTGGAAATTACAATGGCGTTTCTCCAAACCCTGTCACTCAAAAAGAGTTGGTGAAATTTATTGCTCAGAACTATAAGTTACCCCAATGGTTACCGGGAATTCCCAAGTTTGTGATAAAGCCAGTGATGGGCGCAATGAGTCAGGTATTGTTTGATAGCATCAATGCTTCAAGTCAATATGTTGAAAATCAAGGCTTTAAATTTAAATACCCCATAGTAACAGAGGCTTTAGAGGATTTACTGCCGTTGCACACAAAAAAGTAGTGTCATTTTGACATACTGTTGGTTTTGGCAGTACTTTTGCCACAGTTAAATAAAACATTTTATGGCTGCCAAAAAGGGAAGTAAGAAGGTCGAGAAGGAAGAGGTGCCCACAGAGGAACCTATAAAAGTGGAGGCTGAAAAAGATCCACTTGTTGAAGCTGAAGCCGCAATAGCTGAAGAAAAAAACAAATTTTTACGCTTATTTGCAGAGTTTGAAAACTATAAAAAACGTACGGCAAAAGAACGCATTGAACTCTTCAAAACCGCATCTCAAGAAGTAATGGTTGCTATGCTTCCTATTTTAGATGATTTTGAACGTGCACTTAACGAGCTTGACGAAAATGACGAGCAGCTAGCGGGTATTCGCCTTATTCATAACAAATTTAATGATACCCTCAAGCAACAGGGGCTTTCCAAAATGGAAATAACCCCAAAGGCTGTCTTTGACGCTGAGGTACATGAAGCAATCACTCAACTTCCAGCATCTGACGATTTTCCAAAAGGCACCATAGTAGACGTAGTAACGGCAGGATATAAGCTTGGAGATTTAATAATTCGTTACCCCAAAGTTGTGGTAGCTCAATAAGATGAAAGAAGACTATTACGACATACTTGGCATAAACAAATCAGCTTCAAGCTCTGAAATAAAGAAGGCATACCGCAAAAAGGCAATTGCCTATCACCCTGATAAAAACCCGGGTGATGCTGAAGCAGAGAAGAAATTTAAGGAAGCAGCTGAGGCATATGAGGTTCTTGGCGATGAGCAAAAACGCGCCCAGTATGACCGCTTTGGCCACGCTGCTTTTGAAGGAAACCAAGGCTTTGGCGGCGGAAGCATGAACATGGATGATATCTTCAGTCAATTTGGCGATATTTTCGGCAGCGCTTTTGGTGGTGGTTTTGGCGGTTTTGGCGGTGGTCAACGCAGTTCTAAGGGAACTAATTTGCGTGTTCGTGTAACACTAACCCTTGAGGAGATGGTGCTCGGCGTTGAGAAAAAAATTAAGGTTAAGCGCAAAAAACAAGCGCCTGGTGTGAGTTACGTAACCTGCAAAACTTGTGGCGGATCTGGACAAATCATGCGAGTAACCAATACCATTTTAGGCAGAATGCAATCGGCGACTACGTGTACCACTTGTAATGGCGCAGGCCAAACCTTACGCCATCGTCCTTCAGGTGCTGATGCGTATGGAATGATTTCACAAGAAGAGACGGTTTCCATCAAAATTCCCGCCGGTGTTGAAGATGGTATGCAACTAAAAGTTTCTGGAAAAGGGAATGAAGCCCCTGGACAAGGTATTTCTGGCGATATGATTGTTCAAATCAGTGTTAAAGAACATGCCAGTCTTAAAAGAGAAGGCAATAATTTACACTTAGACTTATATATTTCTATATCGGAAGCCGTTTTAGGAACCTACAAAGAAATTAATACTGTTGGAGGCTCTGTTCGTATTAAATTAGATGCAGGAATTCAATCAGGAAAAATTTTGCGTCTTAAAGGGAAAGGTGTGCCAAGCCTAAACAGCTATGGCTCAGGAGACTTGCTTGTTCATGTGAGCGTTTGGACTCCTGAACAATTGACTAAAGAACAAAAACAATTTTTTGAAGATCAAAGCAATCACGATAATTTTAAACCAAGTCCAAAATCGACACATAAATCGTTTTTTGATAAAGTAAAAGACATGTTTTCATGATTTTCTATAGTTTGTATGCATAAAAATTATATATTTGGCACAACGATAGATTTATCTATAGTTATTTTCTTTTTCATAGCAATTTTTTCCCATCCTCTTTTTTGAGGGTGGGTTTTCTTTTTTACCCCTATTTTTTTCTATATTAGAGTATGGAAAAAATCAAATCAATCTTTCAATACAATATTGGTATGAGCGACGCTGAAATGAGCGTTGGTTCTTTTTTGATTTGGGTAGCCCTAATCATTACCCTGTCATTTCTTTTACGTTTTGTGCGTAGGATTTTAACCCGAAAACTGTCCTTTGAACGAAAGGGAAAGTTTAAGCCCGTTTTTTCGTTTTTTAATTATTCGCTATACACTGTTGTTGTGTTACTAATGCTGCAAAACGCTGGCGTAAACCTTACAGCATTATTGGCAGCTTCAGCTGCGTTGTTAGTTGGTGTTGGTTTTGCGCTGCAAACTTTTTTTCAAGATATCATTTCTGGTATTTTTATTCTTGTAGACCAAACAGTTCACGTGGGAGATATTATTCAGCTTGACGATAAAGTTGGTCGCGTAGAAAACATTACATTGCGTACAACACGTGCAGTCACAGTAGACAATAAAGTGCTTATCATTCCAAATCATATGTACCTGACAACCACATTGTTTAATTGGACAGAGAATGAAGAACAAACACGAGAATCGGTTTCTGTTGGAGTGGCGTACGGAACAGATTTAGACGAACTAAAAACCTTGATGATTGATATAGCATTGCATCACAAAGAAGTACTAAAAACTCCTCCTCCTATATTGCTATTTAAAAATTTTGGAGACAGTAGTTTAGATTTTGAGCTGGTTTTTACGCTCAAAGATGGCTTTAAATCAGAGATGGTAAAAAGTGATATCCGATATGCTATTGACAAATCACTTAGAGAACGTAATATTGAAATTCCATTTCCCCAACGAGTTATTCATAAGGCAGACTAAATGGCACATATTTTAATTGTAGAAGACGAAGCAAACATCAGGCGTGTATTGCGGAAAGTCCTTTCGGATGAAAATAAAAGGCTAACAATCAGTGAAGCTGAGGATGGTGTTGCTGCAATTTCGTCTATTTCAAAACTAACTTTTGACCTTATTTTATGTGATATTAAAATGCCCAAAAAAGATGGTATTCAGGTATTATCTTATGCACGAGAGCACTCACCCGAAACGCCAGTTGTTATGATTTCAGGTCATGGCGATTTGGAAACTGCAGTTCAAGCCATGCGAATGGGTGCATATGATTATATTGCTAAACCACCCGATTTAAATCATCTACTACAAACGGTACGAGCAGCTTTAGATGTCACTACAGCCTTAGAAAGTAAACCAAAGAAACAAACACCCAAGAAGTATGCTATGGTGGGTGAGTCCGAGTCTATTCAAGCTATTTACAATATGATAGATAAGGTAGCGCCATCAATGGCCCGAGTCTTAATTCAAGGGCCTAATGGTAGTGGCAAAGAGTTAGTTGCCCGTGCATTACACCACAAAAGTAGCCGTTCTGCTGCCCCTTTTGTGGAGGTAAATTGTGCCGCAATACCCTCAGAACTCATTGAAAGTGAGCTTTTTGGGCATATGAAAGGGTCTTTTACCTCGGCACATAAAGACCGAAAAGGTACTTTTGAGCAAGCCCATGGCGGAACCCTCTTTTTAGATGAAATTGGAGATATGAGCTTGGCGGCTCAGGCCAAAGTATTACGTGCGCTAGAGGAACATAAAATCCAACGTGTAGGAAGCGATAAGTCGATTTCAGTTGACGTACGTGTAGTAGCCGCAACTAATAAAAATATTAAAGAAGAAATAGCTCAAAACCGCTTTCGTGAAGATTTGTATCACCGCTTAGCGGTTATTGAAATTCATGTTCCTTCACTTAATGATAGAAAAGAAGATATTCCGTTACTTGCACAATATTTTTTGGCTGCATTAAGCCCTCAGAAAGAGCTTCAGCCAGACGCAGTGAAATCCCTTCAACAAATTAACTGGACTGGAAATATTAGACAATTACGGAACGTTATGGAGCGGTTACATATTTTAGGTGACCATCGAATTACAGCCCAAGACGTTTATTTACATACCACCTCAAAAGAAAATTCATGATTCGACTAACGTTACTTTTTTTTAGTTGCACCGTACTGGTTGCACAACCTAATCCAACGGATAAATCACAGTTGAATCAGTTTTATGATTTAGCCTTGCTGCATGGCCATTCTTACGAATGGTTGGATTATTTAACCAATCGGATAGGCAGTCGATTGTCAGGGTCTCTGGGTGCAGAACGCGCTGTGGCATGGACAAAATCTGAACTCGACTCCTTGGGTCTAGATCGTGTGTATTTGCAACCTGTTAAAGTACCAAAATGGGTGCGTGGTGCCAAAGAATTTGCCCTCATTGAAACAGCTCCTGGAGTGACATTTAATGTACCCATTACAGCACTTGGTGGCTCAGTTGCTACCCCCTCTGTAGGACTTAAAGCTCCTGTGGTAGAAGTACAAGGAATAGAAGATTTAGCTAAAATTGGACGAGAGAATATTGAAGGGAAAATTGTGTTTTACAACCGCCCCATGCAAGCTAATCTAATAAGTACGTTTCAAGCCTATTCGGGTTGCGTCGATCAACGCTATGATGGCGCTCGTGAAGCTAGTGCGTTTGGCGCTGTTGGTATAATCGTACGTTCTATGAATTTAAGGCTGGACGATTTTCCACATACAGGCGCTATGAGTTACGGTGAGCAAGATGTGTCGAAGCGCATTCCCGCAGCAGCTATTAGCACAAATGCTGCCGAAAAACTGAGTTATTTATTGAAGCTTGAACCAAAGCTGAAGTTTCTTTTTCGTCAACAATGCAAAACCTTCCCAGATGTGTGGTCACACAATGTTATTGGTGAAATTAAAGGTAGTGAATTCCCTGATGAAGTCATTGTAGTCGGCGGGCATTTGGACTCCTGGGATTTAGGGGACGGCGCACATGATGATGGAGCAGGAGTGGTACAATCCATGGAAGTGCTACGTTTGTTTAAAAAATCAGGATATTCACCAAAACGAACGATAAGAGTGGTGCTATTCATGAATGAAGAAAACGGATTGCGCGGAGGAAATGCTTACGCCGATAGCGCTCTTACTGCCAATGAAAAACACATTTTTGCCTTAGAGTCAGATGCAGGGGGGTTTACACCACGCGGTTTTTCATTTAATTGTTCAGACGAGGAATTTACACAAGTGACATCTTGGAAGCCTTTATTCAAACCCTATTTAATTCATTATTTTGAGCAGGGTGGAAGTGGAGCTGACATTAGACCGTTAAAAAATAAGTACAACGTATTGGCAGGCCTGAGGCCAGACTCTCAACGCTATTTTGATCATCATCATGCTGAAAATGACACTTTTGATGCAGTAAACAAACGTGAATTGGAACTTGGCGCAGCTACCATGGCATCACTTGTATTTTTATATGATAAATATGGATTAGTCAACCCAATACCGAGTACATTAAAACAGTAATTTCTTACTAATGCTCCAAGACTATTCTAAGGAATTTAAAACGAACCTACGTTTAGCCTGGCCTGTAATGCTAGGTATGGTAGGACACACCTTAGTACAGTTCGTAGACAATATTATGGTAGGCCAATTGGGAACTACCGAATTGGCAGCCATTTCTCTAGGTAATAGTTTTGTTTTTATTGCCATGGCTATTGGCATTGGATTTTCTACTGCTATAACACCCCTTATAGCTGAGGCAGATGCTGCTAAGCAAAAGGCGGTATCCCAAAAGGTCTTAATTGAAGGACTTCGCCTGTGTACCATTTTAGGAATAGTATTATTCTTAGCCGTATATATCGTAAAACCACTTCTTTTTGCAATGGGACAAGAAGAGTCAGTTGTGGAATTGGCTTTCCCATACTTAAACTGGGTAGCGTTTTCGCTAATTCCATTGGTAATTTTTCAAGCATTTAAACAATTTGCCGATGGCATGGCATTAACCAAATATTCCATGTACGCTACATTGTTAGCAAATGCTGTAAATGTCATCATCAACTATCTCTTAATTTTTGGTGTGTGGATTTTTCCAAAATGTGGGGTTACAGGAGCCGCAATAGGCACACTGGCATCTAGAGTAACCATGCTTATTTTTATTTTTTTCTTATTGTATAAAGACCCAAAAACAGCCACATTTATGCGTGGAATCTTCCCGTTTACATTTCATAAAAAAGAACTAAGGCAAATTTTAAATCTTGGTTTTCCTTCATCTATGCAAATGTTTTTTGAAGTTGGATTTTTTACTTTCGCCATTTGGGTTTGCGGATTTTTAAGTAAAAATGCGCAAGCCGCCAATCAAATTGCGCTTAATTTGTCTTCTATGACTTTTATGGTTGCTATGGGGCTTAGCGTAGCAGCCACAATACGGGTAGGTAATCAAAAAGGATTAGGTGCTTTTAGGGAGCTTAAGCGCATTGCCCTTTCGGTATTTTTGATTACGTTTTTGCTTGACATTGCTTTTGCGTTGTTGTTTATCCTTGGCAACAGTTGGTTTCCTTGGCTTTATTTGGATTCATCCACAGGTGTTGACACTTTTGCAGTCGCAGAATTAGCATCTTCGTTGCTTTTTATTGCTGCTTTTTTTCAAATTTTTGATGGAGCGCAAGTCGTGGCTTTGGGTAGCCTTAGAGGACTACAAGATGTTAAAATACCTACTTGGATAACTTTTTTAGCATACGGTCTAACAGGAATTCCTGTCATGTTGTATTTAAGCATTACAGCGGAACTTGGTGCGCGGGGAGTTTGGATTGGACTTTGTTTTGGTCTAGTGGTTTCGTCCTTGTTGTTGTATCTTCGCTTTAGGTATTTATCTAATAAACTCATTCGATTGCATGTCTGAAACACTTCCAGAATTTTTACTCGCTGATAATGCTGATTTTCCTGACGCTATTTTTGTAGTTCATACACACTTCCCTAGGTTTATTATAAATCTTACCAATGATGATTTGGAATGGTGGGAAACCTTTTCTAAAGAAGATAAAGAACAAGCTACTACTGAAATGGCGCACTGGATCGAGCGCGCAACTGCATTCTATGATAATGAAATTAACACATACACAGATTAATGGATACCCTGTTACTTTGGGATAAGAATCTTTTTTTATGGTTAAACAATCTTGGGACACCTCAGTTTGATGCACTTTGGATGGCAATTACAGACAAAAAGCACACCATTGGGTTCTATGTTGTGATAACAGTTATTTGCAGTAGGTGGTTGGGATGGAAAAAGACCCTTTGGCTATTGCTTACCATTGCGCTTCTCATAACCTTTACAGACCAAATTACGAATGCTTTCAAAAATGGCTTTCAGCGCCTTCGACCTTGTCATGAGGAAGCCCTTGACGGTTTGATGCGTCGTGTTAAATCAAGTTGCGGGGGTAAATACAGTTATTTTTCAGGTCATGCGTCCAATTCGTTTGCAATTGCCACCCTTTTTGTGACGCTTTTTGCTAAACGATTTCAGGCCATGCGCCTCCTTTTCGTAGTTGCTGCTTTTGTAGCCTACAGCCGCATATATATTGGGGTGCATTATCCGCTAGATGTATTAAGCGGTGCACTTTTCGGTGCTTTTGGAGGTTGGCTGTTTGCTAAAATTTACCTAAAATTTATTCCAAATCCGCTTTAACAATTTCTGGATATGCCTGTAAAAACTGACTAACTCTTGGTTTTGAAACAGCTCTGATATACGGATTATTCGGATTATTTTCTTCAAAATCTTGATGATAGTCTTCTGCTTGATAAAATACGTCTAGCTTTTTTACTTCAGTAACAATCGGGTTTCTGTAACGCTTGATTTTGGTAAGATTTTCTATAGTTTTTTCTATGATTTTTTTCTCATTTTCTGTCTCATAAAAGGCAATAGACCGGTAGTGCGTTCCTTTGTCTGGACCTTGCCGGTTGAGTGTAGTAGGGTCGTGTGAACCAAAAAATACTTGAACAAGGGTTTTAAAAGAGACTTTTTTTGGGTCATAAACGATTTTAATACTTTCGGCATGCCCTGTTTTTCCTGAAACAACCTGCCTATAATTTGGATTTATGGTTGTACCTCCAGCATATCCCGAGATGGCTTCTTGAACACCATCTACGTGTTCAAAAACAGCTTCAACACACCAAAAACACCCCGAAGCAAAATAGGCCGTTTTATGTTCTTGAGGTACACTATACGTTGCCTTTGCAACTGGTGTTGGATTGTCTATCGCTTTGGGTGCGGCAATTGTACATGCTGCAATTTGAAGGCTGATCAAGAAAAGTCGCATAATTTATTTTTTTATAAATGTACTTGAAAATAATTGACAAAAACGATACCAACTTTTCTCTTCCCTCAACATATCAAAAGCTTCTTTATCACTGAAAGATTTGGTATTTGCTAAAGCATTACACAACACTTGTGATAGAGCTGTTGGATTTGCCTCTGAAACCATGCCTGTTTTTGAATGGATACTTTCTGCAAGCCCACCAACACGGGTTACCACCGTAGGCTTATTAAAGTGAATGGCCATGGGGGTAATGCCACTTTGAGTTGCTGCTATATAGGGTTGAACTACCCAGTCGCACACCGAAAACCACATAGATACTTCGTTAGTGGGCACAAACCTGTCATGAAATAAAAGCATATCATCAACTTTTAACGAAGAGGCCAGCTCTCGATATTTACCCAAGGGTTCGTATGGTTCACCAACTATTAAAACTCGAGTCTGTGGTCGTTTTTGTTTTAGTTGTGGTAGACTTTTTATCAATAGATCTAATCCCTTGTATGGACGGATTAATCCAAAAAATAATATGTACTCAAACGCACCGTCTAAACCAAGTGCAACTAATGCATCCCCTTTTTTCATCGGTTTTGGTAGCTGAGTATTGATGGGGTGAAAATACGTATGAATGGTTTTTTTGGTTTGCTTTTTTAATTCATCAGTCACCTTTTCAGACATACATAAAACCTCATCTGTTCCTTCTAAAAAAGTTCCTAAAAGAGCCATGTCTGCTACTTTTTTTTCATGTGGTAAAGCATTGTCTACCCAAGCTATTTTTTTGGATTTGATAGTACTAGCTATGACGCGGTAACACAAGGCTAACCATGGTGTCCAGTACCTAAAAAGCACTACGCTAGGGTGTAGTTTTTTGATGTGTTTTGCTGTTTTCCACCACGATAGGGGATTGAGCATATTGATTTCCCTAAACACCGTAAAATCAGTATTTGAATGAGATGACACATACTGTGTTTTTCCAGGAAACAAGGCTCTTGGATAAAGAAGTGAGAACGAAAAAACAACAACTTGCTCGCCTTGTGCAATAAGTGCTTTAACAAAAGAATTATTGGTGTCTGCTATACCACCGCGAAAAGGAGAAACAGGGCCAACTAAGACAACCATTTTAGTTATCTTCAATAAGTACCCATTCGCCTTTGGAAAGAAGGGGCTCTGCTTGTTTGAACTTTACGGTTTTGCGTTCACCGCTAACCACATGTTGAATGTCAACGCGTTCGTTTCTTCCAATTTTTGGACGTTCACGCACAACGGTTTCGACTTTTTCCGTCGATACAGCTCCAGATTGTTGAGAAGCATGCCTCATCGCTTGCTGGTCTTGATTTAGAACTTCCTCTTTAGAGGTGCGAACTCGTTCTTTACGACGTGTTGCTCGTGCTTCACGAATCGTATTTGGGTCTTGGGTAGGTAACTCCCCCTTGAATAAGAACGAAATGATATCTCTATTCACATGATCCATGAACACGCTGAATAACTCAAATGATTCAAACTTATAAATCAACAAGGGATCTTTTTGCTCATGCACAGCAAGCTGCACGGATTGCTTGAGCTCGTCCATTTTACGGAGATGATCTTTCCACGATTCATCGATAATGGCAAGACTGATGTTCTTTTCAAAATCATTCACCAAGTTTTTACCCTCGCTTTCAAAGGCATCCTCCAAGTCACTCACTACATTTAATGTGCGGACCCCATCAGTAAAAGGTACTACAATACGTTTAAAGGTATTGCTTGGGTTTTGATAAACATCTTTAATTACAGGGAAAACACGCTTGGCATTTTCTTCCATTTTTTTCTGATAGTGGGCTAATGCGGCTTGATAAACCAACTCGGTAAGCTGCTCAGGCGATTGACTTTCAAAATCTGCAGCCGTAACAGGACTAGTAAGAGAAAACAGTCGAATCAATTCAAACTCAAACTGCTTATAGTCTTTGTTCGCCAGGTTTGTCGCGCATATTTGGTCACAGGTTTCATAAAGCATGTTTGCTATATCCACTTGTAAGCGTTCTCCATTAAGGGCATTGTAGCGTCTTTTATAGATGACTTCTCGTTGTGCATTCATCACATCGTCATACTCAAGCAATCGCTTTCGAATACCAAAGTTGTTTTCTTCCACTTTTTTCTGTGCCCGCTCTATAGATTTTGTCATCATGCTCGCTTGGATAACCTCTCCTTCTTTATGTCCCATACGATCCATCATTTTGGAGATACGTTCCGAGCCAAATAATCGCATTAGATTATCTTCAAGCGACACATAAAACTGCGAACTTCCTGGGTCTCCTTGACGTCCTGAACGGCCACGTAACTGACGGTCAACACGTCTGGAGTCATGACGCTCTGTACCCACTATTGCAAGACCTCCTGCTTCTTTTACAGCATCGTTGATTTTGATGTCTGTCCCGCGTCCTGCCATATTGGTGGCAATTGTAACGATGCCTGCATTTCCTGCTTCAGCAACGACATCTGCTTCTTTTTTGTGCAACTTGGCATTAAGCACATTGTGAGGTACTTTTCTTATGGTGAGCATTCTGCTTAACAATTCAGAAATTTCAACCGAAGTGGTACCAATTAATACCGGACGACCCTCTTGCGAAAGAGAGGTAACGTGATCGATAACTGCGTTATACTTTTCTCTTTTGGTTTTATAAATTAGATCGTTTTCGTCTTTTCTTGCGATTGGTCTATTGGTTGGAATTTCCACAACATCCAGTTTATAGATTTCCCAAAATTCACCAGCTTCAGTTATCGCTGTACCTGTCATTCCAGCAAGCTTTCGGTACATGCGGAAGTAATTCTGTAAGGTAATGGTTGCAAATGTTTGCGTGGCTGCTTCAATCTTAACATTTTCCTTGGCTTCTATAGCCTGATGCAATCCATCAGAATAACGACGTCCGTCCATGATTCGACCTGTTTGCTCGTCTACAATTTTCACCTGATTTTCCATCACCACATAGGCAACATCTTTTTCAAAAAGAGTGTATGCCTTAAGTAGCTGATTCATACTGTGAATGCGCTCACTTTTAATGCTATAATCTTTAAAAAGAACTTCTTTTTCTGCAGCTTCTTCTTCAGGAGTTAATCCTTTTTGCTCAATTACAGAGATTTGGCCACCTAGATCTGGTAGTACAAAGAAATTTGGATCGTCATCGCCTTTAGATAAATACTCAACCCCTTTATCTGTAAGCTCGATTTGATTGTTTTTTTCATCGATTACAAATAGTAAGTCAGCGTCTACTTTATGCATTTCCCGATTGTTGTCCTGCATATAAAAGGCTTCTGTTTTTTGAAGCAATTGACGAACGCCTTCTTGACTCAAAAATTTAATGAGTGCCTTATTCTTCGGAAGTCCGCGAAAAACTCTTAAAAGCAATAACCCACCTTCTTTGCTATCGCCATCGCTAATCATTTTTTTTGCCTCAGCAAGTACGGCTGTAAGGTGTTGGCGTTGTTGTGAAACTAAAGCTGAAATTTGCGGTTTTAATGATTGAAATTCATGTCTGTCTCCGTCAGGTACTGGTCCAGAAATAATGAGTGGTGTACGTGCATCATCGACTAAAACGGAATCTACTTCATCCACAATTGCAAAGTTGTGTGGTCGTTGCACCAAATCATCCATAGCGTGCGCCATGTTATCACGCAAATAATCAAAACCAAACTCGTTGTTTGTTCCATAGGTAATATCCGCTTTGTAGGCATTTCTTCGTGCCTCTGAATTGGGTTGATGATAATCAACACAATCAACCGACAACCCATGAAATTCGAATATGGGCGCCATCCAAGCGCTATCTCGTTTTGCTAAATAATCATTAACGGTAACCAAATGGACACCAGAACCTGAAAGCGCATTCAGATACACGGGTAGTGTAGCTACCAACGTTTTTCCTTCACCTGTTTGCATTTCGGCAATTTTCCCTTGGTGTAACACTATACCTCCAACCAATTGGACATCATAGTGCACCATGTCCCAAGTAACTGATTTTCCTGCGGCGTCCCAAGCGTTCGCCCAAAGTGCCTTATCGCTTTTGATTTTTACATTCGACTTGATGGCAGAAAGTGTGCGATCAAAAGGAGTGGCCGTAACTTCCAACTGCTCATTGTCTTTAAATCGTTTCGCTGTTTCTTTAACTACTGCAAATGCTTCAGGAAGTATATTGTCTAGGTAGGCGGCAACCTCATCGTTTGCTTGTGTAGTAATACGGTCAATTTCTGCGTAAAGTGACTCTTTTTCGTCAACATCAGTGAGAGCTTCAATTCTAGATTTCACCTCATTGATTTCATCATACAAAGGTTTTCGAATTTCAGCAATATGTTGCTTGAACTCTAGTGTTTTAGCACGTAGCTCGTCATGAGAGAGCTCGCTTAATCCTTGTGTAGCTTGATGAATTTTATCTACGAGTGGATAAAGGCCTTTAAGGTCTTTTTTGGATTTGTCTCCGACAAAAGTTTTTAGTATTCCGCTTAATACACTCATAGGGAAGAATCTAGGAATTCAAAAGTAAGCAAAAAACGGCTATCAAAACAACGAAACACTAGTATTCGTCCTCGTTCCACAGATAATCTTCATCTGTAGGATAATCTGGCCAAATTTCTTGAATGGCTTCATAAACCTCACCATCTTCATCTTCAAAAGCCTGTAAGTTTTCTACTACTTCTAGCGGAGCACCTGTGCGAATTGCGTAATCGATAAGCTCATCTTTATTTGCTGGCCAAGGGGCGTCACTCAAATAAGATGCAAGTTCTAATGTCCAGTACATAAAGTTTATTTTTTAAGTCTTGCAAAAATAATTTTTTATCGCAATTGTGCAAGTAAAAAATTAGGTATTCGGAATCCACTTTATTTCATCCTTTTCTTCCCAAAAAGTAAAGGCTCTTGCAAGGCAAAATAAGTAGTCAGATAACCTGTTGAGATACACCATAAGAAGTTTATCAACAAAATCTACGCGGCTTAGCTGAACCACAATTCTCTCGGCTCTTCGGCATACGCATCGCGCAATGTGCGTTTGCGCAGAAGCCTTTGAACCGCCAGGAAGTATAAAATGTGTCATTTTCGGTAGCAAATCTTCATAGTAATCAATACGATGTTCTAGTTCATTGATATCTTCCGATGAAATAGCGGAAAACGGACGCTTTTGCTCACTAGATTTGCTTGCAAGTTGAGCACCAACTGAAAAGAGTTGATTTTGAATATGTTGGATTTCAGCAATGCGGTCTTTAGGTGCGTATTCAGCAATAAGTCCTAACCATGAATTTAACTCATCAACTGTACCGTACGACTCAATGCGTAAATCACTTTTGGAAACTCTGTATCCTCCAATGAGCGAGGTGTTTCCCTCGTCACCTGTTTTGGTGTAAATTTTCATAGCAGCTATTTAGCTTTTCAAAAATACATAACTTAACTGATGTGTAAAAATTTTTACAGCTAAATCGCTCATTTTCATAACTTTTCAATTTTTTTTACGCGCAAATGTAAACAGATAAAGAAAGGCAGCCAACAACCCGCCTAGACGAAAGATGTAGTCACCATATGTCACATAAAATGTTTTTTTTGTTTGAGGAATAATGGTTTTGGTTAGTACGCCTTGGGACTCATAACCTAGTTTATGGGTCACTTTTCCAAGCGGTGAAATAAAGGCAGAAATTCCTGTGTTTGCTGATCGCACAATTGGCCTACGTGTTTCTATGGCACGCAAACGTGCATATGCCAAATGTTGCTTGTGACCAGGGGTATTGCCCCACCACGCATCGTTTGTCATTATTGCGAGGACGGTTGCACCAGCCCTAACGTACTCCGTTACAAACGCTCCATATACCGATTCATAACAAATAATCGGTCCAATCTTCGCACCGCCATACAGTGGAAATGCTTCACGGTAGTTTTGCGTTGCACGTACAGAAACAGTGCCACCAAAATCGAGCATAATATTCCCTAAAAGCGGTTCAACAATACTGCGATAAGGCAACGTTTCAACACCCACCACAAGTTTAGATTTGTGATACACATGAACTCCGGTACTATCAGATAAAAAAGCACTGTTGTAAAAATCCGCCCATACACCGTTTTTCATATCGTTTGCAGAACTGGATTTGTTTTCTTTTGTGTAGGTATTGTAAAACTGAATACCGTGTAAAAATTGAGTATTATGTTGAGCTGAAAAAGCTAGTAAGTCTTGATAGAGTTTGCTTTTTTCAAAATTAGGTAAAAACTCACCTGCACCATCTGAAAAAAAGGTCTCTGGCGTAACGATAAGATTTGGCTTGTTGTTAAGCTCTGGAGAAATTAAGTTGATTAAATCGTCATATGTTTGCTGGTGTGTAAGACCGTATTTTTCTTTGTATGGATCCATATTTGGTTGTACTACAGAAACGGTAAGCGGATTGTTTTGCTCTATGTCGAATCGATATAAAATAGCATAGGAACAAAACAGGGGTATTGTAAAAAGTAAAAAGGGCCTTAAAAAAACAATCCTTTTTTTAGACGAAACATAGCCTTTTAGCGCATAAAATAGCGCCATATTCACCACCCAAACCCAAAGACTACCTCCAAAGCTACCGGTGTATTCATACCATTGTACCCAATTTGGATTTGAAGCAAAACCATTACCAAGGTTAAGCCAAGGCCACGAAAAGTCCCAAACTAAATGCATTTTTTCAAAACAAATCCAGGCAAATGGTAAAAAAATAATTCCCGCTTTTTGTCCCAATTTTCGGTCAACACGTCGCCATAGTACCATGATTAGTGTCATAAGTGCAGTGTTGACAATCATGGCGAAGAACATTCCAAAAACAGTAGCGTTCCACAACCACCACGTGGTTATCGCATTCCAAATAAAAAAACCTAAAAAAATATGTCCAAAAAAACCCCAAAAACTAAGCGTTTTACTCAATTGAAGTAACTGTAGTAGCGGAACTAAGGCAACAAATAGCATCGGATAAAAGCCAGCTGTAGGCCATGATAGTCCTAACAGTGTTCCAAAAAGTATGGCGAGGAAAAGTTTGTTTGGCATATGGCAAAATTACAATTATTGTATAAGTTTGTTCATGCTTAACCAAAACTTTACTCATGAAAATCGTTAATTATATTCCGAATACACTTACGCTACTTAATGGATTCACAGGTTGTTTGGCGCTTGTTTCTGCTATCGAAGATAATGCATCAATGACCCTAGTTTGGGTCTTAGTTGGCGTGTTTTTTGATAGTATCGATGGCATGGTTGCTCGTGCACTTAAGGCAACTTCCGAAATCGGCAAACAATTAGACTCCCTGTGCGATGTTATTTCTTTTGGAGTTGTCCCTGGATTTATTCTGTATAAATATCTGTATAACTATTTGCCTTATGAATTAGCACCATTCTCATTATTGGGTTTTGTGGTTACTATTGCAGCGGTTTACAGGTTAGGACGTTTTAACATCACCTCTTCTAAGCAATTAGATTTTGAGGGAATGCCGACACCTGCATTTGCACTTTTTGTTGTGGGAATTCCTTTTATTCCTGCGGACTTGCCCAATATATTGGTGATTGCCCTTGTTGCTTTATTGGCGTTGCTTATGGTCTCAAAACTAATGCTACCAAGTCAAAAATTTGTAAATGGAAAACCAACACGTTTTGCCTTTGTCTTTGCACTTATAGCCACGCCTATATTACTTTGGTTTAGGTCAGAAGCTTTGTCAGCTGTTGTACTAGTATACGCCCTGTTAGGAGTGCTCTATATGAAGTTTAAAGACTAAGTTTTTTTGTTCTTAGCTCAAAGTTTTGCCCTAAGTAAACCTTCCGAACCATCTCGTCCTCGGCTAACTCTTTTGGCGTTCCTGTTTTTAGTATTTTACCTTCAAACATGAGGTATGTGCGATCAGTAATGGCTAGTGTTTCTTGGACATTATGATCTGTAATTAAAATGCCAATGTTACGCTTTTTTAGGTGGGCTACGATTTTTTGAATGTCTTCAACTGCTACAGGGTCCACGCCTGCAAATGGCTCATCTAGAAGCACAAATTTTGGATCTGTAGCAAGCGCACGAGCAATTTCGGTACGTCGACGTTCGCCACCAGACAACAAATCTCCACGATTTTTTCTGATATGTGTTAGTCCAAATTCCTCTAGTAGTGCCTCCGTTTTTTCATGCTGCTCTGCGAGTGTCAAATTAGTGAGTTCTAGCACACTCTTTATGTTTTGCTCTACGGTAAGCTTCCGAAAAACAGAAGCCTCTTGGGCTAAATATCCAATGCCGTTTTGCGCTCGCTTATACATGGGGTAGTTTGTAATATCAGTGGTGTCCAGATATATATGTCCAGTCAGGGGTTTAATAAGCCCTACAATCATATAAAACGAAGTGGTTTTCCCAGCACCGTTAGGTCCTAAGAGCCCTACAATTTCACCTTGTTCAACAGTAACAGAAACTTCGTTTACAACCTTTCTCCCTCGGTAGGTTTTGGTGATGTTTTGCGCATGTAGCTTCATGATTGTTTTGCAGGTGTTTGTGGTGATTGCTTACTTCTTTTGGTAACCGATTTTGAAATAAATATACTCACTTCATATAAAATCATAATGGGAATGGCTACAATAATTTGACTGGCAATATCTGGAGGTGTGATAATAGCTGAAAGCGTCAGCACAATGACCAGTGAAATTTTACGGTATTTCCGCATAGATTCAGGTGTTAAAAGCCCAATTTTGGTTAAAAAATAAACCAAAATGGGGAGTTCAAAAATAAAGCCTGCTGACAATACAGATGCCCGAATTAATGCTGTGTAACTGCTTAAGTCAAAGTCATTAAAAATTTCAGTACTTACGCTATAAGTACCCAAAAAACGAAGTGATAGTGGTGTAATAACAAAGTACCCAAACAATACTCCTATGAAAAAAAGAAGTGATGATACAAAGATGAACCCTCTAGCTTGTTTGCGCTCACTTTTCAAAAGTCCTGGGCTGATAAATAACCAAAGCTGGTATATTACATATGGAAATGCAATTATAAAACCTGCCGTTATGGAAGTCCAAATATGAGCCGAAAACTGCCCTGCTACCGTTCTGCTTTGAACCCTGAAGGGTAAATCGTCAAGACAAAAACCTTCGTTAAAACCTAGGGCTTGTGCTGCACTACAAAGCCACTTATATGTGGGAAAGTCTTGTTTTTTAGGACCAAAAAGCAAGTAATCAAAGATGAAGTCCTTGGCTATAAAGGCTAATCCACCAGCAATAACAATGGCTAAAATACTTCGAATAAGATGCCAACGCAGTTCTTCTAGGTGCTCTAAAAAAGGCATGCTTTTATTCCCCATACTAATAAATCCCTTCGTTTAAAATATCGTGGATATGTACCACTCCGATATAGCTATCACTTTGAGTCACTATAATCTGACTGATTTCTTTTTCCTGCATCAAAATTAGCGCCTCCTTTGCTAATGTTGTATAGGGCATTAAAAAAGGATCTTTACTCATAATATCTTGTGCAGTTAGTTTGGTGTAATCTAGCTTGCTTTGCATCATACGCCTAAGGTCACCATCAGTAATTACACCTACAACATTGTTGTTTTCCAAAACAGCAGTTGCTCCAACAAGCTTGGCAGATATTTCGGAAATGACTTCCGAAACGGGCGTGTTTTTTTGCACCATGGGCTTTTTGTGCTCTTGAATCAAGTGTGTTAATTGCACGGATAGCGCTTTGCCCAACGATCCGCCTGGATGCGAACGTGCAAAATCCTCTGGATTAAATCCATTTCTTTCCATAAGACAAACGGCAAGCGCATCCCCCATAACAAGTTGGGCGGTAGTACTTGTAGTAGGCGCTAAGTTATTCGGGTCAGCTTCAGCAGGAACATTGACCAGCAGTACAGCATCGGAATGCTGCGCAAGATAAGAATCTGCATTTGCTGTCATGCACACAAGCTTGTTTCCTCTGTTTTTTAGTAGTGGGACTAAAGTTTTTATTTCTGGTGTGGTACCGCTTTTGGATAAACAAATCAAAATATCATCCTTGTCGATCATCCCTAAATCACCATGAATCGCATCAGCAGCATGCATAAACATACTTTTTGTACCTGTAGAGTTTAGGGTTGCACTAATTTTCATTCCAATAATGGCGCTTTTTCCAATACCAGTAACGACTAATCTTCCGTTACTGTTATGTACCCAAGAGACAACCTGATCAAAATCTGTGGTGAGTTGCGGAATTAAACCCTCAATAGCAGCTGCTTGTTGTGTAATTACAGCTTTGGCTGTATGTGTCATGGTAGTAGAATTATTCAAACTTTATTGATAAATAATCAGTTTTGACGTATATTGTGATTACAAATGTACAAAACCCAACATGAAGCTACAGGTCGGAGATAAACAGTTTACTTTAAAGACTGCTTTAAAAAAATATTTTGGTTTTAACGAGTTTAGAGGATTACAAGAGCCAGTAATTAAAAGTGTACTAAACAAAGAAAACACTTTTGTTATTATGCCAACAGGGGGTGGAAAATCCTTATGTTATCAACTACCTGCGCTGATTCAACCTGGCACAGCAATCGTGGTGTCCCCTCTTATTGCGTTAATGAAAAATCAAGTAGATGCCATTCGAGGTATTTCCAATAACGATGGAATTGCACATGTTTTAAACTCCTCGCTTAGCAAAACACAAATTCAAACAGTAAAAGATGATATCACATCCGGCATAACGAAGCTGCTTTATGTGGCACCCGAGTCCTTAACAAAAGAGGACAATGTGGCTTTTCTTCGCAATGTCCCCATTAGCTTTATGGCCATTGATGAGGCACATTGTATTTCAGAGTGGGGTCACGATTTTAGACCCGAGTATCGAAATTTGAAATCTATTGCAGCTCGCATTGGGGATAACATTCCTATTATTGGACTAACAGCTACGGCAACACCAAAGGTGCAAGAAGATATTTTAAAAAACTTAAACATTCCAAGTGCCACAACCTATAAAGCATCGTTTAACAGACCTAACTTGTTTTACGAAGTACGTCCAAAAACAGCTCAGGTAGATCGAGATATTATTTCGTTTGTTAAAGAAAATTCTGGTAAATCAGGTATCATATACTGCTTGTCGAGAAAACGTGTTGAGGAACTTGCTCAGGTGTTACAAGTAAATGGTATTAATGCGCTTCCGTATCATGCTGGGTTAGACAACAAGCAGCGCGTCTTTAATCAAGATAGCTTCCTAAAAGAAGATTGTGATGTCATTGTTGCTACCATCGCATTTGGAATGGGAATTGATAAACCCGATGTTCGTTTTGTTATTCACCATGACATTCCAAAGAGTATTGAGAGTTATTATCAGGAAACCGGGAGAGGCGGGCGAGATGGTGGCGAAGGACATTGTTTGGCGTTTTATGCCTACAAAGACATTGAGAAACTCGAAAAGTTTATGGCAGGAAAGCCACTTGCTGAACAAGAAGTAGGATATGCCTTGCTACAAGAAATGGTGGCTTTTGCGGAAACTTCTATGTCACGGCGGAAATTTATCCTACATTATTTTGGTGAACAATTTGATGAAGTTAATGGTGACGGGGCAGAAATGGACGATAACACCCGAAACCCGAAACCTAAAGTCGAAGCTCAAAAACAAGTTAGCATGCTCCTTAACCTTGTAAATGAGACAAACGAACAATATAAAATAAAGGAACTTATTCATATAATGGCAGGTGAAGAAACACCTATCTTGGTTTCGCATAGCATTCGTTCAAACCCCCTATTTGGATTAGGTAGTAACCATGAACTCCCTTATTGGAAAGCATTGCTTACACAGCTTTTGGTTGCGGGGTATTTAATAAAAGAAATAGAGACTTACGGGGTCATTAAAATTAGCGATAAAGGCAAACAGTTTGTTAAGAATCCGCATAGCTTTTTGATGACAGAAAATCATGTTTACGACAACACAGCACCTATAGTTACCCCTATTAAAACAGGTAACTTTGAGGTGAAATTGCAGAAAATGTTGTTGCAATTGAGAAAGGATGTTGCCGACAAACTTGAAGTACCTCCTTACGCTGTTTTTCAAGAAACGTCTATTGAGGACATGCTTATCAAATACCCTGTCACAATTGACGAGCTTAAAAATATCCACGGAGTTGGCGAAGGAAAAGCAACTAAATTCGGCAAACCCTTTGTGGAGCTTATCGCAAAATACGTCGAGGAAAATGAAATTACTCGCCCAGAAGACTTGATTATAAAAAGTACTGGAGCAAACTCAGCATTAAAATTATTTATCATTCAAAATATAGATAGAAAATTACCCCTACTGGATATTGCAGAAGCCAAAGGCATGGAGTTCCCTGCATTTTTGGAGCAACTTGAAACTATTGTGTTTTCGGGAACTAAAGTAAGCATACAATATGCCATCGACGAGCTATTTGACGAGGAGCAACAGGAAGAATTGCACGAGTACTTTATGGAGTCAGAAAACGATGATATTCAAACTGCTGTTGAAGAGTTTGATGGCGATTACGAAGATGACGACTTACGCGTTTTCCGAATTAAATTTATGAGCGAAGTGGCAAACTAATCTTTTTATAGCTACTTTCGCAGCTTAATAATTTTGACTTATGAGCGAAGGAATTTACGCCGTATTTACTACTCCTAAAGGAACAATTAAAGTTCGATTAACGCACAACAAAACACCTGGGACTGTAGGGAATTTTGTTGCGTTGGCAGAGGGAAACCTTGAAAACACGCACAAGCCACAAGGCACACCTTACTATGATGGACTTTGTTTTCACCGCGTTATTCCTGACTTTATGATTCAGGGGGGATGCCCGCAGCGCACGGGTACTGGAGGCCCAGGATATCAATTTGACGATGAAATTCATGCCGAATTAAAGCATGATAGACCTGGTGTGTTATCGATGGCGAATGCCGGCCCCGGAACCAATGGGAGTCAATTTTTTATCACACATAACGAAACGCCTTGGCTTGATGGAAAACATACTGTTTTTGGATTTGTCGAAGAAGGGCAAGAAGTTGTAGATGCTGTTGCTCAAAATGATGAAATTAAATCTGTTACTATTGAACGTGTTGGCGAAGCTGCAATGTCTTGGAATGCTGTTGAAGCGTTTAGAGCTTTTGAGGGAAGTCGCGAGGAACGTTTGCGTGAAGAACGTGAAGCCCAGGAAAAAGCCTTAGATAAATTAGCTGCAGGATTTGAAAAGACAAAATCAGGCTTGCGGTACCAATTTATTCAGCGTGGTGAGGGACGCACTGCAGAAAAAGGCAAAACAGTGAGTGTGCACTACAAAGGGCAATTAGTTGACGGGACTGTTTTTGATTCGTCCTATAAACGCAATAGTCCTATTGATTTTGCTCTAGGTGTTGGTCAGGTAATTCCAGGTTGGGATGAAGGTATTCAGTTACTCTCTGTTGGCGACAAAGCCCGATTTGTTATTCCTAGTGATTTGGCATACGGTGAACGTGGCGCAGGGGGAGTCATTCCTCCAAATGCTACCCTTATTTTCGATGTAGAATTGGTAGCGATTAGCTAGCTTTCCATTTGATATTACAGCCTAAACTTGGCTTTTGAACTGGGCTTATTGATTTGCCTGAGACTAATGCGTCTAAGGCTTCACGTAAATCATTTCCAGTTACGGGAATGCCATTTTGTGGCCTAGAATCATCCATTTGCCCACGATAAACCAGAAGCTGTTGCGCATCAAAAATATAAAAGTCGGGTGTACATGCCGCATCGTAGGCCCTTGCAACTTCTTGTGTTTCGTCGTATAAGTACGGAAAAGTAAACCCTTGATCAAGAGCGGTTTGTTGCATCAGTTCTGGCGAGTCATCAGGGTAATTTTCCACATCATTACTCGATATGGCAACAAATCCAAAACCTTTATTTTGATAGTCTTTAGCCAAACTAGTAATGCCATCAAAGACATGTTTGACAAAGGGGCAATGATTGCAAATAAACATAACTACGGTTCCGTGTGTACCATGTACGTCCGCAAATGAAAGCGATTTACCATCAGTGGAATTCAATAAAGTGAAATTGGGCGCTTGCGTTCCTAGGTCAAGCATGTTGGATGGTGTACGTGCCATGGTTAAATATATTTGTCAAAAATAGTCATAAAAAAACTACCTAAGTACCGCTTCACCTTTTTCCTTTTTGATAAATGTTGTTAGTTCATCCAACATATCGCAGAAGTCACTAAAATGCTCTTTGTACAAAAACAATCTTTGTTTTTTTAGCATTTTTCCATCAGAAGACTTTTTACGTTCAGTAATAGTCAAATAATAATCGTTTGCTTTGGTTTGTTTTACATCAAAATAGTACGTGCGGGAACCTGCTTGTAGGCACAATTCCCGAACACTTTGTTGTTGTTCGAGTTCGTCCATTAGAGTTAGATTTGGTTTTGGTAAATGTACTAAAATCTAAAAAGTAGACTTTGACTCTTTTTCAAGTCGTTGTTGAGCATAGAGCTCTTTATAGTAACCTTCAGATTTTAGTAAAGACGCATGTGTACCAAACTGGGCTACTTTTCCGGCCTCAAGAATGAGAATATAATCCGCGTTTTTCGCCGACGAAACACGATGACAGACAATGATTGTTGTGGTATTTTTATTAATTGCTTTTAGCGAAGAAAGAATTGCTTCCTCTGTTTCCGTATCTACTGCTGAAAGGCAATCATCCAATAACAACAGCTTGGGTTCTTTGATAAGAGCTCGTGCAATGGAAACCCGTTGCTTTTGTCCTCCCGATAGCGTAATACCGCGTTCGCCAAGCATGGTGTTATATTGAGCATTAAAACCCATTATATTCTCGTGTACTGCAGCTCGCTTGGCAGCGGATTCTATTTCCTCTTGAGTGGCGTCTTGTTTGCCAAAACGAATGTTATTTGCAATGGTGTCTGAGAACAAAAAGGCCTGCTGCGGCACCACTCCCATGGCGTTGCGAATGTCTTCTTGTGCATATTGCGGCAATGGATTTCCTCCGAGCATTACGACACCAGAATAAGGTAAATAGGTTTTTGAAAGCAATTGCAACAGGGTTGTTTTTCCTGAGCCTGTTGGCCCCATAATTGCAAGTGTTTTTCCTTGTGCTAAGTCAAAAGATACACCATCAAGCGCTTGAATTCCTGTGTCGTCGTATGTAAAATGTACATCTTTGAATGCAACAGCAACGTTATCTATCTTTTGATTTGCGCTGCTTGTGTCTTGAATTTCAGGTTCTTGGCCTAAAAACTCATTGATGCGTTTTTGTGATGCCTCGGCTTGTTGGACGATGGAGGTAACCCAACCCACTGTCGCCACGGGCCATGTGAGCATATTTACATAAATGATAAATTCTGCCAATACACCAAGCTCTATTTGACCGTTTATGTATTGACTTCCTCCAATAAAAATTACCAAAACATTACTAATGCCAATAAGTAATATCATCATGGGGAAAAACCAAGCTTGTACTTGAACAAGCGACATGTTTTTACCACGACTTTCTGTGGAAATGCGTGCCATTTCTGTGATCCGATTGGACTCGATTGCGTATGATTTTATAACATTGATTCCACTAAATGATTCTTGCGCAAACGTGGAAAGCTGGGAAAGCATTTGCTGTACAAGTGTGCTACGCTCATGTATAGCCTTACTCAATCTGTAAATCATAATAGACAAAATAGGTAAGGGCAATAGTGTGTAAAGCGTCAATTTTGGGGCCACGCTTACCATGTAACTAATGACAATAATAAATAACGTAACAGTGTTGATGCTATACATAAGTGCAGGGCCAACATACATACGCACTCTGGATACATCTTCACTAATACGGCTCATTAAATCGCCTGTGCGATTTTGCTTATAGAATCTAAGCGATAATTTTTGGTAGTGATCGTAAATGGTGTTCTTTAGATCATACTCAATATGCCGCGAAACATTAATAATTGTTTGACGCATACTAAATGTAAACGCAACAGATATAAATGCAGCTCCAATAATAAGCGCAATATTGGTGACAAGTATTTTTTTTATGGCACTAAGGTCTGAACTCCCGCTTTGAATAAACTGTTCTATTTCAGTAATGGAATCCCCAACCAAACTCGGTGCAAGTACAGCAAATACTCGCGATGAAACGGTAAAGAAGAATCCCAACAGTAACAGGTAACGGTATTTTTTAAGGTATCGATTAACGTATTGTAGTGCGCGCAAGCTATTTTTTTACGAAGATAAGTTTTTAGGTGGACGCGTCAAATCTAAACTTAAACATCGTATTTTTACAACATCAAAAAACGTTCTTATTCATGATTACAAGACGGCATCTTCGCACAAAGGTTATGCAAGCTCTCTACGCTCAACAGCTAGACCCAACAGATACCCTTGGAGTCAGGGAATCATGGATACTCAAAAGCAGCAAAGATTTTCAGCTGCTATACATCACCTTGCTGGATTTGTTTTGTGAACTTCATGCATGCGGTCATGAGTTGTACCTCAAAAACACGAAAAAACATTTACAATCAAATGCCAACGAAGTTAACCCCAAGTTCTTTTCTAATCAAGCTGTAAAGGCGCTAATGCAAAACCCGAAATTAGAAGCACTACGCACCAAGCACAAACTAAAATATTGGAAAAAACACGATGAATATGTTCGTCTGATTTGGGACGCCGTCACTGAAAGCGTTTTATATCATGCGTATTTAGCCGATGATGATACTTCAATGGAAAAGGACAAAGCTTTTTTGATTGAGCTTTTTACCGATGTAATTGCACCTTTTGAGCGATTACCTGAATTTATTGAGGAAGCAAATATATCATGGATGGACGATATTCCGCTTGTAAACACGATTGTACGCAACAGCCTAAAGCGTGTTGATGCGCTTGATGCTGTAATCTTAAATTTATACAAGGACGAAGAGGATCAAAAATTTTCACTAGAGCTATTTAGAAAGGTTGCATTAAACAAGACAGAACTGCAAAATGAAATTATTGGTAGAACACCAAACTGGGATTCTGAGCGTATTGCGGATTTGGATTTCACTCTTTTGCTCATGGCATTGGCAGAGTTACTCTATTTTCCATCAATTCCTGTAAATGTGACCATCAACGAATACTTGGAAATTGCAAAAGAATATGCAACACCAAAAAGTAGCATGTTTATCAATGGCGTTTTGGATAAATCATTAAAAGAACTTTCAGCACAAAATCGCATCCGTAAAAATTTACGAGGAATGCAGTAATATGTTTATTTTTGAAAAAATTACAATTTATGAAACCATGGATTTTTGCCCTAATCGGGCTGATTATTATAAGCTGCTCTGGAAATGCTGCCACTAAAGTAAAATCTGAAAACCTTGCTAAAGCAGAAGCACGACAAGAAGCAAGTGACAGTCTTCCAGTTCTGACATTTGATAAAAAAACACACGATTTTGGAACCATTAATGAGGGAGATGTTGTGGAAACGGCGTTCTCATTTACCAATACGGGCAGTAGTGATTTGACAATTTTAGATGCGCGTGGTAGTTGTGGTTGCACCGTACCTGAGTATCCTAAAGACACCCCTATCAAACCAGGTGAATCAAAAGAAATTAAAGTCAAGTTTGATTCATCCAATAAACCCGGCAACCAAACCAAAACGGTGACACTTACCACCAATACTGAGCGTGGGCGTGAGATTTTACGCATCAAGACTGTGGTAACACCTGATCCTATAAAAGAACAACAGCGTCAAGCTGCTCGTAATCAAGCTACTAATTAAAATTTATATCAATGGGAAACCAACTACCCTTTTTACTACTCATGTTCGCGGTCATGTTTTTGTTTTTAATACTACCGCAGCAACGTCGTGCAAAAAAAGAACGTAATTTTAAAAATAGCCTTAAAAAAGGTGACTTAGTTGTTACTAAGGGCGGTATTCATGGCAAAGTAGTCGAAGTAAACGAAAGTAACGATTCTTGCGTGATTGAAACCATGGCAGGGAAAGTTAAGATGGAAAGAAGCTTTATCTCACATGAGATGAGCCAGCGTCGATCTACTGGTGCTAAAAAATAATCGTAAAGCACTTCAATTGAGGTGCTTTTTTTTTAAATATGTATAAACGCGTTATTCGACCCATATTGTTTTTGTTTGACCCTGAATGGGTGCATTATTTTTCCTTTGCAGCTATTCGTGTTTTGCATCGTATCCCATTTATGGGAGGGCTGGTAAGAAAGTTATACAGTTCCAAAAAACCTTCTTTGCAGAAGGAAGTGTTCGGGATTCATTTTCCAAACCCTGTGGGACTTGCAGCGGGTTTTGATAAAGATGCAAAACTGTTTAGGGAACTTTCAAATTTTGGTTTTGGATTCATCGAAATTGGCACTGTTACCCCTAAACCACAGGGAGGAAACCCTAAACCCCGTTTGTTTCGTCTCAAAAAAGACAAAGGCATCATTAATAGAATGGGCTTTAACAACGAAGGCGTAGAGGCTGCTGCCAAACGACTAAAGCGCAATAAAAATATTATTATTGGCGGAAATATTGGTAAAAATAAAACAACACCCAATAACAATGCTCAAGAGGATTACCTCATTTGCTTTGATGTATTATTTGATGTGGTAGATTATTTTGTAGTAAATGTCAGTTCTCCAAATACACCCAACTTACGCGATTTACAAGAAAAAGAACCCCTTACGGCTTTACTAAATACGCTCCAAAAACAAAATAATAGCAAACCCAAACGAAAGCCCATATTGCTAAAAATAGCCCCAGACCTGACGGACACACAGTTGTCAGATATTATTGATATTGTAGAAGTTACAAAGATTGATGGTGTAATCGCAACGAACACTACACTAGCTCGTGACGGATTGAAAAGCAACGAAACCCTAACGAGTCAGTCAGGTGGATTAAGCGGCAAACCCTTAAACAAACGCAGTACAGAAGTGATACGTTATTTGCATACACATAGCAAAGGCGCATTTCCTATTGTCGGAGTTGGCGGAATACACACCCCCAGCGATGCAAAGGAAAAACTGGATGCAGGTGCTTCTTTGATTCAATTATACACGGGCTTCGTTTATGAAGGCCCTGCTTCAGTGTGTAATATCAATAAGAAACTTTAGAATTACAGTATTCTCATTTTTTTTATTTTTTATGTATTAAAATGATAAAATATCACGTAATTTTGATCTATATTTGTTTAACCCTAAATCTAAATTAAATATGGAACCTAACTTATTTTGGTTTATTAGTATTGGTATAGTGGCTGGTTTCCTTGCTGGTAAACTTATGAAAGGAAAAGGCTATGGAATTATTATTAATCTTTTAATTGGTGTTGCTGGAGCGCTTTTAGGCGGTTGGCTTTTTGGTCCTGAGTCGCTTGACATTGACTTTGGAAGTGGGCTCATCGGATCACTTATTTCAGCATTTATAGGTGCTGCAATTTTGCTTTTCGTTATTGGGCTTGTTAAAAAAAACTAATCAATTCAATCCAAAGGATCTACATCTCGGGTATGTTTTTTATCAAAAATTACATAAGTTAAAGGCTTTTAAAATTTATGTAATTTCAACTATTTTAAACACAATTTTGTTAAGTAAATTTTTATGAAAACTTCAAATATAATTTATGTTGGCTTAACCATTTTTACTATTTTTTTGATGGCTTGCACACAAACCATGACATTTACGAACCCCATGTTAAAACCTTGGGAAGGAGCTTATCAAGGAATACCTGCTTTTGACCGAGTGGAGGTAGCTGACGTAAAGCCAGCTATGCTCAAAGCTATGGAGTTAAGTCTTGAAGAAATGGAAGCAATAGCTTCTAACTCTGAACCTCCAACTTTTGAAAACACTATAGAAGAAATGGAGCGCTCGGGGGCACCGCTCGACCGTGCTTTTGCATACTATGGTGTTTTTAGTAGTAATTTGTCATCTCCTGAATTTCGCGAAGTGCAAAGCGAACTAGCCCCCTTGTTTTCGGAATTTCAATCAAAAATCACTCAAAATGAAGCGCTGTTTCAACGTGTCAAAACAATTTACAAGAATTCAAAAGACGAACCACTTCCTGCTGATCAACAACGTGTAGTGGAGCTCACCTATCAAAGTTTTGCCATGAGTGGTGCTAATTTAGATGCAGAAAAAAAGAAACGCTACGCAGAAATCAATAAAGAGCTATCGACTCTCTACACCAATTTTTCTAATAATGTGCTACACGACGAAGAAAATTATGTTACGTATTTAACTGAAGATCAACTGGATGGTTTGCCTGATGCTTTTATCAAATCAGCTGCTCGTATAGCCGATAGTAAAGACAGGGCAGGGGAGTATGCGGTTACGAATACACGTTCTTCAATGGACCCTTTTTTGACGTATTCTACAGTCCGTGAATTGCGAAAGCAAGTGTGGACAAATTATTATTCTAGAGGAGATAATAATGACGAATATGACAATAAAGACATCATAGCACAAATTTTAAAACTTCGAAAAGAGCGTGTTGGACTTCTTGGGTACGACAATTTTGCACAATGGCGCTTACAAAATCGCATGGCAAAAAATCCCGAAAATGCCTTAGCACTTATGGAAGCTGTATGGCCAGCTGCCATTGCCCGGGTAGCCGAAGAAGTTGAAGATATGCAGCAAGTAGCTACTGCTAATGGCGATAACATTACCATTGCGCCATGGGATTACAGATACTATGCCGAAAAAGTGCGTAAGGCAAAATACGATTTGGACTCCGATGAAGTCAAGCAGTATTTACAAATGGACAAGCTTACAGATGCCATGCACTATGTGGCAGGAAGATTATTTGGTTATGTGTTTTCACCCGTTCCCGAAGGAACGGTTCCTGTATTCCATGAGGATGTTAAGGTGTGGGAAGTAACCGACAAAGATTCGGGAGATCACATTGGATTGTGGTATTTAGACCCTTACGCTAGAGAAGGAAAACGCTCAGGTGCGTGGGCCACAACGTACCGTAGCTATTCTACTTTTGACGGTAAAAAGAACGTATTGGCATCAAATAATTCTAATTTTGTAAAACCTGCGCCTGGCGAGGCCCTATTGATTTCATGGGACGATGCCACAACGTTTTTTCACGAATTTGGGCATGCACTTCACTTTTTCGCTTCGAATGTTAAGTATCCAACCCTGAATGGGGGCGTGCGCGATTACACTGAATTTCAATCACAACTTTTGGAACGTTGGTTGGCTACTGATGAAGTCATTGATCGCTTTTTGGTACATCAGAAAACGGGCGAACCCATGCCAGAATCACTTGTGTTAAAAATCAAAAAGGCAGCCACTTTTAACCAAGGTTTTGCAACAACAGAGTATTTGGCGTCTGCTTTAATGGACATGAAATTGCATTTGGCAGACCCAATCCAAATTGATGTTAAAGCTTTTGAACGGAAAACTTTAGCTGATCTGAAAATGCCAAAAGAATTACCCATGCGTCACCGTACTCCACACTTTGGGCATGTGTTTTCCGGAGAGGGTTATGCCACAGCTTACTACGGCTACATGTGGGCGGATGTACTCACCGCTGACGCCTCCGAAGCCTTTAGAGAAGCTCCCGGTGGATTTTATGACGAAGAAATGGCAAATAAACTTGTTGCTTATTTGTTTGCACCACGCAATTCGATTGACCCTGCAGAGGTATACCGTATGTTCCGAGGACGCGATGCATCTATTGATGCGTTGATGCGCGCAAGGGGCTTTCCTGTAACCCAATAATATTACACATTAAGCTTTTAAAACAGCAAAATACTGCTTTACAATTTAAATAATTGCACCATTAGCTGAGTTATTTTAGTATTTTCGGTGAAAATATATTTTATGGAGGGTTTGTCATATCGTTCAATAGCAGATTACACAAAAGCAAAAGAGCAGGCTTCAGCGCAACCAGAAGTTTTTTGGGAGAATATTGCAAATCAATTTGAATGGTACGAAAAGTGGGATAAGGTGTTGGAATACGACTTTCACACTCCCAAAGTAAGTTGGTTTTTAGGTGGTAAGCTGAATATTACTGAAAATTGTTTGGATAGGCATCTTAAAACCCAACCAGATAAAACCGCTATCATTTTTGAACCCAATGACCCTAACGACGCTGCACAGCATATTTCATACAGCGAATTGCATAGCAGGGTTTGTCGTGCGGCAAATATGCTAAAAGCTAACGGCGCCAAAAAAGGAGATAGGATATGTATTTACATGCCCATGACTCCCGAGTTGGCAATTGCCGTTTTGGCATGCGCGCGGATTGGTGCCATTCATTCAGTAGTTTTTGCAGGATTTTCAGCAACGGCACTCGCAGCTCGAATAAATGATGCGGAATGCAGCATATTGCTAACAGCTGATGGGGGATTCCGTGGAGCTAAAGTAACTCCGCTAAAAGACATTGCAGACGAAGCATTAACATCTTGCCCGTCAATAAATAACTGCATAGTTCTTAAGCGTACAGGTCAAGACGTATCGTGGAATAATATGGATTTGTGGTGGCACGAAGAACTTGAAAAAGTCAACGATAATTGTCCCGCTGAGGTGATGGACAGCGAAGACCCACTTTTTATATTATACACTTCGGGGTCTACTGGAAAGCCAAAAGGTATGGTGCATTCCTGCGGCGGCTATATGGTATATACTGCCTATTCGTTTCAAAATGTATTCCAATATCAAAAAGGCGATGTGTATTGGTGCACAGCAGATATCGGATGGATTACTGGACACTCCTATATTGTATACGGCCCTTTGGCTGTTGGCGCTACAACGGTGATGTTTGAAGGCGTTCCGTCCTATCCAGATTATGGACGTTTTTGGGAAGTGTGTGCTAAACACAAGGTAAATCAGTTTTATACGGCACCAACTGCCATACGTGCTTTGCAAAAGCATCCAGTTGAATTGGTTAACAAACACGACTTATCATCACTAAAAGTACTGGGTTCAGTAGGGGAACCGATAAATGCAGAAGCCTGGCATTGGTATGATAAACATGTAGGTAAACACAATTGTCCTATTGTAGATACGTGGTGGCAAACCGAAACTGGGGGTATTTTGATTACCTCATTGGCAGGTGTAACTCCTCAAAAACCGACCTATGCCACATTACCCATGCCGGGTGTTCAAGTAGTGTTGCTTGATAACGAAGGCAACGAAATTGAAGGCGAAACAGAAGGAATATTGGCAATAAAACATCCTTGGCCTTCTATTGCGCGAACTATTTGGGGTGACCACGAACGGTATAAAAACGTGTACTTCTCAGCCTATCCAGGATATTATTTCCCTGGTGATGGCGCACTTCGTGATGCCGAAGGAAACTTCCGTATTACGGGTAGGGTAGACGATGTGGTGATTGTTTCTGGACATAACCTTGGAACGGCGCCTATTGAAAATGCGCTAAACGCACATGAATCTGTCGTAGAGAGTGCTGTTGTTGGCTTTCCACATGATGTTAAAGGGAATGCATTGCACGCTTTTGTTATCCCTAATGCTAAAGTTGAATCTAACAAATTGACTGACGAACTCCGCGCATTGGTATCAAAAACCATTGGTCCAATCGCCAAGCCTGACCGCATACAAGTGGTGAGTGGTTTACCCAAAACAAGAAGCGGTAAAATTATGCGTAGAATCTTACGCAAACTTGCTTCAGGTGAATATGATCAATTGGGCGATGTTTCTACCTTACTAAATCCTGAAATTATAGAGGAGATTAAGCGAAATAGCTAAACGTCTCGCCGTTTTTGATGTTTTGTACCGTTTCAAAAATCAATTTGATAACGTTTTCCACGTCCTCTTGATGTACCATTTCTACAGTGGTGTGCATGTATTTTAGAGGTAACGATATCAATGCAGAAGGAACGCCACCATTGCTATACGCAAAAGCGTCGGTGTCTGTGCCAGTATAACGAGAAGAAGCCAAACGCTGAAATGGAATTTCTTTCGACTCAGCAGTTTCGATAATTCTATCTCGTAGCAATTGCTGAACCGCAGGAGCATACGATATTACGGGGCCTTTGCCTATGGCATTATCACCTTGCTTTTTTGGATTCAACATCGGAGTTGTTGTGTCGTGACAAACATCTGTAACAATAGCTACATTAGGCTTGATGCGTTGCGTAATCATTTCAGCGCCACGTAACCCAATTTCTTCTTGTACCGAATTGGTTACATACAATCCAAAGGGAAGCTTGATGTCGTTATCTTTTAAAAGGCGTGCCACTTCCGCAATCATAAATCCACCAATTCGGTTATCAAGTGCACGACAAACAAACTTATCTTTATTGAGTACTTGAAAGGTATCTGGATACGTGATAACACATCCAACATGAATCCCTAATTTTTCAACTTCTTCTTTGGTAGCAGCACCAACATCTATGGTAATATTGTCAATTTTAGGGGTTTCTTCTTTACCAGGTGTTCTCGTGTGAATGGCAGGCCAGCCAAAAACCCCTTTGACAATCCCGTTTTTTGTGTGGATATCCACCCATTTTGATGGCGCAATGAGGTGATCGCTACCACCGTTTCGTATTACCGATATCAATCCTTTTTCTGAAATGTAATTAACATACCATGAAATCTCATCCGAATGTGCCTCAATGACCACTTTAAAGTCAGCTTCTGGATTAATAACCCCTACTGCAGTTCCGTAGGTATCAGTAATAAACTCATCTACATAGGGTTTAAGGTAATCCATCCATATCTTTTGACTTTCCCATTCATAGCCGGTAGGGGCTGGGTTGTTTAAATATTTGGCTAGAAATTCGTGTGATTTTTTATTGAGTATGCTTTTCATTTGGAAAAAAATTAAAGCGTTAAAAGTACAACATAAACCTAAAACAATCTTAGTACTTTTGAACGGATGCAAAAACTTGTTTTATTGGTTGCATTAGCAGTTGCCAGTTCTCTTTACGGGCAGCAAGAACAGCCTATATATATAATTGAGGGCGATACTTTAGCTAATCCGTACGTGGATTTGGGCGAAGTAATTGTTCTTCCAAGTTTAAAATTTGATAGTTATAACGACTATTTAACATACTACAGACTGCGCAAACGAACACTAAAAGTGTATCCATATGCTAAAATGGCGTCGGAACGTTTGGTTGTTTTGAACGACCGCTTGTCTAAAATCAAACGAAAACGCGCCAGAAAACGTTACACCAAACGCGTTGAACGCTACTTAGAAGGCGAATTTAAAGATGAATTAAAGCGCCTCACGCGTTCTGAAGGGCGTATTTTAGTTAAGTTAATACACCGCGAAACAGGTCAAACGACACATGGCTTGATAAAAAAACTTCGGAGTGGTTGGCGTGCATTTGTCTACCAAACGACAGCAAAACTTTTTGACATTGATCTTAAGACTACATATAATCCTACTGATGATGAGGAAGATGCTTTAATCGAGGGGATTCTACTTCGTGCATTTGCTGACGGAACACTGCATCAATCCCAGGAAAAAATTAAAAAATAAATCACAAATATGAGTTTGTAGAATTAAAAGGGTCGTATATTTGCCATCCGCAAAAAAAGCTGTGGATCACATCAAATAAAAAAAAGTTTATTTTTTTTTCATGTGGGGTTGTCAAAACCAAAAAGCAGTGTATATTTGCAACCGCTTTCAAAAAGAAAGTTAAAAGTTCATTGAATTATTGAGAATGACAGCGCGTATACTTCGCTTCGGCGAAGGAAATACGAATAGTAAAACAATCATGAGACAGCTCTAATTTGTCAATTTTTTTGTTGTTAATTTTATTTAAAGTTATACAATGAAGAGTTTGATCCTGGCTCAGGATGAACGCTAGCGGCAGGCTTAACACATGCAAGTCGAACGGTAACATTGGTGCTTGCACCAGATGACGAGTGGCGCACGGGTGCGTAACGCGTATGCAATCTACCTTTTACTGAAGAATAGCCCAGAGAAATTTGGAATAATCCTTCATAATATCATTTATCAGCAT
>QOQB01000011.1 GCA_003331305.1 Flavobacteriales bacterium | reverse complement strand
CGTTTACGGAGGGTTTTTTTATGCCTAATAGTTTAGCTTATAGCTCTTGAATATCTTTTAATCGAAGCTGTACCGATACATTTCCTTGCCAATGATTTTCTTCTAAGGCATAGGCAATACGAAGTGGCTTTTTACTTTTTAGCAGCGCCATTTTTGCACCAAGCCCAAAGCCAATAGCGTCTATGGGTGAGCTATTCGCTTGAACAAACCGCGCTTTTAGGTGGCTACTGTCTTTTCCTACGAGTTTAGCGGTTCCATTATCAAGGACTCCTTCGGAATAAAAAACAGGGCTTCTGTTTTCTGGGCCACAAGGCTCCATTTGCTTTAGAATACGCAGCAGTTTGGGCGTAATAGAAGAGAACGGCAATACCACATCCACATCCAAAACAGGGTCTTTTTGTTCCTGTACCAGTGTGTTTTTTACATGCTGTTCAAATGCCGTTTTAAAGGCGTTGTACTCACTTTCTTTCATAGTGACACCTGCAGCATATTTGTGCCCACCAAACTGAATAATGTGCGCGCTACACGCATCTATGGCAGCATACACATCAAATCCACGCACCGAACGTGCCGAGGCAGCCAAAACGCCCTCACCTGCTTTGGTAAATACCAAGGTAGGACGATAGTATTTTTCAATAAGCCGAGAAGCAACAATGCCAATAACACCTTTGTGCCAATCGGATGAAAAGACGACAGAAGTTGCGTTTTCCTCCTCACTGTTTGCCTCAATTTGCGCTAATGCCTCTTGTGTAATTTCTTGCTCCACTTCTTTGCGAGAGGTATTAAATGTTTCAATTTCTCCTGCAATGTTAGCGGCTTCCTGTTCAGAACTGGAAAGCAATAATTCAACAGCATACAACCCGTGTTTCATACGTCCAGCGGCATTGATGCGCGGTGCTGCTCCAAACACCACATCAGAAATATTTTGTCCTGTTGTTTTATCTCGTAAAATAGCCTTTAGCCCAGGTCTTGATGCCACTTGAATTTGTTGCAACCCTAAAAAAGCTAAGGCACGGTTTTCATCTGTAATCGGAACAATATCTGCAGCAATGGCAACCGCAACAAAATCCAAATAAGCACTGAGCGTATCTACGTCCTTACCTTGTTTTTGAGCTATTCCTTGCATGAGTTTAAAGCCAACACCACAACCGCATAATTCTTTGTATGGATAGGCACAATCGCTGCGTTTTGGATCTAAAACGGCTAAGGCCTTTGGAAGGGTTTCGCCAGGCGTGTGGTGGTCGCAAATGATAAGGTCAATACCTAAAGAAGCGGCATGTTCCGCTTGTGCTATGGCTTTTACACCACAATCCAAAGCCACTATGCACTGAATATTTGCCTCTTTTGCGGCTTCAATGCCTTGTTTTGACAATCCATAACCTTCGGCGTATCGATCGGGAATGTAGGGTGTAACAGGTATCCCTTGACTGCGCAAAAAATGCGTAAGCATACTTACCGAAGTGGTGCCGTCAACGTCATAATCACCATAAACCATTACGGCTTCGTTTTGCGCTATGGCGTGCAATATGCGCGCAACCGCTTTGTCCATGTCTTGCATTAAAAACGGGTCGTGAAGTTGCCCCAAATGCGGACGAAAATAGGCTTTAGCTACTTCAAAAGTATCGATACCGCGTTGCGCTAACAGTGTCGCAATAACATCATCTACACCCAAACACGATTTTAGATGCGCCACAGTAGTTTCAGTAGGAGTAGATTTGAATTTCCAGCGCATATTATCCTCCTTCTACTACAATAACAAATTCGCCTTTGGGAGGCGTTTCCGTAAAATGCTGCAACACAGAAGTTAGTGTTCCTCGTACGGTTTCTTCAAATTTTTTGGAAAGCTCTCGCGAAACGCTAACATTTCGTTCTTCACCAAGGTGCGTGGCAAGTTGGGTTAGTGTTTTTACCAATCGGTGTGGGGATTCGTAAAACACCATTGTTCGGGATTCGTTCACAAGGGATTCTAGGCGTGTTCGCCTTCCTTTTTTTTGCGGTAAAAAGCCTTCAAAAACAAAACGCTCAGAGGGCAATCCGCTAAGCGTAAGCGCTGGAATTAACGCAGTTGCACCCGGCAAGGCGTGTACAGCAATGTTCGCTTCAACGCAAGCACGCACCAACAAAAACCCAGGATCCGAAACACCAGGGCTTCCGGCATCGGAAATCAAGGCAATCGTACTGCCAGCACGTAACTCATTGACAATTTTTGGCACTGATTTGTGTTCATTGTGCATATGATAGGATCGCATGGGCGCCTCAATTTCGTAGTGTTTTAATAGTTTCCCAGATGTTCGTGTGTCTTCAGCCAATACCAAATCTACGCTTCGCAGGGTATCCAATGCTCTCAAGGTTATATCGCTCAAATTCCCAATAGGGGTTGGCACCAGCCAAAGCCCCGAAGAGACATCATGTTTGTTCGTCTGTTTCATTTAAGGAAATTAGGAATCAAATAGTGTTTCAACGTGCGACATAAACGCATCGAATTCCTTTTGTTTGTCACTCCAGTCGTAATCAGGTTGAATGTGGTTTTCAATAAATTGTTTTGCCTCTTCTAGCGTTTCTTTTGATTTTAACATGGACATTACCCGCTGAAAATCGACGTTACTTCCTTCAAAAAGATGTTGGATAAAATCTATCGAAATGGTTTCAAACTCAACCTCTAAAACAGGAGCTAGAAGCGCTTCTTCCAACCCAGTTAAAGGGGCTTCAACAGTAGGGCTTACAACTTCTTCTCCTATGGGTTTTGGAGAAGTTAACGCCACGATATTGGCTGCTTTAGCGTGGATATCATCAAGATTCATGCGATTTCGATTGCGTAAGATCTCATGCGCAAGACTCATTAAGTCCTGTTCAGCGGTATTTTGAATAATTTTTTTTTCTTCCATACAATTGGCTGCCTAAATTTAATACTTTTGAATGGTTCGGGCGTATAAAAGTCTAAACACAATAAAACAACATTTATGTTTCTCGAAAACACACATCAAAAAAACGAATCTTTTGGCTGGATTGAGGTCATTACGGGTTCTATGTTTTCGGGAAAAACGGAAGAGCTTATACGCCGTTTAAAGCGTGCCAAATTTGCCAAACAAAAAGTGGAGATTTTTAAACCACAAGTGGACAATCGCTACGACGAAGACAAGGTCGTTTCGCACGATGCGAATGAAATCATTTCAACGGCAGTACCTGCTGCCGCAAACATCCGTCTTCTTGCCGACAACTGCGACGTGGTAGGGATTGACGAGGCACAATTTTTTGACGATGAAATAGTTAGCGTTTGCAACGATTTAGCCAATCGGGGTGTGCGCGTTATCGTTGCAGGGCTAGATATGGACTTTAAAGGAAATCCATTCGGCCCCATGCCAAATCTTATGGCCGTTGCTGAGTACGTAACCAAAGTACACGCCATTTGTACCCGCACAGGACAATTGGCACATCATAGCTTTAGAAAAAATGAAAACGAACGCCTTGTAATGCTTGGTGAAACAGAGGAATATGAACCCCTTAGCAGAGCAGCGTTTTATAAGGCGATGCTTCGAGAAAAAGTACGCAAAATGAACGTAACGGCTGAAGAAGTGGTTTCCAAAAAAAGTAAAAAGGCTTAGGGCAAATGAGCGAAACGGTTTTAGAAATACACCTGCCTAAGCTTAGGCACAACTACCAATTTTTACGCAGACGCTTAGCCAATTCAACAAAACTTTTGGCGGTTGTAAAAGCTTTTGGTTACGGTAGCGATTCTGTTGCGGTGGCAAAGTGCCTTGTAGATTGCGGGGTCGATTATTTGGGTGTAGCCTATGTGAATGAAGGTATAGCACTTAGGACCGCAGGAATCACACAACCTATCTTAGTGATGCACCCACAGCAGCCAAATTTGGAGGCATTAATTGCACACAAGCTTGAACCCGCCATTTACAGCCAACGTGTTTTAGACGCCTTTTTGACCACTCTTAAAGCAACCGAAACAACACATTACCCGATCCACTTAAAATTTAATACGGGACTTAACAGGTTAGGATTCCAACCCAATCAAACCAACCAACTTTTGGATTTGCTAAACCAGAACAAGAATCTTCTTCAATTAAAAGGGGTGTATTCGCACCTTGCTGCTTCTGATGATTTAGATGAAGAATCGTTTACCCAAGCACAATTAGATCACTTTGAGGCTGTGGTTCAGGAAATTAAACCTAAGCACCCCAATACGATTTTTCATGTGCTTAACACTTCAGGGGTTTTAAATTTTGCAAATGCGCAATACGACATGGTGAGAACCGGGATTAGCCTTTATGGTTACGGTAACGATAGTGCAGTTGACAAGCAACTTAAGCCGGTTTTAACACTCAAAACAACTATTTCACAACTTCACTCGCTTCAAAAAGGCGATTCGTTGGGGTATAACCGCGCGTTTGTTGCAAGCGACTCTATCCAAACAGCAACCCTACCGCTAGGTCACGCCGATGGAATTGGCCGGATTTACGGTAACGGCAACGGCTATGTGTGGATTCACGGACAAAAAGCATCTATTGTTGGAAATGTGTGTATGGATATGATAATGGTGGACGTAACAAATATCGCGTGTGAAGAAGGCGATGCGGTTATTGTGATTGGCGATAACGAAAGCGCAGAAGCGCTCGCGAACCACGCAGGAACCATTTCGTATGAGTTTATAACAGGGCTTTCGCAGCGCATTGCGAGGAAGATCATCTCATAATTGTTGTAAATACAACAACTTGTTATTTTTTTGATAAAGCTTACTTCGGACATTATTATAATAGATGAATGGCGTACATTCGCAGCAAAATTTAAGATATGCGCGTAGCGGTAGTAGGCGCCACCGGAATGGTAGGCGAAGTGATGTTACAAGTATTGGCAGAGCGTCAATTCCCAATTAGCGAATTAATTCCAGTAGCTTCGGCTCGTTCTGTGGGAAAACAATTGGAGTACGAGGGTAAGACCTATTCAGTTATAGGTCTTGAAGACGCTGTTGCGCTAAAGCCAGATGTTGCCTTATTTTCTGCAGGCGGTGATACTTCTTTAGCATGGGCGCCCAAATTTGCAGCCGTTGGGTGTACGGTAATCGACAATTCATCGGCGTGGCGTATGCATCCCGATCATAAACTTATCGTCCCTGAAATCAACGCGAACGAACTTACGGCTGAGGACAAAATTATTGCCAACCCCAACTGTTCTACCATTCAAATGGTGATGGCGCTTGCGCCTATTCATCGCGCATTTGGCATTGAGCGCGTGGTGGTTTCTACCTATCAATCCATTACAGGAACTGGCGTAAAAGCCGTACAACAATTAGAAAATGAATATGAAGGAGTTGAAGGCGAAATGGCATATCCGCATGCCATTCACCGCAATGCCTTACCGCACTGTGACGTATTCTTAGACAATAGATACACCAAAGAGGAAATGAAATTGTTGAACGAAACGCATAAAATCCTTGATTCAAATATTCGTGTGACGGCTACAGCCGTACGCATTCCTGTTGTGGGCGGACATAGCGAGTCGGTAAACTTGACATTAAGCAAGTCCGCCGAATTGGAAGAAGTACGCCGTGTTCTTTCTGAAACACCAGGAGTTGTTGTGCAAGACGATATTCAAAACAACGATTATCCCATGCCGCTTCAAGCACATGGCAAAGACGATGTTTTTGTTGGACGTCTTCGAAAAGATACGTCGCAAGACAATGGGCTAAATCTTTGGATTGTGGCAGACAACCTTCGCAAAGGCGCTGCAACCAACACTGTTCAAATTGCTGAATATCTTGCTAGCGCAGGACTGCTGTAAAAATTACTTCTCCATCTCAAAATCATCCATAAACTTGGTGGTGTAATTACCAGCCACGTATTCGGGATGCTCCATCAATTGACGGTGGAATGGAATGGTTGTTTTTACGCCTTCAATGACAAATTCGTCTAGCGCGCGTTTCATTTTGTTGATAGCCTCTTCGCGCGTTTGTGCGGTGGTAATCAGCTTGGCAATCATAGAATCGTAATGCGGTGGAATCATATATCCTCCATACACGTGTGTATCTAAACGCACCCCGTGTCCGCCAGGCGTGTGAAGTGTTTTTATTACGCCAGGTGATGGACGAAAATCGTTATAGGGATCCTCGGCATTGATACGACACTCAATAGAATGTAGTTTTGGCAAGTAGTTTTTTCCTTTGATAGGAATGCCGGCCGCTACTTTTATCTGTTCTGCAATCAAATCAAAATCAATTACTTGCTCTGTGATGGGATGCTCCACTTGAATACGTGTATTCATCTCCATAAAGTAGAAATTTCGGTGTTTATCTACCAAAAACTCTACGGTTCCCGCCCCTTCATATTTGATATATTCGGAAGCTTTTACAGCAGCAGCACCCATATCTTTACGAAGTTTATCGGTCATAAACGGTGAAGGCGTTTCTTCGGTAAGTTTTTGGTGACGGCGTTGTACAGAACAATCGCGTTCAGACAAATGACAGGCTTTGCCAAAGGCATCTCCAACAACTTGAATTTCAATATGGCGTGGCTCTTCGATAAGTTTTTCCATGTACATGTCATCGTTGCCAAAAGCAGCTTTTGATTCTTGACGTGCACTTTCCCATGCTTTTTCAAGTTCATCCTCTTTCCAAACGGCACGCATACCTTTTCCACCTCCGCCAGCCGTGGCTTTAAGCATAACGGGATAGCCCGTTTTCTTGGCAAGTTTCTGGCAATCTTTAAAGGATGAAATAATACCTTCTGAGCCTGGGATAGTCGGCACTCCTGCAGCCTTCATAGTTGCCTTAGCGGTTGCCTTGTCACCCATTTGCTGAATCATTTGTGCAGAGGCACCAATAAATTTGATTTTATGCTCCTCACAAATTTTCGAAAACTTGGCATTTTCTGATAAAAACCCATAACCTGGGTGTATAGCATCGGCATTTGTAATTTCAGCCGCCGCAATGATGTTTGCCATTTTAAGATAGGATTCACTACTTGGTGCAGGGCCTATACACACAGCTTCATCTGCAAAGCGAACATGCAAACTATCTGCATCAGCTTTTGAATAAATGGCCACCGTTTTGATGCCCATTTCTTTACACGTACGAATAACTCGCAGCGCAATTTCGCCACGATTGGCGACTAAAATCTTATTAAACATAAGCAAGGTTTATGATGGGTCAATAACAAATAAGGGTTGATCAAATTCAACGGGTGATGAATCGTCAACTAAAATTTTCACAATTGTTCCGCTTGTTTCGGCTTCAATCTCATTGAAAAGTTTCATAGCTTCGATTACGCAAAGCGTATCGCCTTCTGCAACACGGTCGCCAACTTCAACGAAATTGGGCTTATCTGGCGACGGCTTGCGATAAAAAGTTCCGATTATAGGGGATTTCACCGTATGTCCCTCTACAGCCGTTTCAGCTGGTGCTGCTGGCGCTGCTGGCGCGGCCACAGGCACTGGAGTTGGTGTAACTACAACAGGTGCAGCTTGTGGAATGGCAGCAACAGGAACTGCTTTTTCTCCTTTGTCTGTTTTGACAGTGATTTTGATATCGCCCATTTCTAGACTTACTTCACTAGCGCCTGATTTGGCTACAAACTTTATAAGATTTTGGATTTCTTTTAATTCCATGGTTATTTGTTTTTAGGTGTTGTATGCCCATGTAAGATAGGTAGCTCCCCAAGTGAAGCCGCCGCCAAAGGCAGTAAATAGTAGTTTTTGATTCTTTTTTAGTTTGCTTTCGTAATCCCAAAGCAATAAAGGAAGTGTTGCTGCCGTGGTATTTCCATAGCGTTCAATATTTACAAGCATTTGCTCGTAACTTAAGTCTAAATTTTTTGCAATCGCGTCTAAAATTCGTTTGTTGGCTTGATGCGCCACTACATAGTCAATATCGTCTTTTGTCAAATTGTTTTGGTCAAGCACTTGATTAATAGCAGCTGCCATATTGGAAACAGCAAATTTAAATACAGGTCGACCTTCTTGATGGAGAAAATGCTTGCGTGCGTCAATGGTTTCACTAGATGCAGGTAACATAGAACCTCCAGCTTCAATTTTTAAAAACTCTCTCCCTTTGCCGTCAACGCGAAGTACTTCGTCCTGAAGCCCTAAACCTTCATCGTTGGGTTCAAATAAAACAGCTCCTGCGCCATCTCCAAAAATAACACAAGTGCTACGGTCCGTATAGTCAATAATGGATGACATGGTATCTGCGCCAATAAGCAATACCTTTTGATAACGCCCTGAAGAAATATGTGCTGCGGCTGCTGACATTCCGTATAAAAACCCAGAACAAGCACCTTGTATATCATACCCAAAGGCGTTCGTTGCACCTATTTCAGTGGCAACAAAAGAAGCTGTTGAAGAAACAGGCATGTCTGGCGTTGCAGTACTAACGATAACTAAATCAATAGTTGTCGGATCGATATTTTTTTTCTGAACAATTTCGCGAGCTGCGGCGATGGCCATAAATGAAGTTCCAAGAGACGTAGGTTTTAGAATGCGTCGTTCTTTGATTCCCGTACGAGTAGTTATCCACTCATCGCTTGTGTCTACCATTTGCTCTAAATCGGCATTGGTGAGCACATGCTCAGGAACGTAGCCTCCAACGGCGGTTATGGCTGCAGTTTTTGTAGTCATATAGACCGAATTACACAAAAGTGCTTTTCTACAATTTTGTCGAAAATTAGTAAAAATCAGCTCATTTTGAGCTAAAAACTCAAAAAAATTATAAAAAATAGCTAAAAAAAGCGCCTTTTACGAAAGACGCCGATTGTTTTATGAAGAGAATAATTTTATTCCTCAGTTTCTACCGAATTGTCAATTAAAACCTTACCTCGGTAGTATAATTTTCCTTCATGCCAATGGGCACGATGATACAAATGCGATTCACCAGTAGTGCTACATGTAGCAATTTGTGGCGCAACTGCCTTGTAGTGAGTGCGACGCTTATCGCGACGCGTTTTGGAGATTTTTCGTTTTGGATGTGCCATAACAGCTGTTTTAGTCTTTCTTTAATTTCTTTAACGCATCCCATCGGGGATCGGTTGTCTCAGGCGCTTTAGTGCTTTCATTGGGATGTAGTTCGTCTAATCTGTCTAACAAATCAGAATGTAAACTCCCATTCTCTATACCTGGGTGAACCCTTTTTTGTGGCACTGCTAACACAATGGTTTCAAACAGCGTTTGCGAAACATCAACTTGATGAGAACCATGTGGTAAAACCAGCAGTTCATCATTTTCATCGTTAAATGCTTCCCCAAATTTCACTACCAATTCATGATTGGGGTTAAGGGGTAAGTCAAAAGGCTCGTTTGAAACATCACAACTTACATTTACGGTTCCCGAAATAGAAAATTGCAACTCTAGCATACTAGCCTTCTTGTTTAACTCAACCTGTGCAATTAACGCAGCAGCATTGAATTCGGTATAGTCAAAAGCATCAAAGAACTTCGATGTAATGTCTAGAGAAAAATAATGAATACCTTCTTTAAGACCAGCAAAAGCTAATACAAAAGGAGCCAGAACATTTTTTGCATCCTTCATTACAGTCGGCAAATATATAAAATTTGGCCGTACAGCCTTGTATTTAATTATTCTTTTGGCGTGCAGCCCAAATGTTACATGCCATCTGTATTGCTGCAGCAAACGAATGGTAATTCGCAATTCCTTTTCCGGCAATATCAAAGGCCGTTCCGTGGTCGGGAGATGTGCGGACAAATGGTAAGCCTGCGGTGATGTTTACCCCGTTGCCAAACGCCAGCGTTTTAAAGCCAACCAATCCCTGGTCATGATAACAAGATAAGACCGCAGTATAATTTTGATAGCTTTTTTGTCCAAAAAAACCATCAGCAGCAAAAGGTCCCGAAATATCAATGCCTTCTTTTTGCAGTTTTTCAATCGCTGGCTTTAAGATACGATCATCTTCAGAACCAATAACGCCTTGGTCGCCGGCATGTGGATTTAGTCCTAATAGTGCAATTTTTGGAAGGGAATAACCAAAATCATTTTCCAATGTATGCGCTAATTGAAGTGTTTTTTCTTGAATTAAATTAGGAGTAATACGCGACGCTACCTTTGCTAAAGGAATATGATCGGTTAGTAGGGCAACACGAAGTTTTTGATGAGCTAAAATCATTAATGCCTTGCCCCCCCAAAGTGAAGCTAAATAGTGTGTGTGCCCGGCAAATGGAAACGCATCACTTTTGATAGCGGCTTTGTGGATGGGCGCAGTTACCAGCGCATCTGCTTCTTTTTGCTGTACTGCTAACGCGGCTGCCTGTAACGATTCAAAGGCAGCGGTACCAGCAGCTGTACTTTGCTTACCAAAGTCAATTTCAGGAGAATTCTCCCAAACCGATTTAACATACAATACGTCTTTTTTGGGATGATTGTCTAGCGGCTGTAAAGGAACTTTAGTGCCAAAATGATTTTGCAGTGCTTGCATAAAATCAAAATCGGCATATACTACAGGAATGCACTGCTCAAAAAGAGTTTTATCTCCGAATGATTTGAGGACAATTTCAGCACCAACTCCGTTTGGGTCGCCAACAGAAATTGCTACAGTGGGAAGCGCAGACATTTTGTGTATTTTTGTTGCCACAAAGGTACAGGATTCAACGTTTATGTTTACAGGAATAATCGAAACCATGGGCACTATCGAGCGCATCGAGCGCGACGAGGGTAATGTGCATTATACGCTTTCAAGCGATATCACAAACGAGTTGAAAATTGACCAAAGTTTGGCGCACAATGGCGTCTGTCTCACCGTGGTCGCTATTGACAACAATCAATACACGGTTACGGCCATTCAAGAAACCTTAGACAAAACGGCACTTCAAAAATGGAGCGTTGGGGATAAAATTAACTTAGAACGCGCCATGCGTTTGGGCGATAGATTAGACGGCCATTTGGTTCAAGGGCACGTTGATGAAGTAGCTACATGCACGCACATTGAAGACCAAAACGGCAGTTGGTTGTTTCGTTTTAAATACAATGAACACTCTAAAAATATCACCATTGAAAAAGGTTCCATTTGTGTAAATGGTACAAGCCTGACAGTGGTTGGTTCCGAGGGGCATGCTTTTGGTGTTGCCATTATTCCATACACCTATAAACATACTGTATTTAATCAACTTCAAGTTGGGCATTTGGTCAATATTGAGTTTGATATGGTGGGCAAGTACATTGCCAAGATGCGATAGCAGCGCAAACAATTGTTTGTAAAACAACTATTTTTTCATAATTTTATTGCACAATTTTTATTATGAAACCTACTTCTATACCTTTTTGCATTTGGATTTTTACATTTAATTTTCTTGTTGCGCAAGATCTTATAATTACAGGAATAATTGATGGTCCACTTTCTGGTGGTACTCCTAAAGCAGTTGAATTTGTTGCTCTCAACGATATCTCTGACTTATCAAAATATGGCTTTGGATCAGCCAATAACGGATTTGGATCAGATGGTGAAGAATACACATTTCCTAATATAATGCTTTCTGAGGGGACATTTATTTATGTAGCAACAGAAAATACTCAGTTTAACGCATTCTTTGGTTTTAACCCCGACTATACTGATAGCGCAGCCAATGTTAATGGCGATGATGCTATAGAGTTATATTTCGACGGCAGTGTCGTTGATGTATTTGGCGATATAAATACCAGCGGAACAGGTGAAAATTGGGAGTATTTGGATGGATGGGCATATAGAAAAAATACCTCTGCTGGTACAAATCAGTTCGACTCAACAGCGTGGAATTATAGCGGAACTAATGCACTTGACGGAGCCCTAACAAATGTCACCGCAACAAATAAGTTTCCATCAAAATCTTTTGATGTAACCATACTCGGTGTGAAATTTAATGACACTACCCTTAACATCTATCCTAACCCAGTCACCACTATACTTTATTTTGACAATTTAGCTGACCAAGTGTTGGTCAGTATATATAGCCTAACAGGGCAACGTGTTATACACCAAACGGTATCTCATACTTTAGACGTTTCTGAATTGGTCTCTGGAGTCTATATGATGGAGGAAATCAATAAAGAGGCGATTTTGCATAAAAAATTAATAAAGCATTAAAGGCTTATTTCATTTGATACAACCATAACGCTGGATTTTGCGGTGTGGTATTTTGAAATAAACTAAACTGTAAGGCTGTTTTGCCTGTGTCTTTATTGGTGAAAATCTGCCCTATAGCTTGTTTGGCGGAGATCTTGTCGCCTTTTTTTACATACACCTTGCTTAGATTTTTATAGCTGGTAATATAATTTCCATGTTGAACAAGCACGATTGGGTTGCTTCCTGTAAACTGCACAATATTCAGTACTTTCCCCTCAAACACACTTCGCGCTTCGGAACCTTCAGGAGCTGAAAGCGTCACTCCATTACTTTTTATCGTTGTGGTACGCACTACAGGGTGGCGTTGGGTGCCAAATTTTTGGGTAACAATCCCTTTTTCAACAGGCCATGGCAAACGACCCTTATTGGTAGCAAAGCTTGCCGCTAAGGCTTTGGCTTCTGGAGTTAGCACAAAGTTTTTGGTTTTGGTTCCTGCTTTTTTGTTCGAAGCAGCAATGGCTTCTCGAATCAAACGGTTGATTTCTTTGTCAATAGCCGCTTGTTGTTTTTGTTTTTTCTTGATTTGTGCGGCGTAGCTTTTTTCTTTCCGCTTAAGTTGTTGTACAAGACTACTTTGACGTGCACGCACCGTATCCAATGCTTGTTGCGCGTCTCTATTTTCACGGATTAATTGTTCTTTGTCTTTTCGTTGTGCTACCAAATCGTTGGTGTACTGCTGTAATGTTTTGGTCTTTGTGGCAATTTGTTCGCCTTGTTGTTTTCGATAAGCTGCATATTGCTTCATGTAGGTCATTCGCTTATAGGCTTGCCAAAAACTCTCAGATGAAAGCACAAACATAAGACGGTTCTGAGCAGATTGATTTTTTCGTGCTGAAACGACCATTTCAGCATAATCTTTTTTGAGTTTAGTAAGCTCTACACGAAGCTGCTCTATATTGCGGAGGTTAAGTGTAATCTCTTGATTTAGTCGATTTATTTGACGATTGGTGAGTCGTATAAGCGCATCTTGCCTGTCCATTTTTAGTTGCACTGTTTCTACTTCAGTGAGCACGTTGGCGCGCTTTTTCGCACTTGATTTTAGCAATGAGTTTATTTGGACAATCTCTTGCTGTAAACGTTTTTTTTGGGCTTCAAGCGACGCTTTTTTGTCTTGAGCCAAACCCAATACTGGAACAAGCATCAAAACCCAAAGCCACGTTTTCATTCCACAAAAATAGGAGTATAATTTTCAGGCAAAGAAAACGGCATGTTAATTTTGCTGTTGAGTTGTGTTTGCCGTGTGTTTAATGTTAGCGTTGTGGAACCTTCTCTCCCAAAAAGGGTTGCGCTCAACTTTTCTGCGACCCATTGCCCGTTTATTTTTTTGTAGGAATCATACAGGACGCTAATGGTCGTTTCACCATCTTTAAGCCGCTGTTCGGCAAGTCGAAATTCAGCATCAAATACAAATTGCAACTCTACACCTCTTTTGCGTATGTTAAACACATAGGCGTCTTTGGTAAACGATAGTTTTGCGCGTTTAAACGCACGCGCATCTACAGGTTTTGCTGTGAGTAGGTTTTCAAGTATTTCATAATCAACTGGAACACCTAGCAGTTTTTTGAGCGCGCGAAAATCTATCTGAACGTACTGTCGTTTAATTTTCTCATAGCCTTGCAGTTGTTTGGGTGTGATAAAAATCCGCACCAATGGTACGATAACACTTCCATTGACCCATATGCCTTCATTTTGCTTTAGTCGAGTGTTGACACTTATTTTTTGACGCCTCCCACGCTGCTCTAGCACGGCTTGCCCGCGCCATTGCAAGGTTTTAAAGCGTAATTCGGTGGTCGTAATTTGTTGCTGCACCATGCGCGATTTCAACGAGGTATCAACGGTTGCCGAAGGGGTGGCTGTGGGGGCTAGCGATTTACACCCTACAACCAAAACTAGTCCAATAAGAAGTATTGCTCTTTTTTGCATTTGTTATTCTAGTACAGAGTAATCTCCAATACTTACGTGTGTAAACGTTCCCTTGTAGCGTACATGGTTGCCAATCATCGCCTCTTTGAGTGTTGTATTTTCAATGGTGCTGTTCGACTGGATAATACTGTTTTCAATGGTGCTATCCGCAATTGTAGTGTCAGCTCCAATCGACACATGCGGGCCTACGGTACTGTTCGTTAGCGTTACGCCATCTGCAATGTAGCAAGGCGGAATAACGGTACTGTTGTTCAGGATTATATCACCAACAAGTGGCTCCCCTTCAGCGGCAAGAAAGTCCAGCATTTTTGCATTGGTTTCTATGGTAACTTTTGGGTTGCCACAATCCATCCATGCGATTACTTCACCAGGGACGAAGCGTTTTCCGTTTTGCATCATGCGCAAAATACCATCGTTGATTTGATACTCGCCACTACGAGTAAGCCTTTCATCTAAAACGCTTTGAAGCGCATCTTTGAGCACTTCAATTTCCTTAAAGTAATAAATTCCAATCACTGCCAAATCCGAAACAAATTCGGTTGGTTTTTCGATGAGTGCATTAATTGCACCGGTTTTGTCTAGTTGCACTACGCCAAACTGCTCAGGGCGTTCTACTTTTTTTACCCAAATAACGCTATCGGCATCGGGGTCAAGGTTTAAATCTGCACGAATAAGCGTATCGGCATAGGCCACTACTGCCGGGCCAGAAAGCGAAGGCGCAGCACACATGACAGCATGCCCAGTCCCCAATGGCTCGTCTTGACGGTAAATACTTGTTTTAGCACCTAAACTGTTGGACAGTTCGGTGAGTGCTTCTACGACTTTATCTCCAAAAAAGGCTGGATCACCTAGGACATAAGCAATTTCCGTTACGGGCTCTGGGAGTACTTTGGCAATATCGCGGACCAATCGATGTACAATGGGTATGCCCGCTACGGGCACTAAAGGTTTTGGAACGGTTAGCGTATGCGGACGAAGGCGTGACCCACGACCCGCCATAGGAACAATGATTTTCATATTATGCGGTACCTGTACTGCCAAAACCTCCCGCTCCGCGCTCAGTTTCGGTTAGTGATTCAACTTGTTGCCAATCGGCGCGTTCGTGTTTGGCAATGACCAACTGCGCTATTCTATCACCATTATTGATGGTAAACGGCTCGTTGGATAAATTTATAAGGATAACGCCAATTTCGCCTCTATAGTCTGCGTCAATCGTTCCAGGGGAATTAAGTACCGTAATGCCTTTTTTTAGCGCCAATCCGCTACGCGGGCGTACCTGTGCCTCAATTCCTTCTGGAAGTTCAATAAACAAGCCAGTTTTAATAAGCCCTCGCTCCATAGGCTCTAATGTTATAGGCGTATCCGTTTGAGCGCGGAGATCCATACCGGCCGACGCAAGTGTTTCATAGAACGGAAGAGCATGAGACGACTTGTTGACAATGTTAATATTCATGCCTTAAAAATAAGAAAAACAGCAAGCTTCAAGGTTCATAATACATAGACTTATAGGACTTTTTTAAACACTCAAAAATAACACAAGCTTCACAGATATAAGAGTTTGCGCTAAAAAGATTGTTATATTAGATAAATTTAACAAACAATGAAACATTTATTTTTTACAATAGCGGCGCTACTTGTTGTATCGTGTAGCACAAATAAAACTTCTCAAACAGCTACGGTTGGTGAGTGGTACACAGGAAACTTAAAAGGCAAATCTTTTAAGCTTGGAAGTCAAGAAAACATCGAACTTGTTAAAAAGGTAGCAGCAGCGTACAATGCGATGGATGCCGAAAAACTCATAACATATTTTTCAGAAGACGCCAAGATATACGTGCATTCAGGTGAAGAGTTGCAGGTCAGCTTAGCGTTGTATGAATCGTATTTTGCTTCAGTGGACTCTTTATTGTGGGTACCACACGGTATGTCAACGCAAACTCTTGAAGACGACTCTATTGCGGTGGTGTCGATTCCATCTTCAGATACGCGTTATTTTAAGGAACAACAAACACAGTCTTCCTTTTTATTTGAGCGTTTTTGGATTGTAGAAGGGAAAATCACGACTATCGTTCAGTACAAAAGAGAGTTTCCAAAAAACTACGACCAAATAGAGCTTTAATACCCAGCGATTGGCGAGCCAAAAATGCCTACGGCTAATTCTGCCCATAGGAGCAGAAGCACTAGAATAAAAACAAATAGAAGGATATATCTTAAGCGAGGCAAGCTTACCCGTTCAATGCTTCAGCACCACCAACAATCTCTAAGATTTCGTTGGTAATAGCGGCTTGGCGCGCTTTGTTATAGGTCAGTTTAAGCTGATTACGCAATTCTGTAGCGTTGTCAGTCGCTTTGTGCATGGCCGTCATACGTGCGCCGTGCTCGCTAGCAAATGAATCGCGAAGTGCTTTAAACAACTGCATTTTTAATGCCTTTGGCAAAAGGGTATTAAAAATCTCTTCCTTTTCGGGCTCGTAGATATAATCCGCATCGCTTTGCGTTTCTGAAGCCTCAGCCACTAAAGGCAAAAACGGTTCAACGGTTACCAATTGCGTAGCCGCATTTTTAAATCGGTTATACACCAAATGTACCTCGTCGTATTGCTCGGCAACAAAACCGTCCATAAGTTGCTGCGCAAGTTCAGCAGTATTCACAAAATTAAGGTCGTCAAATACGGCAACGTTATGTCCTACGACATCAAACTCTTTGCTTAAAATATCATTGCCTTTTTTACCAATGGTAAAAACAGTAGTGTTTGTTTCCGAAGCAGCAGCATGCGCCTTTACTTCTTTGATGATATTAGAATTAAATCCGCCACAAAGCCCACGATTCGACGTAATGGCTACATAAAGCACACGCTTGACGTCTCGAGATTGTGTATATGGATTTTCATCGCCGTCTTGGTCGGCACCACTAAGGTTTTGCAATAATTCGGTTAGTTTGGCAGCGTATGGTCGCATGGCCGTAATGGCATCTTGCGCTTTTTTAAGCTTTGCCGCCGACACCATTTTCATGGCACTGGTAATCTGCATCGTTGACGATACAGAACTAATCCTATTGCGTATTTCCTTGAGGTTTGCCATGGCTTATGCGTATTGACCAGCTAAATCTGTTGCTACTTTAGTTAGCGTTTTGATTACCTCGTCTGTCAGTTTACCTGCTTTTAGCGTGTCTAACACATCGCGGTGTTTCGCATTTAGTAACTCCAAATAGCTTTGTTCAAATTCTTTCACTTTGTTCACAGGAACTTGACGTAGCAAGTTTTTAGATCCAGCAAAAATGATAGCTACTTGATCTTCAACGGCAAACGGATCGTTTTGCGCTTGCTTAAGAATCTCCACGTTGCGTTTTCCTTTTTCAATCACGTTCATGGTTGCTGCATCAAGGTCAGAACCAAACTTGGCAAAGGCTTCCAATTCACGGAACTGTGCCTGATCAAGTTTTAGCGTACCTGCAACTTTTTTCATGGACTTAATCTGTGCAGATCCACCCACACGCGATACCGAAATACCTACGTTAATTGCTGGACGAACACCCGAGTTAAATAAATCGGATTCTAAGAAGATCTGTCCATCCGTAATCGAAATTACATTTGTAGGAATATAAGCAGACACGTCACCTGCTTGTGTTTCAATAATAGGCAATGCTGTTAACGACCCACCCCCTTTTACTTTTGATTTTAGTCCTTCTGGCAAATCGTTCATTTGCTTAGCAATGCCGTCATCTGCAATCACTTTTGCAGCACGCTCTAACAAGCGCGAGTGCAAATAGAAAACGTCACCAGGATAAGCCTCACGTCCCGGTGGACGACGAAGCAATAAGGATACCTCACGGTATGCCACGGCTTGTTTAGACAAATCATCATAAATAATCAATGCTGGACGACCCGTATCGCGGAAATATTCTCCAATAGCTGCTCCTGCAAAGGGTGCATATACTTGCATGGGCGCAGGGTCAGAAGCATTTGCCGCAACAACAGTTGTATATGCCATGGCGCCTTTTTCTTGGAGCGTATTTGCAATGGCTGCAACCGTAGATGCTTTTTGTCCAATAGCTACATAGATACAATATACAGGTTCCCCTGCATCGTAAAATTCTTTTTGGTTTAGGATGGTGTCAATACAAACGGTTGTTTTCCCTGTTTGACGGTCACCAATAACCAACTCACGTTGTCCACGACCTACAGGGATCATTGCATCAATAGATTTGATACCCGTTTGTAAAGGTTCGTTTACGGGTTGGCGGTAAATTACACCTGGCGCTTTACGCTCCAATGGCATTTCTACCGTTTCGCCTTCGATTGGTCCTTTTCCGTCGATGGGTTGCCCTAATGTATTTACAACACGTCCTACTACACCTTCGCCAACATTAATCGACGCAATGCGTTGGGTGCGTTTTACCGTATCGCCTTCTTTGATGCCTTTAGATGGACCTAAAAGTACAACTCCAACATTGTCTTCTTCAAGGTTAAGGACAATGCCTTCTAGACCTGAATCAAAGGAAACGAGTTCGCCGTATTGTGCATTGGCAAGCCCGTAAACACGAGCGATACCATCACCTACTTGGAGAACCGATCCCACTTCGTCTAAAGAGACGCTGCTGTCAAATCCTGTTAATTGCTGTTTTAATATCGCGGATACTTCCGCAGCTTTTACTTCTGCCATGATATTGCGTTTGAACGTAAGTTTTGTTTTAATGTATTGAGTTGATGTGCAACACTTGCATTAAGTTGTATGTCATCAAGCCTTATGGTAAACCCACCAATAATTTCAGGATCAACCTTGTTAACGAGGGTCACTTTCTTATCGGTAAGCGTAGCGACTTTCGTCAGAATTTCTTTTTCGAGCTCTGCCGTAATGGGCACAGCAGTTGTAGCAATTGCCTCAACCAACCCCAAATGCTCATGGTATAACTCTTTAACCTTTAAGGCAATGCCATCAAGGTTGTGCGCACGATTGTTTTCTGCCACTAAACGTAGCAGGTTTTTCCCGGCATCACTGCATTGTGCAAACACGGCTTGAAGCGCATTGTGCTTTAAGTCTGTGCTTATCACAGGACTTTGCAAAACGGCTTCCAAGTCACGGTTGTTTTGTACGGTATCGTACACATCTTCCATGTCTTTGGCCAAGGCATCCAATTGACCATCTTCAATGGCCTTTTGTACGGCTGCTTTCGCATATCGCAATGCTGCTCGAGTACCTATCATGCTTTGAGATCTACCTCTTTAAGTAGTTTTTGAACCAATTCGGTTTGCTTTTTGTCGGATGAAAGTTGTTCTTTCGTTAGACTTTCAGCAATTTGAAGTGATAAATCAGCCACTTCGTTTTTAAGCGATGTAATGGCTATTTGTTTTTCACCTTCAATAGCTTCTTTGGCTTGTGCAAGAAGTTGCTCCGACTGTGCCTTAGCTTCTTCTTTGGCATCATCAATCATTTTTTGACGAAGCTCACGCGCTTCTTTAAGCAACCCGTCGCGTTGTGCACGCGCCTCTTTCAAAATACGCTCGTTGTCTGCTTGTAGATTTTGCATCTCTTGACGCGCTTCTTCAGCCGACGCCATCGCGGAACGAATGCCTTCTTCTCTATCGTTAATGGTGTTTAGGATGGGTTTCCATGCAAATTTGCGCAGCAACAAAATAAGTGCTGTCACAATAACAGTTTGCCATATAAACAAACCAAACGAAAATTCGCCTAATAATTTTTCCATAGGGTTATATTTCAGCAAGATAAACGGTAGCCAGGCTGCCGTTTATCGTGTGATGTTATTAATTATACAGCAAATAGTGCTGCAAAACCAATTCCTTCAATAAGAGCGGCTGCAATCAACATAGCTGTTTGAATTTTCCCGTATGCTTCAGGTTGACGAGCAATAGCTTCCATAGCTGAACCACCGATTTTACCTATCCCCATACCTACGCCGATTACGACGAGACCTGCACCTACGATTACTGGAATTTCCATGTCTATATATTTAATTGTTAATGTTTGTGTTTAATGCGCTTCATCATGATGTTCTTCAACGGCAAACCCAAAATAGAGTGCCGATAGCATGGTGAATATATAGGCCTGCAATGCGGCCACTAATAATTCGATTAAGGAGATAGCAAAAGCCAATAAAAAGGACAAACTGCTACCAAGCCAGTTGTTAAAAATAAACATAAGCCCAATAAGACTCATCAATACGATATGTCCTGCTTGCATGTTGGCATACAAACGGATTAACAAAGAAAAAGGCTTGATGATAACACCCAGAAGCTCAATAGGCATTAGGAGTATTTTCATTGGAATGGGCACCCCTGGCATCCAAAAAATGTGTGCCCAATAGTTTTTGTTGGCAGTTAAATTGGTCAATAAGAACGTGAGCAATGCAAGTCCAAAGGTTACCGCAATATTTCCTGTCACATTAATTCCTAGTGGCGTAAGACCTAATAAGTTTAAGAACCATACAAAGAAAAACACAGTTAGCAAAAAGCTCATGTAGCGACCATGGTGTTTTTTACCAATATTGGGAATAGCGATATCGTCGCGAACGTACAGGATAATGGGTTCAAAAAACCGACCAATACCAGAAGCAATGTTGCCATTTTGGGCATATGACCGCGCCAACGCCCTGAACAAAAAGAACATAAGTAATGCCGTAAAAAGCATGGTTATCACGCTTTTGGTCATGGATAAATCTAGCGGTTTTTCGTTAGTAGGATGATGTGCATCATCATAGACTATGGTACCAGCAGCATCCGTTTTATAAATTTTTCCGTGATATAATTTGTAGAAAGTAGATCCTTTTTGCACGACAGCTTTTCCATGCTTAAACTTAGCCGATGAAAACGCTGTAAGCCCATTGTCCCAAAGGATTACAGGAAGCCCCACATATCCAATATACTTTTTTTTATCACCCTCTTTGTAAGAACCCAAATAGAAGTCATGAGAGTCTTTGAGGTGGTGTTGGACGTAGGCTTTTATCTCTTCTTTTAAAGAACCTTCTTTTTTTGAATCCTTAACCGAATCAGTTGCAAAAGCATTGACTGCAAAAAAAAGCGCAAATAAGAAGTTTAATAGATGTCTCAATTATATTGTCTTGTATCTAAAGCTCTTGCTTCAATTAAAACGCTGCAAATGTACACTATTAACAAAAAGAAAAAAAGCATTAAAGAGGAAAAAAATAGGATCGTTTTAGAATTATTAAGACAAATAGAATCTACGTAATAAACTACAATACTAATTATAGCGATTTAGAAACTTTATAAGTCCGTAAATGTTTACTGCTAATATTAAAATCAGCAAACTAAGGGTCATTGTTTTACCTGATTCCCAACGGGCATCCAATGCCTTACCGGCTAGGGATGCGAAGTATAAGCTAACTCCCATTTGAAAGGTTAGCCCCGTTAAAACCGCCCAAGATTTAGGCCGTTTTTTCTGCTTTTTTGGGCTCCTCATCAACTATAGATTTTACTGCAGCAGATTTCATACTACATTGGGCATTAAGTGTTGCGCCAGATTCTACGGCTAGTTTACCTACCGTAATTTGCCCTTGAATTATTCCATCAGATTTGATGGTAAGCAAACCGTCCACAAATAATTTACCATTAAAGTTACCCATAATATCGGCGTAGCCACAATGTACTTCTCCTTGGACAGTTCCATCTTTACCTACAACAACACGCCCCGAGGTATTTATTTTCCCTTCTAGAGTTCCGTCGATGCGGAAATCTGATTTTGATTCTATTTCACCTACTATACGTGTGTTAGGCTCAATAAAATTTATTTTTACTGCGTTTTTGCTTGAGTCCATATTTCTCTGCTTTTTTTCTGAAAACATTTTCTAGTTATTTTCCAATTGATCCAAGCGTTTATTTACAAGTGCATTGCGATAATTGGACGTCAAAACTACAATATTTTTGGATTCCATCAAACGAGGGTTGCTCATGCTCATTAAGTTACGCGTTTCAACGGCACTTAACTCTGAACTAAATCCATGAATGACCAACGTTTCTGTGCTACGATCAAAGACATCTATTGAAACTTGTAAACGCTCCCCAATTCCTTGCGAGTCAATCCATTGTTCTATCCATTGTTGATCTAACTCCGACTGCTTATGAGCTTCAGCCGTGCGCACAAATACTATTTTTGCTTTTTCATTTTCTTTGGGAGCAAGGTCTTTATATACCTCAAAACCGTCTAGTTGTGCTTTTGCTTCAGCGGCACTTTCGGTTTTTGGATAGGTTTGAACCAAAAAGGTTAACGCTTCCTTGTAAGCATCAAGTCCGTCTAACCTGCCAAATGAAATTGCTCGCAACATGGCCCATTCCGCTTGAAGGGCTTTGTCTGTTAGCAGAGGAATTTGCTGTTCACTTTTTGAAATGATTGCGGAATAATCTTGTTCGACCAATAGTTCTTTTGCAACGGCCAAAAGGGCTTCATTTTGTTCTTTAGTTTGCGCCAAAGCAGTTGGGCTTTGAATCATTTTGGCATAATCACTTTCTGGGTATTTTTCTAAAATTTGGTTTTCATATGCCCGCCGTTCAATATCGTTCTTAGCGTTTAATTTATACAAATGATACAAGGTTGGCGGTAGATAGCGTTCGCTAGGATTAGCTGATAACAGCGACGTAAACCGGTCAATAGCAGTCTGCGGAACGTTGTATTGCTCTTTATATGCCAACCCTGCTTGGAAATAAGCTTCGTGTTGCAACTCTCTAATACTGTCTAATGCTTCTGGTGGTGGAATTTGCGTTAAGTACGTTTGTGGATTGTACGCAGGGTTTTCTTCATTCTTTGACGACGTGTCTTTAGCCGTAGATGGCGACGCAAACCCACTTGTAGCAGATGAGGTGTACTTCCAATTATCGGCCAAAGCAATTTTTCCCCACTCACGCTGAAAATCACGCATACCGTTTTCCACCTGCCGGCTGTTGTAGAAATAGAAACTCCCCATTAGCAATGCAGAACCAGCATCCTTAGATGACGCGACTGCTTTAGCTTTTGCGTCTTCCGCTTTAAGCTGAATGATGTAATTGTCAACAAGTCGCTTTTGTTCTTCTTGTGGCATAGCTATTAAGCGCAGCAAACTATCTGAAGTCACAATTGTTTTTTCATAGGTAATGATATCATCTAACTTGTCTCGCTGGCGCTTTAATTTTCTATATCGCCGAGTGCCATCACTTAAATTAAGCAGGGTGCTGTCCAAATAGGCTCCTGCAATTACAAATGCCAATTGGTCTATGCGATTACTTGAGAATTGCTCATAAATGAGTGATTTTAAGTAGCGGTCTTGCGTATCGGTTTCTAATGATGCTGTTAGCTCTTTTTCTGCATTTAGGGTATCCTCTTCTTTTAATAAATAAGTACCGTAGAAGTAATGTGTTTTATCCCTAAATCTGCGATCCTCGTCGCTGCGCAGTAATTTTTTATAGGCCTTATGTGTGTCTTCGTCTTTAGGCAAATTGTTTTTTAGCTGCGCTAATCGCGCATGAATCCACAACTCTCGCGGAACACGACGATTTAAATCCAGCACCTGTTGATAGGCCACAATTGCCGAGTCGGGGTAGTCTAGTGCTTCATAAAGTTGCCCCAACAAGTAGGCATATCGCCCTCGCTTAGTAGTCGACTTTTCGGTAGCTAATGCACGTATCAGTGGCTGTGTGGCCAAGTTGTCTTTTTCTTGTCTTAAGTATGCATCAGTTAGGGCAGCTTGCGCAACAGCATATTGTTTGGTGGAAAGAATTCCAGACTGTGCAATATTGGTAAACTCTCTTATGGCGCGTGCTTCTTGCCCCATTTCCAAATAGCATTTCGCGCGCCATAGTTCAGCTTCAACGGCCTCTACAGAGCCCCCCATGTTTTTAATGAGATATGTAAGTGCCTCAACAGCTTGCAAGTAGCTACCATTATAATAGCGCGCTTTTCCCAAAAGTAAATAGGCTTTGGTAATCTGTTTATTGTGTTGTTCTCCGTCAATAAGCATGGAGTGCTTTTGAACGGTCAGGGTTGCTTTTTCTTCGGCTCTATCAAAAAATGCATTACGAGTATCCTCTTCGCTAAAAGCATCGGGTAGTTCGTATGGGTGGACAGATAGGCGCAACCAATAATTATCTTGATACTTTTGGGTGATGTCCAAAGTGCCGTATCGCAAGGCTTCTTCGCCGTTAAAAAGAGGATTAAACTTTGAGGTAGTACTGTGGTAAGCACGATTGAGAGCTTTATTTTTTTTGGTAGAACAGGCAGTTACCAACGCAATTAATCCAAAAAAAAGAAGTGCTTTTTTCATGCTATAAACCTATGATAAAAACTGAAAAAATAACGCTTTAGTATGTACATTTTATAGCTGCTCTCTAAAAAAGGCTTCTAATTCTTGAAGTGTACCTGTTGAGGTCTTTTCGTCACGGACCACTTTTCCTTTGTGAAGCACTACAATACGGTCACAAACTTCGGTAACGTGCTGCAAATCGTGACTTGAAATTAGAAATGTTTTTCCAGTGGCACTGGCTTCTTCTTTTAATAAATTCTTGAGCCTTATTTGTGTGGTTGGGTCTAAATTGGCAAAAGGTTCGTCTAGAATAACCAAGGGCGTATTGGAAAGTAGTGATCCCACTATGCCCACCTTTTTTTGGTTTCCCTTAGATAAATCCCGAATATATTTTTTTTGCCCCAGTACTTCGCCGTGAAAAAAATCGATGTATTGTTTTAGCGAGGTATGCACGTCTTCTTTTTTCATACCACGTAAACCTCCAATGAAAACAAAGTATTCTTCCGGGGTGAGGTAGCCAATAAGAAAATTTTCATCTAAAAAAGCCGCGGTATGGGCTTTCCAACCTTCGTTTTTTTGCACTACAATGTCGTTGTTGGTTACCGTTCCTGTTGTTGGGGCAATAAGGTCTAACATCAAACTAAAAAGCGTGGTTTTTCCAGCACCGTTGTTGCCCACAAGCCCAAAAGTTTGTCCAGTAGGAATGTGGAGTTGCTCTATGTCAAGCACGGTTTGTTCGCCATAGGTTTTGGAAAGTGAAGTAAGATCAATCATGTGTTCTTTTGTTTATACGCTTCTAGGGTTTTGTGTTTTTCTTCTTGATATATTTTTTCTATCCACCCAAAAACCAAATTTCGGAAGGCAAATCCCAGTACACCTACAAGGGCAACCAGTATTAACCCAAAGGATTTGCTTTGTATGAGTACGCCCACATAATACACAAACATGGGAACAACAAGCTTTGGAATACTTAGCAAAAGGGTTTTTATATTAAACGACCGTTTATCACCAAAGGCTTTGTTGTTCGTGGTTAGATCTATGGGTGTGCGTGTATACCCCCCCGAAAGCAGCACCAAATATGCATTTATTCCCAAGTTATAGATGCCACCTGCCAAAATAGCCAAGTACATTTCCCAGCCAAAAAACACATAAAAACTAGACAATACCATACCTATTAAAGTGCCTACAACGACCAGCCACCATTTAGATGCCAAATATTCTTTGTATGCGATATTTTGACTCATCATAAGGGGGTAGTAGCTGCTGTCCCAACTGGGAACATATTGCCCAAAACCAAACAAAAAACCACCGCTTACAAAAATTCCAGCAAACACTGTCATCGCCGAACCGCTGTAAATATCACTCATAAAAATAAGCCCGTAAAACAAAAAGCCAACACCCATCCAAACCGACATGCGTGCTCGCTTATTTCGGATAATCAGTCGGATATCGTTACGCAAAAAAATAGCTGTTCTACCAAATCGATCTAACCAACTGAGGTCAGCCGCACGATGTGTTTCTGCTTTAGGCTGTATCGTTCCACCATCTAACATCAATTTGTCTTTAAAGTGGGTAACGCTCCACTGATAGATTAATCCCAATAACACAAGAGGAATTATGCAAAAAAGCGGTTGGTGGTATGCTGCCATAAAAATGGGCGCAGTCCATGCAGTGAGGTCAAAAATCTCAAAATATTGCAATGCATAAACTCCAATTAGTAAGACCGCAAATAGAACAAGAATACGATCAACACTGTTGAGCATAATGTTTAAAAAATTGGTCATTAGAATAATACTACCAATGGAAATCCACCATCCTACAACGCCAGGCCAATTGTACTCTTGTTGTATAAGGATAACACCAAAGGGCACAAAAAAGAAGAGGTTGCTGAGATTAAAAAAACTGACCGTGGTTTTGAGTAAACCAAAACGAACAATTCTTTTTTTGGAGACGGGTAATATCAGTAACGGCTGTATATGAACGATAGGCATTTTTTGTAAAAAGTAACGCGCCACAATCCAAAATACAAAACCGTAAAGTAGATATCCGCTAACGAAAGGCAATGGGTCTTTACCGAGGTCATCTTGCACCACCCAAAAAGCTGCAAACGCAAGGCTTGCAAATATTGCCGCAAAGTAAATCCAAGCGAAGCCCATTAGGATTTTTTGCGCCAAGCCTGTAGCAAAGCCCGCACCGCGTGTAAAAGACTTCCATTGTAAATACAAAAAGTGCTGTAGCATTCGGGATGGTTATGCTAACAAATATAAATTTTTTCAGGGCATTTTCCCACCCAATACTTCCAGTGCGAATTCAATAACCGTTTTAGGCGCAATACTACGCATGGCGTCTTGATATCCTTTTACCTTTTTGTTGCCGTAAACAGAAGTGGGCAGCAGCGGGTATGCAGTCAAGTCGGGAGTAAGGCTGTTTTTTTGAGGCTGCTCAAAAGGTGCAAATCCTAAACACGGGTGCGTATTGCCCCAAAGCGTTAGCACAGGTACGTTGTAGTTTGCCGCCAAATGTCCGTTCGCCGAATCCATCGAAATCATAAGGTCGAGTTGTGCGATAAGGCGCAATTCTGCCGCAAAGGCATATATGCCTGTGGCGTTTGCTACATGTTTGTAAGCATTTGCCCAAACGTCTAATTGCGCATGTTCTTCCTTTCCAAACCCAAACAAAATGACTTGATGCTCTTGTTGTAAAAACGCCACTACTTGTTGCATCAGGTCTAGTGGATATTGTTTATTTGTGTGCGCGGCAAAGGGTGCGATGCCAATCCACTTGCGGTTTTCAGCTAACTGCAAGGCTTCTGTGTTGGGGCATATTGGACGCGGCGGAAACTCGTGCGCACTTAACGATAATGGGAAGCCCAGTTTCTCAAACACTTGCGCATAGCGGTGTACTTGCGGGAGTAGTGGTACTAAGGTTTTAGGTTTTTGTCGAGTAAGCCGTTTTTTTTCGGCCCTGCCTTTATTTATGAGCGCTTGCTTTATCCAAAACAACGGACGGAAATACAGCATCAATAGTTGTGTGCGTAGCACTTGGTGGAGGTCTGCAATGGCAGTTGGGCGGAGTTTTTTCAGCGATTTAAATAGCCTATACAACCCTGCGATTCCTTTATGCTCACCCATAAAATCGGGAGTGAAAAACTGCACGTTAGGCAATGTCTCAAACAGCGGCACAAAACGTTTTCGGGTGACTATGGTAATCTGAAGTTCGGGATAGGTTTGTAACAAGCAGCGTAATACAGGGACACACATGGCGACATCGCCAAGTGCGGAAAAACGAAACACCAAGATGTGTTTGCCTTTCATTAAGCGTTTTTTTGATACAAGACTGGGTTTAGCGACTCATCATTGTACATTTTCATTTGCTTGTATTCCTTCATGTATTTTCGTCCTTCGGCCATATCTGCTAATAGTTGGTCGATGGCGGTAGACAAATCTGTTTTTTGCGCTAACAAAACAGCCAATTTTTCGGCACAAGCGGCACGGTGTTCTTCAGATGCAGAAGCGCGATTGGCTTCCTCTTGCATGTGGTAAATTTTAAGCGCTAAAATCGAAAGTCGGTCAATAGCCCATGCAGGACTTTCGGTGTTGATGGTGGCGTCGTGAAGGGGGGAAACATTTTTAAAATGCTGTAAAAAATAGCTGTCGATATACTCCACGGTATCGGTGCGATCTTGATTCGATGCGTCGATTTTGCGTTTGAGTTCTAAGGCGGCAACAGGGTCAATATTGGGTTCGCGGATCAAATCTTCAAAATGCCATTGAACGGTATCAATCCAATTTTTGCGATACAACAAGTGGTCAAGGGTTTGGACATCGAACGGATTTTCAAAGGGTTGGTCAACGGAGTCCAATATGTGATAGGCGTGAATACTCTGCTCAAAAATGGTGAATGCGGCTGCGCTTGTCATGCGTGAATTTTTGCCAAAGATAGGTCAAAATCCAAAAGCCAATGAAACTTGCACCACATCCATTTTAGGTGTATTTTTGTGGTGCAAAACCAAGATTATGAAAGCCATTTTTGAAGCAATTGCTTACCTATTTGAAGAAATTTTTTTTATCCCTCTAAACATGTTACGCGAGTTAGAGCTAACAAGCTGGGTTTTTGCCAATGCATTTAATTGGCTGTTTTTGCTTATTGGTTTTGCGGGCTTATTTTATTGGTTGGGTCAGTTAAAGAAATTTAACGACAACAATGAAGAGGATCGCGACTCTACTTCACACTCGTTTTTATAAATCGAAACCTAAGTCTTTACGAAAATACAAACCTTCAAACGCTACGTTTGTGAGACTGCTGTAGGCTGTTGCTATTGCATCGTGTACATCTGTTCCGAAACCTGTAGATGCCAATACGCGTCCGCCGTTGGTTACTAACTTTCCGTCATGCATCGTGGTTCCTGCGTGGAAGATTAGCGCATCGGTTGGAATGCCAGTAATTTCCTTCCCTTTTTCATAGGCTTCTGGATAGCCTCCTGAAACACCCACTACTGTAGCAGCAGCTTCTGAACGTATTTGTATGGAGACTTTATCAAGACGTTTTTCGGCAGTAGCAGCTAATAACTCTACCATATCGTTCTCGATACGTGGCAAGACCACTTGCGTTTCGGGATCGCCCATACGGACGTTGTATTCGATCACAAAAGGATCATCGCCCACGCGAATGAGCCCAATAAATACAAAGCCTACAAAATCGATCTTATCTTTTTTGAGCCCCTCGAGTGTGGGTTGTATGATGCGTTCGTCAATTTTTTGCTTAAACACAGCGTCGTTAAACGGTACTGGCGAAACGGCACCCATGCCACCAGTGTTTAGACCCGTATCGCCTTCGCCAATGCGTTTGTAGTCTTTGGCAAACGGAAAGGTTACATGACCTTCGCCATCGGTAAGTAAAAAGCACGAAAGTTCGATACCGTCCAAAAACCCTTCGATAACGACCTGCTCGCTTGCTGCACCAAATTTTTTGTTTGCCAACATATCGGTGAGTGCTGCTTTGGCTTCTTCTACATCGTAAATAATTAATACGCCTTTTCCTGCTGCAAGGCCGTCTGCTTTTAGCACATAAGGGGCAGGAATGGTTTCCAAATAGGCCAGTCCTTCTGAAAGCGTATCGGCAGTAAATTGTTTGTACGGCGCTGTGGGAATATTGTGACGTTCCATAAAGGCTTTGGCGTAAGCCTTACTCCCTTCCAATTGCGCTGCTTGTTGTTTTGGACCAATTACAGGAATATGGCTTAGCGTTGGATGTGTTGCAATAAAATCGTGAATTCCTGCTACTAGCGGTGCTTCTGGCCCCACTACGATAAGGTCAATTTGATGTTTGGTTACCGCTTCGGCAACGGCTTCAAAATCGGCTGGACTGATGGGTAAATTGGTGCCTAAGGCTGCAGTTCCCGCATTTCCGGGCGCGGTAAACAATGTGGGTTGTTGCGGACTTTGCGATAGCTTCCAACAAAAGGTATGCTCTCTACCGCCATTGCCTAAAATAAGTATGTTCATGGAAACGTTTTGGCAAAAATAGAAAAAGGGAAGGGATTAATACGACCACAACATAAGCACATTTACATGCGAATGAAATAAACTTATGTCAAGAAAACTTTAAGGATTTTGAATACGCCACCGACGAAGCAAATAAATAGCTATATTCAAAAAATTTAAAACTTAACAATCAATGAAAAATTTAATTTATATAGCATTAATTGCGCTGTTGGCTTCTTGCTCACAGCCACAAAACCCAAACTTTGATACTAATGTAGAAATTGCAAAGGCATGGTTTGCTGATTTTGAAACAGAAGACATGGACAAAGTAGCGGCTTATTTTGCAGATGAACTAGAATACGAAGGTGCGTTTTACGGCATGCCTATGATGACCTCCAAAGATCAGGTGGTTCAGTATATGCAAGGATGGCACAGCGCAATGGATAACATCAAATATGAAGCTGAAAACTTTTTACCAGGAGTTGACCCAGAAACCAGCCTTCCCAACGGAAGTGTACGTACGTATGGTACATGGACAGGCGTAAGCACAACTTCAGGAAAAAGTTTTGAGGCAAAGTTTTACCATTATATGACGTTTGACGAAAACGGTCTTATTATTAACGGAGGTGACTATGGCGATGCTACGGGTATTATGGTGGCAGTAGCCCAAGACCCAGCGGAATAAGCTTCTGACTCTTTCAGTTTTAAACACCCTTAATTTTTGACATATTCGAAAACCAAGGGTGTTTTTTTATGGATTAAACATGTTTTTCGGCTAGTGTATCAAACATTGCGCTACTTTTGCCAATTCATATGACAGACTTTTCATCATTGGGTATTGAGCCCATGCTTCTAGAAGCCATTGAAGCGCTGGGTTTTCAAACACCTACCGAGATTCAACAACAAGCCATTCCGATTCTACTAACTCAAGAGAAGGATATGGTTGCCTTAGCACAAACGGGAACAGGTAAAACGGCCGCTTTTGGCATACCCATGCTTCAACGAATTGACCCCAACAGTAGAATTACGCAAGGCCTTGTGATTGCGCCAACTCGAGAACTCTGTTTGCAAATTAGCAAAGAGTTGGCCAAATATGCTTCGCATAAAAAGGGACTGTACATCGTTCCTATCTATGGTGGTGCCAGCATTTCAGATCAAGCGAAGGCCGTTAAAAAGGGTGCACAAGTGTTGGTTGCTACGCCTGGGCGTATGCAAGATATGATGCGTCGAAAGATGATAGACATCTCTGCCATTGAGTATTGTGTCTTAGATGAGGCAGATGAAATGCTTAATATGGGATTCAAAGAAGATATCACCAATATTTTAGCCCATACGCCAAACGACAAACTCACTTGGTTGTTTTCGGCAACTATGCCCAAAGAAGTGGCGAACATTGCCAAGGACTTTATGCACAAGCCTGTTGAGGTTACGGTAGGCACCAAAAACGCGGCTTCTAACAACATTCAGCACGAGTATTATGTGGTGGCGGGACGCGAGCGTTACAGTGCGTTAAAACGACTTTCAGACACACACCCCGATATCTATTCCATAGTATTTTGTAGAACTAAACGGGATACGCAACGCGTAGCCGAAAAGCTTATTGAAGATGGCTATAACGCTGGCGCATTGCATGGTGATTTAAGTCAAAATCAGCGCGATGTGGTCATGAAGTCTTTTCGTGCGAAACAAATAAAAACATTGGTGGCAACGGATGTTGCCGCAAGAGGAATTGACGTGGATAATATCACCCACGTTATTCACTACCAACTTCCAGATGAAATAGAAACCTATACGCACCGAAGTGGACGTACAGGTCGTGCCAACAGTCAGGGAACCTCCATGATTATCATGACCAAAGGAGAGATTGCCAAAATCCGTAAACTGGAACGCATCATTAATGCCAAGATATCTTCGGCATCGCTTCCAGATGTTTCGGATATTCTAACAAAGCAATTACAGTATTTGGCTCAACAGATAAAAGCCACGGACGCACATCCAGAAATTGAATCCTATCTCCCGGAGGTAAATCAAATTTTAGCCGACTTTTCGAAAGATGAATTGGTGCAACGCCTGATGTCTGTGGAGTTTACCAGATTACATTCGTATTATCAGAAAAAATCCAATGCAATGACCCCGCAATCTTCTGACGATTCTGGCAGGCCAGCAAAAGCAAAAGACACACGATACACCATAAATATTGGCAGTAGAGACGATTACGATTGGAAAAGCTTAAAAGCATTCTTGAACGATTTCTTATCGATGAACCCCGGCGATATCTACCATGTAGATGTGACGGACAACCTGTCGTATTTTAATACATCAACAGATAAAAAAGAGGCTGTTTTAGCTGCTTTTGAAAATTTTGCAATGGACGGCCGTTCTATAAATGTGCGTGTTACGCAAAAAAGAGGGCAGCATTTGGTTGGGAAACAAGCCTTTGGAGGACGCTCTGGAAAGGGACGTTCAAAAGGCCGCGACCGTGGGGACTTTAGCCGCTTTTCAAAAAAGAAAAAGAATAAAAAAAGAGGAATGCGATAGCCGTAAAATGGGTTGCGTGCTAGCGTGCCACCTGTTACTTGCTGGTGCGCCTGTGTAACCCATCCCTAAATCACATAGCCATACACCATCACAAAATGGCAGGCGGCACCGCCCAGTACAAACAAATGCCAGATAAAATGGTTGTAGGGAATGCGTTCTACGGCATAGAACACCACGCCAACGGTATAGGCTACACCGCCGGCAATAAGCCATGTCAATCCTTTGGAGTCTAAGGCTGCGGTAAGTTCGCCATAGGGGATAATGGCCAGCCAGCCCATAGCGAGGTATAAAAAGGTGGAAAAGCGTTCAAACTTGCCCGTAAAAAAGAGTTTTAAAAGCAGGCCAATAGCGGCAATGCCCCATACCACCCAAAACAAGGTCCATCCCAAGCCGTTGGGAATAACAAGGAGCAAAACAGGCGTATAGGTACCTGCAATCAAAAAATAAATACCAATATGATCGGCAATCCGAAAATAGTGTTTGCGCTTGCTTGATGTTATGGCGTGATAGCATGTAGATGCCAAAAACAACAAAATAATGGAGAGCCCATACGTGATAACGCTAAACATCCCCCAAGGGTTGTCGTTGTCAACGCCCAAAAGTAGCAAGACCAAGGCAGTGACGCCCAAGGCCACGCCGACGCCATGCGACCACGCATTAAGCTTCTCTTCTAACGCCATTTTAGATAATAGTTAATCGGCATATGCAATTTCAACCAGGACCTCATTGCGGCGGTTGTATACCTTATAAGGACTGTCGTAGCCTAAAAATTCAATCATGCCTTTGGCTTCAATTCCGTTGGCCTGTAAGGTTTCTATAAGGCGTTTTTTGTGAAGACTTTCTTTACTACTATTGGTGTAGCCCCCATACCGAATAGCTGCTACATAGCGGGGCGGCGTAACTTCTACCGATACGTTTTCTCCTTTAGGTGCTGGCGCTCCTTTTTTATGTACGGATGATGGCATCACAAATGCCATTTCCGATTTGCTTTCATTCCTATATACTGGTGCGGTCATGGCAATTTTTTGGTTGCTTTTGTTGTTTCCCGAAATGTACTGGAACAGCTTGCCAAAATTGTTTCCACCACTAGTGGTAACCAATGTCGCACTTGGGTAAAAACGAATCTCGACGCTATCAATTTCTTTGATGACTTCATACGATTGAATTTCAGTGTCTTGTGCCATAGCAAACGGGATGGTTATAAGCCATACGGCTACTGTAGAGATCAAAAAAGTTCTCATAATTAAGACGCCTTTTTGATATCCCTACGAATGTCTTTTTCTACAATGCTTAAGTATTTTTTACGCTTGGCATCTGAAACAAAAGGCACCGACCAAAACTGTTTGGTTTTGGTAAACAACGAACGTTTCCATCCAAACACAAACGAATAAACCCCCATCACAAGTCGTAGTTTAACCGAGTTGAGGTAAAGTGTGGTTACAGGAAGTGCGGGCGCACCGTGCGTTACATAAGTACGTACTTTTTTGTCGCTTAAAAATGGTTTTGGATAGGCATACAACTTGGTCACATTGACAAACTTATAGGCAAAGCCCGGAGTGAACACTTCGTCAAAGAAAATTTCCATGCGAGGCGTAAGTCTAAACCACCATACGGGCGATACAAAATAGATGCGTTCCGACCATGTAACAAGTTCTTTGTATTTGGCAATAACAGCATTTCTTGGACGGGTAAAGCTGTCGCGGTAGAGGTCGATGATTTCGATATCTTCATCCGCTTTTTCTAGACTATCCACAATAGTTTTAAAAATACCATTATAGCAAAAGGAAGTTTGGTCTGGGTGACCAATGATAACCAGATTTTTCATAAGCAATTTTAACAAAGTTAGTGATTTCTAACGACCTTAGTCTTTGTAACTTCAAAACAGAAGACACTTAACAATTTTTTAATTTAAGTATTCAAAACGTATTGTAATTTGGAGCAAATTTTAACAAAATGAAACAACTATTAATTTTACTATTGGTTTGTACGTTTACGGTACAAGCCCAAACATGGGGGAACAAAGAATATTGGATTTCCTATGAATATACACCCAAAAAAGGGGAAAAAGCAGCGTTTGAAAAAGCACTTGCTACCAAAACAAAGAAGTGGAATAAAACCCCCGAAACAGCTATTTTCACGTTTGAAGTGGTAAATGGTCCCAACACGGGAACCTATGAGCGTTGGGTTGTTCGCAAAGACCGCGCTTGGTTTGACCAAGACTTTAGTGCAGAAATTGCGTACTGGGACAAGAACGTTGCCTCTTTTTTAGCAGATGAAAGCGGAGAGCAAACGTGGCGAAGGTTTAAAGGCTCAAGCTATGGATGGGACGATGTAAATAGTTCGCCCAACAACTACTACCAGCAAGATCGGGTAATCGTAAAACAGGGCATGACAAACGAATTTTTACGAGTGCATGAACGATTTGCAAAGCTTATGGCCAGCTTAGAATATACGGGGAATCATACCGTTTTCCGTGTCGAAAATGGCGGGAACACACGTGAGTTTGCCGTTATCTATGGCTTTGATCAGCACGGCGGTGACGGTAGCGGAACCTTTGCGGGTCTAGAAGCAGGGGAAAATATAGAAGATGCCTATAACGAGATGTTTGGATATGATGCTTGGTACAAAGATTGGCAAGCCAACCGTAGTGCTATTGAAATCTGGGGATCTTTAAGTCAAAAAACAAAATTCAGACCTGAACTTTCTACGCAGTTCTAAATCGGTCATTTAGTATAAAACAGCCTCTTGGTGGAAACGCTTAGAGGCTTTTTTTTAGGCAACTCTTCGTTTTAGAATCAAAATAGTAATACAACTAAGCAGCATAAGCGTTGAGGGCGCTGTTGGAAGAACAGGGTCGCTGATGCTTAGATGAAAATAAATAGCAGCAACCATAAAGCCAGCCATAACCATGGCGGCAGGTGCAATAAGGTTTTTAAAACGCAAGCCTAATAGCAAAGCAAGGGCAGCTATAACTTTTACAACGCCTACAATAATCATGGTGTCTTTACTCAGTCCGTATGCTTGAAATTCTTCTAACATAGTGGACGTATCGCCACCTCTAAATGCAGAGCTGCGATTCATACGGAATGTCCATACGCTAAGCACCGTAAGCGAAACGGTAAGTACGAGAGTGGTGTATACTTTTTTCATATTAATAAAACTATTTTCCTTAAAATTAATATTTTTATGTAAATCCAATATTAAATATTAACGTGTAGGGAAAAAATATGTGAGATGTTTTAGTACATTTACATCGCTATGAAATTTGATTTAACTGCCACTGGACTCCGGTTTACACAACACGTCCCTAAGCACCAAACCCCTTTTGAGCGCCTTTTTGAAATTTTCAAAGAGCTAATTACGCATACATCTGGCGATTTTGACGAGGCGATTGACTGGTTACGAGAACTGGATAAAGAGTACAAACTCACCAACAGCGATTACACCATAGACGATTTTATTAGAGACTTACTCGAACGCGCCTACATTCAGCCAAAAGGCGATGGCAACGGGAAAGGCGGCGGCTCAGGCATGGGGCTTACCTCAAAAACAGAAAAGCTATTGCGCGAACATGCGCTAAAGCAAATCTTTGGAAAGCTAAAAAAGTCGGGTGCTGGAAACCACAAAACAAAAAACACGGGGCAAGGCGCAGATGATACAGGCGAGTTTAAGGCCTATCAATTTGGCGATCCGATTGAAAAAATCTCCATGACGGAAAGCATCCGAAATGCACAAATCCGTACGGCAGGCGCAGATTTTAATTTGCACCACGACGATTTGGTCGTCGAAGACAGCTACTACAACACCCAAATGAGTACCGTTTTGATGATAGACATCAGCCACAGTATGATTTTGTATGGCGAAGACCGCATTACTCCAGCCAAAAAAGTAGCTATGGCATTGGCAGAATTTATCACCACGCGTTATCCCAAAGACACCCTAGATATTTTGGTTTTTGGGAACGATGCCTGGCCCATTTCCTTAAAAGAAATTCCGTATTTGCAGGTTGGCCCATATCACACCAATACGGTTGCGGGACTATCGTTGGCGATGGATATGCTGCGCCGAAGAAAAAACAGCAACAAGCAAATTTTTATGATTACCGACGGCAAGCCAAGCTGCCTAAAAAACCCCGACGGTACCTATTATAAAAACAGCATTGGACTAGACGATTTGATTGTGGACAAATGTTACAATATGGCACGACAGGCACGCAAACTGAAAATACCCATCACTACGTTTATGATTGCGCAAGATCACTACCTCAAAGAATTTGTGCGCAATTTTACCGAAGCCAATAAAGGAAAAGCATTCTTTACGGGGCTTAAAGGATTGGGTGAAATGATTTTTGAAGACTATGAACAAAACAGAAAAAAACGATTAGGATAAATGACACAAAGCAAAACCATAGGCGAGTTAAAACAAACGGCGTACACGCCTAGTTCTATACAAGAGGAGCTGGCACGGAATTTACGTGCGCGTATCAAAAGTGGAACACCCACCTTTGAAGGATTATTGGGATACGAACACACCGTAATTCCTGATGTTGAACGTGCCATTCTCTCTGGCCACAGCATGAATTTACTCGGGCTTCGTGGGCAAGCAAAAACACGTTTGGCCCGTCAAATGACACAACTTTTAGATGAATGGGTTCCCGTTGTGGAAGGCTCCGAAATCAATGATGACCCACTTGCTCCCATAAGCAAGTACGCCAAGGAACTGATTGCCCAGCACGGCGATAAAACACCCATTGCGTGGTTGCACCGAGATGACCGGTTTTTTGAAAAATTGGCAACCCCCGATGTAACGGTAGCAGACCTTATTGGCGATGTTGACCCCATCAAAGCATCAAATTTAAAACTGTCTTATTCCGACGAAGGCGCCATTCACTTTGGGATGATCCCCAGAGCGCATCGCTGTATTTTTGTCCTTAACGAACTGCCCGATTTACAAGCACGGATTCAAGTAGCCCTTTTTTCTATTCTTCAAGAAAAAGAAATTCAAATACGCGGATTTAAATTGCGTCTTCCCATAGAAACACAGTTTGTATTTACGGCAAATCCCGAAGACTACACGAATCGTGGAAGTATCGTGACCCCGCTTAAAGACCGCATTGGGTCGCAAATTTTGACACACTATCCGAACAGTACAGAAATTGCCAAATCCATCACAAAACAAGAAGCGAAGATCAGTCCAGCACTCGCGGAGGCAATTTACATTCCAGAGCTAGCGCGTGACCTTTTGGAACAAATTGGATTTGAAGCACGAAAAAGTGAGTACGTAGACGCCAAAAGTGGTGTGAGCGCGCGCATGAGCATTACCGCATTTGAAAACCTAATCAGTACAGCAGAACGCAGGTTGCTTATTACCGGAGAAGAAAAAACCAGCATTCGCATGGCGGATTTTTTAGGTGTCATTGCAGCCATTAATGGTAAAGTGGAACTTGTGTATGAAGGCGAGCAAGAAGGCGCAGAGCAAATAGCGTTTCACCTGATAAACCAAGCTGTGAAAACATTATTTCCATCCTATTTTCCAGAAATCAAAAAGCTTGAAAAAGAAGATGAAGATGGTCCTTATGACCGCCTTTTAGGATGGTTTTACGGCGATAACGAACTCTTTTTAGAAGATGGTCTTGCGGAAGATGTATACAAAGACACCTTAGATGCCGTACCCAATTTAAATACGCTTGTAGCAACGCATCAACCGAAAAGCGCACCCGAAGACACCTACTTTTTGATGGAGTTTTTACTTTGGGGATTAGAAGCCAATAAGCGTCTAAACAAATACCGCACCCTTGAAGGCTTTCAATTTAAGGATGGCTTGGGTAATTTATTGGCAGGACTTTAACTGTTAAAATTCAACGCATTGTCAATAAGCGCTAAGTGCGAATAGGCTTGCGGGAAGTTTCCTAATAATTGCTTAGATGAAAAGTCGATGTCTTCGCTAAATAGCCCCAAGTGGTTGCTGTAAGACAACAATTCATCAAAGAGTTTTTTCGATTTTTCTTCTTCGCCAATTTTATACAAGCTGTTGATAAACCAAAATGTACACACCGTAAACGAGGAACTTGGCAATCCAAAATCGTCCTTGTTTTTATAGCGATATAAAAGTCCTTCGTGCATTAATTCTGCTTCGATAGCCTTTACCGTTTTGACGAATTTTGGGTTTTTCGCATCTATAAATCCATAGTATTCCATAAGTAGAACGGACGCGTCTAAGTGTTCAGATTGATAGGATTGTGTAAACGCCTGTTTTGTTTCGCTCCAAGCGTTCTCCATGATATCGACATAGATTTCATCGCGGAGTGCCTCCCATTTTTCTACCGATTTTTCTTCATTAATAAGCGCAGCAATTTTTATAGCTCTATCTGCAGCTACCCAGCAAAGCAATTTGGAAAAGGTAAAGTGCCTGTCCTCATGTCTAAATTCCCAAATCCCCTTGTCGGCAAGTTTCCAATTGTGCTTAACCACCCAAACAATAGACTTAACAATAGACCAAAGCTCTTCGTATTCATCATTTTTGTCTGTGAATTGCTCCATTTGGTAATGAATCACATCCATCAAAATACCATAAATATCATTTTGCTTTTGCACATAGGCGGCATTACCAACACGTACGGGTTTTGATCCTTTATATCCAGCTAAGTGGTCTAGCGTTTCTTCTGTGAGTGTTTTTTCTCCGCTAATACCATACATAATTTGAAGCTTTTCATTTTTGTCTGGAATAAGGTCAATAATGTATTGGATAAAGTTTTTGACGATTTGTACATGCCCTAGTTTGGCAATGACTTTTATTACCATAGAGGCGTCTCTAATCCAACAAAATCGGTAATCCCAATTTCGCACCTCGCCAATGGTTTCGGGCAGCGAGGTGGTGGCAGCTGCCAATACGGCTCCTGTCTTTTCAAAAGTGAGTAGCTTTAGGGTCATGGCACTTCGCAAAATATGATCGTTGTAGTGGTCAAAAGAAGGAGTTTTGTGACACCAGTTAAGCCAGTATACTTTTGTTTTTTCTAAAGCCAAAAGTGAATTTTCAAGCGTTGGTACACTAAGTTTTTCGTTGTAGGAAATAGTAATAAAATGTTCGCCCGATATTTTCATCTCAGCACCTCCCAAAACAGCGTCGAGGTTTAGGTTGCTGTATAAAAACAGCGTATCGTAATTGACATCGTCCACGATGCTTACAATAAAATTTTTCTTTACATAGCTTTTGGTTTCGCCTAAGGCATATTCAAGTTTTGGATGGTACTTGATACGACAAGAAGGCGTTCCTTTGATATGTCTAAAAACACGTGTAAGCTCGGGCGGCGCATGATATGATCCATTGTCCTTTTGGAAGCGAGGCATAAAATCAAGCACCTCAAAGGCATGCGCATCGCTTTCAAAACGGGTACACAAAATAGCGGTATTTTTTATGTAAGTTTGCGTAATCACATAATCGTCGTCGCATTCAATTTTAAAATGTCCCCCTATATTTTCATCAATAATTTTACCAAAAACAGAAGGGGAATCAAATTGTGGCAAACAACACCAATCAATTGAGGAATCCTCATTTATAAGCGCAGCAGATTTGCAATTTCCAATTATACCAAAGTTTAATGTAGCGGCATGGGCAGAAGATGAGTTTTTTGCCATAAAATTGTAGTTCTTAGTTAAAAATTATACCAAATGGGAAAGACCATTATCGTTTCAAATAGGCTTCCAATTCGTATAACGAAAGTAGATAATTCTTTCGAATTTACACCGACAAGTGGCGGATTAGCTACAGGATTACACTCTGTTCACAAAAACAAAAACTCATTATGGGTTGGATGGCCTGGAATAGGCAGCGATACACTCAACCAAAACGAATGGGAGCCTCTAAAAAAATCGTTAATTGACAACGATTATTGCCCTGTCAGTTTAAGCACCGAGGAGATTGATGATTTTTACTACGGACTACCAAATAAATGCTTGTGGCCTCTGTTTCACTACTTTATCGAGTTTTCTATTTTCAACAAGGCACATTGGGAGTCTTATGTTGAAGTCAATGAAAAGTTTAGTAAAGCCGTCATTGAATGCATTGAACCTGGAGATACGGTTTGGGTTCAGGACTACCAACTTATGTTGTGTCCAAAAATGATACGAGATGCATGCCCGGATGTCACGATTGGTTTTTTCTTACATATTCCATTTCCTTCATTTGAAATTTTCAGAATTTTTCCTTGGCGGGAAGCTTTGCTTGAAGGAGTCTTGGGCGCTGACCTTATTGGCTTTCATACCTATGATTATGAGCGTCATTTTTTAAGTTCTGTTAAACGTATTTTACGCAAAAATGTACAGTTTAACAGAGTCATCATGGGCAGTAGAGAAGTGGTTGTAGACACATTTCCGATGGGCATTGATTATACCAAGTTTAATCAAGCAGCGCAAACGCATTTGGCACAAAAGCAAACCGAAAAGTCTGAGCTAAAAATTCAGTTAGATGTTCACATAAAAGGCGCCGATGATAGTAAGCTCATTTTGTCCATTGACCGGTTAGACTATACTAAGGGAGTAATAAACCGCATTAAAGCCTTTGACTTATTTTTAGATAAATACCCCGAATATTTAGAAAAAGTGCGTCTTGTGATGCTTACGGTTCCTTCCCGCGCCGACGTTCCTGAATACAAACGATTAAAAAAAGAAACCGACGAGGTTGTTGGACGCATAAATGGCAAGTATGCCACTGTTAACTGGACGCCTATTTGGTATTACTACCGCTCAATGGATTTTGGTGATCTTATAGATTTATATATGACATCTGATATCGCTATGATAACTCCTGTTAGAGATGGGATGAATTTGGTAGCCAAGGAGTTTATAGCAACGCGCGTAGATGGAGACGGCGTACTTATTTTAAGCGAAATGGCAGGCGCCTCTAAAGAACTACACGAAGCCGTTCTAGTTAATCCATTTGACCGCAATGCAATGGCTGATGCCATTCAAAAAGCCATTGTGATGCCAGTTGAGGAACAAAAAAAGCGCAACAGCAGCATGCAAAAAAGACTCAGCAGGTATACGGTAAACTACTGGGCAAAAGAATTTATGGAAACTCTAGAGTCAAAAGCTACGCCAAACGAAGAAATAGGTGTTGTAAAATTGAGCGATCAAATCGTTTCAACAGTAGTAGAATCGTTTCAGCAGGCAGCTAAGAAAATGCTATTGTTAGACTATGATGGGACGTTAGTCGAATTTCATGAAAACCCTGAAATGGCAGTCCCCGATGAAGCAGTTTTAAACACGATAAAGCAATTAACATTGCTTCCCAATACAGATGTAGCCATAGTAAGTGGTCGTGATAATGTGTTTTTGGAAAAATGGTTCGGCAATCTTGGCCTTACCTTAGTTGCCGAACACGGATACTTTGTAAAAGAGCACAAGCAAGAATGGGTTATAAAAGGAGAAGCCAATAACCAATGGAAAAAAGATGTAATGCCCATTATGGAAGCCTTTACAGATCGAACACCCGGTACTTTTATTGAAGAAAAAACCAAAAGTTTGGTATGGCATTACAGAAAAACAGACCCGGAGTTAGCAGACGAGCGTGTAGTAGAGCTGAAAACAGTACTAAGTAGCCTCATTTCAGATAACCTTAGTATAATGGACATGGACAAAGCACTAGAAGTGGTAAACCGTCAAATAAGTAAAGGAACAGCGGTTTCGGAGTTAGTCTCCAATAAAAACTATGATTTTATTTTATGTTTGGGAGACGATGTAACAGATGAAAATATGTTTACAAGCTTGCCTTCCCATGCCACTACAATTAAAGTGGGCAAGAAAAAAACAGATGCCAAGTATTATATTGAAGATATTGAACACGTAAAGTCATTATTGTCAATTTTAGCAGATGTCAATGAATAAAGATGTAGCTCTGCTGGAGGCCTTGCGTGACAGCTATATTCAAATCATCTCCACGCCTGAAGGAACGCCATATAAACAAATACGAAAGCTAAGTGCGAAACACATGCAGCGCGCTTTCTCGCTAGTAGGAGTTCAAATTAAAGGGTCAGAAAACTTACCTTCTGAGCAAGGTGCTATTTTTATTTATAATCACCTTCTCAACCACCCTTATTTTACTGTAGCTGGAGACTTTCAAATTACGCTAGACAGTCACTTTATTAGTAGTGTAATTCTGGAAAAGTATTACAAAGACTCGGGTACCCGAGTTGTACGATATCCGTTGCCAAATGAGGAAAATCATAAAAACTATTACGACAAGTTTGAGTATATCCGTGTCTATGCAAAAGACTTTACCCCAAAAGAGCTCACAAAAAAAGACGTAAAAAAAGCAAATAAACAATTCTATTTTAAAGCTGCAGAAGCGTTGGATGACAATATCAATTTGGTGTTTAGCCCTGAAGGCGCTTCTTATAATACAAACGAATCGCCGGGGCCTTTCATGAAAGGGATTTTCAAATTTGCGAGTAGTTATGAGCAACAACCATTACTTGTTCCTGTAGTCATGGCTAATTTTGATAAACGTCCATCAGAAGCACCTTTTAAGTGCCAAATTATGCCGCCATTTCGCATGTCTGATTTTGGAGTAACTAGCCCTGAAAGTGACAGCCTTAAAAGTGCCGTTCAAACCATCAACGACAACTTTAAAAAATGGGTTGAAGACCTGTCAATAGAGGATAATAATTTTGAACGCGAAATAGCAGTTCTTAAAAAAGACTTAGCTGAAAAAAAGCATCAAAAAGACTTACTTGTTTTTTACGGCAGCTCTACGATTCGCTTATGGAAAAACGTAAATCAAGACTTTCCAGCGTGGAATACACTTAATTTAGGTTTTGGCGGTGCGTTTATTCATTCACTAAACGATTATTTTGAAGAGCTATTCCATGAATTACAACCAAAGGTAATCGTGCTTTATCTTGGCGGAAACGATTTAACGCTAGGATTTAGCGCTTCAAAAATTGTTGCAAAAATCTTAAGATTTATAGACCGTATACATGCCAAATTCCCAAATACCTTGATTTTGAATGTATCGATTAAACCCTCTTTTGAACGACAACACGAGCTAGCGAAAATCAAAGAAATTAACACGCAGCTTGGTGAAAAAACAGCACCATTGCCCAATGTACAGCAAGTAGATTTTTATGATTCTTTTATTGAAAATAATCGCATCAAAAAAGCATACTTCCTTCAAGACGGGCTTCACCTTGATGCAATGGGATACCAAATACTTAAGCAAGCTATAGATAAAAAGCTACAGCAGTTTATCTAAGCAGCGCTGTTTTGCTGCTTTATTAGATTAAGAGCCGAACCGGCTTTAAACCATTCAATTTGCGCTTCATTGTAAGTGTGGTTTGCTTTGATTACATCCGATGAACCGTCTGCGTGAATCACTTCAATAGTTAGCGGATTTCCAGCAGAAAAATCTTTAAGATCTACAAAGTTAAATGTATCGTCTTCTTGAATTAAATCATAATCTGCTTCATTGACAAACGTAATACCTAACATACCTTGCTTTTTCAGGTTTGTTTCGTGGATACGTGCAAATGATTTTACCAAAACTACTTTTACGCCCAAGTGACGCGGCTCCATAGCGGCGTGCTCACGTGAAGAGCCTTCTCCGTAGTTATGGTCGCCAACGACAACGGTTTCAATGCCTGCAGCTTTATAAGCGCGCTGTACGTCTGGTACACCGCCATACTCGCCTGTCAGTTGGTTTTTGACAAAATTGGTTTGTTGATTGTATGCATTTACGGCACCAATTAAACAATTGTTGGAAATATTATCCAAATGCCCCCTGTAGCGCAACCAAGGCCCGGCCATAGAAATGTGGTCCGTGGTACATTTACCGTGTGCTTTAATAAGCAATTTTGCTTCAGTGAGGTTTTCACCGTCCCAAGGAGCAAAAGGCGTTAGCAGCTCTAGCCGCTCAGAATCATTAGCAACTACCACGTTTACACGAGACCCGTCTTCTTCGGGGGCTAAATATCCGTTGTCTTCAACATCAAAACCACTAGGTGGGAGCTCAATTCCTGTTGGAGCTTCCAAATGCACCTCTTCCCCGTCTTGATTAACAAGTGTATCCGTCATGGGGTTAAAATCCAACCGCCCAGAGATGGCTACTGCAGCTACCATTTCAGGGGATGCCACAAAGGCATGTGTGTTTGGATTGCCATCGGCACGTTTAGAGAAATTGCGATTAAAGGAGTGTATAATCGAGTTTTTTTCTTGTTTGTCTGCACCTTCGCGTGCCCATTGCCCAATACATGGGCCACAAGCATTGGTAAAGATTGTAGCATCCAAATCTTCAAAAATCTCAAGCAACCCATCGCGTTCTGCGGTGTAACGTACTTGCTCAGAACCTGGATTGATACCGAATGTCGCTTTAGTCACTAATTTTTTATTCACGGCTTGTTTGGCAATAGATGCCGCTCGCGATAAATCTTCGTAAGATGAATTGGTACATGAGCCAATCAACCCCCATTCAACATCGACAGGCCAATCGTTAGCTGCTGCTTTTTCGCTCATTTGAGCAACAGGAGTTGCCAAATCGGGTGTAAATGGACCATTTATATGAGGCGATAGTGTACTTAAATCGATTTCAATTACTTGATCAAAATAGGCTTCAGGATTTTGATACACCTCTGGGTCAGCCGTTAGGTGTTCTTTTACTTCGTTAGCAGCATCGGCAACATCATCTCTGTCTGTAGCACGTAGGTAACGCTCCATAGAAGCATCGTAACCAAACGTTGAAGTAGTTGCACCAACTTCAGCACCCATGTTACAAATGGTGCCTTTTCCTGTACACGACATGGACTCTGCCCCTTCGCCAAAATATTCAATGATAGCACCTGTTCCTCCTTTTACTGTAAGTATTCCAGCAACTTTTAAAATAACATCTTTAGGAGCTGTCCAGCCATTGAGTTTACCTGTAAGTTTTACCCCAATGAGTTTAGGAAATTTTAATTCCCATGGCATATCTGCCATAACATCAACGGCATCTGCACCGCCAACTCCAATGGCAAGCATACCCAAACCACCTGCATTTACGGTGTGTGAATCTGTTCCAATCATCATGCCGCCAGGGAATGCATAATTTTCCAATACAACTTGATGTATAATTCCAGCTCCTGGCTTCCAAAAGCCAATGCCATATTTGTTTGAAACAGATTGTAGAAAATTGAATACCTCAGCCGAAGTATTATTGGCTGATTTTAGGTCGGCAGAAGCGCCCTCTTTTGCTTGAATAAGGTGGTCACAATGAACGGTTGTGGGTACAGCTACTTTAGCTTTTCCAGCTTGCATAAACTGCAATAGCGCCATTTGCGCCGTAGCATCTTGACAGGCAATACGGTCTGGAGCAAAGTCTACGTAGTCTGCGCCGCGTGTAAAGGTAGCAGTTGGTTTTCCGTCCCAAAGGTGTGAATACAAAATTTTCTCCGCTGCGGTTAAAGGTTTTCCAACAAGTTTACGCGCTGCTTCTACACGTTCGGACAAACGTGCGTAGGAAGCTTTTATCATTGCGATATCAAATGCCATTGTAATTTTGGTTTTAAGTGACCGTAAAAATATAAAATTAACTTCTTACTTACAGAATGGTTGATAGTTTTAATTTAGGGTGATATAGTTCGTGTTAATACAGTTGAAATAATTCTTTATTTACCCTATTGTTTAATAGTCGAAAAGTATACACGTAAACCTTATGCTTCAATATTAATTTATTTTACTATTTTTAAATGAATTTAAACAACATAATCATGAAAAATAATTTTGTAGCACTTCTTTCATTGCTGTTTATGGGCGCTACTTTTGCTCAAGACGAAGTACAGCGAAGTTATGAAGCTGTAACGTATATCAATGACGTATCCGTATCGGAGATTCCAACTTTTGTATCTCTATATGAGAAATTTACGAATCTCTCCATGGGAGAAAATAGAACGATGACAGGTCAATGGCTTTTTAGACATTGGTACGGATCTGGTCACACATTTGTAATTTATACCCAATACAACAGTATGGAAGACTATTTTACAGATACGGATGCCGAAACGGCAAATATTCGAGCTAATATTATGGCTCTTCCTGAAGATGAACGTCAGGCTATGTGGGACGATTGGGCGTCCTTACGAGGATTTTGGGACAATCATACAGATGAGATTCGTGCCGTTTCTAGCGATACGGGCTTTCTCACTGTTGACAATGTAGACTTTGATGTTCCGTTTGTCATGTCTGTAGGCCGTTATAATTCTTCTGGAAGTTGGGCCGAAATGGGCAACGCTTTTTTCGATTGGAGTATTAAGCCAGCCATTGATGATGCTTCTTCAATAGCAGGCGGAGTTTCATATCACTATATGGGCTCGGGACCTGACGTTGAAGTTTGGCAGTGTTACAACAGCTTGGTTGACTTTGCCACTTCTGTAACGGCAAGTGGACGCGGAGGAAATAAAGAAGCACGAGACACTTTTTGGCGTTTAGCAGATGGCGGTCACGAAGATCAAATATACCTTCATATAGGGCACGTTAATCTTGAATCAAAAAGGTTTGACCTTCCGGGGGAGGGGAGGTAAAAATGCCTCTAGGAATAAAAAATTAAAGGCGCCTTGGCGCCTTTTTTTGTTGCCAAATGGCTTTGGAAGGCGTATTTTAGCGGTTGGTATTTTTAGCGAATAAATCAATAGTTTCATGAAAAAAGCAGTCATTGTAAGCGGATATTTTAACCCCATCCATAAAGGACATCTAGAATATTTCCACAATGCAAAATCGCATGCCGATGCGTTGTTTGTCATTGTCAATTCAGATCATCAGCGTGCGTTAAAAGGATCAAAAGAATTTCAAGATGAGGGAGAACGTGTGATTATCGTTTCAAACTTTAAAGTAGTTGACAAGGTGTTTCTATCTATAGACAAAGACCGAACGGTTTGTGAAACCATTGCACATATTCACAAAGAATTTGGCCACGAATACGAGTTGGCATTTGCCAACGGTGGCGACCAAAACAACGATACCATCCCCGAAAAACCAGTATGTGAACGCTTGGGAGTTACCTTAATAGATGGTTTGGGGGATAAAATTCAGTCTTCTTCTTGGTTGTTGAAGAAATAACCACACCAAATACTTTATACAGGCTACTTTTAGTGTTTGTTTTTTATTTGTTGTAATTAGTATAAAGGTACAAAGGCAGTGCCAAAGAAAAGCCAACTAAAAACAAGGAGGCAAAGTATAGTAAGAACTGTTTTAGTTTAATGCTTTTGGTTGTAAGTTTATAGATGAGAAACACCAAAAAGGTGGTGGCTGCAACGGTTAGGTCGGCATTTAAAATTTTCATGGCATAATTCAGATTGATTTGCTCAAAAAATAGTGCCGTTGACCACTCCCAATTATTTTCTTCAATGAATTTATAGATGTTGTAATACGGAAGCACGACTCCCAAAACACAAAGAATAGCAAGTAATTTTTTCATTCTAAAATCTAACTTCCT
>QOQB01000010.1 GCA_003331305.1 Flavobacteriales bacterium | reverse complement strand
ATTAGATTTAAATATTAAAAAATCCTTCTCAGGAGATTTAGATAGTAGTTTACAATTAAGAGTGTCAAATATTCTTGATGAAAAAGTAGAGAGTTTGTATAAATGGTTGGGGGAGGATTCATTTATTTTTAATTCATTTAATCCAGGAATTACTTTTACCTTGGGGTACAGAATTAAATTCTAAACCATGGATTTTTACCTGGTCATCATTATTGCTCTTGCGGTACTTGCCACCGCAGATTTGGTTGTGGGCGTTAGTAATGATGCTGTTAACTTCCTTAATTCGGCCATTGGCTCTAAAGCAATAAGCTTCAGAACAGTGATGATTATTGCCAGTTTGGGGGTAGCTGCTGGGGCCATTTTCTCCAGCGGACTTATGGAAGTGGCAAGAAAAGGCATCTTTAATCCAGATTTGTTTTATTTCGATGAAATCATGGTCATTTTTATGGCGGTGATGCTGACCGATATTTTACTCTTAGACTTCTTTAACACCCTTGGAATGCCTACCTCAACTACAGTGTCCATTGTCTTTGAACTATTGGGTGCTGCCGTAGCCATATCGCTAGTAAAAATATATTGGGGCAATGCTGATGAATCGCTTTATGAATTTATCAACGTTAGCAAAGCATCACAGATTATTTTGGGGATACTACTCTCGGTTTTTATTGCCTTTACGGTAGGTGCGGTCGTACAATATATAAGTAGGCTGATCCTAACCTTTCATTTTAAGGATAACCCAAAATGGATGGGAGCTGTTTTTGGAGGCATTGCCCTAACGGCAATTACCTATTTTATCCTTGCAAAAGGTATTAAAGGAACTCCATTTGCAGATAACACCTATGAATTTCTAGGAGGTATATCGCTTAAAGATTTTGTAACCACACAGGCCCAACGCGTACTTGGTGTGAGTTGGCTGATTTGGACATCACTTTCTTTGTTCGCAACCTATATTTTCCGCACAGATGTATATAAGCTTGTTATTATCGTAGGAACCTTTTCGTTGGCATTGGCATTTGCGGGCAACGACTTAGTGAATTTTATTGGTGTTCCCATTGCAGCATGGCAATCCTACGAAGCATGGAAAGTATCAGGTGTTACCGCCGAACTTTTCAATATGTCGTTCTTATCGGCAAAAGTAGCAACGCCAACCGCACTACTCATTATTGCGGGCTTAGTAATGGTTGTAACATTGTGGTTTTCATCCAAGGCACAAGAAGTACTTAAAACCTCTATAGAATTATCACGTCAAGACCGCACAAACGAACGCTTTGAGTCAAATGCATTTTCGCGTAGTTTGGTTCGGGCTTTTGTGGGTTCGGTACGAGTTGTGGAAGCCGTTACACCATCCATATTTACAAAAAAAGTGAAGGCGCGCTTTACGCCTGTTAAAGCAAAGCGCTATGTAAAATCAGAAGACGCACCCGCGTTCGACAATATTAGAGCATCCATAAACCTTACGGTAGCTGCAGTACTTATCTCAATTGCAACATCTTATAAATTGCCCTTGTCAACCACGTACGTCACTTTTATGGTAGCTATGGGGACTTCACTCGCCGATCGTGCTTGGGGCGCAGACAGTGCTGTATATCGCGTGGCAGGTGTATTAAATGTAATTGCAGGGTGGTTTCTTACGGCATTTACGGCATTTACGGCTTGTGGCATTGTAGCGGTCATTATTTACACTGGTAAATTACCAGCTTTGTTGGGGCTACTCGTCTTTACTGCTTTTCTGCTTTTGAGAAATTATCGCAAGCACAAAGGCAATGTGGAAGAATCTAAACGGGAACGTGATTTACAAATGATTGAAAGTTCATCAGTCCAAGGTATCATAGTAGAAAGTGCCTATAATGTATCGATGATGGTGAGCAAGTGTAACGAGATTTATCTTGCTTCTGTAAATGGCCTAGCAAAGCTAAACGCTGAAGAACTACGCATCGCGAAAAAAGACGTCGTACGTCTTAGTAAAGAAATCGAAAAACTACGCAACGAGCTGTTCTATTTTATTCAAGAAAAGGATGAAGAAAGTGTAGCAGTAAGCCATTTCTACATCAACTTGATAAGTATTTTGGAAGATATGGCGCAATCATTAGAGTACATTACCAAGGCGTCGCACAAACACGTGAGCAACAACCACCGCCAGTTAAAGTATTCGCAGATTAAAGAACTCAAAGAAACCCAACTGGATTTGGACGAGTTGTTTGCAGAAATCCGTTTTGCATTTGATATGACCGATTTCAATGCCGTGAGTGAAATCCTTCCTAAGAAAGAAATCCTCTTTTCAAACATTGACGAAAAGATAAACCAACAGGTACTTCGAACGCGGAGTAAAGAAGAAAAGAGTCCTAAAAACACCACGCTTTTCTTTAGCCTAATGATAGAAACCAAAGATTTGATTGTCGCTACTTTCAATTTGATTGAGCTTTATTATCAAAAATTCGATCCAAAAGTAGCACCGCGAAGAGTCAGCGAAGATCAAAAAGATCGCTAACAAAAAAAGCGCTACTCACGTAGCGCTTTTTTTTGTTACTCATTCATTATTTACGATCCACACATTAAGCAGTCATCGTCATCACTTTCCTTTGACTTGGCTAACATTTCCTTTAGCTCAGACGGAGAAAGCGGTTCTACGGCAACTGATTCTTTTGCTGCGGGCGTAGTAGCAACCTCAGCTGCAGGAACAGCTTCTGTCTTTTTCTTAACGGTAAATTTAATTGCATCCACCGCAGATTTTGTGCGCAAATAATACATCCCAGTTTTTAAGCCCGACTTCCATGCATAGAAATGCATCGAAGTAAGTTTTGACATCGTAGCGCCTTCCATAAATAAGTTCAATGATTGTGATTGATCAATGAAATATCCACGGTGACGCGACATATCAATAATATCTTTCATGCTCATCTCCCAAACTGTTTTGTACAACTCGCGAATGTCTGCTGGAATCGTTTCTATATGCTGAATGGATCCGTTTGCACGCATCAATTCTTGCTTCATGTCCTCGTCCCAAAGACCCAGATTTACTAAGTCTTCCAACAGGTGCTTGTTTACTACAATAAACTCCCCAGACAACACCCGGCGAGTATAAATATTGGAGGTGTAAGGTTCGAAGCACTCGTTATTCCCTAAAATTTGGGAGGTAGATGCGGTTGGCATAGGTGCCATCAATAGCGAGTTTCGAACACCGTGCTTCTTGATTTCCTTGCGTAATCCAGTCCAGTCCCAACGGCCGCTGAGTTCCTCGTCCTTGATTCCCCACATATTGTGTTGGAATTCCCCTTTTGAAATAGGCGACCCTTTATATGACTGATAGGGCCCTTCCACTTTTGCCATTTCCTTGGATGCCGTAAGGGACGCAAAATAAATGGTTTCAAAAATTTCTTGATTAAGTGTTTGTGCGCCCTCGCTTGTAAATGGCAAACGCAGTTTGATAAATGTATCGGCAAGCCCTTGTACGCCCAAGCCTACCGGTCTGTGGCGCATATTGGAATTCTCAGCTTCTTGAACGGGATAGTAGTTGCGATCAATAACCTGATTGAGGTTTTTGGTTACGCGTAGCGTTACATCGTATAATTCTTTGTGATCAAATGCACCATCTTTCACAAACATCGGTAATGCAATAGATGCTAGGTTACACACAGCTACCTCATCTTTAGAGGTAAACTCCATAATTTCGGTACATAAGTTTGAAGAACGTATGGTTCCCAAATTCTTTTGATTCGACTTACGGTTTGCGGCGTCTTTGTACAGCATATACGGCGTACCTGTTTCAATTTGGGATTCTAGAATCTTCTCCCAAAGTTCGCGAGCCTTGATCGTTTTACGACCTCTGTCTTCAGATTCGTACTTTAAGTACATTTTTTCAAATTCCTCGCTATGGCAGTCATATAATCCTGGACATTCGTTAGGGCACATAAGTGTCCATTCAGCGTTTTCTTCTACCCGCTTCATAAACAAATCAGGAATCCACATGGCGTAGAACAAGTCGCGTGCGCGCATTTCTTCCTTCCCATGGTTTTTCTTTAAATCCAAAAAGTCGAAAATATCCGCATGCCACGGCTCTACATAAATGGCAAAAGATCCTTTGCGCTTTCCTCCCCCTTGATCCACATAACGCGCCGTATCGTTGTATACACGAAGCATCGGCACAATTCCGTTGGATGTACCGTTTGTTCCTGCAATGTATGAGCCTGTGGCACGTACATTGTGGATAGATAGTCCAATACCCCCTGCTGACTGTGAAATCTTTGCTGTCTGTTTTAGGGTATCATAAATGCCGTCGATGCTGTCATCGCGCATGGACAGTAAGAAACATGAGGACATCTGTGGCTTTGGCGTTCCAGAGTTAAAAAGAGTTGGCGTAGCGTGCGTAAAATAACGCTTAGACATAAGGTGATAGGTCTCAATAGCGGCGTCTAAGTCGGTTGGATGAATCCCTACCGAAACACGCATCAGCATATGCTGTGGACGCTCGGCTATATTTCCGTTTATTTTCAGAAGATAAGAACGTTCAAGCGTTTTGAATCCAAAATAATCATACCCAAAATCACGATTGTAAATGATGGTAGAGTCAAGCAAATCGGCATTTTCTTGTATCACATTGTATACCTCCTCGGATAGCAAAGGCGACTTCTTCTCGGTACGAGGATTCACATACTCATAGAGATCAGACATGGTTTCCGAAAACGATTTTTTGGTGTTTTTGTGCAAGTTGGAAACGGAAATTCGTGCGGCGAGTTGTGCGTAGTCAGGGTGTACGGTTGTCATAGAGGCCGCGGTTTCTGCGGCAAGGCTGTCAAGTTCTGAGGTGGTTACACCGTCATACAAACCTTCAATAACTTTCATGGCAACTTTTACAGGATCAACACGCTCGTTTAGGCCATAGCACAACTTACGTACTCGCGCCGTAATCTTGTCGAACATGATGGGTTCTTTGCGCCCATCTCTTTTGACTACATACATAGTTTATTAATGTTTTTATTGGTTAATAAATCGCAAGTCCAAATGGACCAACGTTACCTGTACAGCGTTGAGGGGCAGACTAAAAGTCGTCTCCGAACGAGTACTTTTCTTCTTTTTCTGTTTCTTGGTTCATCACACCCGCTTTTTGGTATTCAGACACACGCTTTTCAAAGAAATTTGTTTTTCCTTGAAGCGAAATCATATCCATAAAATCAAAGGGGTTAGACACGTTGAACTCTTTTTCTAAGTTGAGCTCTAAAAGTAGGCGATCAGTAACAAACTCCAAATACTGTGTCATCAGTTTGGCGTTCATTCCAATAAGACTCACTGGAAGGGATTCAGTGATAAATTCACGCTCAATGTTAAGCGCGTCAATGATAATTTCTCGAATTCGTTCTTTTGGTACTTTATTCACCAAGTGCGTGTTGTGCAAGTGGACAGCAAAGTCACAATGCATACCCTCGTCACGAGAAATTAATTCGTTTGAAAACGTTAATCCTGGCATCAAGCCGCGTTTCTTAAGCCAGAAAATAGAGCAAAACGCGCCAGAGAAGAAAATACCTTCAACTGCTGCAAACGCAATAAGTCGCTCTGCAAATGAGTCTGAATCTATCCAACGGAGTGCCCAATCTGCCTTTTTCTTGATAGCAGGGAATACCTCAATGGCTTGAAAAAGGCTGTTTTTTTCTGCTTCATCTTTTACGTAAGTGTCTATAAGCAACGAATACGTTTCTGAGTGAATGTTTTCCATCATGATTTGAAATCCGTAGAAAAATTTAGCTTCGCTGTATTGCACTTCATTTACAAAGTTCTCCGCCAAGTTTTCGTTTACAATTCCGTCAGAAGCAGCAAAAAATGCCAAAATATGCTTTACAAAATAGCGCTCATCATCGCTCAGTTTTGTTGACCAATCTGTTAAATCTTGATGTAAATCAATTTCTTCTGCCGTCCAAAAACAGGCTTCTTGCTTCTTGTACCACTCCCAAATATCGTGGTGTTGAATAGGGAAAATAACGAAGCGATTCTTGTTTTCAGACAAAATGGGTTCTACAGAAACTGACATAATTTTTTTTAAATGTTAAAGTGGGATGCTTAGTGCTCTACAAATGTTCCAAAAATTAAGGACAAATGAAAGGCATACTTTTCCACAATGCCTTATAGTTTTTAACAAAAATTAAGGTTTCCCCTACAAAAACAACTGTAAAAACTTGATTTTAATATGCTGATTTAAAGCAAGTTAAAAACGGTCTTATGGGAAGCAAAGCATTTATTCTTTTTGTTGATTGGCAAATTCTTGTGCCGCCACATGCAGCGCATCATACCACGCTTTTCCAAATTTTCGTACAAACGCATCTTGCACAAATTGGTACAGCGGACGTTTTAATGTCTGCCCCAAATCACAGCCTGAGCTACAAATAGACCATTCGTGGTAATTGACGGCAACAAAAGCGCTGTAATTTTTTATTCGAACGGGATATAAATGACACGAAATGGGTTTTTGTAATTTGGTATCCCCATGACGATGTGCTTGCTCAATGCCACATTGCGCTATACCGGTATCGTCATAGTTTATATAGGCACAAGCTTTACCGTCTATTAAAGGGGTTTCCCATTCTTTAAAAGCGTTCTGGGTAGCCACGCCTTGTGCTTCGAGCGCAGTAATACCTTTTTTAGTTAAATAGGGTTTAACTTCGTGCCAATGCGTTTTTAGTTGCTCAATCTCGTCCAATTCTAAGGGAGCGCCTGCCTCTCCCTCAACACAACATGCTCCTTTGCAGGCCGACACATCACACGTAAAAGCTTGCTCAAATAGCGTTTCAGAAATCAATGTTTTTCCTAATTGGAACATGATGCTAAACTACAATATTGATTGCACAAAAAAAGTATCTTTGCTTCATGCTTAGCCTAAAAGAAATCATCACGTGTACTATGGTGCTGTTTGCCGTAATAGATATTATCGGCAGCACACCCGTTATTATTGGACTCCGTCAAAAGGTTGGGCATATTCAATCTGAGAAAGCCTCGCTGGTAGCGGGGGTTATCATGATTGGTTTTTTATTCTTGGGTGAAAGTATCTTGAAGCTTATTGGCATCGATGTAAACTCGTTTGCCGTTGCGGGTGCGCTAATCATTTTCTTCTTAGCGCTCGAAATGATTTTAGGCATCCAGCTATACAAAGATGAGTCTTCTGAAACAGCCTCAATAGTACCCATAGCCTTTCCCTTGATTGCAGGAGCAGGAACGCTTACCTCATTGTTATCGTTGCGCGCAGAATACGATGTGGCAAACATTATCGTTGCCATTGTCATCAACATCGCAATTGTTTATACGGTCCTGAAGTCATCCAAACGCATAGAGCGTGTGTTAGGACAATCAGGTATAAATATTATCCGTAAAATTTTTGGAGTAGTACTCATGGCAATTGCCGTAAAACTGTTTGCTGGAAATGTGCAGCAACTTTTTACGTAATCGATAACAAACACTGAGACCGAAAAAAAACGCTAAAGCTTAAGCAAGTTTTACGTCGCTTGCTGCCTTACCTCTTTTTCCGTCAACAATTTCAAATGTCACGCTGTCGCCTTCATTGATTGATAGACCATCTAACGCGCTGATATGTACAAAAACATCTTCTCCTGAGTCAGTAGTAATAAAGCCAAAACCTTTTGACTCGTTGAAAAATTTAACTGTGCCTTGCATGTGTAATAAATAATTTGAGCAAGATTACGACAATTATTTAGATTATTACCCTAATTTAATGAATTATATTTTAGCTTAAAGTGAATCTTCAATGTCGATTTTGAAACCTACTTAACTATATTTGTTTAAAAATCAAGATTACTTGTGTAATCTGCTTGAAAACAATCTTATGAAAACCCTCATTTATATCTTTTTGGCTCTCGCAACGGGCCTGCTTATTTTCAATGTATTTCATATTGATTTTGATGCACCTTTAGAGGGTGATAGCTTTGCTGCCGTTATTGGGGTTGGAGCTAGCCTGTGTGCTGTAGTTTTATTGGTGATTTTACAAGTCGCACTAAGAATACAGAAAAAAGTCAAGAATCACTCTTGAGGCAGGGCTACTATTGCTACACCTGCGCGCTCCAGAAAATCTAATCCGGAGCTGTCTTTATACGCATTGGCGTAAACTACGCGTTTAATCCCCGCTTGATGAATAAGTTTACTACATTCTTTACACGGTGAAAGCGTGATATAGAGCGTTGCTCCTGCGCAAGACTGCGTAGAAGACGCCACTTTCATAATGGCATTCGCCTCGGCATGCAATACATACCATTTGGTGTAATGGTCTTCGTCTTCGCATTCGTTTTCAAATCCCGTCGGAGTTCCGTTGTAACCGTCCGAAATAATCATACGGTCTTTTACAATCAATGCGCCCACTTTCTTGCGATCGCAATGCGAAAGTTGCGCCCATTCCATCGCCATACGCATGTAAGCGGTGTCGTAACGTAGTTGTTTTTTTTTAGCTTTTGTCATAATGAGCTTGAGGATGAAATCAGAATGGGCCCTAAAATACCGATAATTATGCTACTCCCCACAAGCAAACGATCACGCTTAGAAACACCCAAATGACTTAGTACCGTGTTTAAAAAAACCACGGCTATCACGACAAGTATTTGAGCTGCTTCAATACCAAGTGTAAAGTAAAAAAGCGGTAAGCTGATGCCATTGCCAGCAAAAACCATTGAAAAATAATTAGAAAATCCAAGACCGTGGATGACACCAAAAAACACCGCCAAAAGCATAAATGGTGCAGATGATTTTGTGACTATACTCGAATTCCAATACAGTACATGTAGGGCGGTTAGTAAAATCGTTGTGGGTATTAAGAACTCAATCCAAGATGCCGAAATGTTTAAAATTCCAGCAGATGCAGCCCAAAGCGATGCCGTATGTCCAAGTGTAAAAACAGTAACCAAAACCAGCAATTGGCGCATTTGTTTATAGAAATAAGGCAGGGTAAGTACCACCAAAAAAAGTAAATGATCGTATGCTTTAGGATCTAAGATGTGATACAGCCCAAGTTTGGTGTAAAAAAGAAAGTCGTCCATAAGAATTAAAATCCGCGTTCGTTTTTAATAGCTTCATATGCTTGTTGAATGCGCTGAAACTTTTCCTTAGCAGCCTTTTCGGCAGCAGGGCCTAAGTTACGAACTCTGTCGGGATGGTGTTTTTTGACCAAGTCTCGATATGCTTTCTTAATTTCTGTTTCTGTTGAAGCTTTAGAGACTTCTAAAATAGTGTAGGCGCTATCGGTTTGAGCAACAAACATGGCTTTTATGCTGTTAAAATCTGCCCCGTTAATGCGCATGTAGCCTGCTATTTCGGTGAGTTTTTCTACCTCAACAGGCGACACTTTTCCATCGGCTTTGGCAATGCGAAACAAAAAGTCGAGCATTTGCAAACGCGCTTCGTAACGGGTACGATTTACCAAAAACTGTCCGATTTCCATGGCCGTAACACCCGATTTTTTAAAATCCGCATTATACATTCTAAAAATCTCGTTTGCTCTATCTTTTCCAAAAAACTGTACAAACTGCGCACGGACATAGTCTAGTTCTGACTGAGTGGTTTTGCCATCGGCTTTGATAACCATGCTTGCCAATGCCAACAATCGTAGTTCAAATTCTTGAGCTGAAACCCGTGTGGTTTGAAATGAGGTTCTAATTCGTCCATTACTTCCCGCTTCTAAAAGCGTTCCTAAAAAAAAACCCAAGAGTGCGCCCGGAAAACGGAACACCATGTAGCCTATAAAAGCAAGTATCCATCGCATGGTGCAAAAGTACGAAGGATTTTAGGCGGATTTGATTTACTTTAGCACAAATTTTATTCGCTAAAATGGCTACTCCTAAAATCCGCAGGTTTAACAGAACGCGCGCCTTTGTTCAAAAGCACTTACCCAATGAAGCTTCTTTACTAGATTTAGGAACGCCTAATTCCCTTTCAGATTTTTTAGGAAATGCGGGGTATACTGTTCAAAATACGAAAGGCGAAAATTTAGATACAGATTATCATGCGTATTTAAATACCGGAGCAGATTGCGTAACCGCTTTTGAGATATTTGAGCATATGCTAGCACCTTTTAATATTTTAAGTCAAATACATTGTGATAAGCTTATCGCCTCAGTTCCTCTAAAGTTGTGGTTTACATCCGCCTTTTGGAATACTAAAGATGATTGGGATAAACACTATCACGAATTTGAGCAAAAGCAATTTGATTATTTACTAGAAAAAAGTGGTTGGGAGGTGAAGGATTCCATGCGTTGGGCATCGCCCGATTACAAAAAAATTGGTATCCGTCCCTTATTACGCTATATCACACCACGCTATTATATGGTGTACTGTGAGCGTGCATAAATCCACAAGCTTACGTATCTTTGTGTTCTAAAATTATAGCTATGTATCCTGCTGAAATTGTTCAACCCATGCGCGACGAGCTCACCGCCGTTGGCTTTACACAATGTACCACTCCCGAAAATGTGACTTCTGCATTGAGCAAAAGTGGCACCACACTGGTAGTGGTTAATTCGGTTTGCGGATGTGCCGCCGCCAATGCGCGTCCGGGTGCACGTATGTCGCTTGCCAATGAAAAAGCTCCCGAGCAGCTCATTACTGTTTTTGCTGGTGTAGACAGAGAGGCTACCGCTGAGGCACGTAGCCAAATGGTCCCTTTCCCCCCGTCGTCGCCAAGTATTGCTCTTTTTAAAGACGGCGAATTGGTGCATATGTTAGAACGTCATCACATTGAAGGACGTCCTGCCGAGCTTATTGCAGAAAATCTCAAAGACGCGTATAACGCTCACTGTTAATTTACGATATGGCTAAGCTACTTGCATACCCGCTTAGCGTATTGTACTATCTCTTTTTTGGGTTTTTTTTAATTCTCTTTGAGGGAGTCCAAAGGCTGTGTTTTTTATTTGGACATCAAGCACACAAAACAAGTGTTGATGTACTTAATTTTTTTTTATTACGAACGCTCAACATATTAGGGACGCGTATAGTATTTAACATGCCTTTTGAGCTAAATAAAAACCAATCATACATCTTTGTTGCTAATCACCAAAGCACCTACGACATTCCCCCGCTGATTTGGTACTTGAGAAAGATTTATCCCAAGTTTGTTGGAAAAAAAGAATTAGGAAATAGGATTCCTAGTATTTCATTTAATCTAAAAAAGAACGGCTCGGTTTTGATTGATAGAAAGAAGCCTAAACAGGCTTTGGAACAGCTAAAAATATTTGGGGAGCATCTAGCAAAAACTCATGGTAGCGCTGTTATTTTTCCTGAGGGCACGCGAAGTAGAAACCATGAGCCGCGCTCATTTCGATATGCTGGTTTGACACAACTTGCCAAGGCTATGCCAAATGCAAAGCTGGTCGGGATTTCGATAAGTGATTCGTGGAAAATTACCCGATACGGAAGCTTTCCTTTGGGTATTGGCGCAAAAATGATACTGAAAGTCCATCCGCCTATTGCCATTCCAAAAGATAATATCGCTGATACATTAGTAATGCTAGAAAAGAAAATTAAAGTATCTATCCTATCTTAATCAATCCGTGGAAAACGGACTTGAAAACGTGTTTTAACATTAGGTATTGACTCAAATTGTATTGTACCGCCAAAGGTTTCCACAATCGATTTTACCATACTCAATCCCAGCCCCATGCCGCTTGTTTTGGTCGTAAAAGTAGGTTCAAAAATGCGTTCTTGAAGAGAATCAGAAACGCCTTTGCCATTGTCCTCTACAGAGACATAAATCCATTTTTTATCGCCAAAAATACGTACCTCGATGAATGGCTTACTAACCTCAGCACATGCGTCTATAGCATTACTCATCAGGTTATTAATAATCCGTACCAATTGTGTTGCGTCAAGCTGAGCGTAGTATGCAGTATCAGCATCTAAAGCTATGGGTGCATCTTTGTATAACTCTAGAGCGCGCTTTACGGTTTCTGTTACATTTAATAGCTCTGACTGCCCCGTTGGCATGGCTGCAAACTGCGAAAATGCTGAAGCAATAGCACTCATAGTGTCAATTTGTTGGATGAGTGTTTGGCTAAATTCATGCACTTGAGTCTTCCACTCCGAAGTACCTTTAGCTACTTGTTGCTCAAAGTGTTGGATGCTTAACCGCATGGGGGTTAGCGGGTTTTTGATTTCGTGTGCTACCTGTTTAGCCATTTCGCGCCAAGCAATCTCGCGCTGCGATTTGGCAAGTTTTATGGCACTTTGTTCCAACTCATCAACCATATGGTTATAGGCCTCGACCAATGCCGAAATTTCTTTGCTTGCTTTTGTCAATTCAATTTTTGAGTTTGATTTAGCCAGTTTGGTTTGATTAAGTTTTATACTGATTGTTTCCAACGATTGCGTTATATAAGAGGATACAATAAACGCTAGAATAATAGCGATTATCAGCATGATTACATATACTTGAACCAAGCGAAGTAAAAAGGCATTTAATTCTAGTGAGCTTAATGAATCATCGTCGTAATACGGGACGTTTAGAATTGCCAAGGGTAACCCATTAGCGTCAAAAGCATAAAAGTAAGAAGACCGCATTCGGATGCCGTTTGTGGTGCTCACATCAATAAGGCGCTCAGATGTTCTCGACTGCAATTGATTCAATAGTATATCAGGAAGCACTTGAACAGGCGCTGCTTCCATAAGTTGTGTAGATGATTGCAACACTCCTGAAAGGCTGTATATTCTAAAGTTAATATTCAATACATCGGAAGTTTGCTGCATGTGCGGTTCAAAAATAGCAGCCGCGTTTTCTGGGGTAACAGCTAAGACAGTGTCATTAAGCAGATAGGCAATTCGTTTTTTTAATTGATTTTCCTTGCGCTCCAAACGTTGTTCGTGATAGGTGTTGGATTGCTCTCGATACTGGAAAATAGTAACTCCTGCAATAAGCAACGAAGCAACAACCATCAAAAAAATGAGGGCAGTAAAAATGCGCGCACGTAAAGACAGCAAACGCATAAGGCTACAATTTTTTAGTTCGGTAGCGTTTATATAGCCGAATTCCTAACATCAGTAATCCAGCTAAGCCAATCAAACCGACAAGTCCAAAAATCCAATGCACGCTGTTTTTTAGAATAGCTAGAAATACCACAGCAAACAAAATCAGCGTAGCACCCTCGTTCCAAAAACGGAAAAAGGTAGCGCTATGCCTGTGTTCGCCACGTAAAAATTCTTTGTACATTTTATATGTTTTGGCATGATATAACACCAACAGCCCCACAAAAACAAGCTTAACCCACATCCAGGGTTGGGCCAACCAAATAGGCATAAGCACCAACAACCACACCGCAAAAAGTGTTGCCAAAATCCCCGAAGGAACAGTAATAATTACCCACAACCGACGCATCATTAATTGCAATTGTGGCAGCAAAATATCTGCTTCGTTTTTGGGTCGCAGTGCGGCCTCTACTTGATATACCATCAATCGTGGAATATAGAAGAGTCCCGCAAAATAGGTGATCACAAAAATGAGGTGTAAGGCTTTTATATAGTTATAGGCTTCCACGTGCAAACAATTGATCTAAAGGTACATTTTTTTATAAACTAAGACGATATTGCCCATTCATCAATCCATCGACTCATGACTTTTACCCAGTCATCACGGTCGTTAATACAAGGAACTACATGCATTTCATCGCCCCCTTTTTCTTCAAAATCCTCTTTGGCTTCCATGCCAATTTCTTCAAGCGTTTCTAAACAATCCGATATAAAGGCAGGAGTTACAACTGCCATTTGTTTGGTACCGTTTTTTGCAAACGCTTCTACAGTTTTGTCGGTATATGGACGTAGCCACTTGTCACCAGCTAATCGAGATTGAAAAGAAGTAGAAAAACTCCCTGGGCGCAATTCCAAATATTCGGCAACTTGTCGTGTGGTTTCGTAACACTGATGACGATAGCAATATGCGTGTGCGTCCGATTTGGTTTGACAACATTCTCCGTCAATTTTACAATGCGATTTGGTCACATCCGACTTGCGAATATGACGCTCTGGAACGCCATGATACGAGAACAGCAAATGCTCCCACGGCTTGTCTTGTAAATACTCTTGAATAGAATGTGACAACACACGAATATAGTCGGGGTGATGGTAAAAAGCAGGCAGATGCGTAAAGGTCATGTTTGGATACTGCTTTGCGCGAATTTCTTCTGCCAAAACCAAAATGGTTTCGGTGGTTGCCATCGCATGTTGCGGGTAAAGCGGCACAAGCAATACCTCATCAATACCTTTTTTGTGCAATTCTTCTAAGCCAGTAGCAATAGATGGTTGCCCGTATCGCATTGCCAATGCGATGGGTACAGCAGTATTTGCAGCTACTTTTTCTTGCAATCGTTCAGAGAGCACAATAAGCGGTGAGCCCTCATCCCACCAAATCTTTTGATAAGCTTTTGCTGATTTTTTGGGACGGGTTTTTAGAATAATCCCCTTTACCAAAAACGAGCGAAACCACTTGGGAACATCTATTACCCGCTCATCCATTAAAAATTCTTCCAAATAAGGCTTAACGTCCTTTGCAGTAGGACTTTGCGGCGAACCTAAGTTCACCAATAGTACTCCTTTCATAGCTTAATTTTTCGTTACGAAGATACAGACAAAAGGTATTTTTTTGGCGTTGTGCCAAACTTCTTTTTAAACGCATCAATAAAGTGACTAGAATTGCTATAGCCGAGCTGTAGCGCAACCTCGTTTACATTGTAAGATCCCGAACCCAAAAGCTGGCGCGCATGATTCATTTTGTGATCCAAAATAAACTGATACACCGTACTTCCGTAGAGCTGCTTAAAACCCTCTTTCAGCTTTTTTAAACTTAGTCCTATTTCGTCTGCTAAATCCTGTAAGCTAGGTGGATTTGTCATGCGTTCTAGTACAATTTTCTTGGCATTGCGGATCTTTCGAACGTTTTCTTCATCTACCAAAAATGGGCATTCTGCAACGTCCGTTGCTTCGGTAGGGTTAAAGTACAAACTCAACAACTCATAAACTTTTCCCTTCAAATACAATCGGCTCATCAATGTGTTGGGTTGATGTTGCAAAATTTGACTTAACGCCACTGCCATCGAGGGAGTTATAATGTGATCCTTATAATATTTTTTATCGGCGTTTTCATCAGACAAAAAACTAATTTGATTGGCTTCTTGCGAAAACAAACTGTGGAATTTTTTGATAGAAATTAAAACCGTAACCAATTGCGAGTTTGGGCTTACATCCATCTCCATAGGAAGATCGCGTTGGGGGTTGTAAAGCAACAACACATGTTCGTCCAAAAGGGGTAAACTATAGGTGCGTTGGTTAAAATGAAAGGTTGCACTGCCGCGAAAACAAAAATGAAATTGAATTAAACTCGCGTCCACATGGCGCGCAATGGGCTGTGAAATATCAGCGTCGTTTTCGTAAGTCAGGACGTAAAATCCGTCCTCAATAAGTTGATTTGCTCGGGGACTTAAAACGTTACTTTTTAACGACATCGTATTTTTATGTTTTAATGAACATAAACAAAAATACAAAGAAAAAATGGAATTTTAACCGATGCTATGGGAGTTCTAATCCCGATACAAAAAGTACTTTTAGCGTTATTTTTTGTCTTTGCTGTGCGTTATTTTTGCTATGCAACAAAAAACCAAAAATGCCGGCAACGGATACTTTTTATTGTGTGGGCGTTAGCTACAAAAAAGCAGATGCGTCACTAAGAGGTAAATTTAGCCTTACAACAAGCGTAATCCCTTACCTTTTTGACGATGCGCAAATAGAAGGGATTTCTTCTCTAGTTGTTAGTTCTACCTGTAATAGAACCGAAATCTATGCACAAGTAGATGACGTAGAAACATTAAAAACATTGTTGTTTAAGCATTCTGAAGGTACTAAAGAAGCGTTTGAAAAAGTTGGTGTCGTTCGTAAAGGGCAAGATGCCATAATGCATTTATTCCGTGTAGGAACAGGTTTAGACAGTCAAATATTAGGCGATTTTGAGATTATTGCCCAATTAAAGCAAAGTTTTAAGTTGTCTAAACGAAAGAATATGTTGAGCTCGTATATGGAGCGCATGTTTAATGCAGTAATCCAAGCAAGCAAACGCATAAAAACCGAAACGGAATTGTCATCTGGAGCAACTTCTGTTTCCTATGTTTCGGTACGTTATATGTTGGATACCATTACTGATTTAGACGATAAAAACATCGTGCTTTTTGGTGTTGGTAAAATTGGTCGAAATACATGCGAAAATCTTATCAAACACACCAAAAATAATCATATCACCCTAATTAACAGAACGCGTGAACGTGCCGAAGAATTAGGTGGGAAATTTTCTATTGATGTAAAAGATTACGCTGCGCTACCCGTTGAAATTCGAAAAGCCGATGTGCTTGTTGTTGCCACAGGAGCCGAAAAACCGACTATCGCAAAATCGGTTATTCATACAGATAAACCACTACTTATTTTGGATTTATCTATGCCCAAAAATGTAAATCCAAACGTAGAGGAACTGCCAAATGTTACATTACTGCACTTAGACGAGCTTTCCAAAATGTCTGATAAAACAGTTCTTGCGCGTCAAAAATTTGTACCGCAAGCCGAAATAGTTATTCGCGAAGTGTTAGCGGATTTTAACGCATGGATGGAAAGTAGAAAGTTTGCTCCTGCGATTAGTGCCGTTAAAAAATTGATGCAGAACATACAGCAAAAAGAACTGGAAGTACAGCGTAAAAAAAATCCATCCTTGGATGAAGTACAAGCTGTAGCCGTATCCGAGCGCCTTATTCAAAAGCTTACCAACCGCATGGCAAACCAGTTGCGTGAAAGTGCCGATACCGATGAAAGTGTTAAAGCACTGGAAACGCTTTTTAATGTTGCAACGGATGAGTAGTCCCGTTCGCATAGGGACTCGTGGTAGCGCACTTGCGCTTTGGCAGGCACGTTGGGTGCAAACCATGTTAACGTCCATTGGGTTAAAAAGTGAGCTTGTTCCCATACAATCTAGCGGTGACCAACAACAACAAAAACCGCTGTATGAATTGGGTGTGCAAGGAATTTTTACCAAAGAACTTGACACGGCCTTACTTGCTGGCGATGTAGACATCGCAGTACATAGCATGAAAGATGTGCCCACACAATTGCCGCAAGGCATAACAACGGCGTTTATTCCCAAACGTGGCGCGTGGCAAGATGTAATCGTTACGAATAATTCCAATTGGGAATCTAAAAATTACGTTGTAGCAACAAGCAGCTTAAGACGTGCAGCTCAGTGGAAACATAAATATCCGTCACATACCATTACCGATATTCGAGGTAATGTGCCCACACGATTAAAAAAGCTCAGCGAATCTAATTTTGATGGAACCATCATGGCAATGGCGGGACTTTCTAGACTAGAAATGCTTCCTGAAAATAGTGTGGTATTGGATTGGATGATTCCAGCACCCGCACAAGGTGCTATTTTGGTTACTGCATTGACAGAAAATCAAGAGCTGCTGTCTGCTCTCAACAAATTGAATCACGAAGAAACAGCGCGTTGTGCAGAAGAGGAACGCCTTTTTTTGCGAGTCCTCGAAGGCGGATGTACTGCGCCCATTGGCGCGCATGCGCAAGTAGTTGATGATGGGATACATTTTAAGGGATCTATCACCCAAAAAGACGGCAAAAAACAATTGGTTTTTGATGCGGTTTTTGCTTTAGATGAAAAACATATTGGGAAATCTGCTGCGGAGCAACTCCTTGCAAAAGGAGCAAAAGATGTGTTAGATGGATAAGCCATTCATTTTATCGACCAAAACCTTACCCAGTTTGTTAAGAGAACGGATTGTTCAAAACGGATTGGCGTATATGGAGTATAACGCGATTCGCATTGTGCCCGTACATTTTGAACTTCCTACGCTAGCAGATTACGTGATTTTTAGCAGTCAAAATGCGACAAAAGCTGTACTTAATAAAGCACATAATTTGCACGATACACAAGTACTTTGTGTGGGAAAACAGTCCGAAAAACTACTTTTGGGAAAAAATATAAAACCGCTTAAAACTGCTCAAAACATGTCTGTTTTGATTGATTTTATTGAAAAATTGGATAAAAATTCTCATTTTTTGCATTTTTGTGGAAATCGAAGATTACCTGTTTTAGCCAATAAAATGAAGGATTGGAAGTGCAATTTTCGTGAGGTTGTAGTGTATCAAACGGAACTTACAAATACAAAAATTGAGGCCGCTCCAGACGCCATCCTTTTCTTTAGCCCAAGCGGCGTTGAAAGCCATCAAAATCAAAATGATATCACAAATGCACACTGTTTTTGTATTGGTAACACAACGGCAACTGCTTTTAGGCAGACGCCAAAATCAATTCAAGCAGTAAAAAACGCAAGTATGGAACAGGTTGTTGCAAAGGCCATTCATTACTTTAAATTATCACAGCATGCTTAAAAATGACTTATTTCTTCGTGCACTCAATGGGGAGGCATTATCAAGACCGCCCGTGTGGATGATGCGACAAGCAGGACGCTACCTGCCTGATTTTATGAATCTTAAGGCAAAATATGACTTTTTTACACGTTGCCGCACACCCGAATTGGCTACCGAAATTACCGTCATGCCCATAGACCAAGTAGGAACAGATGCTGCCATTTTATTTTCGGATATTTTGGTCGTGCCGCAAGCAATGGACATAACGGTTGAAATGAAAGATGGTATTGGGCCGTGGCTACCGAATCCGATTCGCAACAGTAAAGATGTTGGAAATGTAGTTGTGCCTGATGTTGAAGATCGATTACATTACGTTATGGAAGCGGTAAAACAAACCAAATTAGCGTTGGATAATCGCGTTCCTCTTATTGGTTTTGCCGGCTCCCCGTGGACCATTTTGTGTTATGCAGTACAAGGCCAAGGATCCAAGAATTTTGACTTGGCAAAAGGGTTTTGCTTTTCGCAGCCAGAAGCGGCACATCAATTGCTTCAAAAAATTACTGATACCACCATTGCATACTTAAAAGCAAAAGTACGTGCTGGCGTTGATGCCGTACAACTTTTTGATTCTTGGGGCGGTATGCTCGGTGAAGCAGATTATCAAACGTTTTCCTGGGAGTATATGCAGCAAATTATAGATGCGCTTAAAGAAGAAACCAAAGTCATTGCCTTTGCGAAAGGCTGTTGGTTTGCCTTGCCTACTATGGCACGCTCTGGCGCGCATGCGCTTGGAGTAGATTGGACCTGCTCGGCACGAAATGCACGCTATTTATCAGGCGGACAAATTACACTTCAAGGGAATTTTGACCCATCGAGGTTGCTATCGCCAATTCCAGAGATTGAAAAAATGGCAAAAAATATGGTAGATGCGTTTGGAACGCAACACTATATTGCCAATTTGGGGCATGGTATATTACCAAATATCCCTGTTGATCACGCCAAAGCTTTTGTAAATGCCATAAAATCTTACAACGCTTAGAACATGAAATCCCAATTTACCACCTATATCAAAGCCCTTCAAAATCGCATCACGACTGCGTTAGCGCAAGAAGATGGCTTGGCGCTTTTCCGTGAGGACAAGTGGCAACGTGAAGGCGGTGGTGGCGGAAGAACACGTGTTATTGAAAATGGAAACGTTTTTGAAAAAGGAGGCGTAAATATTTCAGAGGTTTTTGGGTCACTTCCTGAGTCCATGCAAAACCAGTTAGGTGTTTCACATACCGATTTTTTCGCCTGTGGCATAAGTTTGGTGTTGCATCCTAAAAATCCGATGGTGCCAACAGTTCATGCCAACTTTAGATATTTTGAACTGTATGACGACGATAAAAATATTGTAGATCAATGGTTCGGTGGTGGTTTAGATCTAACACCCTATTATTTGTTCGAAGAAGATGCCACGCATTTTCATGGTGTGTGCAAGGCGGCTTGCGATGCACACGACGCTATCTTTTATGCAAATTATAAAAAGAAATGTGACGCCTATTTTTGGAATCACCATCGTGATGAAGCACGTGGTATTGGAGGCTTGTTTTTTGATTATTGCCGCCCTAACGAGGTGCACGATTTAGCATCATGGTATGCGTTTATTACCCAAATGGGCGATGCATTCCTTGACGCTTATCTACCTATCGTACAAAAACGAAAAATACTTCCATACACTAGCGAGCAACGGCAATGGCAAGAAATTAGACGCGGTAGATATGTAGAGTTTAATTTGGTACATGATAAAGGCACGCTGTTTGGCCTCAAAACAAAAGGGCGTATTGAAAGTATTTTGATGAGCTTACCGCCAACCGTTCAATGGGCGTATGACGTACAACCAGAAGAAAACACTGAAGAAGCAAAACTGATAACCGTTCTAAAAAATCCCAAAACCTGGGTGTAGCATATGATGTATCCTCTTTATAGAAATCGACGAATAAGAACTAGCGCGGCCATGCGTGATTTAGTTCGTGAAACAACACTTACTGCAAACGATTTTATGGTGCCGCTTTTTATTATAGAAGGCACAGAAACAAAAACAGAAATCCCTTCAATGCCAGATTATTTTAGGTTTAGTCTTGACCTTGCAACTGCAGAGGCTAAGCGACTTTATGACTTGGGCATACGTGGCGTATTGCTTTTTGTAAAAGTTGCTGATGCAGAAAAAGATAACACCGGATTGGCTGCTCTAAATCCAGACGGACTGATGCAACGCAGCATTCGCGCTATTAAAAAAGCCGTTCCTGAATTGGTAGTTGCTACCGATGTGGCGCTGGATCCCTTTTCTAGCTATGGACACGATGGTATTGTAAAAGATGATAAAATTTTAAACGACGCAACAGTGGCAGTCTTAACAAAAATGGCGCTTAGTCATGCCGAATGTGGCGCCAATATTGTTGCGCCAAGTGATATGATGGATGGACGTGTTTTGGCCATTCGTCAGGGGTTAGAAAAGGCGGGGTATGTAAATACCGTTATTATGGGCTATAGTGCCAAATATGCCTCTGGCTTTTATGGGCCTTTCCGTGATGCGCTCGATTCTGCGCCTGGTTTTGGCGATAAAAAAACCTATCAAATGGATGTAGCAAATCGAAAAGAAGCACTCGTTGAGGCAGCCCGTGATGTTGAAGAAGGAGCAGATATTGTTATGGTAAAACCGGGTATGGCTTACTTGGATATTGTCCGGGATTTGGCAAATGAAATACAAGTGCCCATTGCCGTATATCAAGTTAGCGGTGAATATGCCATGCTAAAAGCTGCTGCTGAAAAAGGATGGTTAGACCACGATACCGTGATGCTTGAACAACTTATGGCGTTTAAGCGTGCAGGCGCTTCCATCATTATTTCCTATCATGCAGAACAAGCGTTGAAACTCCTGTAATAATATCAAAAACATAAAATTTCGTACTTTCCACTGAAAATCTTACATGAAAAAACTACTAGCTACCCTTAAAGTTATTGCATTTGCACTTGTGATTATTATTGCTTTGCTATTTGTATCGGGCTACGGCTACCTGCTAGAATTGGGTCTAAAAGTCGTTGAGTTGGGCAAAACCACTGCGGGGCTTGAAGATTATATTCATTTCGATGTGCGTGAAATCCCTAAAAGCGATACGTATCAACCCTGGGCACTTCATACAAATTACAACAATGTTCCTGCTACAGAAACCCTAAAAAAGCTACACAAGGATCATAAAACCGTGGCGTTTCTTGTCATCAAAAACGACTCCATTTGGCACGAACAATACTTTGATGGATTTGATAAAAGCAGCAAAACCAATTCGTTTTCAATGGTAAAAACGATTGTAGCAGCATCGCTGGAAAAAGCAATAAAGGAAGGCCATGTAAAAAGTTATGACCAAAAAGCAAAAGACTTTTTGCCGTGGTTAAAAGGTCCGTACGCAGATAACATGACTGTTGGAAATTTGGCAACCATGTCTTCTGGATTAGATTGGAAAGAAGATTACGAGAACTTACTCACCATCACACCGCGCACCTATATTACACGTGATATCACGCGAGTGATGAAATCCATTCCCATCAAAAATGAGCCGGGCAAACGATTTGTATATCAAAGTGGAAGCACGCAATTGCTTTCTTTGGTATTAACGGAAGCCACTGGAGAAACCATTTCCGATTTGGTACGTCGCTATTTTTGGAATCCCCTAGGCGCACAGGCAGATTCAAACTGGCGGCTAGACTCCGCTAAAAAAGGTGTTGAAAAATCGTATTGTTGTTTTAATTCCAATGCACGCGACTACGCGCGTTTTGCTGGCTTATTTAAAAATGATGGCGTTTGGAACGGAGCACAACTCCTTAGCCCTGAGTATGTAAAAAAATCTACTACACCACAGTTTGAAAATGGCAGTGATTACGGATATGGCTGGTGGTTGGGTTCACACATGGGCAAACGCTATTTTAGCATGCGCGGGCACAATGGGCAATATGTTATTGTATTCCCTGAGGACGATGTGATTATAGTGCGTTTGGGTCACAAACAACTCCCTGATCTTCCAGGCGTGCGCCATTCTGCGGATTATTTGGGTTATATGGAAGAAGCCTTTGCAATGTTAGCCAATGAAAACGCCCCAACCCCTTGAGCATATCCTTTTTTTGGATATTGAAACGGTTCCTGAGCAGCCGAATTTTGACTTACTCGACCAGGAAACTCAACAGCTTTTTGATGCCAAAACGACTTACAAGCGTAAAGAAAATGATCTTACCGCAGCAGCATACTATGGGCATGCAGGTATTTGGGCAGAATTTGGCAAAATTGTATGTGTATCCATTGGATATGTAACGACCACTACAGAAGGACGGCAATTTAGAGTTCGAAGTTTTTCAGGTGAAGAACCTAAGCTATTACGGAGCTTTAAAGAGTTGCTCGACCATCATTTTTCAGATCGACAACACAGGCTATGTGCACACAACGGCAAAGAATTTGACTTCCCCTTTTTGGCAAGACGTATGCTGAAACATCAATTGGCGTTACCGTTATTGTTACAGCTTATGGGCAAAAAACCTTGGGAAGTGCCACATCTTGATACGTTAGAGCTTTGGAAGTTTGGCGACTACAAACACTACACTTCCTTAAAACTTTTGGCGCATTTTTTTGATATTCCCTCGCCCAAAGACGACATGGGCGGCTCAGACGTTGCGCGGGTTTATTATGAAAAAAATGACTTGCCCCGCATTGTAAAGTATTGCGAAAAAGATGTGGTTACCCTAGCGCAAGTCTATTTAAAACTAATATTACACCCGCCACTAGATGAGGACGAAATCGTTTATGTCTCAGAAGACGATTAACCGATGTGAATTCTGTATTTTTGTGGTAATACATTTATTATGGACATCATTCTTTCTTTACACTCTCGCCTTGCCTATATAGTGCTTATCGTATTGGTCTTGGCAATTTTAAACGCATTTTTGGGACTAGTCACCAAGCGTAGCTTTGGCAATCGCGATCTTCGTCTTTCGCTCTTTGCGCTTATTTTTTCACACATCCAACTGCTATTAGGTCTTATAACCTATTTTGTTTCTCCCTATTTCTCAGCATGGGAAAATGGCATGGGTGCCGTTATGAAAGACAGCACATTACGGCTTTTCTTGGTGGAGCATCCCACTACTAATATTTTAGCTATCGTGCTTATTACTATGGGCTGGTCGTTACACAAAAAGGCAGTAAATGCACGAAAAAAATTCTTTAGAATTGCCGTTTTCTACGGATTAGGAATAGTATTACTTCTTAGTAGAATTCCTTGGGAACAATGGTTTTAAAGAAAGAAAGCACCTTAAAAGGTGCTTCCTAATAACCAACCATATTAAACTATGAAAAACTATTAAGCAATTTTTTGCTTCACGTTTACACTTGCAAGGTAACACGTGTTTGGGCTCCAAGTTGTGAAACATTTGTTAAAGTATTAATGTTTAAAAAAAACCAAAAAATTGGCTGATTTTTCTAAAATTGCCGTGCTTGGCAGCGGTAGCTGGGCAACTGCACTTGTAAAAATTTTGTGTGAAAACAATACCAATGTAGGCTGGTATATGCACAATGAAACCATATATGAGCATTTGCAAGAAGAAGGGCATAATCCCAATTATTTGAGTAGCGTGGAATTTGATCTTAATCGCTTAAGCCTATACACCTGCTTGAATGAAATCGCGGGGGATTACGATGTTTTTATTATTGCTATTCCTTCATTTTATTTAGATAGTTCTTTAGAATCCCTAACGACAAGCATTGAAAACAAAATTATTTTTTCTGCCGTGAAAGGGATTGTCCCTGAACGTAAAATGCTAGTGGGAAATTACTTAGCTGAAAAGTTTAATGTTCCAAAAACACATTTGGGCGCTGTTACCGGACCTTGTCATGCCGAAGAAGTAGCGTTAGAACGACTGTCTTACCTAACTGTTGCAAGCACCAATGTTGAATTGGCAAAACAGATGAAATCCAAGCTTGACTGCAGCTACATTCGTACTGCGACAACTGATGATGTTGTGGGAACAGAGTATGCTGCCATGTTAAAAAACGTTTATGCCATTGCTGTAGGAATGGCGCATGGATTAGGATACGGAGACAACTTTGTTAGCGTACTCATCAGTAGCGCTATGCGAGAAATGAAGCGCTTTATCAAAGGCGTGGACAACAAAAAAAGAAACATCAACAAATCTGCGTACCTAGGCGATTTATTAGTCACTGCCTACTCTGTTTTTAGTCGAAACAGAATGCTTGGAAACATGATTGGTAAAGGCTATACCGTTAAGGCCGCGCTCATGGAAATGACCATGGTTGCCGAAGGCTATTACGGCGCAAGAACAGCTTACGAGTTAAGCAAATCTTTTAACGGAAAATATCCCATCATGGACTGTGTCTATCATGTACTTTATGAAAAAGCATCTGCGAAGAAAAAAATAAAAGCGCTGAGTCAAGTCCTTAACTAGCCGAAGTAAACTGCTTTAAAAAACGCACATCGTTTTCATAAAACATACGAATATCTTCAATTTGATACAGGAGCATGGCCATTCGCTCTAAGCCCATACCAAAGGCAAAGCCCGAAAATTCCTCTGCGTCAATTCCACAATTTCTCAAAACATTTGGATCTACCATACCGCAGCCCATAATTTCAAGCCAACCCGTTCCTTTTGTAATTCTATAATCCGCTTCGGTTTCTAATCCCCAATAAATATCAACCTCTGCACTTGGCTCTGTAAACGGGAAGTACGAGGGGCGAAGGCGAATTTCAGCCGTGCCAAAAAGGGCTTTGGTAAAATACAATAAGGTTTGTTTTAAGTCAGCAAAAGACACGTTTTTGTCAATATACAATCCCTCTACTTGATGAAATACACAGTGAGAGCGAGCAGAAATGGCCTCGTTTCTAAATACACGCCCTGGTGATAAAATTCGAATAGGCGGTTGGTTGCTCTCCATATGGCGTACCTGTACAGAAGACGTATGCGTACGTAGCATTACATCTGGGTTTGTCTGTACAAAAAAAGTGTCTTGCATATCACGTGCAGGGTGATGCTCAGGTAAGTTAAGCGCTGTGAAATTATGCCAATCGTCCTCCACTTCAGGACCCGACGACAATCCATATCCAATCCGGCTAAACACATCTATTACCTTGTCACGAACAATACTAATTGGATGGCGAGCTCCCAACGGAATGGGCTGCCCTGGACGGCTAGCGTCGTCTAAAAACTCTTTGGTTTTGGTTTTGCCACCTAGCGCTGATTGCAACTCATTCACCTTTGCTTGCGCTTCAGTTTTTAATTGGTTTAGCAATTGACCATATTCCTTTTTTTGGTCATTAGGAACATTTCTAAAATCAGCGAAAAGTTTAGTGATATGTCCTTTTTTTCCCAAATATGCAATACGAAACTGCTCTACCTCCTCGGTTGAGGCTGCCGTAAAAGCTGCTACATCGGAAATATGTGCTTTGATGCTGTCTGTCATGGGAGCAAAAATACACATTCCGTGCGTAGTTCCGCCATAGGCATCAAATCTATGTGTACATTTGTATTATGCCGCTTAATTATATCGATCTTGCTGTGGTGTGTTTGCTCTTCTACGGACTTGTTCGTGGTGCTTTACGCGGTTTTTTTGTTGAAATAGCTTCCTTATTGGCATTGGTGTTGGGGGTCTTTGGAGCCCTTCATTTTTCGAGTTTTACCGCGGGGCTATTAGCAAAATATTTGGAATGGGAATATTTGCCTCTTTTGGCATTTGCGCTCACATTTATTGGTATTATCATTGGTGTAGCATGGATTGGAAAGCTCCTAACAAAATTGGCGAAAGTGATCTTGCTTGGGTTTCTCAATCGATTATTGGGTGCCGTTTTTGGTGCTTGTAAGTGGTTGGTGATTTGTGGGGTTTTGATATGGATTTTAGGTCAAATTAACGTATTTATATCCTTTTTGCCAGAAGAAATTACCAACGGCTCTTTGTTCTTTGAGCCGTTACAAGATTTGGGGGGCTATTTATTTGAACAAATCAATACAGACAAAAACCCAATAGAGGAAATTGCGCCTATTCTACAGCAAAGCTGATGTACTGAATACTGCTCTGTGGAATCCAACCCATAGCTCCATTTGTCAGTTTTATTTTTACCCAATCTTCTACTTGTTCTTGTGCAAAAACCTTTGCCCCCTCGTGAATCGTGAGCAATACCTCTGATCTTAGGTTAGGTTCGGCCCGAAAAGCCTCTTCCTTAGCAAAAACAATTGCAGGGCGCGTATTGTATGTTATATTCTTTTGTTGCCATACAAAACTAAGTGCAAATAATGCGCTCAAAGTTGTCACAACAAAACCACTAAAAAACAACCGCTTTGTGCCGCTTCTAACAGATTTGACATACAAGAAAAACAGCAGCACGGTAAGCCAAACACACACCACAACAACAATACTCCAACCGCGAACGGTAGTCAAAAATATCAAGCGATCTGTTGCCTTTTTGAGGTCGCTTTCAGGAAGAGGTGAAAACCGGTCTAGGGTCATGTTTTGTGCAAATGCCAAGTTGCTTATGACTTGCGCATTGTCGGCATCTAACAAAAGAGATTTTTCATAATTTAAAATACTTGGTCCAATAGCATTTTGCTTGTAATACGCATTTCCCAAATTGAAATACAATTCAGGAGCGTGAATGCCCAGCGTATTAATGGAATCGTAGTAGGTAATGGCGCGTTGGTAGTCGCCTTGATTGTATGCATTATTCCCTTCCCGAAAGAGATCTTCAGCAGATTGCCCAACACAGACAAAACACGTAAGCAATACAAAAAGTGATATCGTTTTCATCATTAAAATTGTTTGTCCATTTGGGTTATGGCTTCCACAGCGGTAGCATAATCTTGTTCCATGCTGCTTTTTGAACTTGGTGTATATCGGGCAAATTCACAATTGGTGAGAATCCGAATAAATAACGCAACAGTTTCATCGTCTACTCCTTTTTCAGTCAGTAAGTTTTCCATTTTTTCCTTACTAAAATCTGCCGTTTGAATATGCAGACGCGCTTTTACGTAGTTGTGAAGGGCAGCTTCTAATGCCACATAAAAATCAGTTGTGTCCAACATACTTCGTTTTGCCTTCCCCAAATATTTTTTAACCAGTTTAGCTTTATGACGCTGCGCTAATAAGGCTTTGTCTGGAGTGCGTTTGAGGAGCACCAAATAAATGATCAATAATAAAATGGGCAATACTAATAGGCCATAAAATAAGAGGCTTCCAAAAAAAGATGGCTTAGTTATAGGCTTGAAGTCAGCGCGTTGTGCTATGAACTGAAAGGCATTAGAAATACCAGGGATATCTACTGCATTTGTTGTGGAAGTGTTCGGTGTTGTGGAGCCGATAGATTTTGGCCCTTCGATTACATCAATAACAATTTCCTTAGAGGTCAGTGTCTTGTACGACTTGCTACTTGGGTCAAAGTACGAAAACCGTAGGGGTGGAATCGGATATTTACCTTGATACTGTGGTACTAAGGTATAGGCGTCTTGAATGTTTCCACGCATCCCAGCTAAAGTCGTGTTTACTTGCTCTTTGTGTTCTGGGTCATAGCGTTCAAGTGCGCTAGGCGTAACCAATTCGGGTAGTGAAAATAACTTCAAATTTCCTTTTCCTTTCACTTGCACCGTGGCTTGTAAGGACTCCGAGGCGTTAAGGGCATTTTTGGACGTTTTGACCTCTAATTCAAATGCGCCTACTGCACCGTTAAAGTTGTTTGGCTTTCCTTCATCTGGAAAAGGCAAGACGGTAAGTGTACGCTTTCCTGCTGTAATTGTGCGTGACACTTGTGTGTAAATTTCATTCCCAAAAAAGTCGCGTCGATTGGTAGGTACATCCAGCTGCACGTCAAGTGTTAATGGAGCAATGGGAAGTTTACCAGCGCGTTGCGGATACAAAACCGTTTGCTGCCACGCCACAAAATTATACAACTTGCCTTTGTACATTTCTCTGTCAATAGTACGCCTTGACGGAATGTCCTGAGACCAAAAATCTTTGTACTCCGGCATATCAATAGGATTTACATCCGACGGTCTTACTTTGCCCCCAAAATAGAGTTTGTATACAACGGTTGTCGGCTCGTTGATATACACCTTGTTCTTAGATAGTTCGGCTACTAAATGAACATTTTCCGAAGCAATATAATTCGGATCGTTAGGGTTTTTCGGCAGTTCAATAGCGTCTTTTACAACCACTTTTACAGGGCTTGTTTTATACACATTTCCATCAATTTCAATAGACGCCTGACCAATATTTATAGCCCCCTTTTTAAGGGGAGTTAAAAAGTATGTATAGCTTTTGGAGTACGATCGCTTACCGTTGACAAACATATTACTCACCGATTGGTTTGGCCCTGCAACCACACGGAATCCATTAAATGACGGTGGGCTAAAGTTATCTCCATCGGAGTTCATGGTAAACTCCACACGAAGACGTTCGTTGATGCCGAGTTCGTTTTTACTAACAGTAGCTTGAAACGAAACTTGCCCAAAAAGCCTTGACGAAACCGCCAAGACAAGCAACAAACACCAAATTCCCTTTTTGTTCATTACCAATCTTTTTTACTTTTTGTGCCTACTGCTTTCGCTTTTTTGGCGTTTACTTTGTCTTGTACTTTTTTCTCTTCATTGTTCATGGCGTCTAACAAGTTCTGAACCTGTTGTGGTGATAGTTGTGCAGGATTTGCTTGGGGTGGTTGTTGTTCTTTTTCGTTGTTCCCTTGTTGGTCTTGTTCATCGTTTTTATCCGATTCTTTTTCGTCCTTTTCGTTTTCGCCTTCGTCGCCAGACTCGTCTTTTTTGTCTTGCTGATTATCGCCCTCTTGCTCTTTATCGTTCTCTCCCTCTTGATCCTGATTTTGATCGTTTTGCTGATCCTGATTGTCCTGATTATCTTGATTGTCGTTTTGATCTTGATCTTGCTTTTCGTCCTCTAGCATTTTCTTCGCTAACGCATAGTTGTAGCGGGTTTCGTCGTCATTAGGGTTGTTTCTAAGAGCATTTTTATAAGCTTCCACTGCCCCTTTGTAGTCTTTGATTTGCATCAGCGCATTGCCAATATTATGAAACGTGCGGTGTTTGTTGGGACGTTCTTTTGTGGTTTTGGTTACATCAGCATAGGCACGAAGAGCCTCGTCCACAAAATTGTCTTGCTGCAACGTTGCGCCCATATTAAAGCGTGCAATATCTGTTTTCGTTCCTGTTGCTGCCGCCCGGCGGTAGTTTTTCTCTGCCTCAACGCCATTTAAAGCATCGAAGGCTTCATTGCCCTCAAAAATATAATTTTCGGCTTGCTGTATGCGCATTTCGTCTTGCGCAGCAACCATCAACGGGAACCAAAAAACAATACTAAGCAATTTACGCATCATGAAATAGGTTTAGCTTTTTTAACCATTGGGTTTTTCGGTTGAACAAAAATAAATCTAATACAATCAAAAATAATCCAATTCCCAAAAACCATTGAAATTGGTCTTTGAATTTAACAAATTGTTTGGCTTCAAACTCTTGTTTATCCATTTCTTTTAGGCGGTCGATAATCGCTGTTACAACGGCTTCGGTATTGTTCCCTTCCAAAAATAATCCGTCCGTTTCTTGTGCTATAGACTTCATCTGTTCAAAATCACTTTTCGTAATTACTACTTCCCCTTCTGCATCTTTTTTATAGGAAATCGCATTGCCTTGTTTTATGGGTATAACAGACCCTTTTTCGGTACCCACAACAACAGTAAAAAAAGTAATGCCTTCTGCGGCGGCTTGCTTGGCAGCCATTAGCGCATCTTCGCCATGATCTTCGCCATCCGAAATAATGCACACCACCCTATTGGTTTGATTTTCATCATCGAAATAGGTTTCTGCTAATCTTGAAGCTGCCGAAATCGCTGTTCCTTGCGAAGAAATCATATTGGTGTCCAAGGAGGTTAAAAACATTCGCGCTGCGGCATAGTCAGTAGTAATGGGCAAATGCGGAATCGCTGAAGAAGCATAGGCAATAATCCCCACACGATCGCTGACCAATTGATTGATGAGTTCACTTGCTAATCGCTTGGCCTTTTCCAATCGATTTGGTGCAATATCTTCTGCCAACATGCTTTTAGACACATCAATGGCAAAGACCAAATCCACGCCTTCTCGCTTAACGGTTTCAAGTTCGGTGCCAATTTGTGGGTTTACCAATCCCAAGCATATAAATGCCAATCCCAGCCACAGCAATACTTGCTTTGCCCATCCTTTAAAAAAGGAGCGCTCGGGCGCAATATGAGCCAACATTTCAGGTGAAGCAAGTGACTGCATAACGCGTTTTTTCCAAAGGGTAAATAATACGTAGCCTAATGCCAAAACAGGGATGAGCAGCAGCAGATAAAAATATAGGGATTGTTCGTACTGTATCATGCCATTGCCGATTTAAAAAGGGTGTGACGTAACATCCATTCCAACACTAAAGCAGCAAGTGCCCAGTAAACAAACCAACGGAATTTTTCGTGGTATTTGGTGTAGCGGATTTCTTCTACCTCTGTTCGTTCCAGCTTATCGATTTCTTCGTAAATGGCCTCTAATTTTTTATTATTGGTGGCCCTGTAGTAGCTGCCTCCAGTTTCAGCAGCAATCGATTTTAGCAAGTCCTCATCAATTTCAACTTTTGTAAGCTGATATACAAATGATCCGTCTGACCTCAACGCTACAGGAGCAGGAGCGCTGCCGTTACTTCCCAGTCCAATGGTATAGGTTTTGATGCCAAAAGAGCTTGCCAGGCCTGCCGCTGTTTTGGGGTCAACAAAGCCTGTGTTGTTTACCCCGTCTGTCAGAAGAATAATAACCTTGCTTTTTGCCTTGCTGTCACGTAAGCGATTCACCGCAGTAGCAAGCCCCATTCCAATAGCTGTTCCATCGTTAATTACCCCGTCGTAGCTTACTTTTCCAAGGACATCTACCACAAGTGCTTTGTCGGAAGTAATAGGTGTTTTGGTGTAACTCTCGCCTGCATAGACTACTAATCCAATACGATCTGAAGTCCGTTTGGAAATAAAATCGGCGGCAACTTTTTTAAGTGCCGATAAACGGTTGGGTTTTAAATCGCGGGCAAGCATGCTTGACGAAACATCAATGGCCATCACAATATCAATGCCTTTGTTTGTTTTGGTTTGCGTGCTTACATCTTGCGTTTGCGGACGTGCCAAAGCCACTACAATAAGCGCAATTGCGAACATGCGCAACACGACCAAAATAGCTTGCCATTTGGGCAAACTCCCCGATTTGGTAAAGGCTTTTACGCTTGGGCTAAGTACATGTGCTACTTGCTTTTTACGTGAGAATATATGCCACGCCACAAGAAGTGGGATAGCTAAAAGTCCCCAGAAAAATTCAGGATTGGCAAATGTATATTCCGTCATGGGGTTTCGGTTTTAAATGCAATACTTCCCAAAATACGTTCAATGAGTTCTTTGGCGTAACTATCGTCGCGATCGTAAACCAATTGCAATTGTTGAAAGCCTTTGTTTTCTGTAAAATGATATACCTCGTAGGTTTTGCGCTGGGATTTGCCGTTTTTCTTTGTCCAATCAAACGACCCTGATGCTGCAATGCCCTCAATACCCGAAGTTGTAGAATAATCGTTTTGTTTTTGAAAGATATTGGTTGCGCCCATGCTGTCAAAATAGCCAATCACATTATCCACTTTTTGTTGTAAGTCAATGGTTTGCTCTTCTTTAGATTTGCTGTGCTCCATATATAACACGATCAAGAAAGCATCCTCTAAGCTGCCCAACACAAACTGTTGATGCAATCGGTTTGGCAGTGCCTTACGCCCCAAAACATCCGGTGTTTCAAGCTGCATTTCGGAAATGCCGTAGCTGCTTGTAACCCAATCTTGTTCAAGCCATTTCAAAGTTGGGTGTCCAAAAACACGGTCTTTGGCTTGCAAGGCGCCATAATTGGAAATCATAATAATGGCAAATACTGCAACGGCACTCAGTAACGTAATCCCTGCTATTTTGAGTCTTTTCCGCTGTTGTTGCTTTTGCTTCATGCGTGCATATACCTCGTTTTGAAGGCGTTCTTCTTCCGTGGGTTCGGGGAGTGCAGCTTGGGTTTCTTTTACAACGCCCTCAATTTTCGATCTATCTAAACGCGCCAATCGTTCTTCGGGCATGGCACGTGCAAACTTTACCAAATCGGCAGTGCGTAACACTTCTTGTAGGTGGTCTGTGGTTTCAGACGTTAGGTCTAAATTTCCTGTATCGCGAAGCAATTCCAATTTTGTTAAGAGTTCATCTGAGGTACTTTCAAGTGCGTCTATATGCGCTTCATCTTCCAAATAACTTTTAACAATATCTGTCATTTCTGAGTAGTATCCTTTATACTCTTCTTGTTTATCTAACTGCTTGTTTTCTAACGCTTGCAAGGCTTGAATGGCACGCTCAAAAGGGGGTAGTTTACGTCGTTTGGCACGTATCCGTTGTTGTGTTCGAGATGCCAAAAAATATCCCAACGCAAGAAGGAGGCAAATGATAAAAACATAGGCATAGGGCTTCCACCAGCCTGTGGTGTTTTTTGCCATTGGTAAAATGGTTTTTATAGGAAACAGCGGTTGTTGCAAGGTGTCTACCTCAACATCATTCACTTGAATTTGCAGCGAATCTGTGGAAAATAAACTCCCATCAACAACTACTTTTTGAGCTGGTAACGTGATTTGTCCCGTGTCAAAATGAATCACCGCGTAGGTTTTGGTGAACGTTTTAATCTTATTTAAAACTAGGGTGTCTACAGCCGTAGTGTCTATTACCTCAAAAGGGCGAAACCCTTGCAAAGGGGGAAACTGAATTTGCGGATTATTTTCAGTAGTAACCGTAATTTTTACATTGATTTGCTCGGCCAGCTTCACGGATAACGTGTCTGCGTTTAGCGACACTTGTGTTTGAGCCATTGCCCAAGTTGTCCCAACTATCAAAACCAATAAACGAATTACTTTATCCACGGCCTTTAAAATAGGTTAGCAGTTTTTTGACATAGCTCTCATTTGTAGCGCATGAAATAGCTCCGGCGCCGTGGCGCGTAAATTGCCCACTGAAATAATCTGCTGTTTTTCGGTGTGCAAGTGCATATGCTGTGCGTACACTTTTGGATGAACTATTTATCCATTTATTACCGCCTGTCTCAGCGTCTTTCATATACAGTAATCCTGCGGCTGGAAGTTTGGCTTCCATGGGGTCAAAAAGGCGAATGCCCGTAAGGTCGTGCTTGCGTGCAGCCAACTGAACCGCTTGATCGTAATCGGAGTCAAGAAAATCGGAAAGTACAAATACAATAGCCCGTTTTTTAAGAATACGACTCATAAATTCTAAAGCAGCAGAAAGGTTTGTTTTTGGGCTTTTTGGTTTTTGTTCTAACAACTCACGAATGATGCGAAGCACATGCGACTTCCCCTTTTTGGGCGTAATAAAAAATTCTACTTCATCGGAAAAAAGGAGAAGCCCAACTTTATCGTTGTTTTGCAAGGCAGAAAAGGCAAGCGTTGCTGCAATTTCGGTAATCGTATCGCGTTTGAGCTGTTGCTGTGTTCCAAAATTGGCGGAGCCACTAACATCTACCAAAAGCATAAGCGTAAGTTCGCGTTCTTCTTCAAAAACCTTTACGTAGGGCTCTTGATAGCGCGCAGTAACATTCCAATCTATGGCACGGACATCGTCGCCATATTGGTATTGACGCACCTCGCTAAAGGTCATACCACGACCTTTAAACGTGCTTTGATATTCACCCCCAAAAATGTGATTGCTTAGTCGGCGGGTTTTAATCTCAATCTTCCGAACCTTCTTTAAAAGCTCTTTTGTATCCATATAGAAAATGTAGGATTGTTCTAAGGTACTTCTACCGCATTTACAATGCGCTGAATGATATCTTCCGCTGTAATATTTTCTGCTTCTGCCTCATACGTAATGCCAATACGGTGACGCAACACGTCAAAAATAACGGCACGCACGTCTTCTGGAATTACATACCCTCGGCGTTTGATAAAGGCATAGCATTTTGCCGCTGTTGCCAAGTTGATACTCCCCCTTGGCGATGCCCCAAAACTGATAAGCGGTTTTAGTGATTGCAGTTTATATTGGTCGGGATAGCGTGTGGCAAAAACCAAATCCAAAATATACTTTTCAATTTTTTCGTCCATATACACTTCACGAACGGCTTTTTGCGCTTTATTGATTTGAGCCGTTGAAATAACAGGCTTTATCGTTCCAAAAGAATCGTTCAAATTTGCACGAACAATGAGTTGTTCATCTGCAAGTTTTGGATAATCAATAATCACCTTAAGCATAAATCGGTCAACCTGCGCTTCAGGAAGCGGATAGGTTCCTTCTTGCTCTACAGGGTTTTGGGTGGCCATAACCAAAAACGGCAGCTTTAGTTTAAAGGTCTCATCTCCAATGGTGACTTGCTTTTCTTGCATCGCCTCTAAAAGTGCTGATTGCACTTTGGCAGGCGCACGGTTGATTTCATCTGCAAGAACAAAGTTGGCAAATACAGGTCCCTTCTTAATGCTAAAATCGTTTTCCTTGGTGTTGTAAATCATTGTTCCAATCACGTCTGCAGGAAGCAAATCGGGTGTAAATTGAATACGGCTAAAACTTCCTTTTACGGCTTTACTCAGGGAGTTAATAGCAAGCGTTTTTGCCAACCCAGGAACGCCCTCAAGCAAAATATGCCCTTGCCCCAATAGTCCAATGAGGAGGCGTTCTACCATGTGTTGTTGCCCCACAATAACCTTGTTCATTTCAAGGGTTAGGATATCTACGAAAGCGCTTTCTTTCTCTATCCGTTCATTCAACGCTTTAATATCTACAGCGGTATCACTCATAATTTAGGTTTGTAAAATTTTGTCGCAAAATCAAAAAAAAAGTGCAACAGGATTGTTAATAATAGGTTAAAAGTAGCGTTTCCCAAGTTGATTACAAAAAGAGAACACAAAGCTTTTTACCTTTGTTAGAAATCAAGCTCATGATTAACAAAAGACTACTCATCAAAAACCTGCTAGCGCATAACGATGAGAACAGTTTTTACGATAAAAAAAGACAACTAAACTTAGGAGAAAGAGAAGGAAAGGCTAAGTTTTTAAAACATATTTGTGCGCTATCGAACTCAAACCCCAAAAACAACTCTTACATCGTGGTAGGCGTAAAAGATGAAGACAATGACATTTGTGGCGTTGACTTTTTTGACGACGCCAAACTGCAAAACCTCATCAATGCCTATATGGAAAATCCACCCGTAGTACTCTACGAAAACATCCACTTTCCGCACTTGGCTGAGGGAAAAGTAGTTGGGCTGGTAACCATTAGACCAACCGAAAAAATGACGGCATTGCGAAAAAATATCTGGAAATATTACGGCGGTTCCGTGTTTTTTAGAGATGGAAGTATTTCCATGTCCAAGGTTTTTGATCTGGAAATTAAGGATATCAACTCCGAAGTTGTTGCCGAAATCGAAAAGCATGCCCACAACAACATAGAGCTTACACTTGATGGGGTGATTGACTTTGTACACCGCTACGACAGCAACTTACACCCGCAATACAAAGTATTTAAAGAATCGTTTGTGGTGTGTTGGGCTGGACTGGAAAAACGAGTAAAAGACAACAGCTATTTCTCGCGCGTAGACGTGGAGCTTATCAATGAACATGTAAAATTATTTTACTCCGCGCACGATGAGGTGGAAATTGAAGTGGATGCGCATTCATTTAGTCTTATCGAGTATGTGCGTTTGGGTTTTAACGATAGCTTTAAATACTATCCATTAGAGCGCATGTCTTTTTTGTTTGATGATAAGGGGTCGTATCAAATTGACTCCGAGTTTTTGTTTTCGCCGCCTAGGTTTGAAAAAAAGCTATTGCATCACATCTATAATGCCAACAACTCCCTTTGCGAAAAACTGCGTAAAAGCACCAGCCTTACCAAAAACGAAAAGGCGGATATCATCAATTTGGCACCTACCTATATGTTGTGCTACCTCAACGGATTTGAAGAAGCCAAAGACAAGCTCCATGACCTCTCGGGAATCATGAAAAAACAAGGCGAAAGCGCCTACCAAAGCCTAAAAGACACGCAACGGATACTGCGGAAGATTAAGTATCACTAAAAAGTTGGTGCTTTTGTATGTATGCAAAAACACTCTTTGGAAGCCAGTTCTTGAGCCTGTCCCCTTTTTTTTCCAATCGAATTTGCGTAGCGGAAATATCTTGTAAGGATACGTTTTGAAGTACCGTTTCTGAGGCGTTATTTTCCAAAGCGATGCCTTTTCTGGGATATACGATGCATGGAAATTGCATCAGGTAGTCGGCATTTTTCCAACTCGGCAGCGATGCGGCAGTGTCTGCACCCAATACCATCAGAAAGGTAGTATCGGGGTTTTTTTGCGTTAGTTTTTGAAGCGTTGCTGCGGTATAACTTGGCGTTGGCAAATGCAGTTCAATGTCGTTTGGAATCGTCTTTGGATGGGGTTCCAATGCAAGTTGTAGCATGTTCCAGCGGTGGTGTTCGGGAAGCAATTCGGTTGCGGGCTTATGCGGGTTTTGCGGACTAAGTACAAACTGCACCTCATCGGCTTTTTGTTGCCGTAGTACCTCTTGTGCAATATGGATATGTCCGTTGTGAATGGGATTAAAACTGCCAAAAAAAAGCGCAACCCGTTTCATTGGTTTAGAAAATTGAATACCAATTCCTGTACGTCCTGTTTGGCGGTTTCCAGCTTGTCGTTTAGGACAATGTGGTCAAAATCAACAGCACGTTCCAGCTCGGTTTCGGCTTTGGCTATACGCATGGCAATTTTTTCTTCCGTATCTGTTGCGCGAAGTTGCAGTCGTGCTTTTAAGTCTGCGATATTTGGTGTTTTAACAAAAACAGCCATGGTGTTATTGGGGTATTGTTTTTTGATATTTAGTCCACCTACTACATCAATATCAAACAATACATTTTTGCCACGTTCCCAAATGCGCTCCAGTTCCGATTTTAAAGTCCCGTAAAACATCCCTGGATAAACCTCTTCGTATTCAGCAAACGCAGCTTCCGCTATTTTGGCTTTAAATTCTTCTTGAGTTAAAAAGTAATAGTCTTTGCCGTGCTGCTCGTTGCCACGTGGCGGTCTGGTGGTAGCAGAGATGGAAAATTCCAGTTTAAAATCATCCTGATCCAGTAAATGCTTTGACAAGGTGGTTTTGCCACTTCCCGAAGGCGCAGAAAAAACAATGCATTTTCCTTGTTTCATTACAGGGCGTTTAGTACTTGTTCTTTGATGCGTTCGAGCGCATCTTTCATCATCACTACACGTTTTTGCAAGCCGGCATCGTTGGCTTTTGAGCCAATGGTGTTTATCTCACGTCCTAATTCTTGCGCAATAAATCCTAATTTTTTGCCTTTGGTAGGCGTGTCTTCCTGAAGCGTAGCATGGAAGTATTCCAAATGGTGTTGCAGGCGCACGAGTTCTTCGTTAATATCCCATTTTTCAAGGTAATACACCAACTCTTGCTCTAGGCGTTCTTGATCGTATTCTAAGGCTATTTGTTGGAGGTTGTCTTCCAGTTTTTGACGGCGTTCGTCTATTCTTGAAGCGGCCTCATCGGCAATGTGTTTTTGTTGGGTATCGATTTGTTCCAACTGTACGTTTAGGTCTTTTCCTAACGACATTCCTTCTTGCTGGCGATACATCACCAATTTGGAAGCGGCATCTTTTAGCGTGTTTAGAAACACGGCTTGCTCTTCGTCTGTGAGTTCATCTTTGGTAGCGGCTAGTACGTTGGGTAAGCGCATGGCCAATGGCAAAAGCGTTTCGTCTGATAGGGGTTGTATGGCTTTTAATTGCTCGAGGTAATTATGTACCACAGTGGCATTTAGTTGTGCTGCTTCTTGCGCATCTACCCATTCTTCAAACACATTGACTTCTAATTTTCCACGATGCAGTGCTTTAGATAAGGCTTTTCGAGCGCTTAATTCTAAGCCACGGTATTTGGACGGCACACGAAAATTAAGGTCTAGCGATTTGCTATTTAACGACTTGATTTCAATATGCAGCTTTTTGCCTTGGGAGTTGTGCTCGGCCTTGCCGTAACCTGTCATGGAAAATATCATATCGCTTTATTAAAGCGCAAAGGTACAAAACAAGAGTGGAGTCTTTTTACGGGCTGCGCTATTGCCACATCGCTGTTTGTTTGTCGCCCCAAATGTAGGCCGCCAACTCAGGATGGTCAATAAAAGGATTTAGATTGTTTTGGAATTGATAAATCGCATTATTTCTGTTTCGTTCAAAATCATCTACGGGCTTTTGAACGTGCCATTCCAATAAGGTTTGTTTTACAACGTGATAAGGGCTTTTGCTATGCCAGGCTTGCGTATTGTCCAGTGCTATTTACCAACACACACCCCGCTGGCTCGAGGGTCCTCTCTCGTGCCAAAAAACCTAACTAAAAAGCGCTTTGAGCTCTGTGGCTTTGTCTGGCGTAAGTTTCCCTGCCAAGATAAGGCTAAGCTGCCTACGACGTAGGGCGCCATCAAAGCGTGTTTGTTCGAGTTCCGTTTCGGGTTGCACAGGCGGTACCTCCACAGGCTTGCCTGCCTTGCTTACGGCAACAAACGTATATATCGCTTCGTTTACTTTTTCGCGCGAGGTGCCGTCTTGTGTTTCGATCCACACATCAATAAATACCTCCATAGACGTACCAAATGCACGGGACACTTTTGCCTCTAACGTTAGCACACTTCCAAGGGGAACGGGCTTTCTAAAATGCACGTGATTTACCGAAGCGGTAACCACAATCTGCTCGGAGTGGCGTTGGGCTGCAATACAAGCCGCGCGATCCATTCGTGCTAACAATTCACCCCCAAAAAGATTGTTAATGGGGTTTGTATCTGAGGGTAACACCAAGTCGGTCATAACCGTCTTGGACTGCTCTGGGTGCTTTGGTTTCATCGGAATTATTTTTTCAGTACCCACGCATCTGGGTAATTGTCGCGCTTAATGCCTGACATGGCGTTATAGGCTTCACGTTTTGTTGGGAAAGAAGCAAAGGAAACTTGATAAAAACCTTGTGGCGTTTGTGCTAATTTTTTTGCACCGTAATAGCCTTTTCGCTGTAGGGCAGTTGCCAGTCGTTGTGCGTTTGCTTCGCTTCTAAATGAGCCTGCAATAACATGGAAGCCAACAACTTGCTCTTCTTTGGGTAATTCGATGTTTAAGGCCGGCAATTCGCCTAAATCATAAACCGAAACGGCTGCTTGCTCGCGTGCCTGCTGTCGCAACATCTGCTCGGTTTGCCATTGTGCATCGGCTTGTTGGTTTAAAAAACTATTTGAGCCCACAGCGAACAAGGCCAAAACACTTGCGGCTACAGCTGCATACCCAAACGCTCGTTTCGATTTTGTTTGTTCAAGCTCAAAATACACCGGTGGTTTGGCGGGTTGCTCGGCAATCGTTCTAGAAATCGGTTGCGCAAGCACTTCTGGAAGCGCATAACTCGCCACCAAAAAATTTAGGCCATTTTCGGGAGTAAATACCAATTTCCCTTCGCTGTTTAACACAAACGAACCCAAAGTTGGGATGTTTAATTTACCTTTCTGAAGCTTTTCCTTCCACGCAATGGTTTCTTGATGCATGTCCATAACAGAACGCTCATAGCTTTGTCCAAACGATGTTGCCAAATGCGAGGCTAAGGTGCCATCGTTAGATTGCAATTGTTCGTTAAACGACACTACTTTTGAAGGAGGGAAATACAATTGAGCATCCACATCGTAATAGGCTGCTTTTTGCTCTACCAAAAAAGACCCAAAACCAGGTACAGTAACACAGTCGTGTTTGTACAACAAATAGTGGATGTGCGCTGAAAGGTCCATATCACAAATGTACATTTTTTGTGTAAATCGAGAAAACTTCTGTTTTTGTATTTTTACAAGAACTCAATCTTATGGAAAAAAGAGAACTCATCGCTACACTTGCGCTTCCAAAAATGCCCAAAGTTAGATGTAAAACCGCGCGAAAACTCATTCGTCATTTTGGAAATGCAGCTGCCGTTTTTGAAAAAATCGAACATACAACCCAATCCCAATTTGAAACGATTTCAAAGTTGTTTCGACGTTCCGAAACACAGAACATCCTCAAAGCTGCTGAAAAAGAAGTGGCACTGATAGCAAAGCGCAATATTAATTGGATGGCCTATTCCGATGCTGCTTTTCCGACCTCTTTACACCAATGTGCAGACGCACCTCTTGTGCTGTTTTGTTCGGGACAACCTTTTCCAAATACGACACGTATCATAAGTATTGTAGGCACACGGCAACCCAGCGAGAGCGGAAAGGCTTTTGTAAGGCAACTGGTCAAAGAACTTGCCGCCTATCAGCCCATAATCGTATCGGGGTTTGCCTATGGGATTGATATTGAAGCGCAACTTGCAGCACTTGACAATGGGTTGGTTACTTATGGATGCTTTGGGCATGGCATTTTAGGGTGTTATCCCAAGGAGCACGCAAAATACCGAAAACGCATTGAAGAAACGGGTGGGTTTTTGTCTGAAGTTTGGGCAAACGAACCCTTTCGGCGGGCACATTTTTTACAACGAAACCGTATCATTGCGGGACTGGCGCAAGCCACCATCGTAGTAGAATCGCGAGAAAAAGGCGGTGCGCTAACTACAGCACATTACGCCAATAGCTATCAACGTGATGTGTTTGCTGCGCCCGGCAGACCAAACGATGTAACCGCAAGCGGATGTTTGGAACTCATCAAAACAAGACAGGCAGAGTGCATTACAAGCGGTGAAGATGTGGCGCGCGCCTTAGGCTGGAAGCAACGTCAAAATCCTATTCCGCGACCTAAACTTTTTATTGAACTCAACGAAAAAGAAAAACAGGTGATCAGCCACATGAGCGGTACCCCAAAACACATCGACCTTATTGCATTAGAAGCCAAGCTCAAAGTAAGCGAAATCGCGAGCATTTTATTTCAGTTGGAGATGAAAGGTGCCGTGATGGCACAAGCGGGTAAGCAGTTTAAAACGATTTAGGCGAAAACCCCACGTTGGTGCGTACACGCTGTAACACTTCTTGTGCAACCTTACGTGCTTTATCCGCGCCATGCTGAAGTTGCCCCTCCAAAACTTCGGGCTGTTCCATCAACAAATCAAATTTCGTTCTAGCTGTAGCAAAGCGATCCAAAATAGCCTCATATAAGGCTTGTTTGGCATGACCGTAGCCAAACCCACCTGCTTCATAATTTGAGCGCATGGTCCCAATCTCTGCTTCGGCTGCGATTAGCGAATACAAGGAAAATACCGTACACGCATCTGGATTTTTGGGTGCTTCTAGTGGTGTGCTGTCTGTTGCAATGGCCATCACTTGTTTACGCAATTTCTTTTCTGGCAAGAAAATATTGATGGTGTTGTCTTTGGATTTACTCATTTTACTGCCATCTGTACCCAACACATACTGCGTATCGGTTTGGAGTTTCGCCTCGGGCAATACAAAGGTCTCGCCATAAACGGCATGAAAACGACTTGCCACATCACGTGCCATTTCTAAATGTTGCAATTGATCTTTTCCTACAGGAACCCAATTTGCGTCGTAAAGTAAAATATCTGCTGCCATAAGCATGGGATAAGTAAACAGCCCCGCGTTTACATCTTCCAATCGGTCTGCTTTGTCTTTAAACGAATGTGCCAACGACAGTCGGCTAAAGGGAAAACAACAATTTAAATACCAGGCCAATTCGGTTACTTCGGGCACGTCAGACTGGCGATAGAAACAGGCTTTATTGGGATCCAATCCGCAGGCTAACCATGCAGCTGCCGTAGCCAATGTGTTTGATTTAAGCTGTTGGGCATCTTTAATTTGCGTCAGCGAGTGCATGTCAGCAATAAACAAAAACGCTTCTTCATTTGTGTTTTTTGCCATGTCAATCGCAGGAAGTATAGCGCCCAATAAGTTGCCCAAATGTGGTGTGCCTGTACTTTGAATGCCCGTAAGGATGCGTGCCATAAAAATTGTATCTGCACAAAAATAACGGATTTCACGCATCAATCGCTATTTTTGACGCTATGGTTTATCTCCGCAAGCTACTTTTAGGGCTTTGGAACATTTGGTTTTATATTATTTCAGGTGCTAGCCTGTTGTTGGTATTTCCCTTTTTACTGCTGTGTCTTACAAGAGAAAGGTGGTATGCGGGTATTTTCTATGCAGCCCGCTATTTTTGGTCGCCGCTAATCATGCTTGGAATGGGTTTTATCCCCGTAATCAAACACAAATTGGACTTAGACTACGGTAAGCAATATATGTTTGTGGCAAATCATTTGAGCATGATTGACATTATGATGACGTTTATGGCCATTAGAAAGCCTGCGGTTTTTGTAGGGAAAATGGAGTTAGATCGCCTTCCTTTTTTTGCTACAATTTACAAGCGTGCTGCTATTTTGGTCAATCGCGACAGTATTTCAAGTAGAAAAAATGTGTACATACAGGCCAAACGCAAATTAGAATTGGGATTTAATATGGTCATTTATCCCGAAGGCTTGGTGCCGGAGCCCGAGGTGTTTTTAGCGCCTTTTAAAAATGGTGCGTTCAGCATTGCTGTTGAACATCAAATTCCCATTGTTCCCATTACGCTTCCCGATTGCAAAAAGCGATTTCCTTTTCAGTTTTCGTATAACTATTGGGTAGGAAAACCTGGCGTTGTCCGCGCAAATGTGCACGCGCCCATAAGCACAAAAGGGCTGACGCAAAAAGACATCCCTGAACTAAAAGAAAAGGTGCATCATTTTATGCGTGATGCACTCAAAAAAGAAGGCTATAAGTAGGAGTTACTCCGCAGCTGCGATAATGTCTTTGATCTTGACTTCAATTTCTTCAGCAAGTTCTGGATTGTCATCTAAAAGTGTCTTTACCGCATCTCTACCTTGACCCAATTTGGTATCGCCGTAGCTAAACCACGAGCCGCTTTTTTTGATAATTTCTGCTTCAACACCAATGTCTAACAATTCGCCAATACGCGAAATTCCTTTGCCATACATGATGTCAAACTCTACGGTTTTAAACGGTGGAGCCACTTTATTTTTTACCACTTTCACACGGGTTTTGTTCCCCATAACAGCCCCGTTGGTGTCTTTAATTTGTGTTGAACGTCTAATATCTAAACGCACCGAAGCATAAAATTTTAGTGCATTTCCACCTGTAGTGGTTTCGGGGTTTCCAAACATAATACCAATTTTTTCACGCAACTGGTTGATAAAAATAACGGTACAATTTGTTTTGCTAATAGATCCCGTAAGTTTACGCAGGGCTTGCGACATCAATCTGGCATGTAGTCCCATTTTAGAGTCGCCCATTTCTCCTTCAATTTCACTTTTTGGAGTCAATGCAGCTACTGAATCTACTACAACAATATCTACTGCTCCAGACCGAATGAGGTTGTCAGCAATTTCCAACGCTTGTTCGCCGTGGTCAGGTTGCGAAATAATAAGGTCATCGATTTGCACACCCAAGCTTTTGGCGTAGTACCGATCAAAAGCGTGTTCTGCATCAATAAATGCAGCTATACCGCCTGCTTTTTGACACTCTGCAATGGCGTGCAATGTCAGTGTTGTTTTCCCTGAAGATTCTGGACCGTAGATTTCCACAACTCTACCGCGTGGATATCCGCCAACGCCTAACGCCACATCAAGACCAAGTGAACCCGAAGAAATTACTTCTACTTGTTCAATAACGCTGTCGCCCATTTTCATGACTGCACCTTTTCCATAGGCTTTGTCTAATTTGTCTAGGGTTAACTGAAGTGCTTTTAATTTTGCGTCTTTTTCGTTACTCATGCTTCATTTTTTAGCTTCCTGCTAAAGTACAATTTTTCTATGGCTCTGCCTTTTTTTACGCATTTTTAATTTGATACCTTTGTCGCGTAATCTTAATCCTGTATAGCATGCAACTGTACAACACATTAAGCGCGCAAGAACGCGCTGCCCTTATCGACGAGGCAGGCGAAGAACGCCTGACTTTATCCTTTTATGCCTATGCACATATTGGCAATCCGCAAGTATTGCGCGACCATCTGTTTGTTTCGTGGAATGCATTAGATATTTTGGGGCGTATATATGTCGCACACGAAGGAGTAAATGCTCAACTGTCTGTACCGGCACCCAAATTTGATACATTTAAGGCGCACCTTGATAGCATAGCTTTTTTAAAGGATGTTCGTCTTAATATTGCTGTTGAGCAAGACAATAAATCGTTCTTAAAACTCAAGATAAAAGTACGTAACAAAATTGTTGCAGATGGTCTGAATGATGACACTTTTGATGTTACCAATAAAGGAGTGCATCTCAGTGCTGCCGAGTTTAATGCGCTCACCAGTCAAGATGATACCATAGTGGTAGATATGCGTAATCATTACGAAAGTGAAATTGGTCATTTTGAAGGGGCAATCACACCCGACGTGGATACCTTCCGTGACTCCTTACCCATTATAGAAGAAGACCTTTGCGAACATAAAGAAGATAAAAACTTGGTGATGTATTGTACCGGTGGAATTCGTTGTGAAAAAGCCAGTGCATATTTTAAACACAAAGGATTTAAGAACGTGTATCAGCTTGAAGGAGGTATAATTGAATATGCGCGACAGGTCAAAAATCAAGGGCTTAATAACAAGTTTGTTGGGAAAAATTTTGTGTTTGATGAACGTAGAAGCGAAGCCATTTCAGAAGACGTAATTGCTAGGTGTCATCAATGTGGTAGTCCATGCGACACGCATGTCAATTGTGCTAACGAAGCCTGCCATTTACTGTTTATTCAATGTCCCTCTTGTGCCGAAAAATTGGACAGCTGCTGCTCGGATACTTGTGCTGAAATTATTGCACTTCCAGAATCAGATCAAAAGGCATTGCGTAAAGGCAAGCACAACAGCAACAAGATATTTAAAAAAGGGCGCGCACATCATTTAAAGACGGTTGATCAGTCGTGATAAAATCCATTTTTCTTATTGCCTCAACCCTTTTGGTGGTGGGTTGTACCAGCCAAAGTGAATTGCTTTTTGAAGAGCTTCCAAAAGAAGGATGGATGCAAGACCAATGGGTTGAATTTGATTACACGAATCGCCTGCCTAAAAAACAAGTGTCGCTTTATTGGGTTTTACGTCACGACGACGATTATCCGTTTTCTAACATTCATTTAATTGCCACATGGCGCAATCCAAAAGGAGTTGAAAAGACGGACACTTTGAGTTATTTGTTAGCAAAGCCCAATGGCAAATGGCTGGGTAAAGGCCTTTATATTAAAGAACACACCCTGCCATTTGTGGAACGCTTTTTGTTAGATGAGCCTGGAGAATATACGTTTCGTGTCCACCCAGCTGTGCGGGCTACTGAGACACTAGTTGCAAATAAAAGATTGATGGGAATCCATCAGGTTGGAATTGCCATAAACCCCATATTAAATGAGTAGAAAAAAAGGATACGGAAGATTTAAGCGCCTAATATGGGTTGCTTTTGGAAGCATCACTTTTGGCATTATTGCCATCTTTGGTGCAGCGTCACTTGGGCTGCTTGGCCCTATGCCTGATTTTCGTCAATTGGAAAACCCAAAGACAAATTTGGCTACTCAAATTATTTCAGCTGACGACACCGTTTTGGGAAAGTTTTATTTTAACGACAATCGGACCCCTATTTCATTTCGTGAGATCCCAACAGCAATGATTGAAGCGCTTGTTGCCACTGAAGATGAGCGTTTTTACAGTCATTCAGGTATTGATTTTCGCGGTACAGCCCGCGCCGTATTTTACTTGGGTAAAAAAGGGGGAGCAAGCACCATTACGCAGCAGCTAGCGCGGCAACTTTTTGTGGGTGTTCGTTCACAAAACACCTTTCAAGCAATCGTACAAAAAATCAAGGAGTGGGTTATTGCCATTCGATTGGAACGCCGCTACACCAAAAATGAAATCATAACCATGTACCTCAATATTTATGATTTTAATTATAACGCGGATGGGCTTCGTTCAGCAAGCTCCATTTACTTCTCAAAAAAACCTATTGAATTAGATTTGAGTGAAGCTGCCATGCTCGTGGGTATGTTAAAAAACTCCTCGTTATACAATCCGCTTCGTCGGCCTGAAATGGTGCGTAGCAGACGAAATATTGTCTACCAACAAATGTTGCGTAATAAGCTTATCACGGAAGAACAACGAGATTCGTTGGCTGCACTACCCATAACGCTTGACTTTAACCCGCAATCGCATCGCGAGGGTATTGCCACCTACTTTAGAGCATACTTACAGCAATTTATGCGTTCGTGGATTTCCAAGCATCCTAAAGAAGATGGTACGTTTTATAATCTTTACTTAGACGGTCTGCGGATTTACACCACGATTGACTCAAGGCTTCAAACGTATGCCGAAGATGCTGTAACAGCACATATGTCAAATTTGCAAAAAGAATTTTTTAGACAAAATGTACCCGAGTATAATGACATTGCACCATTTTTAGATGTTGAAAAAGAAGACGTTGAAAATATTATGCAACAGGCGAAGCGTCGGTCTGAGCGTTGGCGTAAGATGAAAGCACTAGGACACGATGAAGAAACCATTTTAGCAAGTTTCGAAAAGCCTACACAAATGGAAGTGTTTGGCTGGAACGGAGATATTGACACCATCATGACCCCCACAGACTCTATTAGGTATTACAAGCATTTTTTGCGTGCTGGGATGATGTCTATGGAGCCGCAAACAGGACATGTGAAGGCTTGGGTAGGTGGCATTAATTACCGCCATTTTCAGTTTGACCACGTCATGCAAGGGAAGCGACAAATAGGTTCTACGTTTAAGCCTTTCGTATATGCATCTGCTATCGATCAACTCAAAGTGTCTCCTTGTGATTCGTTACCCGATGGATACTACTGTGTAGAGCCCGCCAAATTTGGTGCGCATGATGCATGGTGTCCTAAAAATTCTGGAGATCGGTATATTGGAAAGCGAACGCTAAAAAACGCCCTAGCAAATTCGGTGAATACAATTAGTGCAAGACTAATAGATAAAGTAGGTACAAGGCCCGTCGTAAATTTGGTGCGTAATCTTGGCGTGAGTTCCCCAATCCCAAATGTTCCGGCTATTGCCTTGGGATCTGCCGACTTAAGCGTTTATGAAATGGTGGGGGCGTATTCGAGTTTTGCCAATAAAGGAATTTATGTAAAACCCGTAGTAGTAACGCGTATCGAAGATAAAAACGGCACCGTTATTTATCAAACAGCTCCAGAAACAAAAGATGTGTTGAGTGAGGAGTCTGCTTATGTTACGCTTAAATTGCTTGAAGGGGTTACAGAATCAGGATCTGGTGTACGATTAAGGCATAGAGGAGCAGAGAAAACCAATCCTATTTTTAGAGATCTTGTAACTGGATATCCTTATGAGTTTGACAATCCGATTGCGGGTAAAACAGGAACCACACAAAACCAAAGCGATGGCTGGTTTATTGGAATGGTCCCCAATTTAGCAACTGGCGTATGGGTAGGTGGCGAAGATCGATCCATACACTTTGAAACCATTGCTTACGGACAGGGCGCAACGATGGCGCTTCCTATTTGGGCAAATTATATGAAAGCTTGCTACGCAGATTCTACACTAGTGGTTTCAAAAGACGAGTTTATGGCACCAGACGTTGTTTCTATCCCTTTAGATTGCGATTCGCTATCTGTTGCACGCCAGCAAAAATCGTTTTTTGAAGACGAAGACTTAAGTGATTTAGGGCTCTAATTTGGCATGCCATATTGTGTCAATTGGCTGTTATAGTAACGTTTATCTCCGGTAACTTCTTTTCCTATCCAATCAGGCAGTTCGATTTTTTGATCTGCGCTTTGGAGTTCAATTTCAGCAAGTGCCAATCCCGATAATGCTGCCTCAAATACATCCACCTCAAAAAGAAATTTGTTGAATGGAACGTGATAGCGTGTTTTTTGAATACCTCCTGGGAGGCAAAGCGGTGAAAGGGTATTGGCTTCATCAAGAGAAATGGATTTTTCCCATTCTACTCTTGTAGTACCATCAGCTGAGGAAGCTCCTTTAATAGTCAAAAAAGCGTGGGTGTTTTGAATGCGCAACCGGACGGTTCGCTCAGGGTCGACTGAAAGATACCCTTGAAAAATTGCAAATGAGGCAGTGGCCATTTCAAGGCACGCTTGCAGGTTACTAACTAAAAACTTACGCTCTATTTCTAGCATTTTGGCTTTTGAGCCAAAATACAAAATTGAACGTAATAGCTTACCACTCGTTAACTTCCTTAAACAAGTAATTTAAGGAAATAGAATAAGCTTCTCTGTAGTCTTCCATCTGTACGTCCACATCATTGTACATGATGTTTTTGTTGCTACAATAGCTTTCAAACGAGTCTTTGATAAGCTTATCTATTTGGTCTTGTAACGAATGGTTGTTAATCAAACAAATTTTATAATGTTCAAGATCTATGCGTTTCATAATATTTGCATTTATACAATTTTATTTTAATGCCTTTAAAAAAACCACAACTTATTGTTAACGAATTGTTTAGTGTTCAACAGTTATAAATTGTGTCTTTTCATGTTAATATACTGATTATAAGCATAATACAAAAAAATGCTTTTGCTTTTATTAACAATATTTCAGTACTTACAGTGCTGGAATACTTGCTAAGAGGCGTCAGGCGAATCAAAAATAGCGTTTAGTGTGGCCGCCAAACGGAGTCCCGCTTGAAGTAATCTAACGCGTACTGTTTCAAAGTATTGATAGTGATATGTATAGCCTAAAGATGCATTCATTGGGGTGTTGGCATAAACTTTATTTGCTAAATCTTGAGACTCGTTCACCCAATCCAGTCGCGGTGTAGTCATGCAGTATTCTTTTTCCTCAGCTGAAAGTCTAGGTAAATGAGCCGCCAGCTCGGTATAACTCATTTCGTAATACTGAATTAAATCCGTGTCCCATAAACGATGTAGGTTTGTTGGTTCTCCAAACCAAGTAAGCTCGATTTCATTCCCCCCTCTGTCTGGCTTTCTTCCTGCGTGCATGGGCTGGTGTATGTCTCCGATAAAATGAACTAATAATTTAAGGTAGAATGCTTTATCTGCTTTCGGTTTAGCGGGGTCTTTAAGCGCTTCCACACAATTGTTGATTGCCGTAACTATATCGCCATCTGGATTTTTCTTTGCCGACGTATAACGCGTGTCTTTATCCATATTAACATAGTGCCAAGTATCTAGATAGTCGTACCTGCTGTCGGAACGTATCTCGTCTGCATAGGTAGACACAAACGCCAACGACATTCCATCAAGAAGCGCATCAACAGCAGCTTTGGTTTTTGGTGTAAGGTGATCTTGTGCGACTTTACCAACAACGCGATGTCCGGTTTTACCCCAATCTTCTGCGAGAAGTTGTTGTTGGAAAATCACAATAAAAAAGATAAATAATAAGCGCTGTAATCGTTGCATAAAAGGCTATATAAATTGCTGAATAATTATATAATAAAAAACCCCGTAGTTGGGGTTTTTTTTGTTAAAATTTAATTTATCTATTGTTTTGCTGGGTAAACTTTTAATCTTGTCCCTGCAAAAGAATTGATAAATTCAGAATACTTATTGGAGTTAGCAAACCAAGGTTGAGATTTAGGATTAGAAATAACTGACTCTCTTCCTCTTAACCAATCGCCTAAGTTGTTTGATCTAGCAACCATTATGTGTGTAACCCCGTTTTCACCCCCGCTAATTATTTCATGGAGTTCAATAACTCCATCAAAATTATTTGAGTTTGCTTGTATAAAATCTACGGCTAAATCTGTAAATTTTTCAACATCTTTAACCTTAATATCCCAAACATTTGCGTAAGCATATTCTCCTGCTTTTTCACTGTCAAAAATCAAAGGTGAGGCTAAAACACTAGAGTATGGAGTAGCAACGTTTTCAAAAATCATGTTAGCAAGAATACTTTCAGCAAATTCACCAGGTCCACCACCCCATTGTTTGAAATAATCGGCATTTTGACCAAGAAAACATAATTGATGAGTAAATCCGCTAGTTGAATTAGCAAAATTCATTTCAAACAAGAAAACAGTGTAAGGTAATTGTGACATTTCATCTGCATTCATCATCATATCCACTGCATTCACAAGATCAGTAGCGTCAGATTGTTTATCAACAGAAAAATTAAAACATATCCAGTAAGGTTTTTCTTGTGCAGAAAGATTAATGGAGATTATGATTGTAAAAAGGATTATTATTTTTTTCATTTTGTAAGAATTATTTGTGTAATTTATTATTTAAAAATATGAATGTTATTATTAACATATAGTTAAAATTGTTGTTATTAGATTTATGTGTAATTTTTTTTGATATAAAACTACTAATACAATTAGTTTTAGGTTTTCACACTAAAAACCAATAAAAAATCATTTTATTTTAATCTAATCGGTTAATATAATTAATGTAGACTAAGCTTAATTATTTTAATAACATATAATATGAGGGCCTTTTTTCTGTATAGCTTTTGTAAAGTAAAATTATCATTTTCTTAGATTATAGTGTTTTATTTTTGTTTCATGAAAAATAATTATCTCAAAAACAAAATTTTATATAGTTTATTAGTAACAACATTGTTTGGTTACTCTCAAACCAATTACGTTACACCAACAACAGCAAATACATCTGATTGGGGAGGTTACATGACCTGGTATGGAGAAGGTGGTAATGGAGATAATTGGGGTGTGAATGATTTAAAATCTACTATTAATAATAAATCTGTTACACTACAACCCAATTTTAGTATTTATGCAAATGAACTCAACAATAGCTATTGGTTTGATGAAAATGGTGATTGTAATTTTGATAGTCTTGAGGCAAGTACTTTTGTAACAGATAATTCGTTATATGGAAGTGATTTAGTTTTTAATGGCTATATCTCAACTTTCACTATTTCAGATGAATATTCTGTCAAAGCTTTTATAAAGGTGTTTGATCAAAATTGGAATACTCTTTATGAAAATCTTTTAGAAATTTTAAATACTGGAAGCTTTTCCCTAAAGGCTTTAGCTTCAGATATGAGTTTAGGTCCTAATGTGCAGTATGGTTTTATAGTTAGAGGTCCTGCTGGTAATCCAAATGAAGAAAACACATTAGGTGCCGTTGTTGCGATTGACACACCAAATCAATCAGAATTAAATATAGTAACGCCTTTTTCTGCTAACGTTAGTGATTGGGCTGGGTACATGACATGGTTTGGCGAAGGTGGTAATGGAGATAACTGGGGGGTAAATGATTTAAAGTCAACTATTACAAGCGGTTCCATAACATTACAACCAAACTTCGGTATATATGCAAATGAACTCAACAATAGCTATTGGTTTGATCAAAATGGCGTTTGTAACTTTGAAAGTCTTGAAGCGAGTACTTTTATAACTGATAATTCTTTGATTGGGAAAAATTTAGTCTTCAATGGTAATGTAGAATCCTTCACTATTGATAATCAATATTATGTTGAGTCATTTGTCAAAGTTTATAATTTAACATGGGATGTTGTTTACAGCAAAGCAATCGAGCTTACAGAAACAGGACCTTTTTCTATAGAAGTGTCTTCAAGTGATTTAAATCTTGGTTCTAATATTCAATATGGCTTTTTAGTCCGTGGCCCTGCTGCCAATCCCCAAAATGAAGATAATTTAGGAAAGGTTGTAATCGTTGAACCTACAGCTTCAATAGAAGCTGAAAATAAAGCTTCAATTTTATTTTACCCTAACCCTGCTAGAAATATTATCAGATTAAATAATAATGCTGAACAAATTAAAATTTATTCTCTATCGGGTTATATTGTAAAATCAGTTAAGGATACAAAGACTATAGATGTTACACATATTAGTGAAGGGCTATATTTATTGGAAATTGATTTTAGAGGTAACAAGTTTATCAACAAAATTATTATACATTAGAATTTAATTAGGTAAATTATAGAGTTGTGGACTCAAGTCTTTGAGATTTGACTGAATAAAGGTTATAAAATTCCACGAATGGTTGTTGGGCGATACGCATCACTTAGAATATCAATGCCGAGCGTGAGTTGGTGAAATCCCGAGTTGTTGATTTTTATTTTTCCTATGCCAACGCTATACGTGTATGAAAATGTCCATTTTTTATTTTTCAGTCCCATGATTCCCGTGAGCTGTGAAAAAGGCTCGCTGTAGGGGTCAGTACCATTGTTGGTCTGGGTGCTTGTGAGGCCTTTTCGGTAAGACGTTCCTACCCACAATTGTGTTTCACGGATACTGTGATGTGATTTTAAATTGACATCAAGGTTTGGTCTATCTACATATTCGATATAATCTACCAAGACGGATGGCTCAAGTGCCCAAGTGGGTTGAATTTCAAAGAAATTCCCTATAGATGCCAATAGACGCCTTGGATTGTTGAGTAACACTTGGTCAGAAATGTTGTTGCCAACAAACACTAG
>QOQB01000001.1 GCA_003331305.1 Flavobacteriales bacterium | reverse complement strand
AGAATTAGTTTATCTTTAAATAAATTTTCGAAGTATGAAACTTAAAACGTTTATGTCGCTCTGTGCAGTCGCAGTCTTTTTTGGTTGTGCAGATGAAAAACCTATGACACCTAATGCGCCTAATATCGTCTTTATTTTAGCCGATGACGCTTCATGGAAACACTTTGGGGTTTATGGTAATAGCGCAGTAAACACCCCCAACATTGATAACATGGCGAAAGAAGGGATTTTGTTTAAAAATGCTTTTGTGAGTACGCCTTCATGCACAGCATCGAGAAGTGCTATACTAACAGGACGCAACTCATTTGAACTCGAAGATGGCATTCTACTTGGCGGATATCTTCCTAAAAAATTTCTCACATACACTTCGGTCTTAGAAAAAGCGGGCTATAAGGTTGGTGCCACGGGAAAAGGCTGGGGCCCTGGAACTTTATTTGGAAGAACGGTCAATCCAGCGGGAAGGCCCTACAACGATTTACGCTACAATCCTTATGAAGAATTGTTTTGTGATAGTTCCATTTCTGATATTGATTATGCTGCAAATTTTAACAATTTTTTATTTGATAGAGACGAAGATCAGCCCTTTGTTTTTTGGATGGGCACAAATGAACCACACAAACCTTATACAGCTGATTTCGCAGCAACACAAAATATTGATTTTAGTAATATTTCAATCCCTGATTTTTATCCTGATAACGAGGATGTAAGAGCTGAAATTGCCTCATACTTAGCGGAAATTCAGCATATCGATACTCAAATTGGATCAGTTTATGAGGTGTTGGAAAAACACGGAAAACTTGATAATACGATCGTTGTTTTTTCTTCAGATAACGGCATGCCTTTTCCAAGGGCTAAATCAAATTTATATGAGTATGGTATTCGAATTCCATTGATTGTAACCTGGGGCAACAAAATAAAGAAAAATCGCAGCGTTGATGATTTAATTTCTTTGACAGATTTAGCACCTACTTTTATTGATGCGGCTGGACTTTCAATCCCTTCGAGTATGTCTGGAAAAAGTTTTATGGATCTTTTACTGTCAGATCAATCTGGACAAGTGAGGGCTAAAGACAATCATGTTTATACTGCTATAGAGCGGCATGGCCGTCAAAGCCTTTATCCTTCGCGATCAATTCGGAGTCAAGATTTTCAACTTATTTGGAATGCGCTCCCTGAAAATAACCCCATTGCAGTTGATGGAGGCCCTATAAAAGATGTATTGATTAATAACAAAGTCTCCCAACCCTATTATTATAAGCTTGCAATTGGCAAACGTCCTGAGTATGAGCTCTATGATGTAAAAGCCGATCCATATAACATGGATAATTTGTCTGAAGACCCATTGTATCAAGATGTTTTATACGAGCTTAAATCTCAACTCTTTCAATACCTAGAATTAAGGCAAGACCCAAGGATAACAGGAAAACAAGACCTATGGCAATTCTCACCTGCATTTATACTGTGGAGTGGTGAAAAGGGTTCGGGAGTAAATTATGCCCCCAACGCACAGGGTCAAAACATTCCTCCAGCCAGAATGAAGAGAATGTTGATTGAATATTATCGTAAAAATGAGTACGACCCCGCATTTGTGTCACAGGTAATGGATCGTTTAGAGCAAAATGTAGACTCTTTTTAAATTCCGAACTTTTGGGGTTTTGGTCACAGAAAACACCCAATAATTTCTTAAAGATTTCTCACTTTCTGCTCCCATTTCCAAGCTGAAGCAACGGCTTCGTCTAAACTGCGTTTCGTTTTCCAGCCCAAAACAGTATTCGCTTTAGTGGTGTCGGCGTAGGCGGCAATAACATCACCTTCTCGGCGCTCCCCAATTTCATAAGTTAATTTTTGCCCTGAAACACGCTCAAAGCTTTGAATTACTTCCAGCACGCTACTTCCTTTGCCCGTACCTAAATTAAAGACTTCATAGGCTTCTGTACTTTTGCTTTCCAAAATACGTTCTAATGCTACCACGTGTGCCTCTGCCAAATCTACCACATGGATATAATCTCTAACATTCGTGCCGTCTGAGGTAGGGTAGTCGTTGCCAAAAACAGTTAGTTTTGGATACAGTCCAGCTGCAGTTTGCGTAATAAATGGGACTAAGTTTTGTGGTTTTCCTAAGGGTAGTTCGCCAATGGCTATAGACGGATGTGCACCAATCGGATTAAAGTAGCGCAGTGAAATTACTCGAAATCCTTCAATGGCATTTACGGTATCTACTAAAATTTCTTCACCAATTTGCTTGGTGTTTCCATAAGGTGACATGGCAGGTTGAACAGGCGAATTTTCGGTAATAGGAAGCTTGGTAGCCTCACCATAAACAGTACAAGACGAACTAAATATAAACGGAATAGGTGATGCTGCTTTTTCAACTTCTGCCAATAAATTCAGCATCGACCCTAAGTTATTTTGGTAGTACGCCACAGGTTTTTGTACGCTTTCTCCAACAGCCTTATATGCCGCAAAATGGATAATTCCTGTAATGCGATGTTGTTGAAACATCTCGGCAACTGCAGCGCCGTTTTGCAGGTTGAGTTTAATAAACGTTGGGCGAATGCCACTAGCCGTTTCTATGCCGTCCAAGACACCTACAGAAGAATTAGATAAATCGTCAACGATGAGTACTTGATGTCCTTTTTCTAATAAGGCAACCACGGTGTGTGACCCAATAAACCCAAGACCCCCTGTAACTAAAATCATGCTATTATCTTTTGCATTAGTCACAAAAGTAAGGATAAAGTGCAGAATCTATTCTACAGAGCTAGCAATCCAGTCGTTAATTTTGTCTTCTAACAACGCCAAGGGAATACAGCCAGATTCCAACACAATGCGATGAAAGGCACGTATGTCAAAAGCATCGCCAAGCTCTTGCTCTGCCATAGCGCGTAGCTCCCTAATTTTTAGTTGTCCAATCTTATACGACAATGCCTGTCCAGGGTTTGCCATATAGCGCTCAATTTCAGATATAATAGCGTATTCGGGCTCCGCTTCATTCGCCAGTGAGTAGGCAATGGCTTGCTCGCGTGTCCAGCCTTTGGTATGAATGCCCGTATCTACCACCAAGCGAATGGCGCGGTGCATTTCGGCGCTTAACATGCCAAAATACTGGTAGGGATCGTCGTATAACCCAAGTTCTGTCCCCAACGATTCGCAATACAATGCCCAGCCTTCTCCGTAAGCACTATACCAAAGTGTTTTTCTAAAATCGGGTAGGGATGCATCTTCTTGCTGCAACGAGATTTGAAAGTGATGCCCAGGAATGGCTTCGTGTAAGAACAAATCTTCATCAGAAAAAATATTGTATTCTTTTACATTAGGAATTGGTACATAAAACACACCGGGTCTGGTGCCGTCAAGCGAGCCAGGATTGTAATGTGCTGCTGCCGATTTTTCTCTGAATGCCTCAACTCTGCGCACCTCAAATGGCGTTTTGGGTTGCAGTTCAAATAAGGCATCTACTTTCGCTTTCATTTTGTTGTGAATGGCATTAAAGTTGTCAATGACTTGTTGCGGGTCGTCAAAAGGCATCAGTTTTGGCAACGTACGCACATGCTCAAAGAAAGCATTTAGATCGCCTTTAAAGCCCACTTGTTTTTTAATGCGCTCCATTTCACTGCGTAAACGCGCAACCTCAGATAGTCCGAGTTGATGAATTTCGTCTGCAGTCATATCGGTGGTTGTATAAAGCCTGATGGCGTAATTATAATAATCTTCTCCAAATGAGTAGGCATCAAAACCACTGCTGTTACGTCCCGCCTCTAAATAGGTGCTGCCCATATAATCTGCTAAATCTTTATAAGCAGGAATAATTTTAGTCGTCACCATACTGGCATATGCTTTTGATAGACTGTCTTTTTCTTCGGTGCTAAAATCCTCTGGGAAATTTTTGGCAGGCATATAGAAAATGTTTTTATCCAAATCTGACTCTGTCATTGCCTCAAGCTGTGGCACTACTTTTCTAATCAATGATTTTGGAAGCACTACGTCTTGCATAATTCCTTCTTTCATTTTGGTTTTTGCGCTCTTTAGCCATGCCACGTAATCATCTACACGAGAAAGCCAGTTGGTATAATCAGTCACTGTGGTAAAGGGCTGCGCGCTAGCTCCAGCAGCTAATTGCCCCATAGTAAGTTGCAATGTCCACATTTGATCTATGGGTAGCAGCTCGGACGGAAACTCCATACCCATCAAGGTTGTTTCACATTCCCATTGCAATATTTTTTTACTGAGTTTATCTTGCTCATTTAAGTCGTTGGAATTAATCGAAAGAAGCGTTTTAAGTGTTTCGGAATAAAAAGCCTTTTGCGATGCTATAACTTCATCGTCGAGGTAATTTGGTAAATAGTCGTTGTAGCGTGTATCCCCCTGAAAGGTTGCGCCAATAGGATTCATTTTCAATGTTTGCTCATGATAGTTTTGCATGAGTTCATGTAGCTTTTCGTGGGCAGTTTGCTGCGTACAGCTTGTAACAAGTACGGTAGCTAAAAGGAAAAAGAAGATAGTTCTCATAAGATTGATTTATAGGTTAATTTATTAATGCGCAACCGCAGTTGCATTGATTTGTCTGGCTAGTGCCTTGGCTCCGGGAATCCAGCTTTGTAAGTTAGAAATTCTGCGTACTTCGCTTGGATGCGTGCTTAAAAACTCGGGCGGCCCCCCTTTTGAGTTCGCTTTCATCCGCTCCCATAACTTTGGTGCTTCATCGGGATTATAGCCCGCAATGGTCATAAGCTCTAGTCCAATTTTGTCAGCCTCGCTTTCGTGCTTTCTACTAAAAGGCAACATACCGCCAAGAGATGTACCAATGCCGTATGCCATCATAATCCTTTGGCGCTTTCGTTCGTCTTGATCTTTTGTTGCTTCTGCTGTGATTATTCCTCCCGCTTGTTGTACAATGCCTAAACTCATACGTTGTGCTCCGTGGTCGGCAAGGGCGTGAGCCACCTCATGTCCCATGATCGCGGCGATACCATTGGCATTTGCGGCAATGGGCATTATACCTGTATAGAAGACAATTTTTCCACCTGGCATACACCATGCGTTTACTTGTTTATTGTTGACCAAATTATACTCCCAATTGTAGTCGTTTAACATGTTGTGTTGCCCTTTGTAGCTGAAGTAAATTTGGGCTGCGCGAGCAATATCTTCTCCAATAGATCTAACCAAATCAGCATCTTTAGTGCCACTTATTACCTCATTTTCATTTAAAAACGTCTGATATTGTTGCAACGACATGGCAAAAAGCTGCGTGTTACTACTATAAAAATTAAGTGTTTTTTTACCTGTTAGAACATTGGTTTTACATCCCATCAACAGAAGAAGGGTTGCAATAAAAAGGGCATATGCTTTTTTCACAATAAAGATTTGACTTTCTAAAAATAAGAAAATAAATCGTTTATAAGGAATTAAGTATTAGCAATAGTGTGCAAATTGGATATAGTTTCTGAAGGCTTTTGAGATTTAAAGACAAAGCTACCTGCCACAAGTACATCAGCTCCAGCTTGAACAAGTGCTGCGGCATTATCTGAAGTTACCCCACCGTCAATTTCAATCATAACTTCAGCATTTTTGGCATTTATAAGCGCGCGCAGTCTGCGTACTTTGTCATATGTGTTTTCAATAAACTGTTGTCCACCAAAACCAGGATTTACACTCATTATGCAAATCAAATCCAAATCTGATATAATTTCTTCTAAGACAGTAATTGGCGTATGTGGATTTAAAGCTACACCTGCTTTCATTCCTGCCGCCTTAATTGCTTGTACAGTACGATGAATATGTGTACACGCCTCTGCATGAACAGTAAGTACTGCAGCTCCTAGATTAGCAAAAGTTTGAATGTAGCGATCTGGATCTACAATCATCAAATGCACATCTAGTGGTTTTTTAGCATGTTGAGCCATGGCTTTTAAAACGGGCATTCCAAAAGAGATATTTGGAACAAAAACGCCGTCCATAATATCCATATGAAACCAATCTGCTTGGCTTTGGTTTACCATTTGCACATCATTTTCTAAATTGGCAAAATCTGCCGCCAACATGGAAGGTGCAATTTTGATATTCCCCATTATCCTAAATAAGTTTTTAGGATTTTACTTCTTGAAGTATGCTTTAATCGGCGAATAGCTTTTTCTTTGATTTGACGCACACGTTCGCGTGTAAGGTCAAAGGTTTCGCCAATCTCTTCTAGTGTCATAGGATGTTGATTCCCAAGGCCGAAGTACAAACGCACTACATCAGCTTCGCGAGGTGTTAGTGTTTCAAGTGCACGTTCAATTTCAGTACGTAACGATTCATGCATTAAGGTTCTGTCGGGGTTAGGCGATTCACCCGAACGCAACACGTCATATAGGTTGGAATCTTCTCCCTCTACTAGAGGTGCATCCATCGATACGTGACGTCCTGAGTTTTTCATCGATTCTTTTACATCAGAAACCGTCATGTCTAATTCTTTTGCAATTTCTTCAGCCGACGGCACACGCTCATGCGCTTGCTCCAAAAAAGCAAAGGTTTTGTTGATTTTATTGATTGACCCAATTTTATTTAGCGGTAAGCGTACAATTCTAGATTGCTCTGCGAGTGCCTGTAGAATAGATTGTCTAATCCACCAAACCGCATAAGAAATAAACTTAAACCCACGTGTTTCATCAAAGCGTTTGGCCGCTTTAATCAGACCCAAATTTCCTTCGTTGATAAGGTCGGGTAAGGTAAGCCCTTGGTTTTGATATTGCTTTGCCACAGAGACAACAAACCGAAGGTTTGCTTTTGTAAGTTTTTCCAAAGCAATTTGATCGCCAGCTTTTATGCGCTGTGCCAATTCCACCTCCATTTCAGCCGTAATAAGGTCTACTTTTCCAATTTCCTGAAGGTATTTATCTAAAGATGCGGTTTCACGATTGGTAACCTGCTTGGTGATTTTTAACTGTCTCATCTAATTGCTTTGTTTGAATACTACTTATTATACGCATTTGGCATAGGAAAGGTTACATAATGTCAAAAAAAAATCCGCTAAATTTTAAGTAGCGGATTTGTTGTTTTAAAAGGAGGATGAATTAGTCGCGTCTTGGTCGTCTATTGTTTCCGCCACCTCTTCTTTTGTCTCTGTCTCCACCTTGACGTGGCTTACGCTCTACATAACCCTCTGGTTTTTCTAAAAGTGCTTTACGTGATACCTTTTCTTTTCGTGTGCGTGGATCAACACCAAAGTATTTCACTTCAAACACGTCGTTCATGTTTACTACATCGGTTACGTTTTCGGTGCGTTCCCAAGCCAACTCGCTAACGTGCAGCAACACTTCGTTTCCTGGTGCATCGGTGTATTCTACCACAGCGCCGAATTCCAAAATTTTGATGACTTGTACTTCGTACACTTCACCTACTTCAGGCTTAAACATAAGCGCGTCTATTCGTGCTTGAACTTGATCGATTCCTTCTGCACCTGTACCTAAGATTTCCACGATACCTTCTCCAGTATCTGGATCTTCGTTGATGACAATCGTGGTGTTGGTTTCTTTCTGTAATTCTTGAATTACTTTACCACCACTACCAATAATTGCACCAATATATTCGTTAGGAACAGTACGCATCACCATTTTTGGTGCGTGTTCTTTCACGTCTTCAGCAGGAGCAGCAATGGTATCTGTAAGTTTACCTAAAATATGTAAACGACCATCGCGCGCTTGCTTTAATGCCTGAATCAAAATATCATAGGGTAGTCCTTTAATTTTGATGTCCATTTGACACGCTGTGATACCATTTTCAGTTCCAGTAACCTTGAAGTCCATATCTCCAAGGTGATCTTCATCGCCTAGGATATCGGAAAGAACAGCAAAGCGTTCCCCGTCAGAAATTAGCCCCATAGCAATACCCGAAACAGGATTGGCAATTTGAACACCTGCATCCATCAGCGCCATGGTACCGGCACAAACCGTTGCCATAGATGAAGAACCATTCGATTCCAATACTTCTGAAACCACACGAACAGTATAAGGACAATCGTCTGGCATTACTTTTTTGAGCGCACGTTGCGCAAGATTTCCATGCCCTACTTCTCTACGTGATGTACCACGTAATGGACGTGCCTCACCAGTACAGAACGGAGGAAAGTTATAATGTAAGTAGAAGTTTTCTTCGCCTTGCTCTGTTGGCAAATCAATTACGTTAGCTTCCCTTGAAGTACCTAGAGTTACAGTAGCTAATGCTTGTGTTTCACCTCTTGTAAATACAGACGAGCCGTGTGTAGAAGGTAAATAATCTACCTCACACCAAATCGGTCTAATATCTGTTGTTTTACGTCCGTCTAAACGAATACCTTCTGCAAGCACCAATTCGCGAACCGCTTCTTTTTGTGCCTTACCGAAGTATTTGCCAATCAACTTGCCTTTTTCTTCTAATTCTTCTTCAGAAAAGGTTTTTAATAAGGCCTCTTTTACTTCGCCAAAAGCAACGCCTCGCTCTTGTTTAGAACTACCTTGCTTGGCAATATCATAACATTTTTGATACGCGAAATCATGAATTTTTTGTTGCAATTCTTCATCGCTGTCTTCGGCTTCGTATTCACGTGTTTCTTTTTTGCCTACGGCTTCTGCCAATTCAATTTGCGCAGCAACTTGCTTTTTGATAGCTTCATGACCAAAGCGAATGGCGTCTGTCATAACTTCTTCAGAAACCTCGTCAAACTCGCCTTCAACCATAGTAACCGAATCTGCACTAGCACCAATCATGATGTCAATGTTAGATTCTTTAAGTTGCTCTTTGCTTGGATTTACAATAAAGCGTCCGTCTATCTGTCCCACACGTACTTCCGAAATAGGATATTCGAAGGGGATATCAGATAATTGGATAACTGTCGAAGCTGCCAATCCTGCTAATGCATCAGGCATCACTGATTCGTCATGCGACATGAGTTGAATCATGACCTGTGTTTCGGCATGGTAATCTTTTGGAAAAAGAGGACGCAATACACGGTCAACCAATCGCATGGTTAAAACTTCTTCATTGCTGGGTCTTGCTTCGCGCTTAAAAAAGCCACCAGGAAAGCGTCCAGCGGCAGCAAATTTTTCGCGGTAATCTACCGTCAAGGGTAGAAAATCTACAGGGGATGCCTGTCGTGCAGAAACAACGGTTGCTAATAGCATACAGTTGCCACTTCTTACGACAACAGAGCCGTCAGCTTGCTTGGCAAGCTTGCCTGTTTCTAGTGTTATAGTACGGCCATCGCCTAAATCAATAGTCGAGGTATGTACGTTGGGTATCATACGTTTTTATTTTAAAGTTAGTATCTATTGTGTTGTGTTGTGGTCGTAGATACCTAATGAAAAGCCGGTATGATGCGGATGCTTTTATGTGCTTACTTTCGAATACCTAATTCCTTAATTAAGGAACGGTAGCGTTCGATGTCTTTGTTCTTTAAATAGTCCAAAAGACTTCTTCTTTTACCTACCAACATAACTAACGAACGCTCGGTATTATAATCTTTATGATTTTTTTTCAAGTGTCCTGTTAGGAAATTGATTCGGTTTGTAAATAAAGCGATTTGTCCTTCTGTGCTTCCGGTGTCTTTTTCAGACTTACCGTACTTTTTGAAGATTTCTGCTTTGTTTTCTTTACTTAATGACATGCCAATATTATTGTAAATGATTTTTATGCAACTTCGAGTTTCTCTCGAAGGCTGCAAATATAGTATAATTATTGAATGAAATTACGCCTCTGTTGAAAGTGGACGATTTAAAATTAGATCAAGATATAGGTTGATGTTTTTCTTGAGGTCTTTACGATGAGTAATAAAGTCCAAAAACCCGTGTTCTTTTAAAAACTCAGCGGTTTGAAACCCATCGGGTAAGTCTTGTCCTGTGGTGTCCTTGACAACTCTGGGTCCCGCAAAACCAATTAATGCACCAGGTTCAGAGATATTAATATCTCCCAGCATAGCAAATGATGCCGTTGTTCCGCCAGTTGTAGGGTCTGTGCACAATGAAATATATGGGATTTTAGCATCGGCTAGTTGCGCAAGTTTTGCAGACGTTTTTGCCATTTGCATCAACGATAATGCTGCTTCCATCATCCGCGCACCTCCCGATTTTGAAATCATCACAAAAGGAATTTTTTGCTTGAGGGCGTAATCTGCCGCGCGATAAATTTTTTCACCAACAACAGAACCCATCGAACCCCCAATAAAACTAAAATCCATACAAGCTACGACCAATTCATTTCCGTTTGAATGGCCAACGGCTGATCTTACGGCGTCGTTTAGTTTGGTTTTTTTCTGTGCAGCGTTAACGCGGTCTTTATACTTTTTTGTGTCTTCAAATTTGAGTGGATCTTTTGATTTTAACGAAGCATCTAACTCCTTAAATGTGTTGTTGTCAAAAATAATTTCGAAATACTCCTTGCTGCCAATTCTTACATGATATCCGTCCTCAGGTGATACATAAAAATTCTCAGCAAGTTGCTCAGTATCTACAATTTTACCCGTGGGAGATTTATACCATAAGCCCTGTGGTGTATCTTTCTTCTCGTGAGTCTGAGTTTGAATTCCTTTTTCGGTACGCCTGAACCAAGCCATATTACAAGAGTTTTATCAAATATATAAAACCCTAGTAATTAAAGGGTATTAATATTGTTCAGGTCTTCAAAAGCTTGCTCTAAGCGTGTAACAAATGCCTTTTCTCCTTCACGTAACCATACACGAGGATCGTAGTATTTTTTGTTGGGCACATCGTCGCCCTCAGGATTACCAATTTGTTGTTGTAGGAATGCAGATTTTTCTTGTATGTAATCCCGTACTCCAGACATAAAGGCATATTGCATATCTGTATCAATATTCATTTTTACAACCCCGTAGCTAATGCCCTCACGAATTTCTTCAACTGTAGAACCAGAACCGCCGTGGAATACAAAATCAATGGTGTTGGATTCAACACCATATTTCTCACTAACAAAGGCTTGCGAATTTTTAAGAATTTTTGGTGTAAGCACTACGTTTCCAGGCTTGTAAACGCCGTGTACGTTTCCAAATGCTGCAGCAATAGTAAATCTCGGGCTTATTTTTGAAAGCTCTTCAAACGCATAAGCGACCTCTTCAGGTTGCGTGTAAAGCTTAGAGCTATCTACGTCGGTGTTATCCACACCATCTTCTTCGCCGCCTGTTACACCTAGTTCAATTTCTAAGGTCATGTCCATTTTGGCCATGCGCTCCAAGTACGTTTTGCAAATTTCTATATTTTCTTCAATAGGCTCCTCAGATAAATCAATCATGTGTGAGCTAAACAATGATTTTCCAGTTTCTTCGAAGTGTTTTTCGCTGGCATCTAACAAACCATCAATCCAAGGAAGAAGTTTTTTGGCAGCGTGGTCTGTGTGTAGAATGACGCTAACGCCATATAACTCAGCCATTTGATGTACGTGCTTAGCACCTGCTACAGCGCCTGCAATAGCGGCTTGTTGATTTTCGTTAGATAAACCTTTGCCTGCGTTGAACTGCGCGCCACCGTTCGAAAATTGAATGATAACTGGTGCGTTGAGCTTTGCAGCGGTTTCTAAAACAGCATTTGTAGAATCTGAACCGATAACATTCACTGCTGGAAGAGCAAATTGTTTTGACTTGGCTAATTTGAAAATTTCTTGAACTTCGTTGCCAGTTGCAACACCAGGCTTGATAGAATACGACATCAGTTTGTTTTTTTTGGTCAGTACAAAAGTAACAAACAATTATGGGCTTAAAAAGGATAATTTATTCCAAGCGTAGGATTTGCATTTTTTAGTTGGTAATTAAAGTTCCAACGGTAACCTTTGGATAGAACAGGGTTGTACGTTTTGAAGCCCATATCGAGGCGAAGCAGAAATAATCCAAAGTCGTAACGCAGTCCAAAGCCCGTGCCAACTGCAAGTTCATCCAAATCTTGAAAGCCATCAAACCTACGTGCTGGTTCATCTACATTGTCTGCCACATTCCAAATGTTCCCAGCGTCAATAAACAGAGCGCCTTTGAATGCACCAATTAGATCAAATCGATATTCGACATTAAATGCGAGCTTCAGGTTTGCCTCGTTAAATTCATTTCCAGTGTTACTCGACCCTGGCCCTAGTCTGTATACTTCCCAAGCGCGGTTGTCATAGGCGCCACCTGCAAAGAAAGAACGATTAAAAGGAATATTGTCAGCATTTCCATACGGAATTGCTGCGCCGGCAAATGCGCGTACTGCAAACACTTGGTTTTCTGAAATTTCCCAATGCTTAACGAAATCGGTTTCCAATTTTACAAACTGACTGAAGGGGACGTCAAAAAGCAAGTATTGTTCATTTGATTGCTCCCAGTTGAATTGTTTTGCAAACGCCTGTAACAGATTTCCAGACCATGAAAGATTTGTTCTGAATTGTGTAAATGTTTTATCAAAAATGCCGGCTTTAGTTGAATTAAAAAACTGCAAACTTGAACTGAAAATGAGGTTGTTTTGTGTAAGCCTACTCCTTCTTTCTTCGATACGCTGTACTCGGTTATATAAATCATCGGAAGGAATTAAGCTTGTTTTGCCGCCTAAAACATCAGCGATAAACGATTGCGCTCCTTGCGGCACAATGAGGTTATTGTTAAAAAAATAAGCAGGATCTGTGTTGGCGTTTTGCGCGATTTCGTTGAGTTCGCCAAAGGCATTGGTGTAAACGCCAAAGTAATTGGCTTTATTTTTATTATTGACAAACTCAACATCGATAAGTGAAAATGTCCAACGCCTATTTTTAATAGGACTCCATTGGTATTGAATTGCCCCTGTGAGACTCTGCTTGTCTAAGCCGATGTTTTCTTGAAGAGCAGAACCAACTCTTAAAATAGTTTGGGGAGCAATTTCTTGTCGATTTATTTTTTTACTAAATGGGAGTAAAAACTGCGGAGCACGAAGTTGTACGTCAAACGCAAATTCGGTTATTGCTACGTCTGCCGATCTACCTACAGATCCCCTAGCACCAAACTCCAAAGTCTCAGCTCCTCCAAAAATATTCAGTGCACTTAAACCAGAGCTAAATGCTAGTCCGCTTTTTATAATATTTGATTGCGTTGCGTCTAATCCAAAATTTAAGGCATACCTAGCTTTAGGCATCAAGTAAATAGATGCATCAAGCAACGTTTCTTTTTCATTTGCATAATTATACCGAATAGTAGGATAATCAAAGCTTTGAAGCCTAGTGAGTTGCTTCAGAGTTGAGCTACGTGCCAAATCGCTGTAAGGCTCGCCCGTTTTAAACGTAATGGCTTCACGGAGCAAACGATTGCTATAGCGCAGTTTACCATGACTGTACAGCGTTAATCCATCAAATTTCCCAATCGAATCGTAGGCTTCGTCACCCGTATTCCCAGCGTTACTTACATACACCTTTATGTCGTTCATTTTAGAAATTTGGTACTCCTTTTCAACAGCATTGCCATCTTGGTTTTCAATAAAGTTTCTAATATTAAGTTGCACAGGAAGGCGATAGTCCATTCCTGTTGAATCAATTTGTACATTAAAATCAATAGCATTTAATTGAAATGGAAAAACACCAGCATTTCGAAATAGGGTAAATAAACGATTGCGTTCTTGTTCAAAGTCCATAGTGCGAAATCTATTACCCCGTTGCAGGTCACTTTTACTAACACTAGCGCGGTAAATAGAATCTAATACAGGACTTTGAATATTGGCTTGAATGCTATCCAAATAATAAGGGGCATTAGTTGTTGCTTCATAACGTACTTGCGCTTTTCTGTTTTGCGCAGTTATGGACGTTTCTACTCTAGCATTAAAATATCCCTCATTCGAAAAAAAGGCATTTAGTTTTTGGGCATTAGTTGAGCGAGAAATCGAGTCTGTCAATACGGGGGGCTCGCCGGAACGCTTTTTCCAATCTTGAAATCCCGTTTTATAGTCCCTCATTTTTTCCACTTGCTTAGCAGACCAAAGAGACTCCATTCGCTTTTTACGATTTGTTTTTTTTGTTAACCATTGATCAAATGCAACACCAGCACTATCACTTGCAGATTGGTACAGCAATAATCCGAATGGGATACCCAAAAAACGCTTGTTGGGTTTGGGCTGGACAATGTTTTTTATCGAATCTACAGCGCTTTCACCATTGACTAAAATCTCATTTTTTTGAAGCAAGATAGCATCTGGTTGAAGACGTTTGGTTACAGAACACCCTACCACAAAGGCTAAAAGCCCATAAAAACCTAGTATTTTTGAAAATCGTGTAGTCAACAGAAAAGTTAATAAACAAAAATACATCAAATACATGGTTAGCAAAAACGTACTAAAACAGCTGTGGCAATTGAGGCAAAAGAAATTCCGAAAACAGCATGATCTTTTTGCAGTAGAAGGCAAGAAAGCAATTGCCACTTTTTTGGAGCATGGCTTTGACCTAGTTCATAGCTTTGCCATTGAAAAAGATACTGATAATACGATTGCCGTTGAAATGATCTCTGCTAACGACATGAAAAAATTAAGCAGTCTTAGTACCCCTACATCTCATTGGGCAGCGTTTAAACTACCCTTAGCTAATACGTTTGCAGCTCAGCCATTGAATTTGGCATTGGACGGAATCCGCGACCCTGGAAACATGGGAACAATCATTAGATTATGCGATTGGTTTGGTATTCATCAATTAATTTGCTCTGCTGACACGGTGGATTGTTTTAACCCCAAAGTAGTGCAAGCAAGCATGGGATCTTTGGCAAAAGTTCATGTGCATTATGTTGATTTAGTAACTTTTGTAGCCGAACACAACTTAGTAGCGGTAGGTACCGATATGCAAGGTGATAACGTTTATACCACTACACTTCCTGCCAATGCGGTTTTGGTATTGGGCAACGAAGGACAAGGAATCTCTAAAGCTGTCAAATCTATTTTACAACAAAGTGTTTCGATACCAAGTGTTGGCAACCCAGCTGCCGAAAGCCTAAATGTTGCCATGGCAACAGCTATTTTGTTGAGCGAATTTGGACGGAAAAAATAATTACTCAAACGTAAACCGAACAAAAACACCACGACTTTTCATGCTGTCAACATAGCGTGTAAAAGGACTGTTGACGTCTTTATCATGAACAATTTCATTATTAAGAGCAAAAATTCCGTGTATTGAAGGGGTGAACTTAAAATACGGCAGATAAATATCAGTCCCAATGGCAAACTCCCATGCATACATATTTCGTTTCATACGAAACGTTCCTGAGTTGTTATCCTCAGGATTTGTTTCTTCGCTTGTAATATTGATGTTGTATGACATACTACCCATCAAAAAGGGTCTTGCATTGCGTATGCGTCTGGTGTTTAATTTAATGCCCAGTGGAAAGCGCACATAGTTAGACTTTACAATTCGCTCTATAAGCGGCTTTGATATCGTTTCTTCAGAAAAAGGAAACCTGATTTCACGCTCTACAAAAGCAACACCAGGATGAAAACGGATGTTCAAAAATTCATTTAATCGGAAATCTGCTAGTAAACCAACATCAAAACTAAGCTTGGGCTTAACGGAAATTCTAAACGGATTTCCGTCCGGATTGGGCAGGTATTTCATTTTCGCACCAACTGAATTTACTCCTAGATAATACCCAAACCGTAATCGCTTTTTATCATCGGTTTTTAAGTTTTCCAAATTTTGATCTTGCCCATACGTCGAGTAGAGTGTGGAAAAAAGGATAAAAAATAGGGTTAGATAAGGTTTCATTTTTGTGCTACATACAAACTAACTACGCCTCCGCTAAGCGGTCGATGTGTTACTTTAGTAAACCCAATTTCCTGCAATTTATTGCACATCACTTTTCCATCAGGGAAGTGCGTTGCAGATTCGCCAAGGTAAGCGTAGGCACTTTTATCTTCGGCAAAAACCTTTCCTAAAAGTGGAATAATAACATTTGACATAATGTAATGGGCTTGTTTCATAGGAAATTTTTTGGGCCGCGAGGTTTCCAAAATATACAAGCAACCATTTGGATGAAGCACGCGAAACATTTCGCTCAATCCTTTATCAAGGTTAGCAAAATTTCGAATACCAAAAGCTACAGTAACTGCGTCAAATTGCTCTTTAAAAGGCAGCTTCTCGGCATCTGCTACTTGGAGTTTTATACGTTCATTAAGTTGCAGTTTATCTAACTGTTTCGCTTGAACAGCTAACATTTGAGTTGAAAGGTCTACTGCTTCAATGCGAACCGATGAAATACTACTTAACGCAATAGCAACATCCCCGGTGCCGGTAGCTACGTCAAGAATGTCAATGGCTTGCTGTTTACGAACACCATTTACCAATTTTTTACGCCAGCCCTTATCTAACCCCAAAGATAACACCCTATTTAGTCCATCATATTTTTGGGCAATTCGATCAAACATTAGGGTTACTTGTTCCTTTTTTGACAGGGAAGAATCTTTGTAAGGGGTAACGTTTTTACTCATATGGTGCAAATGTAGCTATAATCTACAGATACCAAATTACTTCAACGAACAGAAACTTGCTATATTTGCATTATAATAATCTTATTATAGATGAACATTGCCATCGCTGGAGCTAGCGATATTGGCTTTCACTTAGCCAAATTGCTTTCGTTTGAGGCACAGGACATTACGCTAATTGATGCTGATAAAGAAGCATTGAATTATGCAGATAACAACCTTGATATTCGTGCAGTAAAAGGTGACCCTTCTGCATTGGCGACACTTAAAAACGCAGGTGTTGACAAGGCAGACATGATGATTGCCGTCACATCATCAGAGACCACAAATTTGATGTGCTGTTTGTTGGCAAAACAATTGGGTTGCAAACGAACCATTGCCCGAGTCACCGATATCGAATTTGATAAATACAAAAATGACGTTGATTTTCAAGCTTTAGGCATTGATGAGCTTGTCTCTCCAGAAGAATTGGCTGCTGAAGAAATCCAATTGCTTATTGATCAGTCTGCTTTTGAAAACAGCCACGAATTTGAAGATGGTGCACTAACCATGATGGGTACCACTTTGGAAGAAGATGCCCCTTTTATAGGAAAAACAGTTCGTGAGGCAGCATCCGTATTTCCGGGAGTTCATTTTATGCCGATCGCTATAAAACGAAAAGCTTCACAAAACACGATTATTCCAAGAGGTGACACATGTTTTGAACAAGGTGACCAGGTATACTTTACAACACTCCCCCAAGGAGTTTCAGAACTCTACAGCCTTACAGGTGAAATAAAAAATAAAATCAAGAATGTGATGATTTTGGGTGGCGGACGTGTTGGGTTTAAAACGGCAGAAGACCTTTGTCAACTCGGAGTAAATGTTAAGCTCATTGAGTTAGATAAAGATCGCGCCATTGAAATAGCAGAACGTCTTCCCGATACACTAATCCTTCACGGAGATGGCCGCAACGTTGAATTGTTGCTAGAAGAGAACCTTGAAGAAATGGATGCATTTTTGGGAGTAACCAATGACGCTGAAACAAACATTATGTCTTGCCTTATGGCAAAGTCGAAACAAGTACCAAAAATCATTGCACTCATCGAAAACATGGACTATTTTGAGCTCACAAAATCGATAGGCGTAGATACGCTCGTCAATAAAAAAATGCTGACAGCAAACACGATTTTCAGGTATATCAGAAGGGGAGAAGTAGTAGATGTAGCAAAGCTAAACAACATGGACGCCGAAATCGTGGAGTTTAAAGTACAGCGATCTGCAAAAGTGATTGGTAAAGCCATCAAAGATTTAGACTTTCCCAAAACAGCAACCATAGGAGGCGTTATCCGCAATGGCGCAGGGATTATTGCCCTTGGTGATTTTGTTATTCAACAAGCTGACCTTGTATTGGTGTGTTGTTTGCCTCAGTCTATCAATAGAGTTGAACAACTTTTTTTATAAACCATGAAAGGGTTTAACCTAAAACTTATTGTACATATTCTTGGATTACTGCTATTGTTCAATTCTTTATTTATGGGGATAACAACACTTAGCAGTTATTTTATGCATGATGGCGCTACCCGAGGCATGCTCATTGCTTTTATGGCAAACCTTCTAATTGGAGGATTAGCCATGGGACTAACCTTTAATCATAGAAAAGAAATAAAAAAACGCGAGGGTTATTTGATTGTAGTGTTTGGATGGCTCACTATGGTAATTTTTGGCATGTTACCTTTTATTTTTACAAATAGTGTTTCATCGTTTTCCGATGCACTTTTTGAAACCATGTCGGGCTACACAGCTACCGGTGCCACAATCATGGATAACATCGAATCGTTACCCAAAAGTATTATCCTTTGGCGCTCGCTCACGCATTGGATGGGAGGTATGGGAATCATTGTTTTGGCTATTGCTATTTTACCGCTTTTAGGGATTGGGGGCATGCAGCTTTTTAGCGCAGAGGCACCCGTTTTAGGTGGTGACAAACTCCACCCACGTATAAGCGATACAGCCAAAAGGTTATGGTTGATTTACGTAGGACTTACAGCTGTAAACGCATTGTTGCTTTCCCTATCGGGGATGTCTGTTTTTGATGCCATCAATCATGCGATGAGCACCATGGCCTCCGGAGGTTTTTCAACCAAAGATTCAAGTTTGGGTTACTGGAATGACATCCCACAAATCCAGTACATTACCGTATTATTTATGTTTTTGGCGGGGAGTAACTTTGTATTGCTATACTATGCGTTAAAAGGGAAGTTTAATCGGATTTTTCACGATACGGAATTTCGTTGGTATGCTGGTTTTATAAGCGTATTTGTGTTTTTAGTAACTGTTTCATTGATGAAAAATGGGGCGTACGCAATGGTCGATTCGTCAGTCTGGATATCACTGGAGCAATCGTTTAGACATGCATTGTTTCAAGTGGTAGCGGTTATTACTACTACAGGGCTAGTTACTTCTGATTTTACGGCCTGGTCACCTTTTGTCACCATGCTCTTCTTTGGTTTGATGTTTTTGGGTGGTTCTACAGGTTCCACTTCGGGGGGTGTGAAAGTTATGCGCCATTTAATCCTTATCAAAAATGGACTTTTAGAATTTAAGCGCGCGCTTCATCCAAACGCTATTCTGATGGTACGCCTTAACAAAATAAGTCTCGAACAACCTATTGTATACAACGTTCTTGCCTTTTTTATTTTGTATCTCATCCTATTTATTATTGGCGCTGGTGTGCTAAGTATTTTGGGCTTAGACTTTACCTCAGCCATTGGTGGAGCAGCAGCCTCATTAGGAAATGTCGGCCCTGGGTTAGGCGAAGTGGGCCCTGCCGCAACGTATACATCGCTTCCCACACCTGCAAAATTGTGGTGTGCCTTACTCATGCTTATTGGTAGACTAGAATTATTTACCGTTTTAATATTATTTACACCCTATTACTGGCGTAAGCATTAGCTAACGGCTTCTTTAATCCTTCGGACAGCTTCTTCAATATCTTCTAGAGAAGCCGCATAGGAAATACGGATATTGTTTGGACAACCAAAAGCATCGCCGGTGACGGTAGCAACATTAGCTTCCTCCAACAAAAACATGGCAAAATCAGATGAGTTCTCTATCAACTTTCCTCTTAATTTTTTTTCAAAAAAAGACGAAATATCAGGAAATACGTAGAAAGCACCTTTCGGTACGTTTACTTCAAATCCTTCAATGTCTTGAAGCAAGTCAATAATACGCTTTCTACGAAAATCAAATTCATCAACCATATATTTGATTTTGCCAATAGGCGCCAATACGGCTGTAATTGCAGCGCGCTGCGCAATACAATTTGTACCGCTTGTTACTTGACCCTGCATTTTGGTGCAGGCTTTTGCAATCCATTCTGGACCACCCAGATAACCGATGCGCCAACCTGTCATAGCAAATGCCTTTGCCAACCCATTTACAGTTACGGTACGCGCATACATACTTGGTATGGCAGCAAAACTAAATGGAGTAACCCCGTCATAGTTTATATGCTCATAAATTTCATCCGACATCACAAAAATCGTGGGGTGTTTTTCCAAAACTACCGCCAGAGCTTCGTACTCCTCTTTAGAATACACAGAGCCGCTTGGATTGTTAGGTGAGTTAAGCATTACTAGTTTTGTTTTGGGGGTAATGGCAGCTTCAAGCTGTTCGGGCGTGATTTTAAAATCCGTTTCAATGCCGGAACGAATCTCAATGGGATTTCCCTCAGCGAGTGTAACCATTGCCGAATAACTTACCCAGAAAGGGGCTACCAATAATACATCATCACCAGGGTTTACAAGCACCTGAACTACGTTAGCAATAGATTGCTTTGCACCTGTAGAAACCACAATTTGGCTGGTTTTGTATGCCAAACCATTGTCGCGCTTAAACTTGGTGCAAATAGCCTCTTTAAGATCTGCATATCCATCAACAGGGGTGTAAGAATTGTAATCTGCTTCAATCGCTTCAATAGCTGCCTCTTTGATAAATTCTGGTGTATTAAAATCAGGCTCCCCAAGACTAAGTCCGATAATATCCTTTCCTTCGTTTTTTAACTCTCGTGCTTTTGCAGCCATGGCTAAGGTTGCCGATGCAGGTAAACTTTTTATGCGTTCTGATAATGGTTGACTCATCAATAAAATTTTTGCCAAATATAGTCGCTTGTTTAAAACGAAAACAAATTTTTAATCAACAGCTTCCGTATTTTTGTACAATACATTATGATAACATCAATTATTAATCAATTTCCCACTATAAATGCTGTTCAAAAAAAGCAGTTTGAATCACTTATGCCATTGTATCAAGATTGGAATCAACGTATTAACGTCATTTCTCGGACTGATATAGAACATTTTTACACACGCCATGTGTTACATTCGCTGGGCATAGCAAAAGCACAGCCTTTCATTGCCGATTCAAAAATTTTAGATGTGGGTACAGGCGGTGGATTTCCCGGGATTCCATTGGCCATACTATTTCCCGAAGTACAGTTTACCCTTGTGGATTCTATAGGGAAAAAGATAAAAGTAGTAAAAGCTGTAGCATCGTCATTAGGGTTAAAAAACATTAATGCATTTCACAAAAGAGCCGAATCTGTTGAAGGATCCTACGACTTTGTTGTCAGTAGAGCGGTAACTCACATGGAGCGTTTTGTGCCCTGGGTAGAGAAAAAAATAAGCACCAACAATAAGCACGAATGTGATAATGGTATTTTGTATTTGAAAGGAGGCGACTTGGAAGAGGAACTTAAGTCTTTTCCAAAAGCTGAAACTACACCCCTGTCGCAATTTTTTTCTGACGACTTTTTTGACACCAAAAAGGTAGTGTACTTACCGATTTAGTCCATGCATGGATAACGATAATCTGTTGCAGGAACCAACGTTTCTTTAATCAGTCGGGGAGATACCCAACGCAAAAGATTTAACGCCGATCCAGCTTTGTCGTTTGTTCCTGAAGCACGGCTTCCACCAAAAGGTTGTTGCCCCACAACAGCACCACTTGGCTTATCGTTGATGTAAAAATTACCTGCCGCGTGGCGCAGTTTTTTTGACGCGTTTTCAATAAACACACGATCTTGTGCTATAATCGCACCTGTTAGCGCATATTCGGAGGTTGTGTTGACCAACTCCAATGTGGTCTCCCATTCCGAATCCTCATAAATATAGACCGTGACCACTGGACCAAACAGTTCGGTTTCCATGGTGGTGTAATGTGGATTTGTGGTTTTTAACAGCGTAGGATGCACAAAATAACCAGCGCTTTTGTCATATGAACCGCCAGCTAAAACCTCCACATCGGCATCTTGTTTGGCCTGTTCAATATAGTGTACCAATTTGTCGAACGACTTTTCGTGAATAACAGCCGTTATAAAATTATTCATGTCTTCTGGAGAGCCAATGGAGAAGCATTTTATATTTTCAATAACTCCCGTAATAATAGCATCTGCAATAGAGGCAGGCAAGTAAATTCTAGAAGCTGCAGAGCATTTTTGCCCTTGATATTCATAACCGCCTCGTGTTATGGCTGTTATGACTGTTGAGATATCTGCGGTGTGGTGTGCAAAAATAAAATCCTTACCACCGGTTTCGCCCACTACTCTGGGGTAGTTTTGATAAGTGGATAGATTGTTGCCAATTTGTGTCCAGAGATTTTTGAAAACTTCAGTTGATCCTGTAAAGTGTAGTCCAGCAAAATTCTTGTGCGCTAAGACTATATCAGAAATCAGCACGGGGTCTCCCGACACTAGGTTTATGACCCCGGCGGGAACGCCTGCTTCTTCAAAGATGTCCATAATTACTTTGGCAGAAAGCATTTGATGGTCGCTTGGTTTCCACACAATAACGTTACCCATCAATGCAGGAGCTGCACAAATATTTCCTGCAATGGCAGTAAAATTAAATGGGGTAATCGCATAAACAAATCCTTCTAAAGCACGGTATTCTAGACGGTTAATTACTCCTTCGCCTTGTATAGGCTGTTGGGCATAAATGTCTGCTGCAAATGCAACACCAAATCGCAAAAAATCAGCAAATTCGCAGGCAGCATCAATTTCAGCTTGAAAAATATTTTTGGATTGTGCCAACATGGTTGAGGCATTAATTTTTGCGCGGTATGGTCCTGCAATAAGGTCAGCGGCTTTTAGAAAAATAGACGCTCGATGTTCGAAAGACATACTTTCCCACTTACTTTTGACAGCAAGCGCTGCTGTAATGGCATCTTCTATATGCGCTTTTTCTGCTAAACTATAGGTTCCCAACACGTGTTTGTGGTCGTGTGGTGGCGCCATGTTCGCGCGTTTTTCTGTAACAATTTTTTCTTCGCCAATATAGAGCGGAACAGTCACAGGGTTGCTGTACATATTTTTATAGGTGGCAAGCACTTCATTGCGTTCGTTGCTGCCAGCACGATAATTGAGCACGGGCTCGTTTAGGGGTTTTGGATAAGAAAAAAAACCATTTGACATAATATGAAGATTAAGGAATTAATTTAAGGCAAAGGGCGGACTTAGCTCAAATTTCGGAATATACACTCTGAATTTTTTTGTAGTAGCAAGATTTATCATGTTATAGTGTCCTTGCATGGCTCCAAGTGGCGATGATAGTAAGCATCCCGATTGATAGGTATAAACTTGCCCAGGCTTAATAACGGGTTTTTTACCGACAACGCCCTCGCCATCAACAATAGATGTAGCTTTTAGCGCATCAAAAATTTTCCAATGTCTAGCCTGTAATTGAACAATATCTTTCCCTTGATTTGAAATAGAAATACGGTAAGCAAAAGAAAAGTGCAGACGGTAGTTTTTGAAGTAGGTGCCTTCAAAAAAAGAAACTACCGAAATACGAATTCCCTGTGTTACCTGCTGAATCATAGCGTTAAAGGTAAGGATTTTTACTATAATCCAATATCTTTTGCATTTGCACTTCCTACAGCAATAAGCTCATCGCAACGCGCCCCTAGCGGACGATAATACACAAATGCCCAATAAGTGTTTTCTGTTGGCCAATAACTCCCTGAAATTAGGTGATCATAGGAGGTTTCTTCAAAGTCTTCGCTTACAAACTTGTAATTATAGATGCCTTGTTTTAATAAAAGACGTGCTTCAAAACGATCCGTTTCTGGATTGTAAAAAAGTTTATTTATTTCACTTTTAATGTGTTGATTAAAATCTCCTACAACATAATGGGCTGCGTCAAACAAAAAATCTTCAGCAAATAGCGAGAAAACGACTTGGCTGTAATCGGATTCAGTATGCGGATTAATTCCTTGAAAAGTATTAATACGGAAGTCTCCGTTAATGTCTGGTGCATAGGTGTATGGACGCCCTGCACGTACCCATTGTGGTGTCAAAATAGAAACAAACAAAGAATCTCTTGCTACGTAAGCCACATTTCCGCCGCCTCCACGAATATCCTGCGTTTCAAAAAAATGATATTCATTACCAGCAGAAAAAAGCGTTTCGGGTTTGTAATTAAATTCCAATTTATTCCCAAGTGTATAAGTTGCCTTTCCCGCTGATCGCCACGTTTGCCATTGCTGGTTTTGCACTACAAAAACATGTAATTGCTTTTCAGGAATGCGGAGGTTTAAGCCCTCCGTAATCAAGCTCATATGCACGCTTTGGTGAGTTTGAAAGGCGTCCAAATTTTGTGCGCGTTTTATGCGCACCCCAATGGCTGTGGTTTCATTAACAATCACAAACCGCTTTTGAAGGACCACATTTCTATCATCATCCCAAATTTTTAAAATATAATTTCCGCTTTTTGTCAGTCGTGTCTGCGGATTTGGGATTTCCAGTTTGTAGTGAATATACGACTGCAATGTACCCACCGAATACGAAATGTCTTGAAGCCTAATATCGTCATATCCATCCATGAAATCAGCCCGGAACAAATCACTTTTTTCCCAATTGGCATTAGCACGATCAATAGTGTAATAGTAGGTGCTATCATCAGCATTCAAATCGTCAAACCGTAAGGTCAATTTTTCATTTAATGACATGATGGGCAAGGCTGTAGTTTGCTCGTTGATATAAAAAAGAACGCTCTTAATGTTGGCTGGCGGCGAAAACTCGGTCAATATTTGCGCAAAACCATTAAAAGACAGCAGCACAAGCAGAAAATTTTGTTTAAGGATTGATTTCAAAGTGGTTAGGTTTAATATTGATTTTTCAGATTGGAAAATGACTTTATGTAAAAGTCATAGAATTACAAAGTTAAACAAACTATTTTTCCGTTGATAAATTTATGGATTTACGTTGGATTATTCTTTACTTTTTACGAGTTGTACCTTACATTTGTACTGCAAAAACAACCACACATGTCCGCTGACATATCTCTGCGAAAAGGCCTCTCAATTCCATTGAAGGGTCAAGCAAAAAAAGTACTCGAAACGTCCAAAACTTCGGACAACTTTACCTTGTATCCCGATGATTTCCACGGCATAGTGCCAAAAATGCTTGTAAAAGAAGGCGAAAAAATAGCGCTTGGGCAACCCGTGTTTTTTTCAAAAGCAAATCCAGAAATGCAATTTGTTTCACCAATAAGCGGAACACTGTCAAAAATTGTAAGAGGAGCAAAACGCCGTATTTTGGAAATCCAATTGAAATCCGACGGTAAAGACAAAGCTGTAAAACATAAAATACCTGCGCTAGACAAACTCAGTGATGTAGATGTGAAGTCGCATTTACTCGCATCTGGATGCTGGCCTTTTATCAAACAACGTCCATATGACGTTATCGCAAATCCTGACAGTACGCCAAAAGGAATTTTCATCTCTGGATTTAATACAGCACCGCTTGCTGCCGATGTTGCTTTTTTGTTGGAGCAGCAACAAGAAGATTTCCAAAACGGAATTAACGTACTTGCTACATTGGCACCTAAAGTACACCTTTCTATTTCAGCTGACGACACCTCTTTTTTATCAAGCGTTAGCGGAGTAGAAATTCTCCGTGTTAAAGGCATTCACCCTGCTGGAAATGTGGGCGTACAAATTCACCATATTGATCCTGTCAATGCTGGAGAAACCGCCTGGGTGGTAAACCCAGAAGACGTGGCCAGTATTGGGCGCCTATTTACTACTGGAGTATTTGATCCTCAAAGAACGGTTGCTGTAGCTGGTCCTGTGGTAACGAAACCATCGTATTACAAAACGCGTATTGGTGCTGCAATTGCACCACTATTAGATGACGCAGGGGTTTCTGATAGTGGACAAGTGCGAATTATTAATGGTGATGCGCTTTCTGGCGCTACTACTCACGCCGATGGTAGTGTTGGATTTTATAATAACACACTCACCGTGCTTGCTGAAGGAAATCACTTCCGAATGTTTGGATGGTTGCCTTTTGCTGGAAATAAAATTTTCAGCATGTCGCGCACTTCGTTGTCATGGTTGCTGCCAAAACGGACGTATGCGCTAGACACCAATATGAACGGAGAGGAACGTGCTCTTGTAGTTACTGGCGAAATGGAACAGGTTTTACCGATGGATATTTTTCCAATGCAATTATTAAAAGAGTGCATGGTTCAAAATATTGAAAAAATGGAAGGTCTTGGTATTTACGAAGTTGCCCCCGAAGATTTTGCTTTGGTGGACTATGCAAGCACCTCTAAAATAGAAGCGCAAGCTATAATTCGCGATGCGCTAGATTTGATGATTAAAGAAGTTGGTTAAATAGATATTTATGAAACTACGTGAAAGTATAGATGCAATAAAAAAACCCTTCGGCAAAGGGCAAAAACTAGAACGTTTTGCTCCTGCGGTTAATGCTTTTGATACCTTTTTATTTGTGCCTAATCACACCACACACAAAGGTGCGCATATCCGCGATGGTGTTGACTTAAAACGCACCATGGTAACGGTAATTATTGCCTTGTTACCTGCCTTCATTTATGGGGTATACAACACAGGCTATCAATATTTTATTCAATCTGGAATTGCCTTTACTTTTTGGGATGCCTTGCTGCACGGCGCATTAAAGATTATGCCTATGGTAGCCGTGTCTTACGGTGTTGGTCTTGCTATTGAGTTTGCATTCGCTGTGTATCGTGGACACGAAGTCAACGAAGGCTATTTGGTTACAGGGCTTTTGATTCCCATGATTATGCCTGTTGATATTCCACTTTGGATGGTTGGGCTGTCTGTCGCTTTTGCGGTTCTTATAGCTAAAGAGGCTTTTGGTGGAACTGGTATGAATATTTTAAATCCAGCATTAACGGCGCGCGCATTTGCCTTTTTTGCTTATCCCACGTACATGTCTGGAAACAAGGTTTGGGTTTCCGAAGCAAGTAATGTTGATGGTATTTCAGGAGAAACCGTTTTAGGTAGCTTGGCTGCTGGCAATGACGTCAGCTATTCTATGTTTGATATGTTTATGGGTGCCATCCCAGGATCTATTGCTGAAACGTCTACCCTTTGGGTATTGGTAGGTGCCGCTATTTTAATTCTTACAGGAGTTGGTAGCTGGCGTATTATGGTAGGTGGTGTACTTGGCGCAGCCGTAACCGCATTTTTGTTTAACCTTTGGGGTGCGAATGCATTGATGTCCTTTGACTGGATGAATCATCTTATTGTTGGTGGTTTTGCATTTGGTATCGTATTTATGGCAACAGATCCTGTTTCTGCCGCACAGACAACTAAAGGCAAATGGATTTACGGAATCCTTGTGGGACTTTTCTGTATGCTAATTCGCGTATTTAACCCAGCATACCCAGAAGGTGTCATGTTGGCTATCTTATTAATGAATGTTTTTGCGCCTACTATTGATCACTGTGTGGTTGAAGGAAATATCAAACGACGTAAAAAACGACTTAACGCAACACTAACTCCTGCATCATGAACAGAGATTCGAACGGTTATACTTTTGGTTTTGCTGCCGCCATGGTTTTGGTAGTAGCTTCTGTACTTGCTTTTACAGCAAGCTCACTCAAAGATTTGCAATCGGAAAACGTACGTAAAGAAAAAATGCAAAACATTCTTTCTACTATCGGCATTGAAACGGATAGAGAAGGAGCGGAAGTGTTATTTAATCAATACATTACAGAACAGCTAGCGTTAAAAAACGATGGCTCCATTGATGCCTCTGTTGATGCGTTCTCAGATGTAAAGCTATCTTTTGAGCTTAAAAAAGACGCTCAAGACCAACGCTTTCCATTATATGTAGCCAGTGTTGATGCGAATCAATACTATATTATACCGCTTCGCGGTTCTGGACTTTGGGACGCTATATGGGGTTACATTGCACTCGACAATGACCGCAATACCATAAAAGGTGCTGTGTTTGATCACAAGGGAGAGACGGCAGGACTGGGTGCTGAAATTACCCAACAGTGGTTTATGGACCGGTTTGTTGGAGAAAAAATATTTAATACATCGGGTGATTTAGTTGGGATTAGCGTTTCTAAAACCAACAATGATCCTAACGACACAGATAAAGACGACCACGAGGTTGATGCCATTTCGGGCGCAACCATTACGGGTGATGGTGTTTCCGATATGATTATCGAGCGTTTGCAACACTATTTGCCCTACCTAAAAGCAACATCCGCAGATCTTGCGTATAACAACTAACTATGTCACAACCAAAATCAAACAAAAAACCCGCCATTTTCTTTGTATCCAAAGAGAGCGAGCCGCTTTTTTCAAAGAAAAATCGTGCCTTACTTAAAGATCCGCTTGACGACAATAACCCGATTACCGTTCAGGTGTTGGGAATTTGTTCTGCATTGGCCATTACCGTGCAGCTTAAACCCGCTGTGGTCATGACCCTCTCCGTAATTGCAGTTATGGGCGCCAGTAACGTTATTGTTTCGATCCTTAGAAATGCCATTCCAAACCGTATCCGAATTATTGTACAATTGGTTGTAGTGGCTTCTATGGTTATCCTTGTAGATCAAGTTTTGCGTGCCTTTGCTTATGATGTAAGCAAACAGCTTTCTATTTTTATTGGATTGATTATTACCAATTGTATTGTAATGGGACGCTTAGAGGCATTTGCTTTGGGTAACGGTGTTTGGAAATCATTTTTAGATGGTGTTGGTAACGCTGCAGGATATGGTTTTATGCTCATATTAGTTGCTTTTTTCCGCGAGCTTTTGGGCTCTGGAAAATTATATGGATATCAAGTTATCCCCGATGCGCTTTATGAAATGGGCTATGAAAACAACGGTTTGATGTTGCTTTCACCTATGGCACTTATTACACTTGGACTTATCATTTGGGTACAGCGTGCTCGTAACCGCAAACTCATCGAAAAAAACTAAGCCATGGATTACATCAATCTTTTCGTAAAAAGTATTTTTATTGAGAACATGATTTTCGCCTATTTCTTAGGAATGTGTTCGTATTTGGCGGTATCTAAAACCGTAAAAACAGCTGTTGGATTAGGCTTTGCCGTAATCTTTGTACTGTCTATTACGGTGCCTATCAACTATTTGTTAGACAATTACTTGCTTAAAGCAGGCGCAATGGCTTGGTTAGGCGAAGACTATGCCGCGTTAGACCTGAGTTTTTTAAGCTTTATCATGTTTATTGCCGTAATTGCCTCAATGGTTCAATTGGTTGAAATGATTGTGGAAAAATTTGCTCCTGCACTTTATGGGGCGTTAGGAATTTTCTTGCCACTTATAGCAGTGAACTGCGCCATTTTGGGTGGTTCTTTGTTTATGCAACAAAAGAGTTTCGCGTCTATTGGCGAGTCTGCCGTTTACGGCTTGGGCTCTGGAATTGGTTGGCTGTTGGCTATTTTAGCCATTGCTGCTATTCGTGAAAAAATCGCCTATTCAAACGTTCCTGCTCCCTTACGTGGATTGGGGATTACGTTTATTATTACAGGCCTTATGGCTATCGGATTTATGAGTTTTATGGGAATTAAATTGTAACCCTATGGATAGTACAGTAATTATTGCAAGTATCGTTGTTTTTTTAGCCATCACATTTTTGTTGGTAGGGATGTTGTTGGGCGTAAAAGCTCGCCTAATGCCGTCAGGGCCAGTAAAGCTTTTTATTAACGGCGAAACAGACCTGGAGGTTTCATCTGGAAGTACGTTACTCACTACACTTGGTGATAACAAAATATTTTTACCTTCTGCCTGTGGTGGTGGAGGTACTTGTATTCAATGTAAATGTATCGTCAAAGATGGTGGTGGTGAAATTCTTCCAACCGAAGCTCCGCATTTTTCAAGAAAGGAAATTGCCGAAGGATGGCGTTTGGGATGCCAGGTCAAGGTTAAAGAAGACATGGTCATTGAAGTGCCAGAAGAAGTGTTTGGGATCAAGAAATTTGCAGCCAAAGTTGTTCGAAATTGGAATGTAGCTTCATTTATCAAAGAGTTTGTGGTAGAGATTCCAGAAGATATGCACTACGAAGCGGGTGGATACATTCAAATTGAAGTTCCAGCTTGTGAGGTAGATTTTAAAGATATTGATATTTCTGCGCACCCAGAGGAACACCCCGAAGACGTAAACAAATTTAAATTAGAGTGGGATAAGTTTAAGTTGTGGGATTTAAAAATGAAAAACCCAGAACTTGTAGAGCGCGCATACTCTATGGCTTCCTTTCCAGCCGAAGGTAAAGAAGTGATGCTTAATGTTCGTATTGCAACACCTCCTTTTGACCGTGCTAAAAACGGTTGGGCAGATGTAAACCCTGGTGTGGCATCATCGTATATTTTCTCGCTAAAAGAAGGTGATCCTGTTACTATTTCTGGTCCTTATGGCGAGTTCTTTATCAATCACACCGAAGCAGAAATGCTTTATGTGGGTGGTGGTGCAGGTATGGCACCCATGCGTTCGCATTTGTATCATTTGTTCCGTACGCTTAAAACAGGACGTAAAGTAACGTTTTGGTATGGTGGTCGTTCTAAACGTGAGTTGTTCTACACTGAGCATTTCCGTGCGCTAGAGCGTGACTTCCCGAATTTTAAGTTTTACGTTGCGTTGTCTGAGCCTTCCGAGGAAGACAACTGGAAAGTGAAAGATGGACTCGATGGTGAAGGTGATGGCTTTATAGGATTTGTGCATCAAGTTGTTATTGACAATTACCTAAACGATCACGAGTCACCCGAAGATATTGAAGTATATTTCTGTGGTCCACCACTTATGAATCAAGCCGTTGAAAAAATGGCAGAGGACTTTGGTGTTCCAGACGAAAATGTGCGATTCGACGATTTCGGCGGATAACAAACAAGAGGCTTCGGCCTCTTTTTTTTATTAAGTTTACAGCATGCAAAAGCTAACAGAAAAAGATCTTCACCAACTTGCCATGACCACCGTCGGCAAGTCGTTAGAAGCTGATGGCTATGAATTTTTGGCAGTAAATAGCGAAGCCCAAAAAGATCCGCAATTTGTGTGTACTAAAGATAAAGTCCTTCATTTTGTAGTCGTACGCCATGTATGCTACCCAAAAAATCCAAAAGACTACGACAGTAAATTAATGCAAGAGGTAAAAGAACACGCCATAAAATTTAAAGCGAAAACCTATTTTGCAGGGGTGGGCTTTGCGCACGCCTCGGACTACGAAAAACCACTACTTAAAGATGAACCCTATGCGATCAATTATTACGGACTGCAAGAAATTTAGCCTTCTTGCTTTTGCTGTCATTTTGAGCGCATGCCAAAATGAGGTAAAAGTTCAGCGCGTACAAGGAGACGCACTCGGGACAACCTATTCAATTTTATATGCCGACATAAAAGCAAATGAAAGCGTTTTAGATTCTATTGACGCTATTTTTCTGCGCATGAATCAATCGATGTCAACCTACTGGCCAAACTCCATAATTTCTAAAATCAATAGGGGAGAAACAGTGGTAACTGATGTTGATTTTCAAAACGTTTTCAACGCATCTCAACAGGTTTGGAAACAAACCAACGGGTATTTTGATCCCACGGTTGGCGCATTGGTAAACGCCTATGGTTTTGGTCCCGAAAAGCCACTTGCCGAAATTGACACCAAAACGGTAGATAGTTTATTAAATATCACCGGATTTCATCGTGTCTCTTTGCTAGAAAATGGAACTGTGTTCAAGGAAAATAAAAATATATATGTTGACTTTAACGCTATTGCAAAAGGGTATGCCGTTGATGCACTTGCCCAAATGCTTACATCTTTAGGATATCAAAATTTTTTGGTTGAGGTTGGGGGAGAGTTATTTGCAGCTGGCATAAACCCTGAAAAAGAAATGCCGTGGCGTGTTGCCATTGACCACCCAAAACAACAGGCAAAAAGAGCGTTTATTGTTACACTACCTCTTCAAAATCAAGGCTTGGCATCTTCTGGGAATTATCGAAAATTCCGAACCGATGCAGCAGGAAATAGCTTTGTGCATACCATTAATCCAAAAACGGGTCAAACAGTACAAAGCAATGTGTTAAGCGCCTCTGTTCTTGCTCCTTCCACTATGCATGCAGATGCCTATGCTACAGCACTTATGGCATTGCCCTTTAAAAAAGGAAAAATCTTGATTAATTCCTTGAACAATGTTGAAGCCATGTGGGTGTTGGCAGTAAAAGATTCCGTTGAAGTAGTTTCGACTACTGGCTTTTCGTTTACGCCTCAATAGGCCGTTCACAAACAGGAATATATTCCGTTTTTACTATTGCGTAGCGTGTGCGTTCGTCCTTAGAAAGCGTTTTTCCAAATTGTAGTTCATTTACTCGAAAACCAATGGCACGTAGCTTTTCGAAATAGTCTTTTCCGTACACTCGTACGTGATCGTATTGTCCAAAAATTTTGGTGCGAGTAGCTTTGTCTGTGATACTATTGTCTTCAAAAGTGGTGTCTCGTTTGGGATCTAAAGGAACTTGAAGCAGTGCTTTTCCGCCAGGTTTTAACACCCGATACAATTCCTGCATTGCTTTGGTATCGCTGGGGATATGTTCAAGAACGTGGTTGCACAAAATCCAATCAAAGCTATTGTCATCAAAGGGCAACGCACAAATATCGGCTTTGATATCGGCAAGCGGCGATTCAATATCACAACTTATATAATCCAAATGCGACAGTTTTTTTAAACGAGAAATAAACGCTTTTTCAGGTGCCATATGAAGTACTTTTGATGGGGTTTGAAAAAACTCAGTTTCTTTTTTTAAATACAACCAAATCAGGCGATGACGCTCTAATGATAAAGTTCCAGGACTTAACACATTAGGACGAATCTTAACATATCCATAGGGTAGAAATTTACGATATGACTTGCCGTTAATGGGGTCGGTAAATGTGTTTCCGCGGTACCATAAATCTAGAACGGGCAATAATACATCTGCCAACCGCTGCAAAGCAGTTCTGGGGAAAAGTCCGAGTATAAGCTTTGCTAAAGCTTTCATAAGGGTGATGGAACGATTCTAAAAGCATCTTCCTCGTCAGAAGTAATACCCAATGCGTCGTAAATGTATTTAAAGGTAGAGAGCAATTCTGGTTTTCCATTCACAATGGCAACATTATGCTCAAAGTGTGCACTTGGTGCACCGTCTACCGTAAGGATGGTCCAGCCGTCTTTTAGTTGCTTGATGCGATGCGTGCCTTTGTTAATCATGGGTTCTATGGCAACTACCATACCCTCTAAAAAACTTTTTCCCTTGCCGCGTTTACCGTAATTGGGCATTTCGGGTTTTTCGTGCATGGTAGTTCCCAATCCATGTCCAACCAACTCGCGCACCACGCCATAGCCAAATTGTTCCACGTATTGCTGTATGGTAAAGCCAACATCACCAACACGATTCCCTATCCGGAATGCCTCAATCCCTTTGTAAAGTGAAGTCTTAGTTCTCTCCAAAAGCTTTTTGGTTTCTGCATCAATTTCTCCGACTTCAAAGGTATAGGCGTGATCGCCGTAGTATCCGTTTTGCAAGACACCACAGTCAATAGAAATAATATCACCCTCTTGCATCGGGGTATTGTTTGGAATGCCATGCACAACTTGTTCGTTAGGACTCATGCACAGCGTGTTTGGAAAATCATAAAGTCCTAAAAATCCAGGAATAGCCCCATGATCACGAATAAAGGTTTCTGCTTTTTTGTCTAGTTCAAGTGTGGTAACACCAGGCTTGATTTCACTTGCCAGCATACCAAGGGTTTTGGATACTAACAAGGCACTGTTGCGTATGAGCTCAATTTCTTCGGCTGTTTTTTGAAGCGCCATCAGTCTTGATAAATATGTTTGTATGCTGCTCCACTAAGGATGGTAAGCATATCGTCTTCTAAAAAATCAACAGGTGCTTCGACAATGCGATTGATTTCCTTACCGTTTTTATAAAAAATAAACGTCGGAACATATGAAATTTCGTTATCAGTCGCACTTCCCGAAGGAGTTTTTTTGTCTTCATCCACGGCAATAACGGATATCTTTCCTTTAAAACCTACCGTGTCTAGAATTCGATAAAAGGCCGGCACTTGCATTTGACTGTCCGAGCACCATGTCCCCATAAACACTTGAATATCAACACCCTGCAATAATGGCTTTAGTTGATCTGTTGTTTTGACAAATGGATTGTAATTGTCATATTCAACAGTAAACCATTCTTCATAGGGTTTGTTTTTTAATTCATCTATCGTAATAGGCCCTAACAGGTCTTGCGATATAACATATCCACTAACAGTTGCAAAAAGAAAAATGACTAACATTCTCATGGATCGCACTTAAAAAGCTAAAGTAATGATTTTGCCGTCATGGCAGCAGGTTGTTCAACTCCCATTAGCTCAAGGACGGTAGGTGCAATATCGCAAAGTGCCCCTTCGTTAATGCTTTTTGCATCGATATCAATCAGATAAACGGGCACCAAATTGGTGGTGTGTGCAGTATTTGGACTTCCATCTGGGTTTATCATAGTATCGCAATTTCCGTGGTCTGCAATGATGATAACCGAGTATTCCCCTTCTTTGGCTGCTGCAACCACTTCTTCCGTGCATGCATCTACAGTTTCGCAGGCTTTTATGGCAGCTGCCATATCACCCGTGTGCCCTACCATGTCGGGATTGGCAAAATTTAAACAGACAAAATCGGCTGCTTTTGCTTTGAGTTTTGGTACAATAGCATCTCGAATATCAAAAGCGCTCATTTCGGGTTGCAAGTCGTAGGTGGCTACTTTTGGCGATGGACACAAAAGGCGTTCTTCGCCATCAAAAGGGGTTTCTCTTCCACCGTTAAAGAAAAAGGTAACGTGCGGATATTTTTCAGTTTCCGCAATCCGGATTTGTGTTTTACCCGCATGGGCAAGAACTTCACCCAGTGTTTCTTGAATGTTCTCCTTATCATATACTACATGCACGTTCTGAAACGATTCGTCGTAGTTGGTTAGCGTAACATAGTGCAATGCAAGTGGCACCATATTATGTTCTGGAAATGCTTTTTGGCTTAACGCCTGTGTGAGTTGGCGTCCACGATCGGTGCGGAAATTAAAGAAGATAACCACGTCACCAGTCTTAATACGCCCCGCCTCGATACCTCCATTTTCGGGAAGTGCAAACGGCTCAATAAATTCGTCTGTCGTACCTGCATCATAATTGGCTTGCATGACTTCGGTAAGGTCGGTTGTTTGCGTTCCTGTACCATGAACGAGTACATCATACGCTTTTTTGATGCGTTCCCAACGTTGGTCTCTATCCATGGCAAAATAACGTCCTACCACACTTGCCAGATGCGCATTTGTTGTGGCACACATTTCTTGTACGCGCGTCAAAAATCCTAATCCAGATTTTGGATCTACATCACGACCATCTGTAAAGGCATGTATATAGCTTTTGGGTACTTCCGCTTCGTATGCTGCGTTTAACAAACCTTCAATATGATTGATGTGTGCGTGTACGCCACCATCAGATACCAAGCCCACAAAGTGAACGGCTTTGTTGTTTGCTTTGGCATAAGCAAAGGCGTCTTTGAGTACGGCCTCGTCTTTGAGTGTGTTTTGCCCCACCGCCATATTGATTTTCGCCAAATCTTGATAGACCACCCGACCCGCACCCAGATTTACGTGTCCGACTTCGCTATTGCCCATTTGTCCTTCAGGAAGGCCAACGTGCATACCATCTGTGTGAAGTACATTGTGCACGGCATCTTGGCTCAGGCTATCTACGAAAGGCGTATTGGCTTGTGCTACTGCTGAAACCTTTGGGTTTGGTGAAATACCCCATCCATCTAAAATCATTAAAAGAACACGTTTACTCATAAGGTTATTTTGTGTTGCAAAGATACTGGAAACTACGAACCTTTAAAGAGTTTTAAAAGAATACATTGTCTAGATATCTACTCTTTATTTCTAAAATAAGCTTCCATGTAATTGGTGGTATTTAAATACTCTTTTTGGAGGTTACGTAAAAAGCTTAGGTTGGTATTTTGCCTGTCGTAGGCCGGGGCAAGGCCATCCTGTCCGTTTAAGTCGGTAAGTGTGATTATGATAAACCATTTTTCATTTCGGGTGGTATAAAAACTATTAAAAAAGCCTGGAACTCCGCTGTTTTCACCTGAAAGTGCAGCATCTAAAAGGATAGGTATAAAATTTAAGGTACTGGTAGTGCGTCTGCGCTCATATATATTCATGATAAGTGGCTTTTTGTGCACCCATAATGGAATTTTACGATCCATGCCTGGTAGTTGATATTTGGTGTTGATGAATGTATAAAACTCATCAGCTTCTTTTGGGTCTTCAAAAATAAACCCATATCGCTTTGGTAAATCACGTTTAAAGCGTTTAGCGATTTTGACCTTATCCGTTTCAATATTTGGCGCAAAACTTAACGGAATACAGCTTGTGAAAAATAAAGTCAGGAATAAACACACAAGCAACTGTTTCATTCCGATACTTATTCAAAAGCTGTGCCAGCTAGAGAGAGGGAAGTGTTAATTTGGCGTTAATTCCTTTAAAGAATAAAGTGTAATACTCCTCCCAAAAATCAACATTAATATAGGCACTTCCATAAATCCCCACGGATTTAAAATAGGCAAAAGCAGTTCGGGAGTCGTATTGTTTTTGGTAGTGTTTGGCTTCGGGTAAATAGCTGTAATGCCAGGGTTCATACGAAAATCCAGTGCGGGAGGCATCGTTGGTATAGACCAAATAAAACCCAAAACGATTGGCGTTTTCCTCCATCCATTTCCGCAATGGGGCAAAAGGTCCGTTGTTGTGAAATTTTTCAGGGACTAAGATCCTTTTTTGTTTGGGTGCGTTGCTGTCTGTAATGTCAATGTCGGTGCCCCAATGATGGCGCGAAGTACCTGGGATTGTGGAATATTGTAAGATACGGTCTATAGCGTCTTTGGGTGACAGCCCCTCTGCAGTATAGCGTTTGTATTTATCTTCCCAAATATATTTTTGGCGATCAAAGGAACGGTATGCCGAAACCAGTTGGAGATCGATGCCGTCTCGCAGTGCCGCTACTTGCATGGCACAAAAGGCTGTTGCTGTTTTTGCTGTGAGTAGGTTTCCTTCCAATTCTACCAAATGCGAATCGTCTAAGCCCAATGTTTGCACCAGTGTGGGTTGCGCTACTGCCATTTGGAAGAGCAAAACAAAAAACAGGACTAGGCGCATAGGTGCTTTATCATTTTGTAGTGATCTCCACCGTAAGGTAAGTTAAAAAGATCGCCCTGTTTTTGGTAGCCACAACGCTCATAAAACAGAATGGCTGCAAGTCGGGCATTCATCCATAGCTGTGAAATTCCCATGCTCATTACACATTTTTCTGCTTCCAAAATCAATTGAAATCCAATGCCAAGTTTTTGCATTTCTGGCAATACCGCCATGCCTCTCAGTTGTACATCAGTAGCATTGGGCAATAGCGTAAGTACCCCAACGAGTTTTTCACAAACAAACGCGCCTAGGTGCAGGGTGTTGGTGTCATCGTCTCGGTCAAAAGCACAGCTTTCTACAGCTAATCCGCTGCGCAGCACGGGGTGACGCACCACGTAGGTGTCTTTCGTACAGATTGGTTTTAATTGTATGTTTGTGGTTCTTTGCAAAAGGTATGGCAATTGAATATCGATTTTTAAAAGTAGCGAATATACCCGAAATCCTTCCGTTAATGCAAGCTTTTACACAGTATACATACACAGATGAGGTTCACGAGCAGCGTTTCAAAGGCATGTTTCAGCACGAGTACGATTGCGTAGGCTTTTATGAAGGGGATAAGCTTATAGGCCTTTGTGGATTGTGGTACCAAACACGACACTACTCTGGCAAGAGTTGTGAACTAGACCATTTTTATATTATTCCCGAGTATCAAGGGAAAGGATTAGGGACCCAATTTATGGACTGGATAGGCAACAAATTGAAAGCCGAGGGTTACGAGGCGTTAGAACTCAATGCGTATAAAGAAAATGTGGCTTCTCATCGGCTTTACGCGCGTGAGGGTTTCGATCATTTAGGCTTTCACTTCGTAAAGCGTTTGAGGGAATAATGTATATTTGTGAATATGCACAAATCGTTGCGCATTTGCGCGCTTTTTGTTCCTAGCCAACCCAACTTCGTTTTTATGAGACATCTTATCATTGCACTGCTTTTTGCACCATTAGCTATGGCACAAACAGACTACCGCACGTGGTTGCGTGGACAAATTTTGTACCAAAACACCGATGTTGTCGCTGCTAATGTGGTAAATACCACTAGCCAAAAAGCAACGATTAGTGACGGTAATGGCGAGTTTGCCATTGAGGTAATGATGGGCGATGAGTTGGTTTTTACTTCATTACAGTATCAAATCCGTGTGGTTAAAATTACCAAAGAAATCTTACAACGTGGGCGTCTAGTGATAGATGTAAATGAAAAAGTAACTGAGCTTGATGAAGTGGTAGTAACTCCCGAACAGCGACAAAAGTTTTTGGATTTACGCTCCGAGGAATTTAAAGCGTTCGATTATGAGCGTGACCGATCTACTCGTGTAGAAAATACCATTATGCGCCAAGGAGAACTCTACAGCGGAGTGAATTTTGTAAATGTTTTTAAGGCTTTATATCGGTTGGTTGACAACGACAATAGCGATCAGAAAGTGTACACATTAAAACCTAGCGAGGTAATTCGTCAGCTTTATGAAGACACTTTTTTTATTGATCAGCTTAGCATAGAAAAGGACAAAATTGAATTGTTTTTGCTGTACTGTGATGGCGAAATCAAAACCCAAGAGCTTTTGGAAGAGAAATCTGATTTTGAAGTCATGGATTTTCTGGTTAAGGCAAGTGAAAAGTTTAAGAAAAAAAACTGATGCGGTCGTTCTGGTTTCTGCTGCTTTTGCCTTTTTTGGCATTCGTCCCACATAAGTATTATGTAAGTACTACGGACATGTACTACAAACCCGATGAGCAGCAATTACAGCTTGTGGTACGGGTGTTCACCGACGATTTTTCTAAGGCATTGTCAATATACACAGGAGAAGAGATTTCTTTAGACCCAGACAGTCAAACTATTGAAGTTACGGAACAACATATTACCAGCTATTTTAAAGATTATTTTGTGGTACATGACTTACCAAAATCGACATCATTTTCTTTTGTAGGTTGGGAATATAAACAAGACCAAACGCACATGTATGCGTCTTTTAACAACATGCCTGAAATAAAAGCTTTGGAGTGGTCTAATACCTTTTTATTTGATGCTTTTCCTGAACAGAAAAACATTGTAACGCTTTCTACAGCAATGGGAAAGAAAAGTTTTTTGCACACCCAAGATCAAAATTTTGCACAATTTAATTTTGAATTTCCTACAAACTGATATATTTATAAAAAATCTAATGCACATGAAATACACACAATTTGTTGCCGTTCTCTTAACCGTTACTTTTTTTACGTCATTTGCCCAAAAAACACCGCAAGGACACACCAACCAAAACAAGTTTAGACAGCTCTACAACGAGCTTGCAACACCCAATGCGTTTCGCACTGCTTCTGGTGCACCAGGTCCAGCATATTATCAACAACAGGCAGATTATACCATGGAGCTTGTGCTTAACGACAAAACCCAAGAGCTTTTTGGGGATCAAGTTGTTACCTACACCAATAACTCACCTGAAACGTTAACGTATTTGTGGGTGCAAATGGATCAAAATGTGCGTGCTCGTGATGGGCAGTCGTTTGACCGATTGAATAATGGAAGCAGCTATTATGGCACCCAACGCTCTGTTGCCCCGGGGTTTGTTAACGAATTTTTGCTTAACGAAAAGTTTGATGGTGGATTCAAAATAGATGCGCTACAAACAAGTGAAGGCGTTGATTTGCCTTACACCATTCACCAAACCATGATGCGTATTGACTTACCAACTCCTTTGGCTTCTGGAACGTCGATGTCGTTCCGTCTTAAATGGCATTATAACATCCCTAATCGCCAGTTTTGGGATTCACGATCGGGATATGAATATTTTAAAAAGGACGATAATTACGCTTATTTTATTGCACAGTTTTTTCCTCGTATGGCGGTTTATAACGACGTAGAGGGATGGCAAAACCAGCAGTTTTGGGGCAATGGTGAATTTGCCCTTCCTTTTGGAGACTATGATGTAAAAATTACAGTTCCGAACGATCACATTGTAGAAGCAACAGGTGTACTAGAAAATCGAAAAGAAGTGTATTCATCAACTATGATGAAGCGCTTCAAGCAAGCAAAAAAATCGTATGATGAACCTGTCTTTATTGTTACACAAGATGAGGCCGAGGCTAATGAAAAAAGTACGCCGACCGGAACAAAAACCTGGCATTTTAAAGCTAAAAATGTGCGTGATTTTGCATTTGCTTCTTCGCGTAAGTTTATTGTAGATATGATGAATGTGGATATCAATGGAAATGATGTTATGGCGGTTTCTGTTTACCCTAAAGAGGGAAACCCGCTTTGGGAACAATGGTCCACCAAAACTGTAGCGAGTGCATTAAAGTCTTACTCTGATATGACTTTTGATTACCCATATCACAAAGCTATTTCTGTGCATGCCGATGATGTGGGTATGGAGTATCCAATGATATGTTTCAATTTTGGGCGTCCAGATGAAAACGGCTATTACAGTGATCGTACCAAATTCAGCATGATAGGTGTTATTATCCACGAAATTGGACATAATTTCTTTCCCATGATTGTAAATTCCGATGAACGTCAGTGGGGCTGGATGGATGAAGGACTAAATAGTTTTGTGCAAATCATTGCCGAGCAGGATTTTGGCAAAGCACACCCAGATGCCATTCCGGGCTTAGAGCATTATCCTTCCGACGATATGGATCCACAAAATATTGTGCGCTATATGGCCGGTGATCAGGACTTTATTGCCCCCATTATGTCAAATCCTGAAAACGTATATCAGCTAGGGCCAAATGCCTACAGCAAGCCAGCAACAGCACTGAACATATTGCGTGAAACCGTGATGGGCCGCGAACTATTTGACCATGCTTTTAAAACTTTTTCTCAACGCTGGATGTTTAAACACCCAACCCCTGAGGACTTCTTTCGCTCCATGGAAGACGCCTCTGCTTTTGATTTGGATTGGTTTTGGCGTGGCTGGTTTTTTACTACCGATGTGGTAGATTTGGGCGTTACTGAGGTAAAAGACATTAAAAAACTAGGCGATGATAAACGGTATTTTTCATTGTATTACCAACGTAGCTTAGAAAACTTAACTCCTGAAGAACTTAAAAATCGTAAAGAAAATAAGAAGTTCTACGAAGTAGTATTTGAAAAACCAGGCGGTTTGGTAATGCCACTTATAGTAGACTATGTCTATGCCGATGGTACCACAGAGCGCAAGACGTATCCTGCACAAGTGTGGCGTAAAAATGACAATACCATTAGTAAATACATTGCTACGGACAAAGAGCTTGTTGGAGTTGTCGTTGACCCAGACAACGCAACGGCTGATATCAATAAAGACAACAATAATTGGCCTAAGATAATTGAAGAAAACGACTTTGAGAAGTTCAAAAAACAACAATAACAAACGAATTGCCAACCGGGAGGTTGGCTTTTTTGTTTCTTGTATATTTGCTGTATGATATTTTTTATAAGCGGTGCCGAGCTGGTTTTTGTATTCATGATGGTACTGTTGGTTTTTGGAGCCAATCGAATCCCTGAAATTGCGCGTACACTTGCTAAAGGAATTCAACAAGTAAAAAATGCAAGTCGTGATTTTCGTGAGGAATTAGAAAAATCGGCCGAGTCCCAAGGCCTAGACACCAAAGAACTGCAAAAAGAAGTGGACGATTTAAAAAAAGAAATCAACGAAATTACAGGTACGGTTAAGCGTAGACGCTAAATTTTACGAAGTAACGTTAGGCCATCTCTTACAGGCAATAAAACGGTTTCTACGCGTGTATCTTCCATTACTTTTTTATTAAATAATTGCAATGTCTCAGTGGCTTCATCTGTAGCTTTTGTCACTACTTTTCCGGACCATAGCACATTATCCGCAATGATTAATCCGCCTGTTTGAAGGCGATCAATAATTAGGTCAAAATACTGGGGGTATTGTTCTTTATCTGCATCAATAAAAACCAAATCAAAATCACCTTTTAGCGTTGGAATAACATCAGCTGCGTTGCCTAAATGCTGAAAAATCTGATTTCCGTAACCCGAAGCCTCGAAATAGCGCCGTTGTATATCGGTTAATTCCTCGTCTATGTCTATGGTATCTATGCGTCCATTGGGAGGCAAACCTTCTGCCATACATAAGGCAGAGTAGCCCGTATATGTGCCAATTTCTAATACGCGTTTGGGGGCTATCAACTTGGCTACCAAAGCAAGTAGCCGACCTTGGTAAGCACCACTTAGCATACGGGGTTGCAACACTTTTAGGTGGGTTTCACGAGCCAATTGTTGCAATAATTCAGGTTCTTGGTCCGAGTGTTGTTGTACGTATGCTTCTAAGTTTTTGTCTAAAAAATTCATTCTTTTTTGGGTCTTGCGTATGGGTATCTGTCTATCAATGCTGTTTTGGCATAGCCGTCCAATCCATTGATGGTTACCGTATCGGCATTTTGAAGCTTAAGCCAACCGTCAGTTTGTAAGATTTCTTGATCTGCAACATACAAATGATCAACCTGACTGACAAGCAACAATGTGTCATTTTCTTTAATTTCATATTCGTTCAAAAATGTACACCCCAAACGAATTTTTGCGTCTTTTACAAAAGGGGCAGAGAAGTCTCCAAGAAACTCTTCTTGCAAATCTGTTTTGGTAAATTCCGAAACTTCATCAGGATATTTTGCGGAGGTGTGGTGCGCATCTTCGATGATGTCGCTGTTGATGTGATTTACTGTAAATACACCGGTGTCTTTGATGTTCCGGTAAGTATCCCTAGGAACTGTGGTAGGGCGTAGGATAAAGCCAATCAATGGCGGATTACTCCCAAGATGGGTAATGCTGCTAAAAACGGCCACATTGCTCACGCCATTAAGCGATTTTGTCCCCAGTAGATTAGCTGATTTGAACCCTGTACAACTGTTGATGAGATTTAATCTAAAGATTTTATCCATCTTGTCAATGTCGGTTCGAGAAAAATGTATCATAGTGCTTTTCATGCAAATTTACGCAATACGTTGAATTTGATTACTTTTGCGCCCTCGGGTCATTAACTCAGTTGGTTCAGAGTGTCGCCTTGACAGGGCGGAAGTCATTGGTTCGAATCCAATATGACCCACAAAACATGATTTTTCAAAAAGAAATAAGTCTTCCACCATTCCAAAGAGGTTTTCATTTAATCACGTCTTATATCCTAAATGAAATTCCAAAAAAGAGCGGAGTAGTGCATATTTTTATTAAACACACATCTGCCAGCTTAACCATTAACGAAAACGCAGACCCAAGTGTTAGGGTCGACTTTGAAACCCATTTTAATAAAATGGTTTCTGAAAACGACACGCATTACACTCACACTTTAGAAGGCCCTGACGATATGACCTCACATATAAAAAGCAGTATTTTGGGTTCCTCCGTGAGTTTTCCGATTCAAAAGGGCGTAGCCCAACTTGGTACTTGGCAGGGAGTTTATTTGTGTGAGCATCGTAATCACGCCAACTCAAGGAAAATTTTTATTACCTTAATTGGGTAATAATTGAAACCTCTACGAATCACCTGTTTTCTTCTGTATTTATGATTTATGCACAGACCTTTGCTGAATGCATCAAGGAGCTAATAGCAAATAACCTAACAGAGACAATCGAGTTAAGGCGTGGGTTTCATCAAAATGCTGAATTGAATAACTGTGGGTTTAAAACCTTTGAAAGAATTGCAAAAGAGTTAAAAAAACATAAATTGCCAAAAAAGGTTTGTTTCCATGACCTAGCTCACAATTGATTACTTTACAACGGGGTTATAAGCTGTCGAGCACTTTTTCCAATGCAGCACTTCGCGATCCTTTTATGAGCAATTGATCGGCCTTAATAGGACTGTTTTTTAAAAATGCATGGAGTTCGTTCACAGAAGCAAAGTAATTTGATGACACCATTGACTCGTAAGGCTTGCCTACCCAATAGCACTCCTCAAAATCATGGCTTTTAACTAAATCAACCAAAGCTTGATGCTCATCTGATTCATACGTTCCAAGCTCTGCCATATGCCCCAGTAGCACTGCTTTTTTCCCACTTCTTTTCGCAAATGCTGCAATGGCAGCATGCATGCTTGTTGGATTGGCATTATAAGCATCAATTACAATAGTTTTGTTGTTTTTTGACATGAGTTGCGACCGATGATTTTCGGGTGCATAGGCTTCAATAGCCGCAACGCTTTTCTTTAATGGGATATCAAAAATATCTCCTACACAAACGGCAGCAGCAATGTTCGTTTTGTTATAATTTCCTACCAATTGGGTGTTTATTTCCGTGTCATTAAAACGCAGCTTAAGTGTAGGCTGGTCACCTAATAGGGCATACTCCTTAGGGCTATACATCATATTTTTGTTTCCCCTAAGAGCACCTATTAGCTTCGGATCTTGATCATTTATAATAACAATTCCCTTATTTATTTCTAAAAACCTGTAAAGCTCAGTTTTTCCCTCAAGCACACCATCCAAAGACCCAAAACCTTCGAGATGCGCCTTGCCAATATTAGTAATTATGCCATGTGTAGGGTGAGCAATATGGCATAAAAAATCAATCTCTCCTATGTGATTAGCACCCATTTCTATAAGTGCATGACTGTGTTTTTTGGTCAAACCTAATAATGTTAGGGGAACCCCTATATGATTGTTTAGATTCCCTTTGGTAGCTAAAACATGATGACTCGAGTTTAGTACGCTTGCAATAAGTTCTTTGGTGGTGGTTTTTCCGTTACTTCCTGTGAGCGCAATAACGGGAATATCAAATTGTTTTCTGTGATGACTGGCAAGCGCCTGCAAGGTTTGCAAGACGTCGTCAACTAGAAAACATTTTGGGTGTACTGATGCTACTTCTGACTGATCAACGATAGCCGCCGAAGCACCTTTTTCTATAGCGTTTAGTGCGTAAGCATTTCCATCGAAGTTTTCTCCCTTTAGGGCAAAAAACAATTTGTTCAAAATGGATTTTCTGCTATCGGTTTCAACTCCCGATGAGGCCAAGAAAAGTGCGTAAACTTCTTGAAGCGAAGCCATGAATTAGTCCCGTGGACGTTTCTTTTTCTTGCTTTCGCCAAGATATGACATGGCACACCTAAAGCCTATAAAATCAGCAGCCATAAACTCTGGTAAATAGCGTCTTTGTGATGGGTCAAGCCAGTAAGAACGATCTTTCCAAGATCCTCCTTTAACTACACGAGTTTGATCGGAAACTAGCGACTTGACGCTCTCTTCATTTGCAATAACAGCACCTTCATCATCAACGGCAAATTTATACATGTTTGCTTCAGAAGGATTTGACTGATCGTCACCATCCATAAAATCACTATTGTAGGCTTTATTAAAATTTGGTCTTAATTGAGCATCAGACGAATCGATTTCCGTAAACTTAATTTCACCTGGCAATGCCTTGATGTTTAGCTTGTTGTTTGGTGTAGTCTCTAATTCAACATCTTCCACGACAACCGTTTTTCCCTCAGGACCAATTGCAGGTTTGGTATATAGATTTCCTCTGTAGTAGTTCATGTCAGACAGGTCATTATCAACAATAGGTCTATATACGTCAGCTACCCATTCTGCAACATTTCCTGCCATACCGTAAAGGCCATAGTCATTAGGCGGATAGGCTCTAACAGGAGCCGTGATATCTGCATTGTCAGAAGACCAACCTGAAACACCGCTGTAGTCTCCCTTCCCTTGTTTGAAGTTAGCCAATTGATCGCCTTCATCCTTTCGTTTTTGAGAACGGGTGGATGATCCAGCCCAAGGATATTTCTTTTTACCGCGATAACTGTTGTACTCACGAATTTCAGACAAACCTAAAGCAGCATACTCCCACTCTGCTTCCGTGGGAAGTCTGTATTCGGGCAAAAGTAATCCGTCTTTACGCTTAACAAAATTCAATGATGTAGAATCAGCATCTCGACCTCTTTTCTCTGCATTTCGTCCAGCTTTATCTCCAAATGCTCCCCCATAGACTTGGTCTGGTGCTTGTAAATAGGTTTGGGTATTAAATTCACTTCCAGGCATAATACTGTCAATTTGTATGCTAACGCCTTTTTTAATATACCCTTCGCGTTCCAAAAGACGTTCATTTACACGTTCGGTACGCCACTTCGCAAAGTTTGTAGCCTGCTGCCACGTAACTCCGACAACTGGATAATCTCTAAATGCAGGATGACGCAAGTAGTTTTTTACCATATCTTCATTAAACCCTAGAGGACTTCGCCATACCATAGTATCTGGAATAGCGGCCAAATAAACGTTTCGGTAATTCCCCCCTTCGTTCTTGTAAACACGTTCTAACCAATCTAGATATTCGATATACATAATGTTGGTTACTTCGGTCTCATCTATAAAAAACGATCGGACTTGCACGCGAACGGGAGAGTTGTTCCAGTCGCGCATGACATCATCTTGAACTCTTCCTTTAATGAATGTTCCTCCAGGGACAAAAACCAGTCCTGGACCAGCTTCCTGCCCCTTATAATTTGTTTTGTATTGAAATCCACCACGGCTAGAATTTATTTCAAGACCAGTACCTTGCGATACGTTAGAGCGGCGGTTGCCTGAGCTACAGCTTGCTAGTAATGCAATAAAAACAAAAGAAATGAATAATTTTGTGTGTGTGTTCATTTGTAAGTTTCAAGTCATAACAATGGGTGCAATATACGAATAAATCATCCGTTTTATTATTTAGTAAACGCAGACAAAACAAAAATAGTATATCTTAACCCAAATACGATTAACTTCCGCCTGTCGTTATCACTATGTATGAAAACAAAATTACTTAGCTTTTTTGTTTCTGTTTTAAGCACGTTTTGCATGGCTGTGACTGCCCAAAGCGCTTCTTTGCATCCTTTTATGGATGACACCATTACATCTTGGCATCGTTTTTCAGTTGTAGAAACAGGCATACAAAAAATCACCAAAAACTTTCTACAGCAATTGGGTGTACCTGTTGACGATATTGACCCTAAGACCCTTCGTGTTTTTGGACGCGGAGGTCAAATGTTGCCACTTCAAAATGCAGCTGATATTGAAACCTTACATGAAAACGCTATTTGGGTAGTAGGAGAGAATAATGGCTCATTTGACGATGAAGATTATATTTTGTTTATGGGGTATGCTGGTGATACTTGGAATACAGAAAGTAAAACCTTCAGAAACTTATACCACAACACAACAACATATTATATAACCTATGGAACTTCGTACGGAAAACGTGTTGTAGTTGAGCAAGGGAATGATGTTGTTTCAACCAATGCAATACTCGCAGGGATATACACTACCGCAATTGAGGAAGAAAATTACAATATTGGTTCGTTGGGAAGACAATGGTTTGGCGTACGATTTTCAGATGCGCAAAAAGAAACCTATACGCTACAAACTCCTAATGTAATGCCAGAAACAACAATTGATGTAGTTGCTCGTGTTGCCGCTGCAGCAAATACAAGTACGTCTTTTACGTTCAGCTCAAGCTCTGAGTCAACTACCAATAGCCTTGGAGCTATTAGCGGGACAACCATTGCAACAGCGCCATACACTCAGTTTAATGACTTTTCTGGAGCGATTCAATTACAATTGAACCCCACGAATGAGGTTACTGCTGAACTTGAGTACTCTTCAAACGGCGATTTTAGCTCCAATGGATATTTGGATTTCATTTTGGCGCAATACAAAAGAAAACTTTCAGGTGCCGAGAGAAGTTTTTTATTCACGCTTGACCCCTCAATAAGCGTTCAAGAACTGGCTATTACTGACGCAACTTCAGAAACCAGTCTTTGGGAATTGAACAGCGACGTGGTGTACATGCCTACTGTCGATGCAACAACATTTGGCGCAGATGTTTTGGTAGATGCAGATAGCGAGTTTGTTTTAGCTACGGACTACAAAACACCAACCTATGAACGAAGTACGCGAATGTTTACACCGTCTTCATTTTTGACTCAAATTCAATCCTCACCTCCAACAACTTATTTACTTATCACTTCAGAAGCATATAGAGAGGAAGCCCAGCGACTAGTCGCACACCGAATAGAAAATCGAGGACTCCAAGCGAAATTGGTTACTCTTGAGGAAATTTATGAAGCCTTTTCTACTGGCCAACAAGACATAGCGGCTATTCGAAATTTTGTACGGTACCTTTACGTTTCACAAGGAAAACAACTCAAATATTTGTGTTTGTTTGGAGATACAAGCTATGATTACCAAAATCGTACTCGAGGAAATGACATGGTTGTACCCACCTTTCATGCGCTTAGCAGCTTTTCTTTGACAAACTCGTATATGTCGGATGATTTTTTTACCATGATGGACATTGGAGAGGGATTTTTAGGAAGTAATGATGAAATGGATTTAGCGGTTGGCCGTATGGTTTTTTCAAATGATGCGCAAGCTAGAGTTGCGGTTGACAAAGTCATCGAATACGAATCCCCTGAAAACAAAGGAAGCTGGAACAATAGCTTCACATTATTGTCCGATGACGTTGATGAAGAATGGGAATATATCATTCAGGAAAAACTAGACTTGGTCGGAGATGATTTGCAACGCAACAAGCCTTTTCTTAACGTTACAAAATTGCACTCCGATGCCTTTACGCAAGTCGCATCTGCCGGAGGCGACAGATATCCAGGTGTAGAAGCCGCTTTGGAAAACAGACTATCACAAGGAACATTGGTGGTAAATTATTTTGGCCATGGCGGAGAAGACGGTCTTTCAAACGAATTTTTGGTAGATAAAGATTTGGCGGCTACGGTTTTTCACCCGGGTAGATATCCACTTTTTATTACATCAACCTGTGAGTTTTCACGCTTTGATAATCACGAAAGACAGACTGCAGGTGAGCTCATTTATCAAAATCCAACAGGCGGTGCTATTGGTCTTATTTCGACTACACGCCAAATTTACGTTACCAACGGTATCAGTTACAATGATATTCTTTCAAGAAATTTATTTTCTTTTGGAAGCGATGATTATACCAGCATCGCCGAAGCATTACGAAAAGCAAAAAGCGAATTCTCAGATGTCAACCAAAAACGTATTATTTTTTATATAGGCGACCCTGCGTTAAAACTCCATATCCCAAAGCGAGAAGCATTAATTACCCGTATCAATGGAGTTGCTATTGATAATGCAACAAGTGAAGAGCTACAGTTAAGCGCATTGGATAATGTTACTATTGAGGGTGCTGTTACAGATTTCATGGGTTTGCCACAAGCTTCGTTCAATGGAACAATAACCCTTCAGGTATTTGACAAAGAAGTTGAGCGTACCACGCTTGGGAACGACGGGTATAAAAAAATGACTTTTATGTCTTTGGGAAACCAAATTTTTCAAGGGCTGTCCACTGTCAAAAATGGTAAATTCACGACCACTTTTGTCGTACCAAAAGACATTGATTTAGAGCTCGGTAACACACGCATAACCATGATTGCTTTTAATGAAGACAAAAGCGAATCCTTAGGTGGGTTTTCTAACACATTAACCATTGGCGGATTAAACACTTCAGCGCCTAAAGACAATCAAGGTCCAGAAATTGATGCGTATCTAAACAACAGAAATTTTAAAGACGGAGAGCGTGTCTTTAGTAGCCCAACGCTTATTTTAGATATAGCTGATGAGAATGGCATTAACACTGCTGGGGGAATTGGACACGATATCACGGCAGTTTTGGATAATAACCAAACCAATCCAATTGTGCTTAACGCCTTTTATTCTACAGCAATTGACGATTTTACTAGAGGAACGCTGTCATATCCGCTCAATGATTTGTCCGTAGGAATGCATTCGCTCACCATAAAGGCCTGGGACACACACAATAACCCAAGCACGAAAACAATTACGTTTTGGGTAATGGATAACAGTGACCTAAAAATAGAACGCGTTTTCAACTCGCCAAACCCTGTTACAAATCAAACAACATTTTTTGTGCAACACAACCGTCCGCGTGAGCTTTTAGAAGCGAATTTGTATATCTTTACCATGGATGGAAAACGTATCTGGCATACCAGCCAAGATGTGTTTTCTACAGGCTATTTGTTGAACAGCATTCGATGGGAAGCTACTTCGTACAGTGGGCAAAAAGTAAATAAAGGCACCTACTTGTACACGATTGAGCTTATTTCTTCGTTATCACAATCAACCGATACCTTTTCGGCTAAACTTATTATTGAATAGTATGAAACAATTTACCGCTTTACTTTTATTCGTTGGACTTTTTCAGCTCACATATGCCCAAAACCGTGTAGTTACTACAGGCGTCCCTTTTTTAAACATTGCTCCTGACGCACGCTCAGCGGCTTTAGGCGATCAGGGTGTTGCCACTTCTGCCGATGCTTTTTCCAATCACTGGAATCCTGCAAAGTTTGTTTTCGTTTCTAATGAAACGGGTGCTTCAATTAGCTACACGCCCTATTTGAGTAAGTTGGTAAACGATATTTTCTTAGCAGATTTGACGTATTATCGCGCTGTTGATGACCGTGCTGCTTGGGCTATTGGTTTGCGCTACTTTAGCTTAGGCGAGATTGAAATAGGTGAAAGTCCTCAAGATTTTATCAACCCTTTGGTTGAACGGCCAAACGAACTCGTTATAGATGCTTCTTATGCTTTAAAATTAAGTGAAAATTTCTCTATGGCAATTCAAGGCTCGTTTTTAAACTCCGATTTAAAGCTTCAGTCAGGAAATAACGAAAGTGTAGCCGCGAGTACGGTAGCTGTAGGAATCTCGGGTTTTTATGAGTCATACGAGGTACCGTATTCAAATTTTTCTGGTATATGGCGTGCAGGATTTAATATTTCTAATATTGGCCCAAAACTTAAATATGAAGACGAAGGCGAGTCAGACTTTTTACCCACAAATTTAAAGTTCGGTGGAGGTTTTGATTTTATTTTTGATTCGTATAACAAGCTCAACATAAGCCTAGAGTTAAACAAGCTTTTGGTGCCCTCACCTAGTGAGCCTATAACAGACAGCGAGGGAAATATTACTGGGTATATACAACCCGATGATGTTGGGGTTCTTTCTGGAATTTTTAAATCCTTTGGTGATGCACCTGATGGCTTTAGTGAAGAATTAAAAGAATTTACTTGGGCACTTGGGGCGGAGTTCATGTACGACGAATCCTTTGCCTTACGCGCAGGATATTTTAACGAAAATGAACTAAAGGGAGCACGAAAGTTTATTACGCTCGGAGTAGGATTTAAATACAATATCATAGATATCGATTTGTCCTATTTAGTATCTGCAACTAGAGTAGTAAATCCACTTGAAAATACACTTCGTTTTTCACTCACATTCAACTTTGGTCAAGAACGCTACTAAGGATTTTCGTTTTGTTTTTTTCCATGAATTAGTTACCCTATCTTTGCGCAACTCATAACAGCTAAACCCTATGGAAAAAGTTACGCGCGAAACCTACCTGAATTGGTACGAGAATATGTTTTTTTGGCGCAAGTTTGAAGACAAACTTGCATCAGTTTATATCCAGCAAAAAGTTCGTGGTTTCTTACATCTTTACAATGGTCAAGAAGCTATTTTGGCAGGAGCACTGCACGCAATGGACTTGACTAAAGATCGTATGATTACGGCCTATCGTAATCACGTACAACCCATAGGAATGGGCGTTGATCCAAAAAGAGTAATGGCAGAGCTGTTTGGCAAATCCACGGGAACTTCAAACGGATTAGGGGGTTCGATGCACATATTTTCAAAAGAACACCGTTTTCACGGAGGTCATGGTATCGTTGGTGGACAAATTCCGCTTGGAGCAGGAATGGCGTTTGGCGATAAATATCACGGCAGCGATGCAGTAACGCTATGTTTTATGGGCGATGGCGCTGTTCGTCAAGGGTCACTGCACGAAACATTGAACTTGGCAATGCTTTGGAAGCTTCCCGTTGTATTTATTGTAGAAAACAATGGGTACGCCATGGGAACTTCGGTAGAGCGCACGGCCAATCATACCGATATTTGGAAGCTTGGATTAGGCTACGAAATGCCTTGCGGTCCTATTGATGGAATGAATCCAGTTGCTGTTGCAGAAGGAATAGATGAGGCCATTCAACGCGCGCGTCGTGGTGATGGGCCTACGTTTTTAGAGGCAAAAACATATCGTTACCGCGGACATTCTATGTCTGATGCCCAACACTACCGTACTAAAGAAGAAGTGGAAGAATACCGTAAAATTGACCCTATTACCCAAGTAAAAGATATAATTTTAAAGGAAGCATTTGCCACTGAAGATGAACTTGCTGAAATTGATGCTCGTGTAAAAGCAGGTGTTAAAGAATGTGAAGAATTTGCAGAGACGTCACCTTTCCCCGATAAGAATGTGATGTACGATGCCGTTTACGAACAAGAAGATTACCCATTTATCCCACATAAATTATAATATGGCAACAATCATTAACATGCCGCGCCTTAGCGATACAATGGAAGAAGGAACAGTGGCTACATGGCTTAAAAATGTAGGTGATTCAGTAGATGAAGGCGATATTTTAGCTGAAATTGAAACGGACAAGGCCACCATGGAGTTTGAGTCTTTTCATGAAGGAACACTCTTGCATATCGGTGTACAAGCAGGAGAGACGGCTCCTGTTGATGTATTGCTAGCTATTATTGGCGATGAAGGAGAGGATATTACAGCATTGATTAGCGGTGAAACAGCTGCTGCTGAAGTTGTCCCTGAGGTCGAAAAAACAGAAGTTTCAGAAGCTATTCCTACTGCCATACCAGAAGGCGTTGAGGTCATCAACATGCCGCGTCTTAGTGACACCATGGAAGAAGGTACAGTTGCCTCTTGGTTAAAACAAGTAGGCGACTCAGTGGAAGAGGGAGATATTCTAGCAGAAATAGAGACGGATAAAGCCACTATGGAATTTGAATCGTTCTTTTCTGGCGTATTACTTCACATAGGAACAGCCGTAGGCGAAACGGCGCCTGTAGACACACTTCTTGCCATTATTGGACCAGCCGGAACAGATATCTCTGCTATTTTAGCAGCACCTCCTGAAGTGCCAAAAGCGACTGCTCCTGTACTGGAAGAAGCACCTGCACCTCCCACACCACAAGCCGAGCCTGTAGCAGTTGCACCGGCAGTTACCGAAACAAACACAGTACCAAATACAGGTCGCATCATGGCATCGCCATTGGCAAAGAAAATTGCCAAAGAAAAAGGAATTGATCTTCACCTTGTTACTGGGACAGGTGAATCTGGACGTATTGTTAAACGCGACGTAGAACAGTACACACCGACAGTCACGACGAGCAGTCAACCAACTGTTTTTGTGCCAGCAGGACAAGAAAAACAAGAAGAAATTCCAAACTCTCAAATGCGCAAGACTATTGCTAAGCGCTTGGGAGCTTCAAAATTCAGCGCACCCCACTATTACCTCTCAGTAGAGTTTGATATGGACGCTGCAATTGCCTTTAGAAAACAATATAACTCCATTCCTGAAACCAAGATTTCGTTCAACGATATTGTTGTAAAAGCAGTGGCACTTTCTCTAAAAGAGCACCCTCAAGTAAATTCGCAATGGTTTGATGACAAAATGGTGTTAAACCATCACGTGCATGTCGGAGTAGCTGTGGCAGTTGATGATGGATTGGTAGTACCTGTATTGCGATTTGCTAACGAAATGAACTTGCCGCAAATTGGCACACAAGTTAAAGATTTTGCTGGTCGCGCAAGAAGTAAAAAACTTACTCCACAAGAAATGGACGGAAGCACATTTACGGTTTCTAACCTTGGAATGTTTGGTATTAACGAATTTACATCTATTATTAATCAACCCAATTCCGCCATACTTTCTGTGGGTGCCATTGTGCAAAAACCAGTAGTCAAAGAAGGTGAAATTGTGGTTGGAAATACAATGAAGCTTACACTGGCTTGCGACCATCGAACTGTAGATGGAGCAACAGGGGCACAGTTCTTACAAACCCTCAAGGAACATATCGAAAATCCCATCCGCTTAGTAGTGTAATTATTTTGGGGGCGTCAAAAAACATTGTGATTACAGGAGCAAGCAGAGGAATTGGCTTAGCTTTGGTACAATGGCTTTCGGATCATCATCATCATGTTTGGGCACTGTCGCGCAACATTGCTCCGATTGAGTCTTTAAACATTCCAAATGTCAACGCATTTTCTTTAGATATTTCGGATGCTGAGTCGTTGCAGAAATGGGTATCTACATCTTCACCTGAACACGTCGATGTACTCATTAACAATGCAGGTAAACTTATCAATAAGCCTTTTTTAGAAACGACCCAGTCTGATTTTGAATCAGTTTATAAAGTCAATGTCTTTGGGTTGGCAAACCTTACACGCCTATTACTCTCAAAAATGAGTACTGAGAGTCATGTGCTAAACATCAGCAGCATGGGAGGCATAAACGGCACTTCTAAGTTTCCAGGTTTAGCTGCTTACAGTAGTAGCAAAGGAGCAGTGTCTATACTTACAGAATTACTCGCAGAGGAATTTAAACAATCCGGTCCTTCAGTGAATGCTTTGGCTCTTGGTGCTGTACAAACCGAAATGCTTTCAGAAGCTTTCCCAGGATTAGATGTTCCAATGGACGCCAAAACCATGGCAGCCTATATTGCAAAATTTGCCTTAACGGGTCACCAATTCTATAACGGTAAAGTACTTCCCGTTTCGAACACGACGCCTTAATGAGCCTTGATTTTTATTCTTTTTTGCCAGTAGGAACTCAAGAAAAATGTGCTTCGCTGATTGCAGATAATAATGTTCATATAAAAGTAGTGCGCCAACGCAAAACCAAACATGGAGATTTTCGTGTACAGCATGGCAAGCCTGTTACGATTACACTAAATGCCATGGAAAATCGCTATCGTTTTTTGCTTACTTTTTTGCACGAATGGGCTCATTACAGCGTGTTTTCTAATTACAAGAATAGACAAAAACCACATGGTACAGCTTGGCAATCAACGTTTCAGGAGTTGGTAATCCCATTTTTATCAGTAGATTTTTTTCCAAAGTCACTACTTGAACCCTTGAAAAAGCACATGAAAAAGCCCAAAGCAACGTTTGCTGCTGACGCCTCGCTTATGCTTGCGCTACGGCAATTTGACCTACCCAATGATAAAAAATGTATTTTTGAATTGGAACAAGGTGCATTGTTCTGTGCTTCGGATGGTCGCATTTTTCAAAAAGGAATAAAACGCCGAACACGATTTTTATGTACTTGTACCCAAACTAAAAGACAGTACTTGTTTCCACCTTTTGTGGAAGTTAAACAAATGTAATGGAGTCTAAATTTGATTTTTCCGAATCAAGCGAACAACCAAAGAAACCCACAACTAGTAAAACTTCTTGGGTTGCTCAGCTGCGATATGTACGCCAATTATTACACATTGCTAGAGATACGGATTATGCCGCAACTTTAGAGGCTGTACGAGCAGATATTCCATTTCGGGGTGCTACGGCCTGGGTGCTGATTTGCTCTATTTTTATAGCTTCAATTGGACTTAACACCAATGCTACAGCCGTTGTTATTGGCGCCATGCTAATTGCCCCCCTAATGGGCCCAGTACTGGGTGTAGGCGTTTCGCTGGCAATTAACGATCTCACCATGCTTAAACAGGCCATTCAAAACTTTGTAGTTATGGTTGTATTGAGTGTTGCTACGGCCACACTTTACTTCTTGATTTTCCCGCTTCAGCAAGAATCATCCGAATTATTGGCGCGAACGCAACCTGATATTCGAGATGTATTTATTGCCTTTTGCGGAGGTGCAGCTCTTGCTATTGCCCGAACAAAAAAAGGAACTATTGCCTCTGTTATTTTTGGTGTTGCTATTGCTACGGCACTAATGCCACCTTTATGCACCATTGGCTATGGAGTAGCGGTGGCAAATCCGAATTATGCACTGGGTGCATTGTATCTATTTTTTATTAACGCAACATTTATCGCATTTGCTTCCTTTTTGGTGATTAAACTTTTGCGCTTTCCTATGATTCAGTATGCCGATTCTAAACAGCGAAGGAGGACGGTAAGGCTTGTGAGTTTTATAGCGCTTATGGTTATGATTCCAGCTGGTATAACCTTCACACGTGCGCTTAAGGAAAATGCTTTCCGAAAAGAAGCAAATGTTTTTTTGGAAGACCACATAACTACACTGCCTTTTGGGAGTTACTTGAGTAAATCTGCTGAAATATACTATGTTCGAGGTGAGCAAGCAGAAATTATTATAAATCCATTGGGTTTAGTTGATATTGACACTGAAACTGAGTTGCAACTGCAAGAAAAGATAAAAACGTACGACGATTTGGAAAAAGCCACGTTGACAATAGTGCCAAGTGTGCGAAAGTAATTTATTGATATACTTCTTTTACTTTTTTCATCAAATTTGATGAATATACAAAGTCGTTGATGGCTTCGTTATCTGTTTTAAAAATAAGTTCTTTGCTGCCTTCCCAAGCTTTTACGCCATTTTTCAAAAACAAAATGCTGTCGCCAATTTCCATAACCGAATTCATGTCGTGCGAATTTATCACGGTCGTAATGTTGTTTTCTTGTGTAATTTCACGAATAAGATTATCAATTACAATAGCGGTTTTGGGGTCTAGCCCTGAGTTTGGTTCATCGCAAAATAAGTATTTGGGCTTCATTACTACAGCACGTGCAATAGCGACCCGTTTTTGCATACCTCCAGACAATTCAGCAGGGAGTTTCTGCTGCGCATCGACCAAATTTACGCGCTCAATAACTTCTTCTGCAGCCTTTCGCATTATTGCTTCACTTTGATTAGTTAGCATTTGCATGGGGAACATAACATTTTCCAAAACAGTCATGGAGTCGAAAAGAGCACTGCCTTGAAAAACCATACCCATTTCACGTCGCAAAATTCTACGTTGATCATCATCCATTTCCACCAATGCTTGGTTATTAAAAAGCATATCACCACCATTAGGTTGATGCAGTCCTAATAGGCATTTAAGTAAAACCGTTTTTCCTGAACCACTTTGCCCTATAATCAAGTTAGTTTTTCCAGCTTCAAAGGTCATGCTAATGCCTTTGAGAATTTCAATGCCGTCAAAAGATTTTGTTATGTTTTGTAATTCAATCATCAAGCAAGGAGAAGTTGGGTTACGATATAATTCAACACAATTATAACAATTGAAGTCCACACAAAAGCTACCGTAGCCGCCTTGCCTACTTCTAGTGCGCCACCTTTCATGAAGTATCCGTGATAGGACGGAATAGTAGCTAAAACCACAGCAAAAATTAACGTTTTGACAAAGGCATATGTTACGTGGAAAGGTTTAAAATCCATCTGAATACCTTCGATAAAATCTGCACTATTAGAGAAACCACCGTAAAGGGTTGCCGTATAACCGCCTAGAATGCCTAAAAACATAGAAATGTTTATGACAAAAGGAAGCAATAGCATGGAAATTATTTTTGGGAAAACTAAATAATTTACGGAGTTAATTCCCATCACTTCTAGAGCGTCTATCTGTTCGGTTACGCGCATAGTTCCAATACTTGAGGTGATATATGACCCCACTTTTCCTGCCAAAATGATACACATAAATGTTGGTGCAAATTCAAGAATAACAGATTGCCTTGTTGCAAAACCAACTAGATTTTTTGGGATAAGTGGGCTTTCAATGTTAAGTGCTGTTTGAATCGAAACTACTCCGCCTACAAAAAAGGATAAAAACGCAACTATACCCAACGACCCAATAATAAGGTCTTGAATATCTTGGAAGATAAGCTTGCGCATCACTTTTGCTTTGGTGGGTTTGATAAAAACCAGTCTAAGCATAAGGAAATAAGCGCCAATATGATGCAATAACTTCATCGAAACGAATGTAAAAAAATAATATAACTATAACATCAGGAGTCGCATAAAAAAATACATTTGTAAAAATTCCAAATTATGAACATAAAACACTTTTCGCTATTTGCTTTACTAACTTTAATGGCGTGTTATACACCAATAAAGCCCTCAAAACCAAAACTTGTTGTAGGGATTGTAGTTGACCAAATGCGCATGGACTATCTCACTCGATTTGAAAATCATTTCGGCAATGGTGGGTTTAAACGATTTTACAACCAGGGATTTGTAGCCAAAAACCATCACTTTGATTATGCGCAGACTAAAACTGGTCCTGGTCATGCAAGTATTTCTACAGGTACTCCCCCTGCTGTTCACGGTATTATTGCCAATGATTGGTTTGACAAAATTAGCGGTGAAGAGCAATATTGTGTTGGAGATGATTCGTATCAAAGTATTGGAACGCTAACTAACAACGGTGAAAAGGCACCAACGCAATTATTGGTTTCTACATTCTCTGATGAGAATAGATTAGCCACTCAGTCAAGGGGTAAAGCCATCGGGGTTTCTTTTAAAGACAGAGGCGCTATTCTTTCCATTGGACATGCTGCTAACGGCGCATACTGGTTTTCAGGAAAAAATGATGGGAAATTTGTAAGCAGCAGCTTTTACATAAATACGCTTCCGCAATGGGCAGCTGATTTTAATACGAGCAAACAAATAGATACGTATTTGACAACTTGGGATACCTATTACCCCATTGAAACCTATGTTGAAAGTGGCCCCGATAATACTCCATATGAAACTACATTTAAAGGAAAAGAAACCCCAACATTTCCATACGATTTAGCTGAATTAGCTCCCGAGAATAACGGATATGATATTTTAGAGGAAACACCATTTGGTAATAGTTTAATTACAGATTTCACTTTGGCCGCTCTAGAGGCCGAGGCATTAGGAACAGATAATGATGCGGATGTTTTGATGGTCAGCTATTCTTCAACCGATTATGTGGGGCATGCTTTTGGGATAAACGCTAAAGAAGTACAAGATACGTATGTGCGTTTGGATTTGGACTTGGCTCGGTTGTTTGCTGCACTTGATAAACAAGTGGGTAAAGGAAATTATACTGTTTTTTTGACTTCCGATCATGGCGTAGCTCATGTGCCAAAATATTTGATGGACAACAAAATTCCCGCGGGATACTTTAAAGAAAAAGATTTTGTAAAAGAATTAAAAACACATACCTCAGCTTATTTTGATACAGGGGGATTGATTCGTGATATTTCTAATAATGAAATTTTTCTAAATCATGATAAAATCACAACTGAACGCTTAGATATCAATAAAATTAAATCATATATAACCTCTTTTACGATGTCTTTTGAAGGAGTTGCTATGGCATATGATACAACTGAACTCCTAAAAATGAACGAGAACAACGCCATCATAGAACGATTGCAGCGCGGTTTTCACCCAAAACGCTCGGGTGATATTGTTTTCGTTTTGCAACCCGGCTTTATTGAAACCAGAAAAAAAGGCACCACACACGGATCTGCATACATTTACGACACTCACGTACCTCTAATGCTTTATGGACAAGGGGTTAGAAAAGGGACCACTTTTGAACGTACGAATATAACAGATATCGCTCCTACGATTTGTGCTATTTTGGGTATTAGTAACCCAACCGGAACAATTGGAAATCCGATTAAAGAGGCATTAAAATAAGCCTAGAACTTATAGGAAAACGCATTGATATTCATCCCTGCACCAACACTAGCAAAGAGAGCCACATCGCCTTGTGCAACATGATGATTTTCCATTTGGCTGCGTTTTACCAAATCTAGAAGTGTAGGAACTGTTGCCACAGAACTGTTTCCCAACTTATGAATACTAATGGGTAATACATTTTCGGGTTGTGGATATCGATAAAGCCTGTAAAATCGTTTTATAATGGCCTCATCCATTTTTTCATTGGCCTGGTGTAAAAACACCTTTTTTAATGTGCTAATATCTTCCCCGCTCTTGTCTAAACAACTTTTTAACGCTTGCGGTACATGGCTAATGGCAAATTCATATACTTTACGGCCATGCATTTTAATGTATTTGTCGGTAGGGTCAGCATCTGGATGATACGACTTTCCAGAGTATAGATAAAATGCCTCACCGTTACTAAATGTTTGTGTACAATGACTTAGTAAGCCTCCAGCTGTGTCAGTTTCTTCAATTATAGTTGCCCCTGCACCGTCGGCAAAAATCATAGAATCTCTATCGTTAGAATCAGCAATTCTTGAAAGCGTATCAGCGCCAATAACCAAACATTTTTTTGCCATTCCAGCTTTGATAAATGCTTGCGCTTGAATCACGCCTTCCACCCAGCCTGGACAGCCGAAAATAACATCATAAGCCACGCAATTAGGATTCTTGATTTGCAGTTGATGTTTTACACGGGTAGCGAGTGACGGCAACATTTCGGTTTGAATACAACCGTGCTGAATATCACCAAAATTATGTGCAACAATGATGTAATCCAATGTTTCTGGGTCTAGCGAAGCGTCTTCTAATGCTTTTTCAGCAGCCAAGAAGGCTAGGTCAGAAGCTGTTTGGTGTGGTTTGGCATAGCGGCGTTCTTCAATGCCCGTTATGGCTTTAAATTTCTCAATGATGTCAACGTTTTCATTATTAAATGGACTTCCATCCATATCTAAAAACGAATGATTCAGAAAGGCTTCATTTTTTTCGGTTTGAGAAGGAATATAACTCCCAACGCCAGTAATGTGAATTCCCATTTTTTTTGTTAAGTTGATGTGTAGTGCAAAAATTAAACAACTACATGCCAAAGATAAAAATCTATGCGTAGCATAAAAAGAAAATTTAACTAAACACGGAGAGAATTAATCGTAAGTTACTCATTATGAATTACTTGTTTATTAGCATATGATTCTATAGGTGCACAGGTACAAACTAAATTTCGATCTCCAAAAGCTTCATCAACGCGTTGAACGCTAGCCCAAAACTTATTTTCTCGCACATATTGCAACGGATAAGCAGCTTCCTCTCTTGTATAAGGGAATCTCCATTCATGAGCAGTGAGTTGCGCCATGGTATGCGGAGCATTCCGTAGGATGTTATTTTCTTGATTGGGATCACTTGCCTCTATCTCATAGCGAATAGAAATAAGTGCTTCACAAAAACGATCAAGTTCTTCTTTATTTTCACTTTCTGTAGGCTCAATCATCATCGTACCCGCCACAGGGAAAGATACTGTAGGTGCATGAAACCCGTAATCAATAAGCCTTTTGGCAATATCCATTACCTCAATTCCTTTTTCTTTAAAGGCACGACAATCAATAATGAATTCATGTGCGGCTCTGTTGCTATCACCACTATAGAGTACAGGGTAGTGTTTTGCAATGCGTTCCTTTATGTAATTGGCATTTAGAATGGCAATTTCGGTAGACTTTGTGAGTCCATCTGCTCCAAGTAAGCGGATGTAGGCATAGGAAATCAAACATGCCATTGCTGAACCGAACGGAGCGGCCGAAAGCGCAGAAATTCCTTGTTCGCCACTTGTGGGAACTATCTCGTGATTGGGTAGAAACGGAACAAGATGTTTTGCGACACAAATAGGTCCAACTCCCGGGCCACCACCTCCGTGTGGTATGGCAAAAGTTTTGTGAAGATTTAAGTGGCATACATCAGCACCGATGGCAGCAGGATTTGTAAGCCCCACCTGTGCATTCATGTTTGCACCGTCCATGTAAATTTGCCCCCCATTACTGTGAATGTGAGCTGTAATTTCTTTAATAGCAGATTCAAAAACCCCATGTGTAGATGGGTATGTTATCATTAGCGCAGCCAAATTTTCGGCATGAGCATCTGCCTTTACTTTTAAGTCGTTGAGGTCAATGTTGCCTCGCTCATCAGTACCAACCACTACAACTTCCATTCCTGCCATGACAGCTGAAGCCGGATTGGTGCCATGTGCCGAAGCCGGGATGAGGCAAATGTTTCTGTGCGCTTCATTGTTGGCTTGATGAAAAGCGCGAATGACCATAAGCCCTGCAAACTCTCCTTGTGCGCCTGAGTTGGGTTGTAGCGAGGTACCTCCAAAACCTGTTATTTCAGTCAGGTAGTCGGTTAGTTCTTTCAAAATAGTATGATAGCCTTCCGCTTGATTTGTAGGCGCAAATGGATGCATGTTGTTCCACTGTGGGTCACTTAGAGCAAACATTTCAGTAGCTGCATTCAATTTCATCGTACAGGATCCAAGGGCAATCATGGAATGGTTTAACGCCAAATCTTTACGCTCTAGCGACTTAATATAACGCATCATACTGGTTTCTGCGTGGTACCGCTGGAATACGTTGTGCGTTAAAAATGCCGTTGTACGTTTGTGCGAATGCGGCAGGCAGTTAGGTTCTGCAGAAGCTGTATTTGTTGACGTACCATTTGCCGTTTTTGAGAAAATTTCAAGTAAAGTTTCAATGTGATGTTCTTCCGTAGCCTCATGAACAGAAAGCGTTAATTCATTTTCGTTAATGTATCGCAGGTTTATGCCTGCTTTTTCCGCCAATGGCTGAACTATTTTTTTTGGAGCCTCAATCCAAAGGGTATCGAAAAAAGCATGATTTTTTTGCCGAATGCCCATATTGTCCAATGCTTTGCTTAGCCTGCATGCTGTGGTGTGTATTCTAGTTGCAATATCTGTTAATCCTTCAGGCCCGTGATACACGGCATACATGCCTGCCATGACGGCTAATAGCACTTGTGCGGTACAAATGTTAGATGTGGCTCTATCTCTTTTGATGTGTTGTTCACGGGTTTGCAAGGCCATTCGCAACGCTCTATTTCCCTCCCTGTCTTGAGTAACCCCAATAATTCTTCCGGGTACACTTCTTTTGTAATCAGTTTTGGTAGCAAAATATGCGGCATGCGGGCCTCCGTAGCCAAGCGGAATACCAAATCGTTGGGTGCTTCCTACAACCACATCTGCGCCAAGAGCGCCAGGGGCCTCTAAAAGCACCAAGCTCATGAGGTCTGCGGCAACAGCTGTTTTTATTTCTGCTTCCGACGCAACTTCAATAAAGGATTTTAAATCTGGAATGGCACCGTTTGCTCCTGGATATTGAATCAACGCACCAAAATATTCGTTTGTAGGAATAAACGTTTCGGGTGCTCCGTAGATTAAAGTAATCCCAATAGGATTTGCACGTGTTTCTAATACGGATTTGGTTTGCGGTAAGTTGTTTTCATCTACAAAAAATAAGGAGGCATTATCCTTTTTTTGTGATTTGGTGCGTTGTCCATATAATAGGCTCATTGATTCGGCGGCTGCCGTGGCTTCATCAAGAAGGGATGCATTAGCCAACTCCATTCCCGTGAGATCGGTTACCATAGTTTGGAAGTTGAGCAGGGCTTCCATTCTGCCTTGAGCAATTTCAGCTTGATAAGGAGTGTAAGATGTATACCAACCTGGGTTTTCTAGTATGTTGCGTTGAATCACACCTGGTAATATGGCTTCGTGATACCCTAATCCAATAAATGAAGAAAAAACAGTATTTTGTTTTCCTAGTGTCGATAGATGCTTTGAAAAGGCGTGTTCACTAATGGCAGCAGGAAGTGATATTGGCTGTTTTAAACGTATCGACTCAGGCACAGTTTGCGCAACTAACTCTTCTATAGAGGAGGCATTAATTTCTGATAGCATTGAAGCAACTTCGTTTGCGTTTGGGCCAACATGTCTAAAAACAAAACCTTGTGTGTCCATAGTGTAACCATTAAGTTAAATTCAAAGTTAATTTTTTGCACAATACACAAAAGCAGAACCTCAGTCTTTCGCATTAAAGTTGTTAACCGCAAAACCATATGTTATTAACACATTTGGTATTTTTGCTCTTCATTCAAGTCACTTGTTTCAGCGTTATATTTCATCAAATCTTCACGTTACCCTTTCGTTATGGGCGTTTTGTGGTGTTTTTGCTCTGCAGCAAGGGGCTCCGTTTTCTCTATCCCTTCAATGTGCTGTTTTTGGGTTTGGATGGGCTGCTTACCAGTACTTACACGCTTTTGTTCCTATATTATATCGACAACAGCAGGTAACTTTTTCAAAGCTATTTTATGCGTTGCTAGCTCTGTCCCTAGGATTTTATGGGTTGATGCTACAACCCGTTTTCGTGTGGATTAGCTTTGGGTTTGCAGGAATGTTAACATTTTGCTACGCCTTACCTTTTGGCGCAAAAATGGGTCTGCGTTTTGTGCCAACACTAAAGGTTTTTGTTGTTGCCCTTTGTTGGACGGTATTGGCTACGATCCCCCTGAATGCATTGCCGAAAAATCTATTTGTGTTAGTTTCAATAAAAGCACTGACGTGGATGATTTGCCTGATCCTCCCTTTTGATCTTCGTGATTTGCAAAAAGACGAAAAAGCGTTAAAAACCTTGCCCCAGCTTTTTGGGGTTAATGGTGTGAAGGTATTGGGATTTATACTGATTAGTTTTACAGCTTTTATGGCCTTTAAAACGGTTGCAGTTGATGTGTTGCTTTATGTAGAGTGGGGGATGCTATTACTTTTAGCGATTGCACTTTACGGCGCATCTCCAAAGCGTTCGCCCATGTTTACTTCCTTTTGGGTGGAAGGGATTCCTATTTTATGGTTTGTGGCAAGTATTTTGACCCTTACTTTTGGTTTAGGTCTTTAGCGCTTTGATGCACTTTTTCTCCTAAAGAATTTTTGTAAGCAATCATGGCTTCCCTTAGCGCAGGATTTTTTACTCCTAGAATTTGACACGCAAGCAATGCGGCATTTTTAGCGCCGTTAAGCGCAACTGTCGCCACTGGAACACCCCCAGGCATTTGTAAAATAGACAGAACAGAGTCCCAACCGTCAATGGAGTTGGATGACTTTACGGGAACCCCAATCACAGGGAGTGGACTTGAAGCTGCTACCATCCCAGGTAAATGCGCAGCACCACCTGCACCTGCAATAATGACATCAATGTTCTGCGTATGTGCTGTGGTAGCAAATTGCATCATTTTTTCTGGCGTTCGGTGTGCCGATACAATATCAACATCTGTATCTATTTCGAATAATGCTAAGGTGTCAATGGCATCTTGCATCACGGGCAAGTCGCTTTTGCTTCCCATAATAACGGCTACTTTCATATCATTTCGCTTTTAATTGTAGAACAGATTTAAGTTCTTTTATTTGTTTAAAAATATCATTTAAATTCTCACCCGTAAGAGTCAGATGACCCATTTTACGCTGAGGTTTGGTTGTTTTTTTGCCATAAATGTGAAGTCCGGCTTGCGGGGTGCTTAGAATATTTTTGACGCCTTTATATTCAAATGCTCCAGTAACATCAGCAGGACCAACCACATTTGCCATAATTGTAGGGCGATAAAAATCGGTTTTACCTAGTGGTGCATCCAAAATAGCGCGGAGATGTTGTTCAAACTGTGAGGTAACACATCCTTCAATGGTCAAATGACCGCTGTTATGAGGACGTGGTGCTACCTCGTTAATCCAAAGCGTGTTGTTGTCATCCACAAAAAACTCTACCGCCAAAAGGCCAACGTGCTCCCATGCAGCAACCAAATCTTTGGCAATTTCTTGCGCTTTTTCGGAAATAGAAGGGGTTATTTCCGCTGGGTAATACACAAACTCCACCTGATTTGCTGTAGGGTGAAATGCCATACCAACAGGTGGGTACAGCGACACTTCACCAGACGCGCTTCGGGCAACAATTACCGAAATTTCTTGAGCGATAGGGACTAAATCTTCCACGATACATTCGCCCTCTGGTAGTGTGTCAATAGCTGCGATATTATCCAATTTTTTCACACCAAAGCCATCATAACCAAAGCGTGCAGCTTTCCAAATACAGGGAAATTTAATCGTTCCTTTTGCCGTAGCTTTATCTAGTTCTGCTTTGTTAGCAAAAGCCATATACGGAGCCGTAGGTAGTTTTTGAGCAGTGTAAAATTCTTTTTGCGTGCGCTTGTTTTGAATAACGTCTAGGGTAGCGGGCTTTGGAAACACCAATACACCTCTTTTTTCCAACTCATAAAGTGCATCAATGTTGACATGCTCAATTTCAATGGTCAATACGTCTGCGTCATTTCCAAATTGGACGACAGTTTCATAATCCATTAAACTTCCTTGTACAAATTGATTGCAGCTGTTTCTGGCAGATGCGTCAGCATTAGCATCTAAAACACGCGTATGAATATCCCAGCGACGTGTTACATCCAAGAGCATTTTACCAAGCTGTCCGCCTCCTAAAATACCGACGGTAAAATCTGTAGAAATAACGTGTTTCATTTCCTTGACAAAGGTACGCATATTCTGCAATGTGCAAACGATGTAGGTGTACTGCACAAAATAGGATATCTTTGCACAGTAAAAATTATGCATGAAGAATATCATTTTGTTTGGAAAACCTGGAGCAGGAAAAGGCACGCAAGCCGAATTTTTAAAAGATACATTTCAACTGATTCATATTTCAACGGGCGATGTATTTCGATATAATATTAAAAACGAAACCTCACTGGGACTTTTGGCTAAAGGTTATATGGATAAGGGAGATTTGGTCCCAGACGAAGTGACTATTCAAATGCTAGAGGGGGAGGTTGTTAAGCACTCAGAAGCTGCAGGATTTATTTTCGACGGATTTCCACGTACCAGATCCCAAGCCGAGGCATTGGATGCTTTTTTAGCTAAGAATGACATGAAAATTGCAGCTACGTTAGCACTTGAGGTAGCTGAAGATATTTTGGTTGATCGCCTATTACAAAGAGGAAAAGAAAGTGGTCGTGCCGATGATCAAGACGAAGAGAAAATCCGAAATCGTTTTGCAGAATACAACAAAAAAACAGCACCACTTATTGATTACTACAGCACACAAGGAAAATTTCACTCGATACAAGGAGAAGGCTCAATAGCCTCTATCGCTGAACAACTTACCACTATTGTTGAACAATTGTAATGACAGAAGGAAATTTTGTAGACTATGTAAAAATTCACGTTAGTTCTGGTAACGGAGGAAAGGGTTCTACACATTTTCACAGAGAGAAATACATTACAAAAGGCGGCCCTGATGGAGGCGATGGCGGACGTGGCGGGCATGTTATTGTACGGGGTGATAAAAACCTGTGGACGCTTGTAACATTTAAATATAAGCGTCATTTTAAGGCGGAACACGGACTTCACGGGAGTAAAAGTAGGAGTACAGGGGCTGATGGTAAAGACCTTATTATACCCGTTCCTTTAGGAACGTTAGTTTTCGATTCTGAAACTGGAGAACGCATTGCAGAAATAACATCTGAGGAAGATGTAATTGTTGCGCCAGGGGGAATGGGCGGCAGGGGAAATTGGCATTTCAAAAGCCCTACAAACCAAGCGCCGCGCTATGCACAACCAGGCAAAGAGGGTGTTGAGCGAGGCATTACATTTGAACTTAAAGTATTGGCAGATGTAGGTCTTGTTGGTTTTCCAAATGCAGGAAAATCCACACTGTTGGCAGCGTTAACATCTGCCAAACCCAAAATCGCTGATTATCCCTTTACTACCCTAAAACCTAATCTGGGTATTGTTCAGCATCGTGATTTTACTTCTTTTGTGATGGCAGATATACCTGGAATTATTGAAGGTGCCGCAGAAGGGAAGGGGCTAGGACATTATTTTTTACGTCACATTGAGCGTAACAGCGTATTGCTTTACGTAATTCCTGCGGATACTACTGATATTAAAGAACAATTCACTATTTTGAACAATGAATTGACACGGTACAATCCCGAGTTATTAGATAAAAATTTTATGATTGGAATCTCAAAAGCTGATTTATTAGACCAGGAGCTATACGTTGCTATTGAAGCAGAATGTAAAGCAGCCTTTGAAAACATTCCATTTGTATTGTTTTCGTCTGTTTCGCAACAGGGCATTGCCACACTAAAAGATACTTTATGGCATATGCTCAACGAGTAATCTTTTTTGTTTTTTGCGTTTCTGTTTCTTTTGGGCAGCGTGCACCGCAATCCTTATTTGATTCTGTTGCCGTTACTGCCGAACAAGAAATGCGGATATTAGCATTGGACACAATAACTATAAAAACACAAGCTGAGCGTGAAGAATTGGCTATGCTTTTTGCCTCAACAAAACGCTTCGAATACTCTTTTGAACTGTTATCAGTATTGTGTGAGGAGTACCCTGATAATTTTGATTATCAATTTCTTTATGGGGGAGTATCAGGAATACTTGCATCTGAGTTACCCCGGGTAAAATCTCTACCTTATGTAAGGGCTATGAAAATCGCATTTGAGGCTGCTGCTAGGTTAAAACCAGACGCCCTTGACATTCAAATTGTTCTATTGCAATTGTATACTGAACTCCCATGGGTTTTGGGGGGAAGTAATAAAAAAGCAACACAGGTTTTAGAAATCGTGAAATCCTTATCTGTAATTGAAGGATTTTTGGCTGAAGGCTATTTCTACCGCTCAACTAAGAAGAACAAGGAAGCTTTGGTTGCGTATTTAAACGCAGTCAATGAAATTCAATCTTGCAATCAAGATGTCGAAATGTCGATAGACTCTTATTACCACTTAGCGGTACTTGCCTTTTATTTACAAAAAGACAAGACTAAAGCAGCTTGTTTGTTTTCAATGTATATTAAAAAATTTGATGACGGAGCTGCTTATCCCAAATCTTTTGCTCAACATTATTTGTCTAAAGTGTCGGATTCAGAGAACGTTGATCTGGAGATGGAAGCTAAACTTTTGAAATACGACAAACTTACGGCGTGGATTCAAAACAACTTTAAGTGACAGGTATGATTCTTATTCACGCACCTGTAGTGAAACCACGAATCCGTTATATCTTCAATCATTTTTTTGGTAGAAGAATGGGGAATGACATCTCATTTACTTCTGATTTGAGTGCTTTTATTGCCCACAGTGGACCAAAGATGTCGTATGGAGATTCGCCGCTGGGTAATGAGTTTTTTGTAGCGGCTCATGGATTACTTACTCAGCAAGGAGTTCCATCCATTCAGATAAACTTGTTTGATTGGGAAGGGCTTCCTGCGTTTTTTCCAACTCCAGTAAAAAGTTCGTTGCCATTTGACTTTTTTGCTGCTGCTTTTTATTTGATGTCTCGTTACGAAGAATACCACCCTTTTGTTGCGGATGACTTGGGCAGATTCACATCAGATCAATCCTTGGCAGCAAAACATGACTTTTTACATCTACCTCTTATAGATTTATGGTTTGATCGTTTTTTATCGATTTGGCAAGCATTTTTTGACACGAAATCAATTGAAAGAATGCCGTCAAAACTTTCGATTGTCGTAGACATTCCGCAACTGTTTGCCTTTAAGCACAAAACAGTATTTCGTTCATTTGCTGAGGGAGTTCAAGATTTTTTTCAATTTCGTTTTGGGTCGATTTTTGACAGAGCATTAGTCGTTTTGGGTATTCGTGAAGACCCCTTGGCTAATCTTTATAATTGGATAGAGATTTTGTTGCAAAAAACAACTTCAATTCGCTTTTTTGTGTTGTACACAAAGCTAGGCGTTCATGACAGAAGTTTGAGTGTTTTTAATGCAACTCACCAACAAGAAATAAAAAGTATATCAGATTATGCACCAACAGCTCCTTTGGCATCCTTTGAATCTTCTACTAATGAGACTGTTTTGGGTACAGATATTGAACGCTTCGGCACACTCATACATCGCCCAGTAAAATCAATTCGTCAACATAAATTGGTCCTGCAATTTCCTCACACGTACCGCTTATTTTCATCCCTTGGCATTAAAAATGACTATTCCATGCAATATGCTGATGCTGCTGGATTTCGAGCTAGCACGGCGTTCCCGTTTCGTTTTTACGACTTAGGCGATGAGCAACAAACTCCGTTAACAGTTCATCCTGTTTGCTTAAGTGAAACCCATATTCGTAACCAACGTTTTTCGCGAAAAATGCGTCAGCTTTTTTTGGCTTACCAAGATCGTCTGACTAAACTTCATGCGCCCTTTGTGGTGGCACTTACCAATGAGAGTTTCAATTCGCGGGGAAAAAATACATCCTTTTTATCTACGTTAAGTAAAATATTATCTCATGAATAAATCACAAATTAAAGCGCTCTTTTTTGATTTGGATCATACACTTTGGGATTTTGAAGCCAATTCAGCGCTAGCCTTTAAATCATTGTTTGAAGAATATGAAATACCACTCGATCTACATCAGTTTTTAACTGTTTATATTCCAAATAATAATGTGTACTGGAAGAAATATAGGGAAGGTAAAATAGATAAAGAAACCTTACGATTTGAGCGGCTCAAAACAGTTTTTGATATACTTAATTATCCAGCAACTAACACCCTGATAGATGATTTAGCAGATGCCTATATTCAAACACTACCAGAGTATAACATACTTTTTGAAGGTGCAATTGAAATATTAACGGCTTTAAAACAACACTATGCTTTGCATGTGATTACCAATGGTTTTCAGGATGTTCAGTATTTTAAAATGAAAAATTCGGGATTGTTACCCTTTTTCGAAACCATAACCGACTCTTCATCTGTGGGAGTAAAAAAGCCCGATCCTAAAATATTTAGATATGCACTAAAGGTTGGTCAAGTTGCATCTGATGAAGCCGTAATGATTGGGGATAATTTGGAAGCTGACATTGAAGGCGCCTTAGCCACAGGTATGCACGCCATACATTTTATGCCTTTGGAGAAAAAGCATCCATCACATTATATAGAAATTGACAAACTACAGGAGTTAAAATTCTTACTCTAATTGTTTTGGCGGTAATATTCGTAAAGGACTATAGCAGTAGCTACCGAAACATTATAAGAATCAAGGGTGTCATTAATAGGTATTTTAATTTGTTCATCACAGAGATTTAGAACTCCTTTACTAATTCCCTTGTTTTCATTCCCCATAACAATTCCTACAGATTTATTTAAGTTGGTTTCGCTAATGTTTTTAGTTGCTTTTTCGGTACATCCCAACAGGGTTATTTCATGAGATTGTAGTAAATACATAGCATCTTTTAGATGGCTCACGCGAATGATGGGAATATGAAAGGCACCGCCTGCTGATGCCTGAATGGCAATGTCGTTTAGTGGTGCAGCGCCTGTTTGCCCTATGATAATACCACTGGCACCTAATCCCAAAGCCGAACGAATAATTGCACCAAAATTTCGCACATCGGTTACGCCGTCTAGCAAAAGAAATAGTTGTTGTTTATTAATATCAATTATGTTTTCTAGAGATTCAAATTGAATTTCTCCAATAAGTGCAACAAACCCTTGGTGGTTTTCTTTGGTATGTTTGTGTAGTTTTTGTTCTGGAACAAAGGAATAAGACACACCTGAACGCATGACTTCTTCTTTGAGTTTTTGCGAAGCGGGAGAGCTCGCCCCGTTTTCAATAAATACTTTTTGAATTCGTGAAGGGTCTTGAATGGCCTCACGAACTGCATTGAGACCGAAAATAACTTTTGTTATGTTCACAATTATTTTATATATTTTTTTACAAAATTTTCATTTCCAGATTTTATAACAATAACACCTCTTTTAGGTGAATTATGAATTTTATAATTTAGTTGTGTACCTTGGTAATTTTGGTTAAAAATTAATTTACCATTGTAATCATACACATATATTTCGTTAATAAATAGTTGATTAGGATTAATTAAATTAATAAAATCTAGCTCATAAATGATAAAGAATTCATTTTGGAACATGTCAACTGACTTATTATTTAAAGTCTTGTTAATGTTAGCCCCCTCAGAAACTACTATAGAAAAATTCTGATACTCTGTTTCATCATCGCTTAATGCAGGGTTTGTTATTTTACCTTTATGGGATATAACAACTTTATAGTTAGACCCTTCATTTCTAGCAAAGTCTATCCGCTCTACGTTGTCAACTTTATTATCTGATTTAATTGCCCAAATATCATTATTAATTTTGTTTTCAACAGAAAAAGCATAAGGCAGATGTTCAATTGATAGGTTTTCTACAACTCTTAGATCAATATCATTAATTAAAACACTGACATCCTTATTAATTTGCGGATATAAATTTGTTGCTCCAGGATCGGTCCAACATATAGTAATTGAGTATTGATCTATATCCTCAGAAAGCTCCAAATCATACATAATTTTTTGACCATCAAAAATTTTACCCTCAATGATTGTAGGTTTTGAAATATGCCTTGTAATAATTTGTGAACTTTTACTTGCATCCATAATCCCCCAGCCAAAATTTGGATCAGGACCAGAATCTCCTGCTTCTTTTGCGGAGTTTATAACTAGTGCCTTTAGCGTGGAAGAAAGTGGAAGTCTTCCTTGGGTGTTATAAAAATATTCTTGTAATAACACCATAGATCCAGAAATGTTAGGCGCAGCCATTGATGTTCCTGTTTTTCTTGAATATAAGTTTGTTACAGTTATGTTATTAGTATTCAAATCAGTTGACAAAATATTTGTTCCGATTCCAGAAATGTCAGGTTTAATTCTTAAATCATTTGTAGGTCCTTGACTGCTAGATTCATTTATTCTAATTAATTCAAATCCAGACTCAAAATATAAAATTTTTTTTGCGTTAGCCACAACTAAATTGTTTTTTGCTGTTGACATATCAGTGAGCTTATCATAACGACTTATTACAGAATCAGTATTAATATATGTTCCGTCATTTCCTGCAGAGCAAATTGCTAAATGATGAGGTTTAGCAAAATGGATAGCATCTAGGTCTTCAGCCCAATCATCATAAGTTCCAAAATAGCTGTAACTAATATTGGGTGTACCAGAGATTGAAAACCCGTCGATGCCGTAAGAGTGATTTGATATGTGAATATCTTTAGATGAATCCATTAACAATTCTATCATAACCCTTGACCAGTCGAAAGAAATAATTTTCACTTTGGATGCCATTCCTCTTGCTTCAGAATTTATACCACTGGATCCAATAGTACCCGCAACATGAGTTGCATGTGAACTATAATTTAATTGAAAAGACAGATCGTTTCCAATAACAATTCTGTCAGAAACATTTTGGAATTCATCATGAAATTTAAATACGTGCCCCCCATCCCAAACACCAACGTTAAAACCACTACCCTCTAAATTTAATCCCTCACTACCACCGGGTACAATTAGATTGGTTTTTGTATCAACCATTGATTCAAGATTATGAGTTTCAAAAAAAATGGGTACTCCGTCGAATGTAATTTTAGCAGGTCTCTTAGATTGAGCATTCCTTTCTATGTAATAATCAATTCTTTCATTTTCAATAATATCCTTTTCATGAAACCTTTTTTGTAATTCTAAATAATATTTTTCAAAATCATTAACTTGTCCAAAAAATAAAAAAGGAGAAATGATTAGCAGAAATATACTTATTTTTTTTGTACACATAAGCAGCTTTATTTTTTCACAACAACAAATAGAAATACCCGTTCAGTTATTTAATGAAATTTCTAATAAAAAGAGTATCGACAAATATACGGGTTCAGTTTATCTTTTTAATAACTTTAAGCGTGGTATTGTCAATTTTCAGGGTAATAAGTTTGAAAAAATGTTAAACATCAATACCTATTCAAACACAATTTCTTTTAAGGACGAGTTTGGAGAAATTTTTGAATTTAATTATAGCAAAGATTTATTCATTTCTATTGGTGACTTAAAGTTTAAAAATCTTGAAATCAATGGTGAATGGTATATTGTAAAAGAGATAGCTCAAAGCGGAGATCAATATCTATATAAAAGTTTTTTCACAAAATTAATACCTCCGAGACCTTCATCAACCGGATATGATTTACCTAAACCTGGAAAAATAGAAGTTAAAAACCGTTACATTTTTTATATAAATGACAATTTTTATATTATGAGAAATTCAAAAAAAGAACTTTTAAATACATTTCCCGATCACGCAAAATTTATTAAACGTTATAAGTTTAAAAAAGAAGAGGATTGGATAAAGTTTTTTCTTTATCAAATAAAAAACCCCAACTTTTAGTTGGGGTTATATAATCAAATATTATAATAAATTATTGTCCTGTTAATGTCCACCCATTATCGATACCACCTCCTGAGAATAATTCATCATCTAATACAGCTAAACTAAAAGTATTAGTACATGGATCATATGAGCCAGTTCCACCAACTGCCCAACTTGATGTACCTTCAACAGTGATAGTATTATCTGCTGGATTTAATGTTATAACGACATCAAACGGGTAAAGACCAGCATATCCAGCAACTCCAGTAAAATTAGCTACACCATTGTATCCCCATGTTGTAGGACAATACCATTGGTTTTCTCCTAATTTTGTGAGTTGTACTTCAGTAGCAGCAGCTCTTGAATCCTGATATTGACTTATCCAAGTTTCTGTTTCATCAATAAGTGTTGGACAATCGTCATCAACAATTGTTATATCAACTGATGTCAAACTCAAGCCAGTTCCACCAGGTCCAATGTTATCACCTGTCAAACTTACTGTAAGATTAGCATTACCATCACTTACAGAATTGTCTATAGGGGTAATAGTAATCATCGATTCAATTGCACCACCTTGAAATTCAATTACTCCATTAGATGGGGTTACCGAAAAGCGTGATGTATCACCTGTTACATTAAAATTAAATGTACCACCATTTGATGGATCTGCCGTTCCTAATAGAACTTTGATTTGTGTACCTGATGATAAATTCTCGCTCATTGTTATGGGATTACTACTTCCTAATTGAGCGTATGAGCTTTCCGGTGTATATATAATTAGCTCTTCCTCACAAGAGGTGAAAAAAGCAGTAAGTATAAAAGCTGCTAATATAAATTTTAAATTATTTTTCATTTTTTTAAGTATTAATAACCAGGATTTTGTTGATTTCTTAGGTTAGGGTTTCCATCAAACTCAATTAATGGTATTGGTAATGTAAACCTGTAGTCACTTGATGAAAGACTGCAGTTTTGAACTGCTGCTAATTCACAATCTTTGGGATCTTTTACAGCATCACGGTTTGCTCTTGGCCCCAATCTTTTAAGTGTAAAATATCTATTACCTTCAAAAGCAAATTCAATTCTTCTTTCATCTACAATAGCACCAAAAGCCTCTGCTTGGTTAGAAAATGCAAATGGAAGTTGAGGAGTTGAGAATCGAGCATTTCTAAGAGTTGTTAAAGTTGTTGCTGCACCAGACAAGTCCCCTAGGGCTGCTTGAGCTTCTGCATGTATCATATACATTTCAGCAACACGAATTACCTTAAGGTCATTCATTAGCTCTTGGCCTTCTGAACCTTTGTGTTTACCAACATATAATATATCAGATTGCTTGAATTCACCTGCAGTTTTACTAGCATAATCCGTGTCAACAACGGATTCAGGATGTACAATTACATCTTTACGAATATCTCCATCTTCTAGTACGTTAAATAATGCTCTACCAACCTCAAAATAAGGATCAGCTGTAGGTCCACTAAAACAAAATATTGCACCTGCCCAGCCACCTGCAGCAACCGATCCAACTGAGCCCTGTCCATCATAACTATCATTACGAGTGCGCTCAAGTTTGAATATTACCTCAGTATCAATTTCATCAGTAAATATCAACGGGTATTCTTCAACTGTTGCTAAAGGATATTTTTGAACTAAGGTTTCAGAAAGAGTTAATGCATCATTATAATTACCACGCATAGCAGCAATAATCGCTTTGACAGCCGTAATAGCATCTCCAGTTTTGTATGAATTTGAATCTCCAACAAGTCCTAGATCAGTATCAATGTGTTGTTGAGCCGAATTTAAATCAGCTAAAATTGCTGAAAATACAGTACCAACAGTATCACGAGAAGGTTGTTCAGTGATTGATGGAACCTTCATCACTAGTGGTATCGCTAGCGCATCATCATTTGTGTAATCAGATGCTGGTGTGAAATATGCCAATAGCTTCAAGTGACCAAATGCTCTAATTGCAGTCGCATGAGCAAGAATTGCATCATATTGGTCCTGTTCATCACTTGTAGGTGTGTAAACAGCGGCTCCTTCAATAACTCTGTTTGCAAAATTTACAAGGTCATATAAACCAGTCCAAAAAGCACTAGAGGCAGTACTTGATGGTGTTAGGATATAATCATATTGGCTTAAACCTTGGTTTCCTGATTGGACTCCAATACCAATTTCGTCTGTATACATTGCACTAAGTGCCATGTCTGGTGTCCAGTCTAGATTGTCATATAACCAATATATTCCAGTTTTCAAATCATCTATGGATTCAAAAGCTCTAACATCAGTTAATCTTCCTGGTTGATCAATGTCTATTGCATCTTTACAACTAAAAAGGGTTGTAAGAAGCAAAAGTGAGTAAAGTTTAAAGTTTATTTTCATTTTATTCTATTTAAAAAGTTGCATTTAGACCAATTGAAATTGTTCTTGGGTTAGGGTAAATTAGCGATGAGCTTGAACGAGCAACTACATCAAACCCTCTCCACTCTGAAAATGTTAATAGATTTTCTCCATTAACAAATAAGTTTAGATTTTTTATACCAGTACCAGCAAGTAAACTTGGTTTGAAGTCATATGAAAGACTAGCAAAACGTAGGGTTAAATAATCTGCATTTCTTTGGAACCTGTCGCTTGAGTAGGCAGTCCTATTAGATGAATTATAAGCCGGCATGTCAGTTATAGTGTTAGTCGGCGTCCAAGCTCTCAAAACATCTCTAGACATGTTAAACCTTCCTACACTTGAGTAAGCTTGGAAACGACTCATGTTATTATCGAATCTATATGTCCCTGTGGCATAGTTAAATTGTGTACTGAAGGTAAAGCCCTTGTATGTAGCTTTTGCGCTGAATCCTCCAAAAAAATCAGGCACTGATGTTTTATCTGTCCAAACCCTGTCAGTATCTGCATTTGGACTTTCAGTAATTTGATTGTCTTTGGTGTAGAATAATAGATTACCATTTGCAGGGTTCACACCCGCATAACGAATAATATAATTTTCACCAATCTGATACCCATTTCTACCAATTCCGATTATGTAGCCTGTGTCTGCTGGGATATCATACAACTTATTTTCATTGTAATTTCCATTAAACGAAAAGCTTAAACCAAAATTATCTCCTTTTGCTTTGATTAAATTGAGGTTTAGAAGTATATCAAATCCATTATTTTCAACACCTCCAACATTAGCACTTAAAGAAGTGATAGCGTTAATTGCAGATACTGGTTTGCTTTGATACAAATCATCAGTTTTCTTGAAATAAACATCAATTTCTCCATTTATTAAATCATCGAAAACAGAAAACTCTGCACCAACATTGAATTGTGTTACAGTCTCCCACTTCAAGTCGTCATTAGGTATTTGGCTTACAAAAGTTGAAACTTGGCCTTGATAACCTGTTCCAGTTGCATACAAGCTTTCGTATAAATCTGGAGCAGTAAAGTAACCTCCACCTGAAATTCTCTGGTTACCATTTGTTCCATATGAAGTACGGATTTTAAGGTAATCAAATGCTGTATCTTGCATGAAGTCTTCTTCTGAAACATTCCATCTCAATGCAACCGAACCAAATGTTCCCCATCTGTTAGATTTAGAGAATCTGTAAGAAGCATCTCTTCTTGCAGTAGCTGAAAAACCATATTTGCCATCAAAATCATAATCTAAAGATGAGAAATATGAAAATAAACCAGCATTTAACAAGTTTGCACTAGTTGTATCAACAAACACATCGTTTGATGAACTGTCACCTACGTAAGAAGAACCGTCACCAGGATAGTATGTTTTCGGATTTAATCCAACAGAATTGTATCCAAAAGTTTTATAATGAGCTTTAAAATACTCAGTGTAAGCAGCCAATGTTATATTGTGCTTTTCGTCAAATGTTTGATTCCAAGTTAATGATGTAACTTGGTTTATGGAAAAAATATTGGTTTGGCTTAAACTTTGTGAACCAGCCAATCCAGCATCATCACTACCTTCAAAATAAGTTGAAGACCAACCGTCGGATGGCTCAGAGAACATACCTCTTGTTCCGGCATAATCCAAACCAGTAACAGATCTAAAGGTTAAATTATCCAGTAGATCGTATGATGTGTCAAGGTTGTATATAATTTTTGTTTCTTCAACTTTATTAACAGTTTTTTCAGCCAAGTCCATTAAAATCAACGGTGTAATCTGAAAAACGCTTAATCCTTTGGCACTTCCAAATGCAGAGGGATCATCACCCTTATCACTTGGATATACGTAAGGAGCAGAGTACTGCGGCCCAAATTGAACATTTCGATTAATTCCAGAACTACCTTCATCTGCTCTGTTGTTTGACTTAGCAAAATTTATCGATAAACTAGAAGCCATTCTAAATTTTCCATTCTCAGATTTGGTATTAAAGTTATTTCTAAGGTTAAATCTCTTTAATCCTGTTGTTATAGTAATACCTTCTTGATCAAAATATCCAAATGAAGTCAATTGAGAAGAATTTGATCCTCCACTAGTTAGCGTAATGTTGTGATTTGATGTTAAACCATTTTGCCAAAAGTGGTCTTGCCAGTTGTACCCGTCACCATAAGCAGCTATTTCTGCATCAGTTAGAGTAGCACCTAATCCTCTATTTAATTGTTTTTCTAAAGTAAGAATTTCGGAAGCCCCCATCATGTCAAAATCATCTTCTTGAACAGATGAAAAAGCGTAAGATGCATTAATGCGGACTCTTAGGTCTTGTTCGTAGTTTCCTCTTCTAGTTTTGATTAGAATAACACCATTTGCACCTCTATTACCATAAATTGCTGTAGCACCAGCATCTTTAAGTACATCAAGTGACTCAACTTCATTAGGATTAAGCGCAGCAAAATCATCTTCGTCAATAGGAGTTCCGTCCAAAAGAATAAGTGGTTCGGTATTTCCATTTATTGAATTTCTACCGCGTAAATTAATCAATGAGTTTGCTCCTGGAGCTCCAGAGTTTGTAAATATATCTAATCCAGCCACCTGGCCAGTTAAAGTTTGAATTAAACTAGCATTGGGTCTGTTACCTATAGTTTCAGCAGTAATGCGGACAGTCGAGCTGGCAGATTTTGCTTTTGTAGTTTGACCATAACCAGTTACAGTAACCTCATCAAGGTCAGTTGCACTTGTTAATGTTATGTCTGCACTAGCACCGTCAACAGTGTACTGAGCTGCTAGATAACCTACGTAGCTTACCAATAAAACATCCCCGTTCGATGCAATTATAGAATATCTCCCATCAAAGTCAGCAGAAGTTGCTGAAGAGGTTCCTTTAATTGCAACAGTAGCACCAGGGATTGGCTCACCGTTTGAGTTACTAATAGTTCCTGTAACCGTTTGTTGCGCAAAAGCAACTTGGATAACAAAAACAAAAGCTAATGTTAAAAGTTGAATAAATTTAGTTTTCATAATCTTAAATTGTTATTTCCAAATATGTTAATAATTTAGTTAAAACACAAATTTTTTAATTTGAACAAAAAAAAAACAGCATTCATGACCTATTTTTAGGTTTTTAATATTCTAGCTATTCTATTCAAACTACATTGTTAAAAATTTATATGAAAATTTAACATTTAGGTAAAAAAAAACCCCGCAAGTGGCGAGGTTTTAAATTTTAATAAACGCTTAAGTATTATTAGTTATCCCAGAAAATAGCTGTTTGTTGTGTGTCATTACCACCATTAGCAGCTGTGACATTTGTTCCATTAATAGTCTGTTCAGATTGTGGATACGTGTAACGTTTTGGCACAGGTAAATTTAATGTACCTGAGTTTTGAAGAGTAGGAGCATTAAATAGCCTATAGACCGTCCATCCTTCAAAACCTCTGTTATACATGGCAATCCAAAATTGCTTTGCAATTTTTTCTTGGTCTGTTCCTGCAGCTGTGGCAAATGCAACATCGGCATGTGCTAGGTAAGCTGCTGCATCAGCATCAGCTACTCCCCATTCAGCCATACTTGCATTTACACCATTTTCATAATGTTGTGCAGCAGTACCACCAACACTAAATCCTCTATTAGCTGCTTCAGCTAAGATAAAGCTCATTTCTGCATAATCCATAAGCACCCCTCTAAAGTCAGGAGCGTAAAGGGTTTGTGAGATGTGAGAATTATCGTTGAATGGCGTAGAAACTCCATAAGGCCCTCCTTTATAAGCACCACTAATTTTTGAACTAGGATCAAAGAATTTATCTGCTCTAGGGTCATTAAGCGCATTGATTACGTCAACAAACGTATCTGCAGGAATAAAGTCTTGTCTTCCAGACTGTACCAAATCTTCCCAAAGTGGATTTGTATTCGGTGGAGCACCTTCAAACTGAATGTATGCATTATCTGCATTAGAAGCAATCCCAGCTGCATAATGACTTTCAATCAAACTCCTAGCTTCAGCACTATTTTGATCTAGTAGGCGTGAACCTAATTTAACCAAAAGTGAATTACCAAACTTAGTCCAAGCAGCAGTATTGCCACCAAAAATCAAGTCATCGCTCGAGTATCCAACGCCAGAACCAGAAACACCAGTTACAGCAGCTTTAGCGCGAGCAATCAAATCAGCATAAATTGCTGCATCGTCATCATACTTGGGAGATAGAACTGCATCGTCACCCTCGGCACGTAACGCTTCGCTGTAAGGAACATCTCCAAATGCATCAACAAGCATTTGCCAAGCATAAACAGAAAGAAGTTCAATTTGAGCAAGCTTCACGCCATCAGTAGTTTGTGCGGCAGCATTAGTTAAATCTCCCAAAACATCACGATAGAATTCAGAGAACATATAGTCTGGTATTTCTCTGTTTTGCATCTCGTAGTTTGCTTCGTCAGTGTATTGGGTTTGTGTCCAATATTGCGCATAGAGTCTAAAGTTATTTACATTAACGTCTGTAGACTCAATAAAGTCTGTTAGGCTATTTGTAGCTGATACAAATAGTTGACTATCTGTAACCTCAGCAGGTGCATTAGGATTTTTATTCAAATCCTCATATGCCTCATCTGAAGCACAGCTTGCTAAGGCAAGAGTAAAAATTAATAAGAAATATTTTTTCATTTTTAAGTTATTAAATGTTCAAAATTTAAAAGTCAAGCTTGATGTTTAGTCCATAAGTTTTTACGGCTGGATATGCACCTGTTTGATACCCTTGGAAATTTCCAGCACCTAAACCAGCTTCAGGATCAGTGTAAGGAGAATTTTTGCCTATAATCCATAGGTTTCTACCGACAAAAGCAACTGCTGCATTTGTAAACGGAGATGTATCAAGTAATTCAGATGGGAACGTGTACCCAATTCTTAACTCTCTTAGTTTTGCAAAAGAGGCATCGTGTACGTGCATTTCGTGAGGAGCGCCAATAGATGTCCAACCCTCAGGGTTTGCATAATAGTCATATCTACTCATTACATCTGTGTTTTGTGTCCCAGCAACATCTGCAACACCATCTGTTATAGTGGCACTTGCAGGAAGAATAACACCATCAAGAAGTTTACCACCACCGTTAGGTATGGTTAGCCTCATGTCATTACCTAAATGATTTAAGCCAACTGAGCGATCATAAGCACCAGTTCCATAACCATACCATGTGTCTAGTGAAAAGAAATCTCCTCCTTGTTGAATATCAATCAAAAAGCTTAAATCAAAATTCTTGTATGTGAAAGAGTTACGAACACTTCCTGTCCAATCAGGGTTAATGTCTCCAATAACATTATTTGAATTGGAAGTTCTCAAATAGTGTGCGTAGTCATACGACCCGGAACGGACTCTTAATACTTTATCACCATTTGCATCTCTAACGTGAGCATGTCCTCGAATTACACCGTATGGCTCCCCAACTTGCCCACCAATACTTACACCACCTTGAGGTGACATTTGGTTTAGATATTGGATTGCGTTTCCAGTAGCATCGTTTCCAAGACTCAAGATCTCAGATTCGAACGTACTGTAGTTTAAGACAACATTCCATTTAAAATCATTCATCATCACCGGAGTCAGACGAACAAGAGCTTCAAAACCTTTGTTTTGAATGCTACCGGCATTGGTAACAATTCCACTAAATCCAGTTGAAGGAGACATGTCTAATGAGGTCAAAAGATCATCAGTAGTCTTTTCGTAAACAGATAGGTCTAGCCCTAACCTTCCATTAAATAATGTCATTTCCAATCCAACTTCATTTTCAGTTGTTGTCTCTGCTTTCAAATTTTGGTTTGGAAGTGTACTTGGGTTAGACGAAGACGCTGCTCCATTTCTAGCTGGGTTAATAGTGTACGCTCTAAATACATTGTAGGGAGCCGTGTCGTTACCAACAACCGCGTGGTTTGCTCTAAGTTTCGCAAACGTGATGATATCGCTACTAATTAGGTTTGAAAGAATAACAGAGCCAGAAACAGAATAATAATCATAGCTGTTGTTGTCTACAGGTAATGCAGATGAGCGGTCTCTTCTGTAAGTTCCTTCAACAAAATAGGTGTCATCGTATCCAAAACTCAAAGATCCATAAAGCCCTTCTACTTTCTTTTGAGCATCATATTGAGCAACATCAGCCGCAGTCAAAGGATTAACGGAATTCGTTAACGAGAAAATATCAGGGAAATTTAATCCACCGTTTGTTTGAGCAGTTGCATGATCCCAGTTTTGAACTCTTAAATTATATCCTGCAAGAGCGACCATATCAAGGTTATCACTTAAATCTTTAGTATAATCAAAAATTAAATCGTAGTTGTATTCAGAACGAATTCTGTTTTGCAATTGATATCCAGGTTGGTCGTCAAATAAATTTGCTCCTTTACCACCTGTTCCAACAGCTACGTTAGCACGTTGCTCTCTTACTTCAGTTACATTGTCATATGTAACACGACCTAAAATGTTGATGTCTTCGTTGAGATCATACGTTAGACTTATATTTCCGAAATAACGATTTCTTGAGTCTGTGGAATAGTTATTATAACGTGACCAGTAAGGGTTGTCAAAATACAACGGCTGATGGTTTGGAGAAGCTGTGGCATCGTCAGTATTTGTACCAATCATGTTCCAAGAGTAGTTTTTGCCTGTTTCATCAAAAACTCTTTTTTGCTCTAAAATACTAGCACCAACAGCCCACCATTGTCTGAAACCTTGCATAGGGTTTAGACCGTCATAACCCGTATTAAATCGACCTGTTGTTTGTGAGTTAACATAGTTAACAGAACCGTCTACAGTTAAATCTCCAAAATTCCTTGTTGCTCTTAGAGAGGCGGAATTTCTGTCCAAACTTGAGTTTGGAAGGATTCCTTCATTACTTAAATTTGTGAAGCTTAACCTAAATGAACCATTTTCATTAGCATCCGAGAGCGATATGGAGTTTTGAAAAGTTACATCATTCTCAAAGAAATCATTTGGTGTGTCATTTGGAGCTACAGCGGGTGCCGTTTGTTGATATAAATCAGCCCACTCGGGTACCATGTTGTACCAATGATGAACCTCTTGACCAACCAATTTAGGACCATAAGATCCATCGTCACCTGTGTAAAACGAAGAATTATTTCCCCATTGTCCGTAATAGTTACCAGTCCATTGCGCTCCAGTTTCAATCGCAGAAGGACCAATGTAGGCTCTTCTGTACTGTCCATACCCATAACCATATTGGTCTTGGTATACGGGTAATGTTTCCATATCTACAGTACCTGTAGTTATTTGAGAGTTAAACGAAATACCCAGACCTTCTTGGGCTTTACCTTTCTTTGTAGTAATGAGGATTACACCATTAGAGGCTCTAGAACCATACAATGCAGATGCCGCAGCACCTTTAAGTACAGAAACGGACTCAATATCGTTGGGATTAATATCCATCGCAGCGTTACCAAAGTCAACACCTCCTCTACCAGTATTATTATCTCTACTGTTTCCGGTTAAATTATCTATAGGGGTCCCGTCAATAACAAAAAGTGCTTGGTTCGAACCAGATAATGACGAATATCCACGGATAACTACGTTGGCAGACCCCCCCATAGTGTTAAAGGCCTGAATGTCAAGTCCAGCTACCTCACCTTGTAATGCTTCAATTGCATTTACAGATTTTACATCTCCAACAGACTCACCACTAACAGTTTGAACTGCATACCCCAATGATTTTTTGTCTCTAGTTACACCAAGGGCAGTTACAACTACTTCATCTAGTGCAGTAGAAGTTGTAAGTGAAACATTCATTGAAGTGCCATTAACTGTAACCTCAGTGGCAGTATACCCTACATAGCTTATCACCAAAACGTCGCCGTTGGCAGCTGCAATAGAATAGTTTCCATCAAAGTCGGTTGTTGTGGCCGAAGAAGTTCCTTGAACAACTACAGTAGCTCCAGGGAGTGGCTGATTATCAGCGTCTGTGATGGTCCCTGAAACAGTTTGTTGTGCAAAGGAAATCTGAAATACAAAAGCAAAAGCTAATGTTAAAATTTTAATAAATTTAGTTTTCATAATTGTTAATTATTTGTTACGAAAATGTTAATAATTTCTTAAAAAAACAAATTTATCTAATAAATATAAAGTTAAAGGTTTTAGCTTGATTTTTCAGTAAAAATCAGTAGTGAAACTAACGAATTATTACATTTTTAATAAAGGCTCCATTCTGTGTTTCAATAGCCAGAATATAACTCCCAGTTGCAATGTGATTTACGTAGAAACGCATTGGAGTTTGTGTAAAGGAAAGTTTTTCGACACGAGCAACCTCGCTTCCTGTCAAGTTTAGCAAGCGTACATTACGAAAAGGAAGATTTTTTTTAAGCGTGGTAATGGTAAAGTAGTCATTCGCCGGAATGGGGTGTACCAAAAATTCATCTTTACTAATATTTTCCAATTCTTTTTCAGTAACAAAAATGATACCAGGCCCTGAAAGTATTAGCGATGCCTCTTGACTTCCATTTTGTAACTTACCTTTATTACTTACTTCAACCTTATATGAACCACCCAAATTTTCTGAAATTTTAATTTGCTCTAGGTTATCTGTGCTATTGTCGCTCAAAACAGCAACGGCTTTTTGCGCATCTTCGGAAAGTTTCCATGGATAATATATGGTGTTTTCTTGCGTTATTCGCAGGTCTAAATCGTTAACTAGAGTAGCGGTTGAACTCTCAACAGTGTGTGGGTCGTACCAACTCAGTGTGGCGGTCAAGGTTCCTTCCTCAATAACCTGAAAATATAGTGTTTTGGTATCGTTTTCATTCAGTTCAAATTCCAAAATGGTATTGGTTTCATTTACATCTTTTCGAATAAGTGCAGCTGCTTTTTCCAGATTCACTGCACCATAGCCCGTTTTAACATCAGGACCTGTAATATCTTGTGTACCCCACTCTGTAATATCATCTGCCGTATGGCATAGTAAGGCTTTGGCGGTAGCCCCACGCATAAATGCATTCTGCTTTTGCTTGTAAAGTTGTTGCAGTAGGGCAACGCCTGCTGCCGTTGCTGGAGCGGCAAATGAGGTGCCGCTTGTAACTACATAGCTATCCGTAGCTTCAGGATTATCTTCGTTCCAAGTGGCGGCACCTAATGCTTGCCCAGCAGCACAGATTTCAGGCTTTATACGAAAATCGTTGGTAGGTCCTGCGCTGCTAAATCCTGTTGGGGTGATGTTTTCGCTATTGTCATCCATGGAAAAACTACCTACGGTTAGTGCATTTTTTGATGTAGTTGAACCTGTTAATTGGTCTAAGCCATTAACAGACTGGCTTGGATACACTTTTCTACCATCGTTTCCACCGGCCACTACGTGCAAGTAGTTGGGGTAGGTATACGTAATTTCGTCTATAAGTGAACTCCACAGGCTATAGCCACCTATTTCTTCACTCTCAAGAATAAGTTTGTTATTATCGTCTAATAGTGGTATGCCATAAGAATGGTTGGAAAGAATAAAGTCTGTGTTATTGTTTGTTTGGAGTTGTTTAAAAATTTCATAAACATCATTATCCCAGTCATAACTATATATTTTTTCTAGTTGGGGTGAAATACCGCCAACATCATATTTTTCGTTCTCCCAAAGCCCTTTGGCAATAACAATAGACGCCACGGCTGTTGGATGGCCGAGCCAGATATCGGCCGCTGTGGAATCAGCGATTTCTATAGGGACTTTATAACCAAAAAAATCAGCCCCGCCATTAAACTCATTATGATTAGTAAAAATATGCCCAGCATCCCAAATACCCATATGAATGCCTTTACCATTGAGGTTTAGTCCAAGTGCACCCCCAGCAACCACTGCATTTGCTTTAATGGCTTTTCGTGCCGAGCGTTTATTGGTGCTGTAATACAATGGATTTCCCTTGGCCGACACCCAGTTGGGACGAATATAGTTGCCGTTTTTGTCTTTTTTTAAACGTGTGTCTTTAGCAGCAATTAAACTATCAATTAAGCGATTTTGCTCAACCACGGTGGCCTGCAAGCGGTCTTTGAGCGCTTGCTTCTGTTGGACTTTTTTTTCTTGAGGGGTAGAAGCAGTGGTTACTGATGTTGAAGACACACAAGACACAAAAAAAAGAAGTGCAATAAAAAAAACAAGTTTCTTTTTCACTGCAGCAATGTATAAAAAAACCCGCAATTTCGGGGTTTTCTTTCTTTTTGGTTTATGAATGCATTACTTTGGGGATGCCTAAAATATTTAGTATTTAATTAACTTCACCTTCTCCAAATTCAAGGCTAGTTGTAATCGAAGTTTCCCGATTGGGAGTTAACTACAAAACCAAAACTGCTGTATTCGCAAGTTTTTTATCTCAAAAAGGTGTCTTTTTACGAATCCTATGAAAAAATTAGTCGCTTTACTTTAAGAATCTACTTTATTTTAAAATTTTGTTAATGAAGTAGTGTATTGTTGGTGCGAATAGCTTGGGTTCTTTTGCCTTAGTTTTACAAAGCTAATCCTTTTAATGTAGCTATTCTATTTAACTTTCCTGTACGTGTGAGCACAAACGTATCTAAGCACAACACATCCTTTGGAACAAGGTGTTTGTCTGCGCCTAACAGTTTTGTTGCGGTTTTTAGTCCGAGTTGTTTTTCTTTGATACCCCCCTCAACAACAAGTACCAGTTTTTCCCCCAATTCCACATCTGGAATTCCTGTAAAAAAGAATGGAATTCTTAACTGAACGCTCAATTTTTCTTCCAACTGTTCTGGGAATATTTTTCTCCCCCCAGAGTTAATGACAAAATCACGTCTACCTAGTAACATAAACGATTGATTGTCTAAAAGCTCCACGACATCGTTAGTGCAAATGGGCGATGACGAAATGTAAGGGGCCATTATTTGCAAACAACTATCGTGATTTACATTAATTTTTACGCCGGGCATAGCCCTAAATGGAACAGCCGGATAGCACACGGGGCGTGTAGCCACATGGGTCAGGGTTTCCGTCATTCCGTAAGTTTCCACGCAGTGCGGATGTTTTTTAGCTAATGCCTTGCGTAGTTCAGTAGGGATAGGCGCCCCCCCAATAAGTATCTTTTTTAGGTTTCCTAGCAACTCAAATGAGGCATTGACTTGTAAAGGAATTAGTGCTGCAAAATCGTAGGTTTTACCTTTTAAGTCAAGTAATGTCTTAGAAGGGATTACATCCAATTCTAGCCCAATAACCAGAGCCCGAACCAGCATCATTTTTCCAGCGATATAGCGTATGGGTAAACAAAGTAAGGCCGTATCGCCTGGCGAAAGTTCAAAAAAAGCAGCGGTTCGTTCCGCAGAAGCTTGCATGGATTTTTTGGATACCAGTAATGGTTTTGGTGTACCCGTAGAACCCGAGGTGTGTAGCGTTAGGGAATCATTGCCGTGAAGCCATTCCTCCATAAACATCCCCAATTGTTTTTGTTCATTATCTCCAGAGGACTGCCATTTTTTAGCTGCTACAAGCAGGCTGTCTTGGCTGTACGCCTTGCCATTAAGTCGAAATTTTGGATGGAATTGCATGCTAAAAACGATAACCCCAAGTTAGGGAATTATTGTGGTGCAGCATGCCTTTTGCCACCACCAAAGGGCTTTCAATATTATTGGTAAACAAACTCCCTGTACCCAGTCCTTGTGGCGTGGAGGTGTGCAGCGAGGCAGTCCATTGCGCAATGGCGTTTAGCCCTACATTGCTTTCCAGAGCGCTGGTAACCCACCACTGAATATGGCGTTCTTCTGCTAGGCCAATCCATGCTTCTGATGCAGCAAATCCACCTAACAAGCTTGGCTTTAGAATGATGTATTGCGGATTGATATTATCCAACAATCTACTTTTATCATCGTGCTGCAATACCCCAATAAGTTCTTCGTCTAGCGCAATGGGCAAAGGTGTTTTGGCACATAAATCTGCCATTGCTTTGTGTTGTCCTGCGGCAATGGGCTGCTCAATGCTGTGCAAGTCGAATTCAGCCAAAATTTTTAATTTTTCCAACGCCTCATCCGGTGAAAAGGCACCATTAGCATCCACACGCAGGGTTACGTCCTTGGCGGGATAGCGCTCTCGGATTTCTGCTAACAATTGACACTCCACCTCAAAATCCAATGCGCCAATTTTTAGCTTGATACAATCAAATCCCGCATCAATTTTGTCAAACACTTGCTGGCGCATAAAAGATACATCACCCATCCAAACCAATCCATTTATAGCAATGGGTTGTTGTCCGCGACTAAATGCCGTATTAAATAGTTGAAATGGAGTAGGGGAGTTAAAGGATAAAAGTGCCATTTCAACGCCCATTTGTATGGAGGGATAATTGGCGCACAGCGCAGAGGTATCTTCTCCAACTTCTAAGGCTTTACAAACGGCTGCCAGTTGCGCCTCAAAACCAGGCACGTCATCGTAACTAAGCCCACGAAACAACCCACATTCCCCAAGCCCTCTACGATTTCCATCTGTAATTTCAATAAAATACGTTTCTTTTTGGCGCAACACTCCCCTAGACGTTCCGCTGGGGCGTTTAAAATTGAGCGTGTATTTTTTAAAACGCACCTTCATTGCACCAACAATTGTGTAACAAGTACAAGCAGGCTTAGTATAAAAGTGGTCAATGCCAGGGGTTTTAGTAATACATCAAAATCGATAGGAGACCTAGTTTTTAGGGTTTTGTAAAGTTGAAATAGAAGTGGAATGACCATGACAACAGGGAAGTAGTGCCAAAAAGAGTCGGCAAATGGCTTTAACCCAATCCACAAACATACACTTGATGTGAGCAAAAGTAAGGCGTGGTAGGTTTTAGCTGAATTGCCTCCCAAAAGAGATGCGATGGTTTTTTTACCCATGGCAGTGTCATTTTCCATATCGCGTATGTTGTTCAGGTTTAGCACACCCACACTAAGGCATCCAATGGTAAGCGCCATCCACCAGACCGACGGGTGCAATGACTGTGTTTGTAAATAATAAGATCCCATGACTGCCAGACCTCCAAAAAACACAAAAACAAACAGATCACCAAGGGCATAATAACCATAGGCCCCTTTACCGGCAGTGTATTTATAAGCCGCAAAAATGGAAGCAATAGTAAGTCCTAAAAACACCAAACTACGTTGAATTTCTTCCAATCCAAACGCCAAAGCAATAGTACCCATGGCTACTATTAATCCCGCAATACCCATTAGAACAATGGCGTTAAAAAGTGTTTTTTTAGAAAGTAGTTTTTGTTGCAGTACCCGTTTTGGCCCAACCCTATTGTCGTTGTCTGTGCCTTTTACGCCGTCGCCATAATCATTGGCAAAATTGGATAGAATTTGAAAGGTAACGGCGGTGAGTAGCGTACCGGCAAAGAGCGCCCAAGAAAAGTCAGTATGTGAAATGGCTAATGCATTGCCCGTCACAATTCCTGCCATCGATAGGGGTAGCGTTCGCAGTCGAGCTGCAGCAATCCAAATGCGAAACAACGAGGGTTTTGCCACTATGGGAATTTAGGATACTGTTTGAAGTTGGGTGCGCGCTTTTCCAAAAAGGCGTTTTTTCCTTCCTGTGCTTCGTCCATCAAGTAATACATTAACGTCGCATCTCCTGCTAGTTGCATTAACCCGTGTTGCCCATCCAGTTCGGCATTCATACATCGTTTGAGCATACGTAGCGCCAACGGACTGCGCTGTTGCATAATCTGACACCATTCTACAGTAGTGTCTTCCAAATCAGCAAGTGGAACGACCTTATTAACTAAGCCCATCTCTAAGGCTTCTTGTGCTGAGTACTGTTGGCATAGAAACCATATTTCACGTGCTTTTTTCTGCCCTACATGGCGTGCCAAATAAGACGAGCCAAATCCGCCGTCAAAACTACCAACCTTAGGACCTGTTTGCCCAAAGATGGCGTTTTCACTGGCAATGGTAAGATCACACACCACATGCAGTACATGCCCACCGCCAATGGCGTAGCCGTTTACCATGGCAACCACAGGTTTTGGGATTTCTCTGATTTTTTTGTGCAAATCCAACACGTTCAGTCGTGGTACGCCGTCCTCGCCCACATAACCGCCTACTCCTTTAACATTTTGATCGCCACCGCTGCAAAAAGCCTTTTCACCGGCACCTGTAAACACCACTACATCTATGTCTTCTCTCTCCCGGCAAACGTCCATGGCTTCTAACATTTGATTATTCGTTTCGGGGCGAAAGGCATTGTAAACCTTTTCGCGGTTGATTGTAATTTTAGCAATGCCTTTGTAAAATTCAAAGCGGATGTCGCTATACTCTTTTATGGTTTCCCAGTTTCTCATTGTGTTCATTTATTTCTTTGTGTTTGCCATTGCTCTAAAATAGTCCAACAACACGGTGTCGTTTGATTTTCGAGGAGTACAAATTTCTAAAATTTTTGGTTTACGGGATGGGCGGAAAAATTGGCGGAGTGCTTGTTTTAGTGCCCAACCTGTTCGTACATGATTGTACGTAAATCCAAATGTTTTTGCCACGTCTTTAGCCCTACGGTCGTGAATGGTTTCAAAGTAGGTGTCATATTTGGGGCTGTCTTTTTCGCCAGGTAAAATTCTAAATATACCGCCCCCTTGATTGTTGATAACAATTATACGAACGTGATTAGGTATGTAGGTATGCCACAACCCATTGATGTCGTAAAAGAAACTTAAATCTCCTGTAATAAATACCAGTTGCTTGGTGTTGATTTGGGCTGCGCCCATTGCTGTAGCGGTACTGCCATCAATTCCGGCTGTCCCGCGGTTGCAAAATACGTCAGTTCCTTTGGGTAAATCGAAAAGTTGTATGTAACGTATAGGCGAGCTGTTTGCTACTTGTAGGTGTGTGTTTTGTGGAAGTGCTTGGGTAATAAGCTCAAAAACACGTAAATCTGAGAAAGGAATTTTGGATAGATATCCCTTTCCTTTTTGTAAGTAATTGCGATAGCGTGACAAAATATTGAATTGATAATCACTTTTGGTGGTGCTTATTTCAGTCAATGCAGTAAGAATATTTTCAGCAGGCGCATGGATGTGTTGTGACAGGTAATAAAAGGTGTCGTTTGCCTTGGTTTGATCAATGTGAAAATGGTTTAAAGCTTGATGCTTTCGCAAAAAGAATTTGATTTTTTTGGACACGATCATGCCTCCTAAAGTCAGTAATAAGTCGGGCTTTAGTTCAGCCTCGCCTCCGTTTTGTTCAAGCTCTAAGGGCGCCATAAGGCAATCAATCGCATCAATCGCTGCGGGATGCGAAAAATTAGAGGTTTTTTCGGTAAGCACAAGCACACTAGGATCTTCTAATAAATTAGTTAAGGCGTTCGCTAAACCAGCATTTGGTTTGGCAACACCCACCAAAATCATCTTGCGCTTTGCGTTTTTCCAAGCAGATTTTAACAGCTCAAAATCAGTTTCGACTGTAGGTGTTTTCAACGCAGGAACTTTTGGAAAAGCAATAGGCGTAGTTGTCATGCCGTAAAGCGGCTCTTCCATAGGAATATTTACATGCACAGGGCCATTTGCGGTAGCCGCAATCGTGAAAATACGCTGAAGTTCTTTAATATTATGCGCTAGGTGTTTTTGCTGAAGCGCATCAATTTCTTTTTGCGAAGGCTTTGCTTCAAAATAAGGTTGCTTATTACTTGCTAATAACGCCTCTGTAGCATGAGATACATCTGGTTTTAATGTGGCCGATCCGATTAAGTGCGGACCAAAAACCCCCTCTTGCTGAATAGTTTGCCCATCGCCGATATCTACGCGGTGTGGCATGCGATCTGCTGATAGAATAACCAAAGGAAGCTCGCTGTAAAACGCTTCTGCCACGGCAGGATAATAGTTTAATAATGCTGAGCCTGAAGTACAAACCAATGCCACGGGTTTTCCCAATTGTTGGGCAATACCCAAAGCAAAAAAAGCGGCAGCCCGCTCGTCAACTACGCTGTAGGTGATAAAAAAAGAATGCTCAACAAAGCCATTTGTTAAGGGCGCATTTCTAGAACCTGCAGAAATAATCACATGCTGAATTTTATATTGCACGCAATAATGTACTACAGCCTGTGGCAGCGGAATTTCGGTATATCGCATTTGATGTGTTTGGGCATCCAAATTCATAGCCTTGCAAAGGTACAAAACAGCAAATGAGTGTGCTAATTAGCAAACAGTTACAATACGTTCAGCAAAGTTTCTGCTTTGCGTTGACTTTCTGTCCACTCCATTTCAGGATGACTTTTTGCGGTAATTCCACCTCCTACATACAATGTAATTTGATTCTGGGTTACTTCTGCGCAACGCAAGTTTACAAAAAGGTTTACGCTGTTATTGGCAATTGGTCCCAAAATTCCTGCGTAATACTTGCGGTCATGTCTTTCGTAATTAGACAAAAATGCTAAGCTCTCTTTTACTGGCACACCCGCTACGGCAGGTGTAGGGTGTAATAAGCGCACAATATCCAGTGCCGTTGCCTTACCTAGTGGCACTTCGAAATTGGCGCATAAATGCACTAAATTTCCTGCGCGCTTCGTGTAGGTGGGCGATACGTAGATGCTGTCTTTCGAGAAAATTCGTTGCAGTTGAGTTTGGATGAAATCTGTTACCATTTGTTGCTCATCTAATTCTTTGGAAGTCCAGCTTGGTTCTTTGTTTTCATCAAATGGAAATGTACCCGCCAAGGCCATAGTTTTACACACTCCATTTTGAATATCCAACAAAGTCTCGGGTGTTGCACCCATCCAGTCGCCGGTGTGTGGATGTGACCAATAGTAGACCATTGCGTTGGGGTAGGCGTGTGTGAGTTTTAAAAATGATGCAGCAATTGATCCAGAAAAGTCTTGTTTATGCTCCCTAGAAACGACCACCTTTTGAAGGCTGCTTTGCGTAATAGTCTTTTTTGCAGCATCAATCAACTCCATATAATAGGACTTGTTTTGTGCCTGAACCGTGTTGTTTGCTAAATAGGGTATAGGGTTTTGGAGAACAACAAAACGTGTTTCCAATTGATTGGGAATGTAGGTGTAAGATTCTTTGGCTTGAAAAGGAGCAAACACAAAGCCATTTTCAGTTAGTGTTTTGCTTCGATGATGCGTGCTGTCTCGTTGTTGATAGAGCACTATCTCTTGTGTTTTTGGCAATCGAAATAACACAAATGGAAGCTCTTTGGCAACTAGTGCTTCAAAAAAAGTGACAAACTCGTTTTGGTTTTTTGGCATATTGGCAACAAAACTACGCACGGAAGATGTAATAACATAGTGAATTGTGCGTATTGCTTTTTAATTCAAAATGTATAAAGGCGTTTATATGGTTAAACGTTTCAGTAGTTTAAATCGTCTTAAAAAATTACATAACAGTGTTTGATAGCGTAAAAAATTATATTACATTTGCAGCCCTTTAATTGAAGGAATAAAGTAAGTATAACGTATGCCAACTATATCGCAACTAGTTCGTAAAGGCCGTAAGGACCTCACAAAAAAGAGCAAATCTGCTGCTTTGGACTCATGTCCGCAGCGCCGTGGAGTATGTACACGTGTGTACACTACAACACCAAAGAAACCAAATTCCGCCATGCGGAAAGTGGCTAGGGTTCGCCTAACAAATGGGAACGAGGTTAACGCCTATATTCCAGGAGAAGGTCATAATTTACAAGAACACTCTATCGTACTTGTACGTGGAGGTCGTGTAAAAGATTTACCTGGTGTTCGCTACCACATTGTTCGTGGTGCGCTTGACACCGCAGGTGTCGAAGGCCGTTTGCAGCGTCGATCCAAGTATGGTGCCAAACGACCTAAAAAGTAATAGTAGCGATAATGTAACATGACGTTCAAGCTTGCTTGAACCACTCAAACCCAGAATATGAGAAAAAGACAGGCGAAAAAACGCCCTCTACTTCCCGACCCGCGATTTAATGACCAACTGGTCACGCGTTTTGTCAACAACCTGATGTGGAACGGGAAAAAATCCGTAGCATTCAAAATATTTTACGATGCCATTGATATCGTAGATTCAAAAAATCAAAACGAAGAGAAAGATGCCCTCCAAATTTGGAAAGATGCGCTTTCAAACGTAATGCCACATGTGGAAGTACGCAGTCGCCGTGTGGGCGGTGCTACCTTTCAAATTCCAATGCAAATTCGTCCAGACCGAAAAATCTCCATGGCCATGAAATGGCTGATCGGATATGCACGTAAGCGTAACGAAAAATCTATGGCGCAAAAACTTGCTGCCGAAATTATTGCTGCCGAAAAAGAAGAAGGTGCCGCCGTGAAAAAACGCACTGATACCCACAAAATGGCAGAAGCAAATAAAGCCTTTTCACATTTTAGATTCTAAACACGCAGCATAACAATCATGGCAAGAAATTTAAAATATACACGTAACATTGGAATTGCAGCGCACATTGACGCTGGTAAAACCACTACCACCGAGCGTATTTTATACTACACGGGTGTGAGCCACAAAATTGGTGAGGTGCACGATGGTGCGGCTACAATGGACTGGATGGAGCAAGAACAAGAACGTGGTATTACCATTACCTCTGCAGCAACTACTTGTGAGTGGACATTCCCAACAGATCAAGGGAAGCCTGTGGACGGCGCTAAACCCTATCATTTTAATATTATTGACACACCCGGACACGTTGACTTTACAGTTGAAGTAAACCGTTCACTTCGTGTATTAGACGGACTTGTGTTTTTATTTTCTGCTGTTGATGGTGTAGAACCTCAATCAGAAACGAACTGGAGATTGGCAGATAATTATAAAGTGCCTCGTATGGGCTTTGTTAACAAAATGGATCGCCAGGGTTCAAACTTCCTTAATGTTTGTACGCAAGTTCGTGAGATGTTAAAGTCTAACGCCGTACCGATTGTCCTTCCTATTGGTGACGAAGATGACTTTAGAGGTTGCGTTGACTTGGTGAAAAACCGTGCTATCATCTGGCATGAGGAAAACATGGGTGCTACTTTTGATGTAGTAGATATCCCAGAAGACATGAAAGAAGATGTCGAAAAATTCCGTGGCGAGCTTATCGAAGCTGTTGCTGAGTATGACGAAAATCTTTTAGAAAAATATTTTGAAGATCCAGACAGCATCACTGAAGATGAGGTGCACGAGGCTTTGCGTCAAGCTACGCAAGACATGAGCATTATTCCAATGATTTGTGGTTCTGCATTTAAAAACAAAGGTGTTCAGTTTTTGTTAGATGCAGTTTGTCGCTATTTACCATCTCCTGAAGATAAAGAGGCGATTGTAGGTACGGATCCAGATTCTGGTAACGAAATTTCTCGTAAGCCTTCAGTTAACGATCCTTTTGCTGCGTTGGCGTTTAAAATTGCTACAGACCCATTTGTTGGTCGTTTGGCATTTTTCCGCGCATATTCTGGTCGCTTGGATGCAGGTTCTTATGTATTAAACAATCGTTCTGGTAACAAAGAGCGTATTTCACGTATCTATCAGATGCATGCCAACAAGCAAAACTCCATTGACTTTATTGAAGCTGGTGATATTGGTGCAGCTGTAGGATTTAAAGATATCAAGACGGGTGATACGCTTTCTGCAGAAAAGTCTCCTATCATTTTAGAAAGTATGGACTTTCCTGATCCTGTAATCGGTATTGCGGTTGAGCCAAAAACAAAAGCAGACGTTGACAAATTAGGTATGGCACTTGCCAAACTTGCAGAGGAAGATCCAACGTTCCAAGTCAAAACAGACGAGGCTTCTGGTCAAACTATTATATCTGGAATGGGTGAGCTTCACCTTGATATTATTGTTGATCGTCTTAGACGTGAGTTTAAGGTTGATGTAAATCAAGGTCAACCTCAAGTAGAGTACAAAGAAGCAATTACAGATTCTACAGATCACCGTGAAGTGTACAAAAAACAATCGGGTGGTCGTGGTAAGTTTGCAGACATTGTATTTACCCTTGAGCCAGCTGAAGAAGGTAAATCAGGTTTAGAGTTTGTAAATAAAATTAAAGGGGGTAACGTTCCAAAAGAATATATCCCATCTGTTGAAAAAGGCTTTAAACAAGCCATGTCCAATGGGCCTTTAGCTGGTTTTGAAATAGATGCTATTAAGGTAACATTGACAGACGGTTCTTTCCACCCTGTGGATTCCGATTCACTTTCGTTTGAATTGGCTGCCAAAATGGGTTATAAGTCAGCAGCGAAAGCAGCTGGTGCCGTTATTATGGAACCGATAATGAAATTAGAGGTACTTACGCCCGAGGAAAACATGGGTGATATTGTTGGTGATCTTAACCGTCGTCGCGGACAAGTAAACAGCATGGACGATCGTGCAGGTTCGAAGGTAGTTAAAGCCAACGTACCGCTTTCAGAAATGTTTGGTTATGTTACATCATTGCGTACACTTTCATCTGGTCGTGCAACTTCTACTATGGAGTTTTCACACTATGAACAAACACCGTCTAACATTTCCGAGGCAGTAATAGCTGAGGTAAAAGGACAAAAAGCTTAAATCATTTACGATGAGTCAAAAAATTAGAATTAAACTTAAATCGTACGACCACAATTTGGTAGATCGCTCTGCTGAGAAAATTGTGAAAACCGTAAAGTCAACCGGTGCTGTGGTAACAGGTCCAATCCCGTTACCAACACACAAAAAGCTTTTTACGGTGTTGCGTTCGCCACACGTTAATAAAAAATCGCGTGAGCAGTTTCAGCTAAGCTCGTACAAGCGTTTGTTGGATATTTATAGTTCTTCATCTAAGACCATTGATGCTTTGATGAAGTTAGAGTTGCCTAGCGGCGTAGAAGTAGAAATTAAAGTATAACACCCAAAGGGAGTAAACATTTCAGATTATGTCTGGTTTAATAGGTAGAAAAATTGGTATGACGAGCATCTTTGACGAGAATGGGAAGAATCTTCCCTGTACCGTTATTGAAGCGGGTCCATGCGTGGTAACTCAAGTTCGTACCAAAGAAATTGACGGCTACGATGCATTACAGTTAGGTTTTGATGACAAAGCAGAACGAAATGTAACAAAAGCAGCAAGCGGTCATTTCAAAAAAGCAAGCACTGCGCCAAAGCGTAAGCTTGTAGAATTTCAAGGATTTGAAGAGGAGTATAATCTTGGTGATACCATTTCGGTTGATCATTTTACTGCGGGAGAGTTTGTGGATATCACAGGTACTTCTAAAGGAAAAGGATTTCAAGGTGTTGTAAAACGACACGGATTTGGTGGTGTTGGCCAAGCCACACACGGTCAGCATAACCGTCTTCGTGCTCCAGGTTCTATTGGAGCTGCTTCATATCCAGCACGTGTATTCAAGGGCATGCGCATGGCTGGACAGATGGGGAACGAAAAAGTAACCGTACAAAATTTACGTGTGCTTAAAGTAGTTCCTGAGAAAAACTTAATTGTGGTTAAAGGGTGTGTGCCTGGTCACAAAAATGCGTTCATTTTAATTCGTAAGTAATGAAAGTAGCAGTAGTTGATATTAACGGAAAAGATACTGGACGCACGGTTGCGCTAGACAAGTCTATTTTTGGTGTTGAGCCTAACGAGCATGCCGTTTATTTGGATGTAAAGCAATATTTAGCACACCAGCGTCAAGGAACACACAAGGCGAAAGAACGCGCTGAGATTGTAGGAAGTACGCGAAAGATTAAGAAACAAAAAGGAACAGGTACTGCTCGTGCGGGTAGTATTAAAAACCCGTTATTTCGTGGTGGTGGACGTGTGTTTGGACCTCGTGTTCGGTCATACAACCAAAAGGTGAATAAGAACGTGAAACGTTTAGCACGTAAATCTGCCTTTAGCCTGAAAGCAAAACAAAAAAGCATTACGGTTGTCGAAGACTTCCAGTTTGATGCACCAAAAACAAAATCGTTCCAAGCGGCACTAAGTGCATTGGGAGTTGCCGATAAAAAATCACTTTGGGTTTTGGGTTCACCTAACCAAAATGTGTATTTGTCAGGTAGAAACCTTACTTCCACCGAAGTGCTAACAAACGATGAGTTGAATACATACAAAATTATGAATGCGCAGCATTTGGTTCTTGCAGAAAGTGCCGTAGCTGCCATTGAAGCTAATCTGAGTAAATAATACACGATGAGTATTTTGCTAAAACCCATAATTACCGAAAAAGCAACCCGCGAAAGCGAGTTGCGCAATCGCTATACGTTTTTGGTAAACCCAAAAGCAAATAAGGTTGAAATTAAAAAAGCGGTTGAGGCTGCTTACGGTGTAACTGTAGAAAAAGTACGTACGCTTAACTACGGACCAGAAAGACGATCACGCTATACCAAAAATGGTATTCAGCATTCGAAGACCAACGCTACCAAACGCGCAGTTGTGGAAGTAGCTGAGGGAGAAAACATTGATTTTTACAGTAATTTATAATTAGATAGGATGTCAGTTAGAAAACTTAAACCTATAACTCCTGGACAGCGCGGTAGAGTAGTAAATGGAAACGACGCCATTACTACTGATAAGCCGGAGAAAAGCTTGCTTACTCCGAAAAAACGTTCAGGTGGTCGTAACAACAGCGGTCGCATGACGTCTCGCTACATTGGTGGTGGACACAAAAAACGCTACCGTATTATCGATTTTAAGCGCAACCGTTTTGACGCTCCTGCTGAAGTTAAAACTATTGAGTATGATCCTAATCGATCTGCTTTTATTGCCCTTACGCAGTTTGCCGATGGCGAAAAGCGTTACATCATTGCCCAGGCTGGACTTAAGGTTGGCCAAGAAGTGGTTTCTGGTGAAAAAGTACAACCCGAGATTGGAAATGCGATGCCATTGGCAAACATTCCGTTGGGTACTATTATTTCCTGTATTGAGCTTCACCCAGAACAAGGGGCAACTATTGCCCGTAGTGCAGGGGCATTTGCGCAGCTTATGGCTCGTGATGGAAAGTTCGCAACAATCAAATTACCATCTGGTGAAACACGTATGATTTTAACAACATGTTTGGCTACGATTGGTACTGTTTCAAATTCGGATCACCAGCTAGTGGTTTCTGGAAAGGCGGGCCGCAGCCGTTGGTTAGGTCGTCGTCCAAGAACGCGCCCTGTTGTGATGAACCCAGTAGATCACCCAATGGGTGGTGGTGAAGGACGTGCCTCAGGAGGACATCCGCGTTCGCGTAATGGCATTCCTGCAAAAGGATACCGTACCCGTAATAAGAACAAGGCGTCTAACAAGTACATAATTGAACGTAGAAAAAAATAAGCAATGGCTAGATCACTAAAAAAAGGACCTTACGTACACCATAGCTTGGTAAAAAAAGTACAAGCAAATTCTGATTCAGGTAAAAAAGCTGTAATCAAAACTTGGTCACGTGCCTCTATGATTATACCCGATTTTGTTGGTCAAACTATTGCCGTACACAACGGTCGTCAGTTTGTACCTGTATACATAACCGAGAACATGGTGGGGCATAAGCTTGGTGAGTTTTCACCAACCCGCTCGTTTCGTGGTCATGCTGGAGCAAAAAATAAAGGAAAAAAATAAGCCATGGGAGTTCGTAAAAGAGAAACTGCAGCACAGCTAAAAGAAAGCCGAAAGCATATTGCTTTTGCAAAGCTAAACGATTGCCCAACATCGCCACGTAAAATGCGCCTTATGGCAGATTTGATTCGAGGGGAAGGCGTAGAAAAGGCGTTGTCTATTTTGCGTTTTAGCGCAAAAGAATCATCTCGTCGTTTAGAGAAACTATTACTATCGGCTATTGCCAACTGGCAAGCCAAAAACGAAGACGCTGACGTTGAAAAGGCAGGTCTTTATGTAAAAGAAATCCGAGTGGATGGTGGTACCATGCTTAAGCGCTTGCGTCCCGCTCCACAAGGAAGAGGTCATCGAATTAGAAAACGCTCAAACCACGTGACACTCGTGCTAGGAGCTAAAGATAACGCGCAAAGCTAACACCGAATATGGGACAGAAAACAAATCCAATAGGAAATAGATTAGGGATCATCCGCGGATGGGAGTCTAACTGGTACGGAGGCAACGACTATGGCGATAAACTAGCCGAAGACGACAAAATCCGTCGCTATGTACATGCACGTCTTGCTAAAGCAAGCGTTTCGCGTGTGATTATTGAGCGCACGCTCAAACTTGTTACCATCACCATTACAACAGCTCGCCCGGGAATTATTATTGGTAAAGGTGGTCAAGAAGTAGATAAGCTAAAAGAAGAGCTTAAAAAGATTACGAGCAAAGAAGTTCAATTGAACATTTTTGAAATCAAGCGTCCAGAGCTTGAAGCACAACTAGTTGGAGCAAGTGTTGCACGTCAGATTGAAAGTCGTATTTCATATCGTCGTGCCATTAAAATGGCTATTGCTGCTGCAATGCGTATGAACGCAGAAGGGATTAAAATTCAAATTTCAGGTCGTCTAAACGGGGCTGAGATGGCACGTTCCGAAAGTTATAAAGATGGACGTATTCCATTATCGACATTCCGTGCAGATATTGATTATGCACTTGTAGAAGCTCATACTACCTACGGTCGTTTGGGTATCAAAGTGTGGATTATGAAAGGTGAAGTTTATGGTAAGCGCGAACTATCTCCACTAGTGGGTATGAGTTTGGGTGCTGCTAAAGGAAAAAATGAAAAACGCGGAGGACGTAATCCTCGTCGTAGAAAATAAAGTTTAGGTCATGTTACAACCGAAAAGAACAAAACACCGTAAAATGCAGAAAGGCCGCATGAAAGGCCTATCGCAGCGCGGACACGAATTATCGAATGGGATGTTTGGTATCAAGGCACTTGACTCCAAGTTTATCACTTCACGCCAGATTGAAGCTGCGCGTATTGCAGCCACACGATACATGAAACGTGAAGGACAGTTGTGGATTAAAATTTTCCCGGATAAGCCTATTACTAAAAAACCTCTTGAGGTTCGTATGGGTAAAGGAAAGGGAGCTCTAGATCATTATGTAGCTGTAGTAAAGCCAGGTCGGATTATGTTTGAGATTTCAGGCGTGCCAATTGATGTTGCTAAAGAAGCATTGCGATTAGCAGCCCAAAAACTACCAGTTAAAACAAAGTTTATTATTGCTCGTGATTTCGAAGCATAAGCATTAGGTATGAAACAGACAGAGATTAATGAATTATCGGTAGAAGAGCTTAATGAAAAGCTTACAGCATTTCAAAAAAGCTATGAAAGTGCTCGTGCAACGCACGCCCTGTCTCCATTAGAGAATCCAATCTCTATACGTGAGCAGCGAAGAACCATTGCACGTATTAAAACAGCATTAACAAAACGAAATTTAGAACAAGCGTAATATGGAAACTAGAAATTTACGTAAAGAACGCATCGGGGTTGTGACAAGCAACAAAATGCAAAAATCTATTGTAGTATCCGAAGTAAAACGCGTGAAACATCCCATGTACGGAAAGTTCGTTTTGAAAACGAAAAAGTACGTAGCACACGATGAAACAAACGATTGCAATATCGGAGATACAGTAAAAATTATGGAAACACGCCCAATGAGCGCATCAAAGTGCTGGCGTTTGGTTGAAATTATTGAAAGAGCAAAGTAATGTTACAACAAGAATCAAGACTTAGAGTTGCCGACAATACAGGCGCCAAAGAAGTGCTTACCATCCGCGTTTTAGGTGGTACAAAGCGCAGGTATGCGTCTATTGGAGATAAGATTGTGGTTACGGTAAAAGAAGCCACACCTAACGGCTCGATTAAAAAAGGACAAGTGTCCACTGCAGTTGTAGTGCGCACTAAAAAAGAAATTCGCCGTCCCGATGGATCATATATTCGTTTTGACGAGAATGCTTGTGTGCTGTTAGATGCACAAGGCGAAATGCGCGGTACACGTGTATTTGGTCCTGTAGCGCGTGAGCTGCGAGATCGTAAGTTTATGAAAATAATTTCCTTAGCTCCTGAAGTATTATAATTATGAGTAAGATAAAATTTAAATCTGGAGATAAAGTACGTGTGATTGCTGGCGATCATAAGGGTACTGAGGGTGAAATTGTTTCACTACTTCGCGAAAAGAACAAAGCAATTGTTTCCGGTGTAAACGTAGTTAAGCGTCACACCAAACCCAATGCAGAAAATCCTCAAGGAGGCATTGTTGAAAAAGAAGCGCCCATTGCTATTTCAAATCTTTCATTAATCACTGCTGACGGTCAAACAACTCGTGTTGGATATCGTATGGAAGAGGGAAAGAAAGTACGTGTGGCACGTAAAACTAATGAAGCTATTTAAGATGAGTTACCAACCAAGACTTAAAACCGAATACAAAGAGCGAGTGACACCTCGACTTTCTGAGGAATTTGGATACAAGAATGTAATGCAAGTACCAAAACTTCAAAAAATTGTGCTGAGCCGTGGCGTTGGTGCTGCTGTTGCGGATAAAAAATTAGTAGATCATGCAGTAGATGAGCTAACCATGATTTCGGGTCAAAAAGCATTACCAACGCTTTCCAAAAAAGACGTGGCAACATTTAAACTACGTAAGGGAATGCCCATTGGAGCTAAAGTTACGTTGCGAGGCGATAAAATGTATGAGTTCTTTGACCGATTGGTTACAGCTGCACTCCCACGTGTACGTGATTTCCAGGGGGTAAAAGCCGATGGCTTTGATGGTCGTGGTAACTATAACCTTGGAATCCAAGAACAAATTATTTTTCCTGAGATAGACATCGATAAAGTACATAAAATTTCGGGTATGGATATCACGTTTGTTACCTCAGCGAATACAGATAAAGAAGCAAAATCATTGTTGAACGAATTGGGCATGCCCTTTAAGAAAAACTAGTATGGCAAAAGAATCAATGAAGGCCCGTGAGGTCAAAAGAGCAAAACTTACAGCCAAATACGCTGAGAAGCGTGCTGCACTAAAAGCAGCTGGAGATTATGAGGCCTTGCAAAAATTACCAAAAAATGCATCGCCGGTGCGCACGCACAACCGTTGCAAATTAACAGGTCGTCCAAAAGGATATATGCGTCAGTTTGGTCTTTCACGCGTGATGTTCCGTGAAATGGCAAACAAAGGACTTATCCCTGGAGTTAAAAAAGCTAGCTGGTAAACGAATAATATTATGAATACAGATCCAATTGCAGATTATCTAACGCGCATTCGAAACGCTAATAGCGCTGGTCACCGTGTGGTTTCAGTTCCTGCCTCGAACTTGAAGTTAGAAATTACCAAAATTTTATTTGACCAAGGATATATCCTTAGTTATAAAAAAGAAGACGATACGGTACAAGGGAGTATCAAAATTGCTTTGAAATATGACCGTCTTACAAAAGAGCCTGTTATTAAAAAATTAGAACGCATCAGTACACCAGGATTACGTAAGTATGTTGCAACCAATGAAGTACCACGCGTACTGAATGGATTGGGAACTGCAATCGTTTCTACGTCTCACGGGGTAATGACGGGTAAACAAGCAAAAAAAGAAAATGTAGGTGGAGAAGTACTTTGTTACGTTCACTAAACCTTAAAGAATCGAATTATGTCACGAATTGGTAATAATCCTATAGCACTTCCAGACGGCGTCACGGTTGACATTCAACCCGGTGTGATTACCGTAAAAGGAAAATTAGGCGAGCTTTCACAGTCTTACGACTCGGTAACTATTGCGCAAGAAGATGGTCAGTTGGTTGTTTCACGGACCTCTGAGAGCAAGTCTCACAAAGCGAAACACGGTTTGTATCGTGCGCTTATCTCCAATATGATTCAGGGAGTTTCTGTTGGATTTACGAAAGAATTGGAATTGGTAGGAGTTGGATACCGCGCCTCGAATCAAGGTCAAAAACTAGATCTTGCACTTGGTTTCTCACACAACATTGTATTTGAATTGCCTATTGAAGTTAAGTTAGAAACGATATCTGAAAAAGGTAAAAACCCAGTCATCAAACTAAGCTCTCATGACAATCAATTGGTCGGTTCTATTGCGGCGAAAATTCGTTCGTTCCGTAAGCCAGAACCTTACAAAGGAAAAGGAGTCAAGTTTGTAGGTGAAGAAATTAGAAGAAAAGCAGGGAAATCTGCATAATAAGTAGGGATATGAAAATGAATAAAACCCAACGAAGACAACGCATTCAAAAGCGCTATCGCAATACCGTACTTGGTAGTGCTGACATGCCGCGTATGTCTATTTTTAGAAGTAATAAAGAAATTTATGCGCAGATTGTAAACGATGAAACAGGCGTTACGCTTGCTTCTGTCTCATCAAGAGACAAAGTGTTTGCTGAGCATAGCGGAACAAAATCAGAGCTTGCCCAAAAAGTAGGGAAAGCCATTGGGGAAAAAGCACTTGCTGCTGGTATTTCTGCCATTCGTTTTGACCGCGGAGGATATTTGTATCACGGACGTGTAAAATCACTTGCTGATGGCGCACGCGAAGCAGGATTAAACTTTTAAGTATGTATCAAGATTATAAAAATGTAGAATTTGTAAAGCCAGGGGGTCTTGACCTTAAAGATCGATTGGTTGGTGTTCAACGTGTAACCAAAGTAACTAAAGGTGGACGTGCTTTTGGATTCTCTGCTATCGTGGTAGTAGGTGATGAAAATGGTGTTGTTGGTCAAGGACTTGGGAAATCTAAAGAGGTTTCTGAGGCCATCTCAAAAGCTGTTGAAGACGCAAAAAAGAATTTGGTTCGTATTCCTATCAATAATGGGACTATACCACACCAACAAAAAGGTAAGTATGGCGGAGCACGCGTTTATATCCAACCTGCATCTGAGGGTACTGGAGTAATTGCTGGTGGCGCCGTTCGTGCGGTACTCGAAGCAGTTGGTGTTCACAATGTACTTTCAAAATCTCAAGGTTCTTCCAACCCGCATAATGTGGTAAAGGCAACCTTTGATGCACTGCTGCAATTGCGTGACGCTAATACTGTAGCCAAGCAACGTGGAATTTCACTTGATAAAGTTTTTAACGGATAAGGACATGGCAAAGATTAAAGTTACACAAGTAAAAAGTTACATCAAGCGTCCGGAAGATCAAAAACGTACGCTTGCAGCTCTTGGCTTACATCGTATTGGTCAGGTTGCAGAGCACGACGACACAGCCGTAATTCAAGGCATGATTAACAAAGTAAAACATTTGGTAACCGTCCAAAACGCATAATATGGAATTAGGAAACTTAAAGCCAGCAAAAGGCGCAGTAAAAGGCGGAAGCAAACGCTTAGGAAGAGGACAAGGCTCTGGAACGGGTGGTACGGCTTCACGCGGTCACAAAGGGGCAAAATCACGCTCTGGTTACTCGAAAAAAATTGGTTTTGAAGGAGGACAAATGCCACTTCAACGCCGCGTGCCAAAATTTGGATTCACCAACATTAACCGTAAAGAATATGCGGGAATCAATTTGGATAAACTCCAAGCACTTGTTGATGGAAAGAAAATTAAGTCTACTTTAGACGTTGAAACGATGATTTCGTTACGCTTAGTTGGAAAGAATGACTTGGTTAAAATTTTAGGTCGCGGAGAATTAACGTCTAAACTAAAAGTAAGTGCCCACAAATTTACGGCATCAGCAAAAGCGGCTATTGAGGCTGCTGGAGGTGAGGCTATCACGCTGTAACAAATGAAACGATTTTTAGAAGTCATATCGAGTATTTGGAAAATAGAGGAGCTTAAAACCCGTATTGGGATTACGCTAGGATTACTAGTTGTGTATCGTATTGGTGCGCAAGTAGTGCTTCCCGGAATTGATCCTGTACAACTATCTGAACTCTCCAGCAGAACTGGTGGTGGTGGATTACTTGGTGTATTGAATATGTTCACAGGAGGTGCTTTTGCAAACGCTTCTGTATTCGCTTTGGGAATCATGCCTTATATCTCAGCTTCTATCGTTGTGCAACTTATGGGTATTGCTATTCCCTATTTGCAAAAATTACAGAAAGAAGGAGAAAGTGGACGTCGTAGAATCAATCAGATTACGCGTTGGCTTACGATTGCTATTTGTGTATTCCAAGCACCAGCTTACTTGTACTCACTAAGCGCATTAGGAGTTCCAGAGTCTGCATTTATCCTTGGAAAAGGAATTGGGTTTATGGTACCTTCAGTAATTATTCTTGTCACAGGAACGGTTTTTGCTATGTGGTTGGGAGAAAAAATTACAGATAAAGGAATTGGGAACGGTATCTCGCTACTGATCACAGTAGGTATTGTGGCGACCCTTCCTATGTCATTTGCACAGGAATTTGTTTCTAGAGTAACAGAAAACAACGGTGGTCCTATTGTTATTTTAATCGAGACCATTGTTTGGATTGCGATTAATGCTATTTGTATTTTACTGGTTATGGCAGTGCGTCAAATTCCAGTACAATATGCACGAAGAACGGCTTCAGGAGGAATCGATAAAAATCAAATCGGATCTCGTCAATACATTCCACTTAAACTTAATGCATCAGGCGTAATGCCTATTATTTTTGCACAGGCACTTATGTTTGCTCCTGCGGCTCTTGGTCGTTTGGCAGGCGATAGTACGGTAGGCCAGTGGTTGCAAGCTTCATTCTCAGACATTTTTGGGCTGTGGTACAACATATTGTTTGCAGTACTCATTATTGTATTTACTTATTTTTATACAGCTATCACGGTGCCTACAAACAAGATGGCAGACGATTTAAAACGAAGCGGTGGTTTTGTTCCAGGTGTTCGCCCTGGAACTGAGACAGCTGATTTTTTAGACCGCATTATGTCACAGATTACTTTCCCCGGTTCGTTATTTTTGGCGGCTGTGGCGGTGTTACCTGCTGTTGTATATCATTTGTTTGGGATGCAACAAGGTTGGGCATTATTTTATGGTGGAACTTCGCTCCTTATTATGGTAGGCGTCGCAATTGACACCATTCAGCAAATTAACGCCTATTTGCTTAACCGTCATTATGATGGATTAATGAAAACAGGGAGTAAACGTAAAACGGCAGGAATTTAATGGCAAAGCAAGCAGCAATAGAGCAAGACGGCCAAATCATCGAGGCACTTTCGAACGCCATGTTTCGCGTGGAGTTAGAAAATGGACATGTGGTAACGGCACACATTTCGGGCAAAATGCGTATGCATTACATCAAGCTATTACCTGGAGATAAAGTAAAACTGGAGATGTCTCCTTACGATTTGACTAAGGCACGCATCACCTACAGATATTAAAATATGAAAGTTAGAGCATCACTTAAAAAAAGAAGCGCCGACTGCAAGATTGTACGTCGCAAGGGACGCTTATACGTAATCAACAAAAAGAACCCTAGGTTCAAACAAAGACAAGGATAATTATGGCTAGAATTTCTGGAGTAGATATTCCCAAACAAAAAAGAGGCGTTATATCGCTCACCTATATATATGGGGTTGGACGCAGCCGTGCTAAGGAGATTTTAGCAACTGCTGGTGTTGATGAAAGCAAAAAAGTACATGAGTGGAACGACGATGAAATCGGTCGCATTCGTGATGCAGTTTCTTCGTTTAAGATAGAGGGAGAACTGCGCTCTGAGACGCAATTGAATATCAAACGTTTGATGGACATCGGTTCGTTTAGAGGAATCCGCCACCGTGTTGGACTTCCCCTGCGTGGACAACGTACCAAAAACAATTCGCGTACGCGAAAAGGAAAACGTAAGACAGTTGCTAACAAGAAGAAAGTAACGAAATAAAGCATAACACATGGCTAAATCAAGTTCAAAAAAGCGTAAAGTTGTGGTGGAAGCCTTTGGCGAAGCCCATATTAACGCATCGTTTAACAACATTATCGTATCGCTAACCAATAATAAAGGCGAAGTGATTTCATGGTCTTCTGCCGGTAAAATGGGTTTTAGAGGATCTAAGAAAAACACACCTTATGCGGCACAACTTGCTGCTGAAGATGCTGCTAAAGTAGCCCAGGAAGCTGGACTACGAAAAGTAAAGGTATTTGTGAAAGGGCCTGGTAATGGACGTGAGTCTGCTATTCGTACCCTTCACAACGGTGGCATTGAAGTTACCGAAATTGTTGACGTGACGCCAATGCCGCATAACGGATGTCGTCCTCCTAAAAGACGTAGAGTTTAATATTAATCCCGCTGGCGAAGGATAGACCTTAATTCCCAGCACAAATTTTTAACTATGGCAAGATATACTGGTCCTAAGACAAAAATCGCACGGAAGTTTGGCGAAGCCATTTTCGGTGATGATAAGTCTTTCGAAAAACGTAATTATCCTCCAGGACAGCACGGAAATAACCGTCGCAGACCTAAAAAATCGGAATATGCAATCCAATTAATGGAAAAGCAAAAAGCAAAATTTACCTATGGTATTTTAGAGCGTCAGTTCCGCAATCTATTTATTAAAGCAAATGCTAGTAAAGGCGTTACAGGTGAAGTGCTACTTCAGCTTTGCGAATCGCGCTTAGACAACTTGGTATATCGCCTTGGTGTTGCGCCAACTCGAAGCGCTGCACGTCAGCTTGTTGGTCACCGTCACATAACATTAAACGGTGAAATCATAAATATCCCGTCGTGTCAAGTTAAGCCCGGCGATGTCATTGGCGTTCGTGAAAAATCTAAATCACTTGACGTGATTGAACGTTCATTATCAGTAGCTAATCACGACTTAGAATGGCTTACTTGGAATGACGCTACTTTAGAAGGCACATTGGTATCGGTTCCTACCCGTGAGCAAATTACAGAGAACATAAAGGAACAACTAATCGTCGAATTGTATTCAAAATAATCCTATGGCACTATTTAATTTTCAAAAACCAGACAAGGTAATCATGATTGATTCGGATGAATTTGAAGGGGTCTTCGAATTTCGTCCACTTGAGCCTGGATATGGGCTAACTGTTGGTAATGCGTTACGCCGTGTAATGCTTGCTTCACTAGAAGGATTTGCTATTACGTCTGTTCGTATTGACAAAGTTGATCATGAGTTTTCTACGCTCCCTGGTGTGGTAGAAGATGTTACTGAAATGATCCTAAACTTTAAGCAAGTTCGTTTTAAACAACAGATTGATTCAGTTGATAGCGAGACTGTAAGTGTTGCCGTTTCAGGACAAAAACAACTTACTGCAGGCGATTTGCAGAAATTTATATCTGGATTCCAAGTGCTTAATCCAGACTTAGTCATTTGTAATATGGACGAAAGCGTTCAGCTAAACTTTGAGTTTACCATTGAAAAAGGACGTGGTTATGTTCCTGCTGAGGAAAACAAAAAGGCTACTGCACCTATTGGTACTATTGCAATTGACTCTATTTACACGCCAATTAAGAACGTAAAATATACGATTGAAAATTTCCGTGTTGAGCAAAAAACAGATTACGAAAAACTAATTTTCGAAATTGTTACTGACGGATCTATTCATCCAAAAGATGCACTAACAGAAGCAGCAAAAACGCTTATCCATCACTTTATGTTGTTCTCTGACGAGCGCATTACCTTGGAGGCAGACGAAATTGCAAAAACAGAAACATATGACGAGGAGTCACTCCACATGCGTCAGCTATTGAAGACAAAACTCATAGATATGGACTTGTCTGTTCGTGCATTGAATTGCCTAAAAGCAGCTGAGGTAGACACACTTGGCGATTTGGTATCGTTTAACAAAAGTGATTTAATGAAGTTTAGAAACTTTGGTAAAAAATCCCTTACAGAGCTTGAAGAATTGGTTATTGCCAAAGGACTCAATTTTGGAATGGATTTGGCTAAATACAAACTTGACAAAGACTAACTCCGCAATAGCTACTAATCATGAGACACGGAAAAAAAGTAGCCCATTTGGGGCGAACCAACACCCATAGAAAGGCAATGCTCGCCAACATGGCTTCATCGCTTATCGAGCATAAGCGCATCAATACGACAGTTGCGCGCGCAAAAGCGCTTAAAAACTTTATTGAGCCACTTATTACACGTTCAAAAGTAGATTCGACACACAATCGTCGTATTGCCTTTAGAGAACTTCGCGACAAGTTTGCGGTTACTGAATTGTTCCGCACGGTTTCAGAAAAAGTTGGCGATCGTCCTGGTGGATATACGCGCATTATCAAAATGGGAAATAGGCTGGGTGATAATGCTGATATGGCATTAATTGAACTTGTTGATTTTAATGAGGTGTATGAAACAGCGAAGCCTAAGAAAAAGTCACGCAGACGTGGTAGTAAAAAAGCTGCTGCTGTTGCCGTAGAAACTGAAACAGCAACCGAAGAAGTAGCCGAGTCTGCTGAGACAGTTGCAGCAGCGCCTGCGGAAGAAGTACAAAAAGCGGATACTGCTGAAACACCTGCCTCCGATGCTGCAGCTGATGAAAAAAATACGGAAGAATAATTTTTAACAGTATTTTAATAACTCAAAGGATAAACCTGATGGTTTATCCTTTTTTTGTGTTAATTTTGCCGAAACACTTAAAACCGAATGAGCCAATACCAATCCCGTAAAAAAGCACTCATTTTGCTCGAAGACGGAACGGTGTTTCACGGTAAATCCATCGGCATTGAAGGGCAAGCGTTTGGCGAGTTGTGCTTTAACACAGGCATGACAGGCTATCAAGAAATTTTTACCGACCCGTCTTACTACGGGCAATTGATGGTAACCACTAATGCCCATATTGGGAATTATGGCGTCCAAGATGCTGAATCAGAATCTGACGCAATTCAAATTGCTGGACTGATTTGTAAAAACTTCAACACAGGATTTTCACGCGAAGCTGCCGACAGTTCGTTATTTGATTTTTTTGAAAAGCAACAACTAGTAGCTATTTCAGATGTAGACACACGAGCGCTTGTGAGTTATATTCGAGATAACGGCGCAATGAACGCCGTGATTTCATCCGATACCGATGATATGGTTGCACTTAAGAAAAAACTTGCAGATGTACCATCTATGAAAGGGCTTGCACTTGCGCAAAAAGTAACCACTACATCTCCTTATTTTGCAGGCAACACTGATGCAGCAATCAAAATTGCAGCATTAGACTTAGGTATCAAAAAGAATATTCTACGCAATTTGACAAGCAGAGGTGCATACGTAAAGGTTTTTCCACTTGAAACAACTTTTGAGTCCATGCAAGCCTGGAATCCAGATGGATACTTTTTATCAAATGGACCTGGAGACCCTGAGCCACTACATGCTGCCCAAGCTGTCGCTGCGGAAATCATCGCCAAAGGATTACCATTGTTCGGTATTTGCTTAGGACATCAAATCATTGCGTTGTCGCAAGGCATTTCGACATATAAAATGCTTAATGGACACCGTGGGATTAATCATCCTGTTTTAAACAAGGAGACTGGAAAAGGAGAAATTACTTCTCAAAATCACGGATTTGCCATCAATCGTGAAGAAACAGAAGGACACAAGCAGGTAATTATTACGCACACCCATTTAAACGACGATACCGTAGCTGGTATCCGAATTGATGGTAAGCCTTGTTTCTCTGTTCAATACCACCCAGAGGCAAGTCCAGGGCCACATGATTCATCGTATTTATTTGACCAATTCATATCACAAATCAACAACCATAAAAAGCAAGCATCATGAGCATTATTTTAAATGTACACGCACGTCAAATTTTTGATTCCAGAGGGAATCCAACTGTTGAAGTTGACGTTATAACAGAAAATGGAATCTTGGGTCGTGCAGCTGTTCCGTCAGGTGCCTCTACAGGCGAACATGAAGCAGTTGAACTTCGTGATGGCGGTGATGCGTATATGGGAAAAGGAGTCTTACAAGCTGTAAAAAATGTAAATGAGATTATTGCACCTGAGCTTTTGGGCAACTCTATTTTTGAGCAAGAAGAAATAGATCAATTGATGATTGATTTAGATGGCACACCAAACAAATCCAAACTTGGTGCTAATGCCATATTAGGGGTTTCACTTGCGGTGGCAAAAGCAGCCGCAAACGAACTTGGGTTGCCGCTTTACCGCTATGTTGGTGGAACACGTGCCATAACCCTTCCAGTGCCTATGATGAATATCATCAATGGAGGTTCACACTCCGATGCACCTATTGCGTTTCAAGAATTTATGGTAATGCCCGTAAAGGCAATATCGCTTACGCATGCACTTCAAATGGGAACTGAAATTTTCCACAACTTAAAAAAAGTATTGAAGGGCAGAAATTTGAGCACTGCTGTAGGAGATGAGGGCGGATTTGCTCCAACACTTGCTGGTACAGAGGATGCGCTTGATACCATTTTATTAGCCATTGAGAAAGCAGGCTATAAACCGGCTAAAGAAGTCATGATTGCTTTAGATTGTGCGGCAGCAGAGTTTTATGTAGATGGTAAATATGATTATTCCAAGTTTGAAGGCACTGAAGGAAAAGTACGCAGCTCGCAAGAGCAAGCCGATTACTTGGCATCTTTGGTTGAAAAATATCCAATCGTGTCTATTGAGGACGGAATGGACGAAAACGACTGGGAAGGATGGAAATACCTCACTGAAAAAATTGGAGACAAAGCCCAACTTGTAGGTGATGATTTATTTGTAACAAATGTTACACGTCTTAGCCGTGGAATAGATCAGGATATTGCCAATTCTATCTTGATTAAAGTAAATCAGATAGGGTCGTTATCTGAAACCATTGCAGCTGTTCAAATGGCGCAAAATGCAGGGTATACTTGCGTGATGTCGCATCGTTCAGGAGAAACAGAAGATAATACGATTGCTGATTTGGCAGTAGCCTTGAACACAGGTCAAATCAAAACAGGGTCGCTATCTAGAAGTGATCGTATGGCAAAGTACAACCAGTTGATTCGCATTGAAGAAGAATTGGGAAGAAATGCGTATTATCCTCAAGATAACGCATTCAAGGTGAAGTTTTAATTCATCCATATAAATATAGTAAGCTAAAGTAATGGCAAAAACAGCAACACTGTCCTATGAGGGCAAATTAATTGAATTACTTCTTGTAGAGGGAACGCAAGATGAATTGGGAATTGATATCAAAACCCTACGTGCAAAAACAAATTTAATTACGCTTGATCCGGGATTTAAAAATACGGGCTCGTGTCAAAGTGCTATCACTTTTTTGGACGGAGAGCAAGGCATACTACGCTATCGCGGATATGACATTGATGAACTTGCCAACAGCGCCGACTTTTTAGAAGTTGCTTATTTGCTCATTTTTGGCGAGTTACCCAATGAAGAGCAACTAGAGAAGTTTTTGGTAGACATCAAAGAGGAATCCTATATAGATGAAGACCTAAAAAAGATTTTGGAAAGTTTTCCCAGTGCTGCACACCCTATGGGCGTATTATCGTCGTTGACCAGCGCCTTAACCGCTTTCAACTCAAACACTGTTGATGTTGACAATGAAGTTGATATGTACAGGGCTATAACGCGTATAATGGGTAAGCTACCTGTTTTAGTAGCTTGGGTATTTAGAAAAAAGGCAGGCCTTCCACTTAAATACGGGGATTATGCGTTGGGTTATGTAGAGAACATTGCAAGGATGATGTTCCGTAAGCCAAATAAAGAATATGTTGCCAACCCCGTTGTTGATGCCGCATTAAATAAACTATTGATTTTACACGCTGAACACGAGCAAAACTGTTCTACTTCTACAGTACGGATTGTTGGGTCTTCACATGCAGGTCTATTTGCGTCTGTCTCGGCAGGGATATCGGCACTTTGGGGACCACTTCACGGAGGAGCAAACCAGGCAGTAGTCGAAATGCTAGAGGCTATTCGTCAAGATGGGGGTGATACCAAAAAATACATGGAAAAAGCTAAAGATAAGGCGGATCCATTCCGACTTATGGGCTTTGGCCACCGTGTGTATAAGAATTTTGATCCACGTGCTCGTATCATTAAAAAAGCAGCTGACGAAGTTTTAGCTGACCTGGGTATTGTTGATCCTGTCTTAGATATTGCCAAAGAACTAGAAGCAGAAGCTCTTAGCGACCCCTATTTTGTAGAGCGTAAATTGTATCCAAACGTCGATTTTTACTCTGGAATCATTTACCGTGCCATGGGAATTTCAACAGAAACTTTTACAGTGATGTTCGCCCTTGGTCGCCTGCCCGGGTGGATAGCGCAATGGAGGGAAATGAGACTAAACAAAGAACCTATTGGACGTCCGCGTCAAATTTATGTAGGAAAAACGAAACGACCATTTGTACCACTGAATAAACGATAAGCTATGGGATAAAACTCTGTGTACATACAGAGACGCAAACGCTTACCCATGTTTTTTTGGGTACAGCTGATGCTATTGGCAAACCGCCCAAATTAAACGATTTATACGACCCCTCATCTAGGAAGCATTTACTACAAGATACTTTCCCTAAAAAAGAAGCCTTACAGAAGGCTTTAGATACGCTTGAGAAAGTTTTTATTCGTTATAATGTTGTTGTGTTTCGACCCGATATCGTTGTCGATTGCAATCAAATTTTTGCTCGGGATTTGGGTTTTGTTATTGATGATATTTGGGTTCGAGCCAATATTATTCCCCACCGCGCAGCTGAATTGCAAGGGCTAAAAACACTTTATCAACTAATACCAGAAGAAAAACAACTTATATTTCCAGAAAGTGTTCATGTTGAAGGCGGTGATGTCATGGTTCACAACGACTATGTTTTTGTTGGGATATGTACACAAGACAACTATTCAGATTTACTTACTGCCCGCACAAACAAAGCGGCTGTTATAGCCCTTAAAAACGCATTTCCACACAAAAAAGTCGTTTCTTTTGAGCTAATAAAATCCAATACAATCCCGGAAAAAAATGCATTGCATCTAGATTGTTGTTTTCAACCTGTTGGCACATCTTATGCTATTACGTGCCCCGAGGGTTTTGCTGATCCGGAAGAATACCGGTGGTTAGTTGATTTTTTTGGTCATGAACATATTTTTGAAGTTACCGCCCTTGAAATGAGCCAAATGATGTGTAATGTGGTTTCTCTCCGCCCAGATGTAGTGGTTTCAGATAGTAGCTTCACACGCCTAAACAATTGGTTGCGTTTACATGATATAGTCGTGGAAGAAGTTAATTTCCGTGAAATTGCCAAACAAGGCGGTTTATTCCGCTGTGTAACCATGCCCTTAACAAGAATAGTATGAAACCTACAAGCCATGTCGTACTTGTACGTCCCACCTCCTTTCGGTCTAACGAGCAGACTGCCATAAACAATCACTTTCAAAAGTCAGATTTACTTTCAAATACAGCTGCCCTGGCACATGCACGCAGCGAGTTTGATACTTTTGTTGCAAATCTTCGCATACACGGCGTAACAGTTACTGTGGTAGAAGACACGCTAAGCCCCGATACACCCGACGCATTATTCCCAAATAATTGGTTTGCGCTGCTTCCCAAATACCAAGCGGTACTTTTCCCCATGTTTGCCCCAAACAGACGGGCTGAACGAAATACACGCATTTTTGATGCGTTACGTAATTTAGGGCATGACGTATTGGTAGTTAAAGATTACTCTTCGCATGAGCAAAACGATATGTTCTTAGAAGGAACTGGAAGTATGGTCTTAGACCACCAAAATCGTATTGCCTACTGCGCGCTTTCTCCACGCGCTAATCGTGAACTGTTTTATCAATTTTGTACAGATTTTGAATATAAACCAATTCCGTTTTATGCGTATCAAACGGTAAGGAATAAGCGTTTGTTGATATACCATACCAATGTTATAATGGCATTGGGCGTTACCTTTGCGGTAATTTGCTTAGAAGCCATTGATAGCCTAAAGGAGCGCGTATTACTTCACGATTCACTCACACACTCCGGTAAAGATGTAATTGCGATTAGTGAAGAACAAGTGACACAATTTGCAGGTAACATGCTTGCATTAAGCTCCAAAGAAGGCATCCCGCTTTTGGTTATGAGTTCAAGAGCTCATGCTGCGTTACTACCTGAACAAATTCAAAAACTGTCGAAATATGCTACATTGGTACACAGTCCAATACCTACAATTGAAGATTTGGGTGGCGGAAGTGTGCGCTGTATGATGGCGGAAGTCTTCTAAAGATATTCCTGGGAGTGTATTGCCTTTTGCTCCAGTATTTTTTTAAAAAAGGTACGAATTGGTGCTTCTTGCGCTAAAACAGAAACTTTATGGTGGGCAGTATGAACGCTATAGGCATCGCTTGTACCCTTAAATAATGTTAATTTATAGTAAGGAACGACAAGTGCGTAGGTTTCCAGTAATGATCGAAAACGTAAAATAATTCCCTTTGGGCGAAGCTCGATGTTGCAGGTGTTATCATTATGATCTAATAAAAAAAGGGCATCAATTTCTTTACTACTTGTTGTCACATATAGTTTTGGTGAGCCCACTCCGCCCAATTTTAAGCGCTCCAAAAGCGTAAAAGGTTTACCTACCAAGCTTTCAATTTCAATTTGCTGCTTTTTATTTTTATACGACACATTTTGTAACATTTGACAAAGATAAACGAAAACATGAAGTAGCTTGTCGAAACCTGTATCTTTGCACTTGATTTACATCTATGGAGACAATACTCACCAAACACCTTAGTCGATACTTTAAAGCGCAGTATGATAAAGAGATTGAAACGTTTGAAATTCAGCCAACAAAAGCACAATTTGAAGGCGATTTGACCGTTGTGGTGTTTCCACTACTTAGAATTGCTCCTAAAAAACCGGAAGAACTTGCAGCGGAATTAGGTGATTTTTTAGTTGATGTAATACCAGAAGCAAAGGCCTACAATGTGGTGCAAGGCTTTTTGAATATTCAAATTTCAGATGCATACTACATCAATTTTCTTACGCAATTACAACACGATACCAGCTTTGGATTTGCATCTAATACAGGAATATCAGACACTTTTTTAGTTGAATATTCATCTCCTAACACCAACAAACCCTTACATCTAGGTCACATCCGCAATAACCTTTTAGGGGCGTCTGTTGCTCATATTTTAGCAGCCAACGGTACTAACGTACACACTACACAAATCATTAACGATAGGGGTATTCATATTTGTAAATCTATGGTAGCGTGGCAAAAGTTTGGTAATTCCGAAACACCTTCAAACTCCAAGCTGAAAGGCGATGCTTTGGTAGGAAAATATTACGTGCTTTTTGATCAGCAATACAAAAAAGAAATCGCTGATTTAATTTCTACTGGCGTTTCCGAGAAGCAAGCGAAAAATGAAGCTCCCATACTTTTGGAAGCCAAAGAGATGTTGATCAAATGGGAGCAAAATGATGTTGAAGTGCGTTCTCTATGGGAGCAAATGAATGCATGGGTATATGATGGCTTTGCTGAAACCTACAAGCGTTTAGGAGTACATTTTGATTCCTATTACTATGAAAGTGACACCTATGTGCTTGGTAAGGAAACTGTTGAAGAAGGACTTTCTAAGGGGATTTTTTACAGAAAAGAAGATGGTTCTGTTTGGGTAGATTTAACAGATGAAGGGTTAGACGAAAAATTACTACTTCGATCGGATGGCACTTCAGTATATATGACACAAGATTTGGGCACAGCACGTTTGCGCTACACCAACCATCCTAACATGACAGGTATGGTCTATACCGTGGGTAACGAGCAAGATTATCACTTTAAGGTATTGTTTTTAATTTTAAAGAAACTAGGGTATGATTGGGCTTCGCAATTACATCACCTTAGCTATGGTATGGTGGACTTGCCCAGCGGAAAAATGAAAAGCAGGGAAGGTACGGTAGTAGATGCAGATGCCCTTATGGACGAAATGCACGCCACGGCAAAGCAAATTTCGGAAGAGTTAGGCAAGCTTGACGGTATGAGTAGCGACGAAAAAGAGACCTTGTTCCATACTATTGGCATGGGGGCGCTCAAATATTATATACTTAAAGTTGACCCTAAAAAACGTATTTTATTTGACCCTAAGGCATCTGTAGATTTTTGCGGAAACACAGGACCATTTATACAATATACCCATGCTAGAATTCAATCTATCCTAAGAAAAGTTGGTACAATTACAGTTGCATTTGACAATGCAACTTCATTGCATGAAAAGGAAAAAGCAGTACTGAAAGTGTTAGGGCAGTTTCCCGCTACTGTAGCTGCGGCTGCAAACCAATACAGTCCTGCGTTAGTTGCTAACTATGTGTATGATTTGGTTAAGCAGTATAATTCTTACTATCAAGAAGTGCCTATTTTGGTAGAAGACGGCAAAGTAAAATCTTTACGTGTAGCGCTGTGTGCTGCAGTGGGTCAGGTGATTCAAAAAAGCTTGGGTTTATTGGGTATTGAAGCGCCAAGTAGGATGTAAAAAAAAACCTCGATGAAACATCGAGGTCTTTTTTGAAATAATTTTCAGAAATTATTTGCTAGATACGGCAGCAGCATATACTACTAATCCAAATCCAATTTTGTTGATTGCGTCACCAATGTTATAAACAACATCCATGTTTAAACCAATTCCGTCAACAAAGTCATACCAACCGTCAGTACCGATCATATAACCCAATGGGTAAATTGCCCATCCGATAAGTACAAATAACGTTAGCATTTTGTGTGCTTTTTCAACAGAACCACCTGCAGCAGCAGCCAGTTTAGCCAAAGGACCAAACTTGATTAACCATGCAATGTAGAAGTATGCTGCACCAGAAGCAAGACCCCATAAAGCAGGACCATTAGCCGTGTCAGAAACTTCCCCAAAATAACCTGTTACTAACATTACAAGTGAAGCCCAAATCAAAGTGCTAAGGTGCTTTGTTGTTGCACCGGCAGCTTTTAAAATAAGGTAAAACTCAACACACATTAGTGGTACAGTCAAAATCCAGTCTATATAACGGATTTCAGTTGTTACACCACCAGAAGTTGCCGCTTCTCTCATGTAATAATAGTGAACAGCAGCAATAAATGTAATCAGTCCTGAAACCAAGATTGAAGTTCTCCATTTGCTGTCAAATTGGTTTAAAGACAAGAAAAAGAAAGCTGAAGCAGCTGTCATTGCCATTGTCCCTAAGAAAAAAGTGAAATTAACCGGATCACTTAGGTCCGCAATAGTTACTAAATTTGTAAGTGTCATAACTTTTTAATTATAATTTTGTTGAGCGCAAGTTAAAAAAAATTAAACAAACGATATATATTTGACTAAATTTTTTCTAACAACATAAAAATAACATGGTAAAATTATACAATTTTGAACTGCAAAAACTAGGAATTACCCTGGTTTGTACGGTGTTAGGGCTTGTTTTATCAGCGTCTTTTTTATGGGTTTTAGCAGCTGTGAATGTGTTAATAATTGGTATAATTCATGGTGCAAATGATTTATATATCATCTCAAAATATAGTAAAACAACAAAAAAACGTCAGTTTGGTTATTTATTTGTCAGTTATGTTTTTTTCGTTTTTGTTATGGTTTTAGCGCTTTATAATGTTCCTCAATTAGCACTTTTGCTTTTTGTTTTGGTTAGTTCATTTCATTTTGGAGAGCAACAATGGCACAAATCTAGCCTTGTCAAATCCACAAAGCTCCACCTTTTCTACGTTGCCTATGGGGCCTTTCTTTTTTCCTTACTTTTTTACACCCATCAAAACCAAACAATCTCTATTATTCAGGAAATTTCAGGAATTCAAGTTGCACCTAGTATTTTTTTGTTAATGCTAATATGTACTTGTGTTTGTGTCATTTTTTTTGGTGTTTTAAATATTAAACAAATTAAGTCACAGCTGTTTTTTCAATCCTTAACGCTAATCGCTTTCTTAGTGCTGTTTACACAGACCTCACTTTTATGGTCTTTTTCTGTCTATTTTGTGTTGTGGCATAGCATTCCCTCATTAAAAGAGCAAGCTGATGTGTTGTATCCAAACGATGTAAGCCCCCTGTATAAATACTTCAAAATGGCATTTCCATACTGGATATTGTCTTTGACTGGTCTTGCTGTTGCCTCTATTTTTTTTAGAGAAAATACAGCATCTTTGCTTGCCTTGTTTTTTGGTTTTTTAGCAGCTATCACCATTCCGCATGTGGGTGTTATTTTTTGGATGCACCAGAAAAACTAATTCCGTAATTTTGAAGTTTATACCAATTCATGTTTGAACAGTTTAGTCAACGCCTAGATAAGGCGCTAAAAATACTTAAGGGACACGGACGCATTACTGAAATTAATGTTTCTGAAACCATGAAAGAAGTCCGTCGTGCGTTGCTTGATGCCGATGTGAACTTTAAAATCGCCAAATCTTTTACGGAAGATGTAAAGCAGAAAGCGCTGGGTCAAAAAGTACTCACTAGCTTAAAGCCAGGTCAATTACTTGTTAAAATTGTGCAAGACGAACTGACTACTCTACTTGGTGGACAAAACGCTGCTCTTTCTGTTTCGGGAAAACCTGCTGTCATATTAATGAGTGGTTTGCAAGGTTCAGGTAAAACAACCTGTACTGCCAAACTTGCCAAACATTTAAAAACAAAGCAAGCAAAAAAGGTTTTACTTGTAGCTTGTGATGTCTATCGCCCAGCTGCCATTGACCAGCTACAAGTACTGGGTGAACAAATAGATGTAGCCGTTTTTGCACAACCTGAAAACAACAATCCTGTTGATATAGCCAAACAAGCTCTTCAACATGCCAAAACGCATCAGTTTAATGTAGTTATCATTGACACCGCTGGTCGATTAGCCATTGACGAGGCACTCATGCAGGAAATCGAAAACATTCACAAAGCGGTTCGTCCTTCGGAGACCCTATTTGTTGTTGATGCTATGATGGGGCAAGATGCCGTGAATACGGCAAAAGCCTTCCACGACTTGTTGCAATTTGATGGTATTGTGCTTACTAAAATGGACGGCGACACACGAGGTGGTGCTGCACTTTCCATAAAGTCTGTTGTAAATAAACCTATCAAATTTATTGGTACGGGAGAAAAAGTGGATGCCTTAGATGTGTTTTACCCTAACCGAATGGCGGAGCGTATCTTGGGAATGGGTGACGTAGTTACCTTAGTAGAGCGTGCTCAAGAGCAAGTAGACGAGGAAGAGGCAAAGCGCATCCAACGAAAAATTTCCAAAAATCAATTTGGGTATGACGACTTTTTAAGCCAACTCAAACAAGTACAGCGTATGGGATCTATGAAAGATTTGGTTGGAATGATTCCTGGCGCTAGCAAAGCATTAAATGGGGCTGAAGTTGACGAAGATGCGTTTAAAGGCGTAGAGGCACTCATTCAATCCATGACACCCAAAGAACGCCAACAACCCAAACTCCTTAACCACAGTCGCAAAAAGCGGATCGCTAAAGGAGCAGGCCTACAATTAGACGATATTAACAAACTGGTTAAACAGTTTGAGCAGATGAGTAAAATGATGAAAATGATGCAAGGTGGTAAGTCCTCTAAGCTGATGCAAATGTTTGGAAAATGAGTACTATTTTAGACGGAAAAGCCACTTCAAATCAAATTAAGGAAGAACTTGCGCAAGAAGTTACTGCGCTTAAAGCGTCGGGCAAACGCCCGCCGCATTTGGCTGCCGTTTTGGTAGGAAATGATGGCGCTAGCTTAACCTATGTAGGCAGTAAGGTGCGCTCTTGTGAAAAAATCGGATTCGACTCTACATTGATACGTTTGGAGGATACCATTTCTCAAGACGAACTTATAAAAACGATTAACAAACTAAATAACGACGCCACACTTGACGGATTTATTGTGCAGCTTCCACTTCCTAAACACATTGACGAGGAAGTTGTGTTACATGCAATAAATCCCAACAAAGACGTGGACGGATTTCATCCCACCAATTTTGGAAAAATGGCCTTGGGTATAGAAACCTTTATTCCTGCAACGCCGTCTGGAATTATGGAATTGCTTCGCAGATATAAGTTAGACATCAGCGGCAAACATGCTGTTGTCATTGGACGCAGTCATATTGTAGGTCGCCCGATGAGTATTTTATTATCCAATAAGGGAAATCCTGGTAATGCTACCGTAACGCTTACGCATAGCCGTACCCAAAATCTGGCTGAAATTACCAAAGCAGCCGATATTGTGGTGTCGGCCTTAGGTGTTCCAAATTTTGTAACCGCTGACATGATAAAGCAAGATGCTATTATTATTGACGTAGGTATTACACGCGTTCCAGACGAAAATCATCCAAAAGGCTATGTGATTACAGGCGATGTGGCGTATGATGAAGTGAAAGAGAAAGCAAGTTTTATTACACCTGTTCCCGGTGGTGTGGGCCCCATGACCATTGCCATGTTGTTGCAAAACACCATGTTGGCCTACAAACGCAACTCCTAAAAATGCAAACCGAACTTCAACAAGCCGTTGCTTCTGGTCATGCACTTCCGTTAATGGAAGCCTTTTACACCATTCAGGGCGAAGGATATCACAAAGGCAGTGCAGCATTTTTTATTCGCATTGGAGGCTGTGATGTAGGGTGTCATTGGTGTGATGTGAAAGAAAGTTGGGATGCAAATCTACACCCACCAACTTATATTGACGAAATCGTCTCGCAAGCAAAACAATATTCGGATACCGTTGTGGTAACTGGCGGCGAGCCGCTGATGTGGAATATGTCACCACTTACCGAAGCCTTACAAGCAGCGGGTATGAAAACACATATCGAAACATCGGGTGCGTATCCACTTTCTGGCGTTTGGGATTGGGTTTGCCTCTCCCCAAAAAAGCGTATGCTCCCTAAACCCGAAATTTACAAAGTTGCAGACGAGTTAAAAGTTATTGTATACAATAAAGACGATTTACAGTTTGCCGAAAAACAGGCTATTGGAATTTCGAAAAGCTGTAAATTATACCTGCAACCTGAGTGGAGTAGACGTGATAGTGCTATTCCGTTTATCGTAGATTATGTACTTAAAAATCCAAAGTGGATGGCGTCGTTGCAAACGCACAAATATCTAAAAATTCCATAGTGATTGATCCGCAAAAACTGCCCGAACAAGCAGCAAAAGTCGCGCAGGAAAACGCCAAATACTTAAAAAAGCTAAAGGTACGGAAGCCTAAAAAGTTAGATGCAGTGATGACGAAGCTGCACCATGAAACATTTAAAAAAATAGACTGCCTAAACTGCGCCAATTGTTGCAAAACCACAGGCCCCCTCTTTTTGCCATCGGACATCAAGCGTATCAGTAAACGACTACGCATGAAGCCAACAGAATTTGAGGCAACTTACCTTCGCACTGATGAAGATAATGATAAGGTGCTTCAGCAAGTACCCTGTTCGTTTTTGGGCGCAGATAATCAGTGTAGTATTTACGAGGATCGACCAAAAGCCTGCCGTGAATTCCCACATACTGACAGACCAAAATTTCATCAAATTACAGGCATTACTGCAAAAAATATAGCGGTTTGCCCTGCCGTTTATGAAATGGTAGCGCGGTTAAAATCCGAACTACCGGTGTAGTCCCAAACTGAAAATATACCTTACATTTAAACCTTAAAATCTCTTTAGTGCGCTTTACTTGGTTTATTGCTCGTAGAATTATTGGACAGCGTTCGCACCGTAGCAGCGTTTCAGGACCTATTATTACCATTGGCATTATCGCCATTGCGTTGGGGGTAATTACCATGCTTATCGCCATCGGGACTGGTGTGGGTTTGCAAAACAAAATCGGACAAAAAGTAGCCGCTTTTAGTGGGCATATTCGTGTGACTACCCTAGAAAATAGTCAGCAACAAGAAACACTTAAGCCTCTCGAAGAGGCACAAACCATTCAAATAACGCTGCAAAATCAAGTAAACGTATCCGCTGTTCAGTCGGTTGCGTATGTTCCTGGTGTAATCCTAAATCAAAATGCTTTTGATGGCATTGTTTTTAAGGGGATAGACGATTCGTTTAATCCTGAATTTTTTAGCTTTTTTGGCGATTCAGAAAAAATTTCAGCACTTGGTACGCAAGATATTTGGATTTCCACAGACTTAGCAAATAAACTAGCTTTATCTATTGGCGATCGCGTGCCGCTGTATTTTGCATCAGAAGAAACAGCCATGCCCAAACGCCGGAGTTGCAACGTATCGGGACTTTTTACCACAGGTTTCTCCGATTATGACAATACCTATGTGCTTGGGCATTTGGATATTATACGCTCATTGTATGGTTGGGACAGCAATCAAGTGGGTGCTTTTGAACTTTTTTTAGATAATAGCTCCGACCTTTCTGCCCAATCCGATGTGCTTTACGACAGTATAGATGCACTGGTAGATGTACAACATATAGAGGAGCAATTTCCCGAAATTTTTAATTGGATTCGGTTGTTCGGCACTAACATTTCTTTGATTATCATCATCATGATTATTGTGGGCGGCGTGAATATGATTACCGCTTTGTTGGTGCTTATTTTGGAGCAGACGCAACTCATTGGTATTACGCGTGTTATGGGCGCATCTGTTCGTTCACTCCAACAGCTTTTCCTTATTCAAGGGGGATATTTGATTGGCGTAGGCCTTTTTTTGGGGAATCTTATAGGACTCGGTTTGTTATTTATTCAAAAACAAACAGGCATCATTTCCTTAGATCCTGCTACGTATTATGTAAGTCAAGTGCCTGTTTACATCGATGTTACAACGGTACTATGGCTTAATGGGCTTACGCTATTGATTTGCCTTGCCCTACTGGTTTTACCATCACTTATTATTGCTCGTATTGCGCCAACGCAAACACTTAAAATCAATCCATAGCATTGGTTAACGTAAGTGCATTACTTACCTTTGCGCCATGCATTATGTAGATAACATTCTTAAAACGATTGGCAATACACCGCTCATCCGACTTAATAAAATTACTGCTGAAATAGACGCTTTGGTGTTGGCTAAAGTGGAATATTTCAACCCAGGCAGTTCTGTAAAAGACCGCATGGCACTTAAAATGGTGGAAGATGCTGAAGCCGATGGACGACTAAAACCAGGCGGTACCATTGTGGAAGGAACCTCTGGTAATACAGGGATGGGATTGGCGTTGGCAGCCATTGTAAAAGGCTATAAGTTGATATGTGTTTCTACCGATAAGCAATCCAAAGAAAAGTTTGATATCCTGCGTGCTGTGGGGGCGGAAGTTATTGTGTGCCCAACAAATGTGGCACCAGACGATCCACGGTCGTACTATTCTACCTCAAAGCGTATTGCCGGAGAAACACCAAATGCGTGGTATGTAAACCAGTACGACAACCCCTCAAATGCCGTTGCACATTACGAACAAACAGGCCCTGAGATTTGGGAACAAACCGATGGTAAGATTACACATTTTGTAGTGGGAGTAGGAACAGGCGGTACCATTTCGGGTGTTGCCAAATACCTAAAAGAGAAGAATACAGAAATTAAAATTTGGGGGATTGACACCTATGGCTCTGTATTTAAGAAATACCATGAAACAGGCATTTTTGACGAAAAAGAAATTTACCCTTACATCACTGAAGGAATAGGGGAGGACATCCTTCCTGAAAATGTTGACTTTAAGTCTATTGATGGTTTTGAAAAAGTAACCGATAAAGACGCTGCGGTTTATACTCGAAAGCTGGCGCGTGAAGAAGGTATTTTTGCTGGAAACTCTTGTGGTGCTGCCGTAAAAGGCGTGTTGCAACTTAAAAAACACTTTGGTCCAGATGATGTAGTGGTGGTATTGTTACACGATTCGGGTAGCCGTTATGTCGGTAAAATGTATAACGACGACTGGATGAAAGAAAAAGGGTTTTTGTAATAATAGCTATTCAAACACGCCATATTAATAAAAAAGGATACTACCGCATAACCTTGGTTGGGAAAACCACCGGGCTTTCGTGGCCGTCAGCTCCAACGGTAGCTACTCCAAAAATATAATTATCAATGACAATTCCTTTTAAAGTGGTTTGGGTGTTCTTGCCAACAAACATGCTATTGTCCCATGTGGGGGATGTGGTATCTCTCCAATAAACCTTATATCCACGTAGGTTTTCTGAGGTAGATGGGCTCCATTGCAATTGAGTGTCTGGTGCAACCACACCACCAACAGCAAGCTCTTTGGGTGCTGCAGGCGCCCACGCCAATGATGCTAATGTGATGGCATTTACTGCTGTTAATTTGGCGGTATAGGCTGCGTTTACGCCAGATAATACATCACCATAGGCAATGCTATTTTCGGTTCTAATATCTTGATGCTGACGGTTGTAGTTTTCATGCGCTTCCATGATGCGAATACCAGCAAAACCAACGTCGTTAAATGGGCGGTGATGGCCGCCTCTACCAAAGCGGTCCAAGCGGTAAATCAGCATGGGATTCATCTCCGGCATATAAGTTTTAGTAGTCGTATATACATACCGTGCCAATTGCCTAGAAATGCCATCTACCTCGCCTCCATAAAAGCGGCGTTGCTTGCGCTCACGTTCTGTTTCTGTAGGGGGTGTGGGTTCAGAGAAAATACGAAAACTACGGTTGTCAATCACACCATCAATACCATCAGTATTTCCAATCATATCATTGTTGAGTATTCCAATAATTTCCCACTTGTTATCAAGTGCATATTGCGCCAAACCTTTTCCGCCATATAATCCTTGTTCTTCTCCAGAAAGACCTACATAAATAATGCTGTTTTCAAAGCTATACTTCGACAATAAACGTGCCGCTTCAATGGCAGCTGCCATTCCTGTGGCATTGTCATTTGCCCCTGGTGAATCCGAAGTAAAGTTATTGGGATCGCTAACGCGCGAATCAATATCACCACTCATAATAACATAACGGTTTGGATGTTCGGTGCCTCTTTGAATAGCCACAATATTATTGATCCAAACGCCTCGAGTAAGACGCGATCCGTCTGCGTCAAAATAGTTTTTTTGCTCAAAAACTTCAAGACAGTTTCCGCAGTCTGCACTTATTTTCTCAAACGATTTTTTAATCCATCTTCTTGCTGCTCCGATGCCTCTTGTTTGTGAAACGGTATCGCTAAGGGTGTGTCTTGTGCCAAAATTAGCAAGTGTTTCTACATCATTTATGATACGAGTTGCTGACACTGCATTTACAATATCATACATACGCAAATCTTGTTGCCCAAAGGCAACGCTAACGCTAAAAAGAATGAAGCAAATGCGATACATTTTAAAAATCATAACTGTTATCTTCAGCCACCTTATCGGCTACTTTATTGCGCAATGCAATGACATTGGGGTATTCAACATACTTTGTGTAGCGTTTAAGCCCCATCAGCAGTGCTTTTTGCTCATCTCCTTCAGCAAACCCAAGTATGGCTTCACGCCCTTTGGTTGTGATTTTTTCAGTAGCCTGATACAAATACAACTGACTCATCGCTACTTGATAATCTTGCGCTTCAACGCCATAAATACCTACATTTTTCTCCGCACGTAATACAGCAGATTCCGCCAAATAAATTTCAATGAGTATATCAGCAACCGCCAACAACAACTGTTGGTGCTCTTCCAATTCAGTACCGTATTTCTGTACGCCTGCACCTGCAATCATCAAAAACACTTTTTTAAGGTTTTCTAGTACGTGTTTTTCTTGGCTTAGTGGGGCTGAAAAATCAGGAATGGCAAAATCGGGAATGCCCAGTAATTCCTCACCAACAGCCGTGGCAGGACCGATTAAATCCAACTGTCCTTTCATGGCTTTCTTAATCAGCATGCCTACGCTTAGCATACGATTTATTTCGTTTGTGCCTTCGTAGATTCGTGCAATTCGCGCATCGCGCCATGCAGTCTCCATAGGTGCATCCGCCGAAAAGCCCATGCCACCAAAAATCTGGACACCTTCGTCAGCAGTACTTTGCATATGCTCCGAACACGCCACTTTTAAAATAGAACATTCAATGACGTATTCTTCTACCCCTTTAAGCTCCGCTTCCTGATGGCTATTCCCTGCAGCATCACGAAGGGCAATGCGATCTTCAATATCTTTTGCCGCACGGTAACACGCCGATTCACCGGCAAATAAATTTGTAGCCATAATGGCTAATTTTTGTTTGATAGCACCAAACTTTGAAATAGGTGTTTTAAACTGTACACGCTGATTGGCATAGGAAATAGCTTCGTTAATGGTACGACGCTGCCCGTCAAGTGTAGCAACCGCTAACTTAATACGACCAACGTTTAGCGCGTTCATGGCAATTTTAAATCCATTTCCACGTTCCGAAAGCATATTTTCCACAGGTACTTTGGTATCGCTAAAAAAGACTTGTCGGGTAGAGGAGGCATGAATACCAAGTTTCTTTTCTTCTTCGCCCATGCTAATCCCATTTTCAGGGTCGTTTTGCACAATAAACCCTGTGATATTTTTATCATCCTCGATACGTGCAAAAACAATCATCAAATCGGCATAGCCTGCATTTGAAATCCATATTTTTTGCCCCGAAATAAGGTAGTGCGACCCGTCTTCTGAAAGTATAGCTTTTGTTTTTCCGCTATTGGCATCTGAACCTGCAGTAGGCTCAGTTAGGCAGTAGCAGCCAATCCATTCACCCGATGCTAATTTTGGAACGTATTTGTTCTTTTGCTCTTCGTTTCCATACAGCACAATAGGCATGGTTCCAATTCCTGTATGCGCACCAAATGCTGTAGATAACGAACCTGAAGCTCCAGACATATATTCGCATACTAGCATGGTGTTTACAAATCCCATTCCCATTCCGCCGTAGGCTTCGGGAACACTAACACCCAAAAAGCCCATTTCGCCAATTTTCCGCATCAGTTCAAAGGTGTAATCGTAGTCTTTAGCCTCAAAGCGTTCACGTGCTGGCCACACATCACGATCAACAAATTCTTGAATGGCTTCACGCATCATGCGCTGCTCTTCGTTAAATTCTTCTGGAGTAAATACATCTGCTGCTTGCGTTTCTTGTAAGATAAACGCTCCTCCTCTTGTTATTTTTTGTTCTATTGTTTCCATAGCTTTACTTATAATCGTTCAAAAATTCCTGCGGCACCTTGTCCTGTACCCACACACATGGTAACCATGCCGTATTTGTTATTTCTCTTTTTCATTTCGTCAAAAAGCTGCACCGAAAGCTTCGTTCCCGTACACCCAAGGGGGTGACCTAGAGCAATAGCGCCTCCGTTAACGTTAATGATATCCGGATTTAGCTCCAATGTTCGTATCACCGCTAACGACTGTGAAGCAAAGGCTTCGTTTAGCTCAAATAACTCCATATCTTCTTGTTTCATTCCCGCTTGTTTCAGCGCTTTTGGAATGGCCGCTACTGGGCCAATCCCCATGATACGTGGCGGAACGCCTGCGGCGGCATAGCTCACCATTCGGGCAATGGGCGTAACGCCCAATTCTTTCACCATATCTTCACTCATCACCAGTACCATAGCAGCACCATCGCTTGTTTGTGACGCATTTCCTGCTGTAACAGAACCACCATCAGCAAAAACAGGACGTAGTTTAGCCAGTCTTTCCAAAGCGGTATCAGCGCGCGGGCCTTCATCGGTATCTGCCACATAGTTGCGTGTTTTTTTGGTATTGCCTTCCAAATAGGTTTCCTCAATATTTATGGGAACAATTTGTTCTTTAAAGGCGCCACTTTCAATAGCGTTGAGCGCTTTTTGATGCGATGCATAGGAAAAGGCGTCTTGATCTTCGCGAGAGATATTGTATTCTTTGGCTACTGCTTCAGCAGTAAGCCCCATACCCCAATAGTAATCTTCTTTTCCTTTTTTTACGATTTCATAATCCGGTACAGGTTTGTATCCGCCAAACGGAATAAAACTCATGCTTTCCGATCCACCTGCAATAATGCACTCTGCCATTCCTGATTGAATTTTGGCGGTTGCCATAGCAATCGTTTCCAAGCCAGAGGCACAGTAGCGATTGACGGTTACACCAGGGACTTCATCTGTTTCTAGGCCCATAAGCGATATGAGTCGTGCCATATTTAAGCCTTGTTCGGCTTCGGGCATGGCGTTTCCAACAATTACATCGTCTATGCGTTTTTTATCTAATTCTGGAATAGAATTCATAAGATGCGCAACGGTTTCTGCTGCGAGTTCGTCGGGACGCTTAAAGCGAAATAGACCCCGAGGTGCTTTTCCAACTGCGGTGCGATAGGCTCGAACGATATATGCGGTTTTCATAATTAGTTTCTTAAAGGTTTTCCTGTTTTTAGCATATGTTGAATACGTTCCAACGTTTTTCTTTCGGCACAAAGCGATAAAAATGCCTCGCGCTCGATATCTAATAAATAGCGCTCACTCACTTTGGTGGCTTGCGACAAATCGCCACCCGCCATGACGTAGGCTAGTTTGTTGGCAATTTTTTGATCGTGTTCAGAAATGTAGTGTGCTGCTTCCATACTATCTGTTCCAACCAAAAACATACCCAATGCTTGCTTTCCAAGAACCTTGATGTCTGTGCGTTGAAGGGGTTGTGTATAGCCGCGCTGTGCCATTAAAAGCGCTTCTTGTTTGGCAATACTCAATTGACGTTTGCTGTCTACAACAACTGTATCTTTTCCTTTTTGAAGGACACCAATATCAAATGCTTCATAAGCTGAAGTAGCCACTTTTGCCATACCAATGGTGAGGAAATACTCTTGTAAAACATTAAGCTCAACATCGTTTTTGCGGAAGATATCCGAAGCACGAAGTGTCATTTCTTTTGAGCCACCACCACCTGGAATGACACCCACTCCAAACTCTACAAGTCCAATATAGGTTTCTGCAGCAGCAACTACTTTGTCGGCATGCATGGAAAGTTCACAACCGCCACCTAGAGTAAGTCCGTGAGGAGCAGCTACGGTAGGAATACTCGAGTAGCGCATGCGCATCATTGTGTCTTGAAAATACTTAATTGCCATATGGAGCTCATCGTATTCTTGCTCTACAGCCATCATAAAAATCATACCCAAATTGGCACCTGCTGAAAAATTAGCTCCGTTATTTCCAACTACAACGCCTTCATAACCCGCCTCAGCCAAATCAATACCTTTATTGATACCTTGTAGAACCCCTGCGCCGATGGTATTCATTTTGGAGTCAAATTCGATGTTTAGAATGCCATCGCCTATGTCAATAACCGAGCATTCTTTGTTTTGCCAAATCGTTTTATTTTCTTTGACATTGTCTAAAATAATAAAGGCATCCTGACCAGGAATTGGAATAAATTCTGCTTTACCAATATTGTAGTAATGCTTTTTGTTCGCCTCAAGTTTATAAAAGCTCTCACATTTAGTTTTAAGTGTCTCAATCCAAGGGGCAACAGGATGTCCAGCCTCTTTAATGAGTTCAATTCCAGTGGTTAGCCCAACAGCATCCCAAAGTTCAAAAGGCCCGTGCTCCCAACCGAAACCCGCCTTCATGGCGTCATCAACATGGAATAATTCATCTGCAATTTCAGGGATTCGAAACTGCACATAGGCAAAGGTTTCACCAAGAATTTTTCGATAGAAAGCAGCAGCTTTATCATTGCCATTAATCAATATGGGAAAACGATCTGCAACACGCTCAACTGTTTTTGTTTTTTCAAGTGTAGCAAACGAAGCCTTCTTTTTTGCTCTGTACGTCATGCTGTCTAAATCCAATACTTGTATTTCAGACCTTCCGTCTTTGTTTTTTACTTTCTTGTAGAACCCCTGTCCGGTCTTGCTACCCAACCATTTTTCATCCATCATTTTTTGGATAAAATCAGGTAATTTGAATACCTCATGACGCTCGTCGTCTGGGCAATTCTCATGAAGTCCATTGGCGACATGAACAAGTGTGTCTAGACCTACCACGTCAACGGTTCTGAACGTAGCAGACTTTGGACGGCCCATTACAGGCCCTGTAAGTTTATCCACTTCTTCAACTGTTAACCCCATGGGTTTCATTTGATGAAACAGATTTTGAATACAAAAAATCCCCACGCGATTTCCAATAAATGCAGGGGTGTCTTTTGCTAGCACAGACGATTTTCCAAGAAATCGACTACCGTAATCCATCAGGAAGTCCACAACCTCTGGCTTGCAATTTGGCCCCGGGACTACTTCAAATAGTTTTAAATAACGGGGTGGGTTAAAGAAATGTGTAATTGTAAAGTGCTGTTGAAAATCTTCTGACCTTCCCTCGTTCATAAACTTGATCGGAATCCCAGATGTATTGGAGCTAACGAGTGTTCCCGGTGTGCGGAATTTTTCCACTTGTTCAAACACTATTTTTTTAATGTCTAAGCGCTCCACAACTACTTCAATAACCCAATCCACGTCGGCAATCTTAGACATATCGTCTTCAAAATTTCCTGTGGTAATGCGGTCTTTAAATGCAGCGTGGTAGAGTGGTGCAGGCTTGCTTTTGATGGCTTTCAACAAGTTTTCGTTTACAATTCGATTGCGGACTTGGGCGTGTGTTGTATCTAAGCCTTTCGCTTTTTCAGCATCGTTTGGCTCTTTGGAGACTATATCTAAGAGCAGCACTTCGGCGCCGATATTGGCAAAATGACATGCAATACCAGCGCCCATTATGCCAGAACCCAAAACGGCTACTTTGTTAATTCTTCTTTTCATTTGTCGTAGATTTTTTTGGATTGGATAAGTTGAATGATGGTTTCAGAAACTTCTCTAAAAGCTTCAATTTTATTTTCACCAACACGCTCCTCAATCTGCTTGTTAAATTGCAGCACGAGTGATTTTGATAAATCCCTTTTTTCTAATCCAAGTGTGGTAAGTTTAAGCAATACACTTCGTCCATCTTCAGGATTAGGTACGCGCTCAATAAGCTTTTTGTCTTCAAGCGCTTTAAGCGTTCGAGAAAGACTTGTAGCTTCCATTCCCATTTTTGGAGCAATGGCGGTAGATGGCGTTCCATGAACAGGATCAATGGAAAGCAGCGCTAATCCTGTTGCCATAGTGGTGTCATATTTAGATGCTTCTTCATTATACATTTTGGCAATAGCTTGCCATGTTGCACGATAAAGGGCGTCAATGGTAGGGTATGAAGTTGTTACTTGCATGCCCCAAACATACAAAAAAATACTATGCGTGCATAGTATTTTTTATAAATTGTAAATGGAATTGTAAAGCGTTTGGTATTTTGATTTAACGCTCTTGCGCTTGAGCTTCATTGTGGGAGTGAGGTGTCCTTCTTCAACAGACCAGACGTCAGGGGTGATGCGAATTTCTTTGATTTTTTCCCATTGTCCAAAGCGTTCATTGATTTGATTTACTTCATCAAGTATTTTCACATATACTTTTTTATTATCACTCCAAGTTTCATTTTTTGCTAATGAAATCCCTTGTTTTGAGGCCCATGCTTCAATAGTGTCAAAATTAAGTTGGATCAGGGCAGCAGGAAACTTTTGTCCATCACCAACAACCATTATTTGGTCTATAAACGTAGATTGTTTCATAGCGTTTTCAATCACCTGCGGTGCAATGTATTTCCCCCCTGAGGTTTTAAACATTTCCTTTTTCCTATCTGTAATTTTCAGAAAGCCGTCTTTGTCGACAAAGCCAATATCACCTGTGTGGAAAAATCCGTCTTTGAGTACCTCATCCGTTTTTTCTTGGTCTTTGTAATACCCTATCATCACATTAGGCCCTTTGCATAAAATTTCCCCGTCCTCTGCAATTTTAACTTCGACACCATCTAAAAGTGGCCCAACTGTTCCAATCCTCATTTGAAAATTACGCATATCGTTAACAGACACCACTGGTGAAGTCTCAGTAAGCCCATAGCCTTCTGCGATGGTCATTCCAGCAGCAGTGAACACACGCGCTAATCTAGGCTGAAGGGCCGCACTTCCCGATGCAATCGTTGTCAAATTACCACCTAAAGCTTCTTGCCATTTTTTGAAAATGAGTTTTTGTGCAATTTTAAGTTGAAACTCATACCACCAACCATTCTTACCATATGGCTCATAACGCAGTCCAAGGTCAACAGCCCAATCAAACAATTTTTTCTTTATCCCGCTCAGTAATGCTCCTTTGGCAATAATTTTATCAAAAAGCTTTTCTAAAAGTCGCGGCACAGCCGTCATAAACTCAGGCTTTACTTCGTTCAAATTTTCGGATATGGTTTCTAATGATTCAGCAAAGTAGATTTTAGTCCCACTATAGAAATACAAGTACAGCAACATGCGTTCATAAATGTGACATAACGGCAAAAAACTAAGCGCTTTTGCTTTAAAATAGCCTAGCGGCAACCTTTTTTTGCTCGCAATGACATTGGTAACGATATTGTTATGACTGAGCATAACTCCTTTGGGCTTTCCTGTTGTTCCTGAGGTGTAAATAATGGTAGCGAGGTCAAGTGGGTTTATGGCATTTTTTCTTTTTTCAATTTCCGCAAGTGTTGCTTTATCGGCTTCTTTAGCAAACAAGGTTTCAAAATGTTCGCAACCATTAATTTCGTCAAAACTAAAAATATTTTTGAGCGTAGGGCATTTTGATTGAATCTCTCGAACTTTACCCAATACTTCCTCGTCAGAAACAAAGCAGCACGTAACTTCAGCATGATTCATAATATAGGCGTAATCTTCAGATGAAATGGTGGGGTATATAGGGATGTTTATGGCACCAATTTGAGACATACCAAAATCGGCTAATACCCATTCGGTACGATTGGTTGAAGAAATCATCGCGATTTTATCTGCTGCCGAAATACCTAAATTTAGCAGGCCTACACTACACTTATCGCCTTGTTTTTTTACTTCTTTTGTTGAAAGACCTACCCATTTACCTTTTACTTTTGAGTTTACCGCATTGTCTTGTGAACGATGCTCAGCCATTAAATCAATAAAGTCAAATAGTCTTTTAGGTGTTTCCATGTGCGTCATAAATTAGTGAGTTGACAAAAAGCCAATAGCCAAAAAAACGATATTTTTTTGATTTTACCTATTCGAAATCCAGTTGAAGGCGTCTTCGAATGCCAAAACCCATGGGCTAACAGCGTCTGTTCGGTCTTGCGGATAGTGTCCCCAATTCCATGGGAAAATAGAACGTTCTAGGTGGGGCATCATCACCAAATGGCGTCCATCTTCACTACTCACCATAGCGGCATTAAAATCAGAGCCATTCGGGTTTGACGGATAGGAGTCATATGCATATTTCCCAGATATAGCATAAGCTTTTTCTTCTTTTGGGAATACAAATTTACCCTCACCGTGAGCGGCCCAAATTCCCAATCTACTGCCTTGTAATCGCTGCAACATAATGGCAGGTGATTCTTCAATTACAACATCTGTAAACACACATTCAAACTTACCCGAATCATTGTGCAGCATACGCGGTTTTTCCTTGTGGTATGGATGTAATAATCCTAATTCAATAAATAGTTGACAACCATTACAAACTCCTAGGCTAAGCGTGTCAGGACGTTCAAAAAATACCTGGATTGCTTGTTTTGCTTTTTCGTTATACTTGATGGTTCCTGCCCAGCCTTTCGCTGAACCAAGGACATCTGAATTGGAAAATCCGCCCACGGCAACAAGCAATTGTATGTCGCTTAAATCTTCTCTCCCGGAAGTTAGGTCCGTCATGTGAACATCTTTGACCTCAAAGCCCGCCAGGTGCATCATATAGGCCATTTCACGTTCTGAGTTGCTGCCTTTTTCACGAAGTACAGCTGCCTTTATTTTGGGCTTTGATTCTGATTTGAGAATGCCATCAAAACTTTTTGGAAAGTTGAATTGCAACGGGGTTTTATCAAATGACTCAAAGCGTGCTGCAGCTTTTTCTTCCCCACTTTGTCTGCGATCTAATAAGTAAGAGCTTTTAAACCAATGCTTTCTATATGCTGGAATATCAAATTTATAGTCTGTTTTACCCGCTTTAATAACCAACGTATTTGTTTTCGTTAGCTTTCCAATGCGTTCAATTGTAATTCCTTTTTTCTTCAATTTTGATGCCGTTGCATCATCTGTTTGGATGAGTATTCCAACTTGCTCAGATAAAAGCGTTTGTTCGGTGCTACATTCAGATTTTGGTAATTTGACATCCATACCGAGTCCATCAGCAGCAAAACACATTTCGAGCAATGTAGTAATGAGTCCGCCAGAACTAATATCATGTCCAGCTACGATTGTGCCTTTTTGTAATTCTTTTTGAATAGCGTTAAACACTGTTTTGAAATACTTTGCTTTGGCAACATCGGGTGCTTGCGTGCCAATAGCTTGATTGAGTTGACCATAAGCTGAGCCTCCTAATGCAGCCACAGAGTCCGACAAATCAATGCGATATACATGCCCGCCACCATCCTTGAGCTCAGGCGTTATGACTTTATCAATGGCATTACAATGAGCCGCAGCAGAAATGATTACTGTTCCTGGCGCAATAACTTCTTGATCTTTATATTTCTGTTTCATAGACAGGGAATCTTTCCCTGTTGGAATATTGATTCCTAGACTGACAGCAAAATCTGAGCAGGCTTTTACAGCTTCGTAAAGTCGCGCATCCTCTCCAGGATTATTGCACGCCCACATCCAATTTGCTGACAAGCTCACCGAGGATAGACCTCCTGAAATAGGCGCCCAAATAATATTGGTCAATGCCTTTGCGATAGCATTTTTACTTCCCAAACCAGCATCGATAAGTCCAACAAGTGGTGCATGCCCAACAGATGTTGCCATGCCATGAACTCCTTCAAAATCAAATGCCATAACACCACAATTTGCCAATGGCAATTGATGCGGTCCAATACATTGTTGTTGTGCTACACGCCCTGTAACGCAGCGGTCTACTTTGTTCGTTAGCCAATCTTTACAAGCCACGGCTTCAAGCTTAAGCAACCAAGCTACACTTTCCTCAAGCGATTTTGGTTCTGGTATCGCTGCATAAGCCGTTTCACTGGTGCTGTCTTGCATGATTGTTTTTGGCGTTTTTCCAAAAAAGTCAGAGAGCGCTAAATCAATGGGTGATCGACCACTCTTTTCCGAGCGCACTTCAAAGTGATTATTTTCTTTGGTTTCTCCTACCTCGAAAATAGGAGCTCGCTCACGTGCGGCAATTTCTTTTAATTGTTCCAGTCCACGAGAGTTGGTAATAAGTCCCATACGCTCTTGCGACTCATTTCCAATAATTTCCTTTGCCGATAACGTTTGATCGCCAACAGGTAATGTGTCTAAGTTAATTGTCCCACCGACTTCTTCTATAAGTTCTGATAAACAATTTAAATGTCCGCCTGCTCCGTGGTCGTGGATAGAAATAATAGGGTTGTTTTCGGCTTCAACAGCAGCCCTGACAGTATTGGCAACACGTTTTTGCATCTCAGGGTTTGAGCGCTGTACGGCATTAAGTTCAATTCCCGACTCAAAAGCACCTGTATCGGCCGATGACACGGCAGCACCTCCCATTCCAATACGGTAATTGTCGCCACCCATAACCACAATTTTATTGCCTTTTTTCGGTATTTTTTTGAGACTTTGCTGTGCTTTAGCATAGCCTATTCCCCCCGCAAGCATAATGACTTTATCATAGCCAATAGTTTGCTCATTTTCGTTGTGTTCAAACGTGAGTAGCGAGCCAGCAATTAGCGGTTGTCCAAATTTATTTCCAAAATCGGAGGCACCATTGGATGCTTTTATCAGTATGTCTTCAGGGCTTTGGTAAAGCCACGGTCTGGGAGGAAGTTGTTCCCAAGGACGATTGGCTTCTGATCGTGGATATGCGGTCATATATACGGCAGTTCCCGCCATTGGAATAGAGCCTTGCCCACCTGCCAAACGATCTCTGATCTCACCCCCCGAGCCAGTAGCTGCACCATTAAAAGGCTCTACGGTTGTGGGAAAATTATGAGTTTCTGCCTTGAGCGATAATACAGAAAGAAACGATTTTTTGGTATAAAAATCAGGTACATTTGGTCTTTTTGGTGCAAACTGTACAAGTGTTGGCCCTTTGATAAAAGCGACATTATCTTTATATGCAGAAACAAGATTTGCGCCATTCTTTTTAGATGTTTTTTTGATGAGATCAAATAGCGATTGCTTTTTTGTTTTACCATCGATTATAAACGTACCATTAAAAATTTTATGCCGACAATGCTCCGAGTTTACTTGAGAAAACCCAAAGACTTCAGAGTCTGTAAGCTCTCGACCGAGTCGCTTTGCTAAATCCTCCAGATAGGATACTTCATCTTTGCTTAGCGATAGGCCTTCTTGTTCGTTGTAAGCCGTAATATCTCCGATATAAGTGACAGATTCAGCAGAACGCTTGGTGTCAAAAATATGTTGGTCTAACTCATTAAAACGCTGATGCACCATGGCATCAAAAGGACTCACGTTTTCTTCTGCCCAAAACTGTTCAATGCGAATTATATCCTTAATTCCCATATTATGACATATTTCCACAGCATTGGTACTCCAGGGTGTAATCATGCTGATACGTGGCCCTATTAGCGCAGCTTGCACAAATGATTTTCTGAGAAGGGGGTAGCCGCCAAAAAGCCACTCTAGCTTTTTTTGGTCTTCTTCCGATATCGGAAGTTCTTTCTGGACTACGTATAGGTGCTGTTTTGGGTCACCAAAAAAACAAATCATAGACAATGATTAAACCACAAAAATAGGGATACTACTGCTCGCTTGACTAGTATTATGAGTGTAAAAAATAAACGAAACCCACTTATTTATCAACAAACTAAACAGCCCTTTGAAGGCGCGCCATATAAAACCCGTCAAACCCATGGACGGAGGGCCAAAAGTGTTTTTCTTTTTCTAGTGAAAAAGCTTTGCCGATTTCTGACTGTAAAAACTGAGCAATTTGTGCCTCATTTTCTTGTGGCAATATGGAACATGTAACATATATGAGTTTCCCGCCAGGTTTTACCATATGCGCATATTGCGTTAGGATTTGTTGTTGTTCTTTCAGAATACGTTCAATGAATTCTTGACTTAGTTTCCATTTTGCATCTGGATTTCTGCGCAATACCCCAAAGCCACTACAGGGCGCATCAAGCAAAACTCGATCTGCTGTTTGATGCAGTTTTTTTATCACTTTGGTAGAATCAATCAAGCGTGTTTCTATGTTGTGTGCACCAGCGCGTTTTGCTCTGCGTTTAAGCTCACGTAGTTTGTATTGATGGATATCCAATGCAATAAGTTGCCCTTTGTTTTGCATAAAGGCAGCAAGATGTAGCGATTTTCCACCCGCTCCTGCACAGGCATCAATAACACGCATGCCCGATTCTGCTTGCGTAAAAGGCGCAACACATTGAGAAGCAGCATCTTGCACCTCAAAAAGACCTTTTTGAAATGCTTCTGTACTAAACACATTACTACGTTCATCAAGCATTAATGCATCAGCATACTTAGACAAGAATTGTGTCGTTATTTTTTCCTCAAGCAATGTATTTCGCAAGAGTTTAGGAAGTGTCTTTATGGTGTTTGCGCGTAATACAACTGGCGCCATGGTATTTAGGGCTTCAAGTTCCTGTTCCCATTTTTTTTCTCCCAAGGCATGCATTCCCAGTTCGTCCAACCAGTCGGGGATAGACTCACGGTATTTGCGTTCTTTCCGTAATGCTTCAAATCGTCCTTTTATACGCCTAGTTGGCGTTCCAACAAAAGGTTTCCAATCGGGAAGGGGATATCCACGCAATGTTGCCCAAACAGCAAAAATCCGCCATAAATCATTTTTATTGTAAGGCTCTTGTACTTCAGCAATGGTCGCGTAAAGGCGTTTCCAGCGCACAATTTCATAGGAAGTTTCTGCAATAAAACCACGGTCGCGACTTCCCCAGCGTTTATCGCTTTTGAGTACTTGCGCCACAACTTTGTCGGCGTATTTATCTTCATTAAAAATTTGTTGAAGACCATTTAAAACAGCCAAAACGAGGTTTTTGTGTAAGCGCATAATGTTAGTTAAATGATTGTAAATCAATCAGTTTTTTATACATGCCTTCTTGTGCCATCATTTCTTTATGTGTGCCTCTTTCTACAATCTCTCCTTTGTTCAGTACAATGATTTCATCTGCACTTTTGATTGTGGATAGACGGTGTGCAATGACAAGCGAAGTACGATTTTGCATCATTTTTTGAAGGGCATCTTGAACAAGTTTTTCTGATTCGGTATCCAAAGCCGAAGTAGCTTCGTCCAAAATCATGACAGGCGGATTTTTAAGTACGGCACGGGCGATGGCCAAACGTTGTTTTTGTCCACCCGAAAGTTTGTTTCCAGCATCACCAATAATGGTGTCGATGCCTTGCGGGAGCTGATTTACAAAGTCAGATGCGTTGGCAATCTGTAGCGCCTTTTCGATTTCTTTATTCGTTGCGTTTGGCTTTGCTACAAGTAGATTCTCTTTTACCGAGTCATGAAAAAGTATGGCGTCTTGCGTTACGTAAGCAAACATGCTACGAAGCTCTTTTAGATCTACCAAATTAATAGGTGTATTGTCAATTTTTATGGTCCCTTTTTGCGGGTCGTAAAAACGCGCTAATAAGTTTGCTAAGGTTGTTTTACCACTTCCTGATGCACCTACCAGAGCTACAGAATGTCCTTTTGGTATTTTTAAATTTAATCCATGAATTACTGTTTCTTCTTCATAGCTAAACTGGACCTTGTCAAAAATGATTTCTGAGGAAAATTCAGGAAGTACTATGGGCTCTTTCGGAGATTGAATTTCTGATTTGTGGAAGAGGTATTCCATAATACGTTGCGCTGCAGCGTTACCTTTTCGAATACTGTATACAGCTCTACTCATAGATTTAGCCGGAGTCAGTACACCGTAAGCCAAAGTCATATATGTGATGAATTCTTCTCCGCTTAGCGATTGCTCAACCAAAACAAGGCGCCCACCTATATATAGTATAACACCAATTACAGCAACTCCTAAAAATTCGCTTATTGGGCTTGCAAGACTTTCTCTGTGAATAAGTTTATTTGAAAAATTAAAAAGTCGTTGGGTGATAGCAGCAAATTTTTTATTGAAAATACCTTCTGCTGTAAAGATTTGAATGATGGGTATTCCCGTAAGAGATTCTTCCAAATAGGACAGCAGTTCTCCCTGTTCTCGCTGTACTTTTTCTGACCGTGATTTTAAGCTTTTTCCAATAATTGAAATAAGCCATCCTGCAATAGGAATAAATGCCAAAACAAACAGTGTCAACTTTGTACTCAAAGCAAACATGGCAGTTAACGCAAAAATAATGGTAAAAGGTTCTCTTATTAGCATTTCAAAGACGCTTAAAAAAGAGCGCTGTACTTCTGTTACATCAGATGTAACACGGGCTATAGTATCTCCTTTTTTGTTGTTGGCATGGAAACTTGCAGGATATGAAATCAACCTTTTATAGAGGTTTCGTTGTATGTCTTTAACAACACCATTACGCATATAAGTAATAAAAAAGACAGCAAAATAATTAAAGAGATTTTTTAGTAAAAAGGTTATTAAAACACCACCTATAACCAGCATTAATGCCTTAACAGCATCGTCTTGTGCATAATGAGCAATTTGAAATCTAAATGAATCAAACACATATTCACGATAGGATTCACTTCCTTTTAGTGTAGGCATTTCTAATGGTGCTTTGTTGTTGCCAAAAAGCACTTCCAGCATGGGCATTAAAGCCAAAAAAGAGATGGCATTAAAAAGCGCGTACAGCACATTAAACACAATATTAAGTGCGATGTACCCCTTGTAAGGAAGCGCGTAACGTAATATATACCGAATGGGACTCATGATATGCCTAATTCAGTCAAAATACGGTTGATTTTTTGATCTAAAACCGCTTTAGTTGTTCTGTAGTTTTCTGTGGCATTTAATGAAGTATTTACACTCAAGTAGAACTTAATTTTTGGTTCTGTTCCACTGGGACGAGCAGCTACTCGTGTACCATCTTCAGCTATAAAAATCAATACGTTGGCTTTGGGCAAAGGTATTATTTCTTTTTCTTGTGATTGCAAGCTGTAGCGAGTTGCCGATGCGTAATCTTCAATATGTGTGATGGTGTTACCGTCTAAGGTTTTGGGCGGATTGTTGCGTAATTCCTTCATTAGTGTTTCAATTTCGGCTGCCCCTGCCTTTCCTTTTTTCACTAGAGATACCAACCGTTCTTGAAAAAGGCCTAAATTATTATATATGGATAGCAGCGTTTTAAAAAATGAACTTCCATTCGATTTAGCCTCTGCTGCCAATTCGCAAGCTAACAAAGCAGCTGTGACGGCATCTTTATCACGAACAAAATCTCCCACCATAAAACCAAAGCTTTCCTCGCCACCACCAAGACACTTTTGGTTGGGATAATGTTCTATCATCTGGGCAATCCACTTAAACCCTGTAAGTCCAAGTTTGCACTCAATCCCGTAATGCTTGGCCAAAGACAGCATCATGGGAGTGGAAACTATCGTAGAGCCCACAAAAGCATTGTCAGTATCTGTAAAACTTCCTTTGCTTAGGATGAAGTCCGTCATAGCAACCATAGTTTGATTACCATTCAAAAGTTCTAATTCGTTGTTTTCATTTCGCACAGCAATCCCCAATCTGTCGGCATCGGGGTCGGTTCCAATCACGATATCTGCACCAATGTCATTTGCTTTTTGCATGGCGATCTTCAATGCCTCAGGTTCTTCGGGGTTTGGAGAATTTACAGTTGGAAAATTTCCGTCAGGTTTTGCTTGTTCTTCAATGATGCTGACATTATCATAACCTGCTGCTTTGAGCACTTGCGGAATGGCGGTGATGGAAGTTCCGTGCAATGAGGTAAAAACAATTTTAACAGCGCTTCTGTTTCCGTTCCCAATCCGCCCAACTTCTACAGAAGCCTTTTGAAACGCATGGTCAACATCTGAATCAATATGTTGAATTCGGCTTTGTTGTGTGTCAAAACGTATGTCCTGATAATTTGTTCTGTTGATTTCATCAATAATAGCACGGTCTTGCGGTGGTACAATTTGCCCTCCGTCTTGCCAATAGACTTTATAGCCATTATACTCTGGCGGATTGTGTGATGCGGTGAGTACAACTCCACAATGACAACCTAAGTGACGTACGGCAAACGACACTTCTGGAGTGGCACGAAGATCAGTAAAAAGGAATACGTCGATATTGTTTGCAGCGAAAATGTCAGCTACAATTTCTGCTAATTCTTTGCTGTTGTGACGACAATCATACCCAATAACAACACGTGGTGTTTCTGTTGTAAATTGACTGTTTATGTAGTTGCTCAGTCCTTGCGTTGTACGCCCAAAAGTGTACTTATTTACTCTGTTCGTGCCGACACCCATAACCCCTCGCATTCCGCCTGTGCCAAATTCTAAATCTTTATAAAAGGCATCTTCTAGGGCTTCTGGGTTGTTTTTCAATGCGGCAACTGCTTGTTGCGTTTCATTGTCAAAAGGTGCTTTTTGCCAAATGTCTACTTGTTCTAAAAAAGATGTGCTCATGAAGTGTTTTTGCACGACAAATTTACGTATTCCCGTTTGAGTTGGGGCTAATCGTTTCTTTTATTTTGTAGCGCAATTTGTGGTCTCGATTTCGAACAATAATTTCTCCAATAAATCCTGCTAAAAAAAACTGACTACCTAAAATCATAGTGGTGAGGGCTACGTAAAATTGTGGCCTATCGGCAATCAGCCTTCCAGACGGATTGACAAAAAGCTTATCGAAACCTAAATATATAGCGAAGCTAAACCCTAGTAGAAGCATTATGCTTCCAATCAACCCAAAAATATACATAGGACGTCGTCCAAATCGATGCAAAAACCAAAGTGTTATAAGGTCTAAAAAACCTTTTACAAATCGTTCTGGGCCAAATTTGGAATGTCCAAATTTTCGCGCTTGATGTCGCACTACTTTTTCCCCTATCCGAATAAAGCCAGCTTGCTTTGCCAGTACTGGTATATAGCGGTGCATTTCACCATAGACCTCAATTGTCTTCACAAGATCTGAACGATATGCTTTGAGTCCGCAATTAAAATCGTGCAATTTGATGCCCGAGACTCTGCGTGCTGCCCAATTAAAAATTTTAGAGGGGGTGTTTTTAAACAAAATAGAGTCATATCTCTTTTTTTTCCAACCCGAAACCATGTCATAATCATCATCAGTGATTAGGCGATATAAATCGGGTAACTCCTCAGGAGAATCTTGTAAATCCGCGTCCATGGTACATACAACGTCTCCGTTACATTGTAAAAAACCTGCGTGTAATGCTTGGGATTTACCATAGTTACGCAAAAAGCGAATGCCTAACACGCGCTTATCGTTCTCTGCAATTTCTTCAACCCAGGACCAAGAACTGTCGGTGCTACCATCATCAATTAAAATGAGTTCAAAAGAAAGGGCAGCTTTTTCTAAAGTACGAACGATCCACGGATAGAGTTCAGGTAGCGACTCTATTTCGTTCAAAAAAGGAATAATTACCGATAATTGTGGGTGTTTTGCCAATTAGCTGTTTTTTGCAAATAATCCAGTTACAAGCCCTATAACAAGACCTATAATGACGTTCATAATCAATATGAATGGAAAACTCATGTAGAAAAATTTCTCTGTATTATCTTGTTGCATTTGGATGACATCCTCGCCTAGTTCAGGATTAGTTTCTCGCAGTGTTTCGGCTTGCAATTGTGCCGTATTGGTAACAAAATCTGGTTCAATCACAGTAATAAAAATGGCAAAATAAAAAAGGCCTATGATTCCTGTAACCAAGAATACGCCAACTCCCATCTTAATGGATTGCTTTAACGAAAGCAAGCCTTGATTGTCTTTTTTAAAATTTACTATTGCTAGAACGGCAAGCGTTGTTGGAATAAGTACGTTAAAAGCCTGAATTATGGGTGGTTGATTATAGGTCATGTCCATAAAGTAAAGCATTAGGCTAAATACGATGCTAGTGCCTGCTGCAATAAGTCCAAAACGGTAGCTGTAGGTTCCTAATTTTGGTGTAGTTTCCATGTGTTGTCTTTTTTATCGATTAAGTGTATGGTAAATTTAGATAAAATAATTAAATTTGCATCCCTTTAAAGGTAAAAGCATTATGAAACAAGGTATTCATCCAGAAAACTATCGCTTGGTGGCGTTTAAAGATATGTCTAACCAAGACGTATTTATTACCAAATCAACTGCCAATGCCAAAGAGACTATTGACTTAGACGGTATAGAGTATCCGCTTGTTAAATTAGAGATTTCTCGTACGTCGCATCCATTTTATACGGGTAAATCCAAATTGGTGGATACTGCTGGTCGTATCGATAAATTTAAGAACAAATACGCGAAATTTAAGAAGTAGTTTAATTTTCCGCACAATTTAGAGCCTCCCTTGTGGAGGTTTTTTTATTTACGCTTATCTTTGGAAAATGCGTTTATGCTTATTTGACGGACCAAACCGCACCGACTTACTTCCACTTGTGTATACGCGGCCTGTAGCAGATTTGTTTATGGGCGGGATGACGCTAGCAAAACGCTGGGAGCATGTGCTAGATGCCGTAGCTGTTGCAGAAACAGAAGCCTACTTACAACCAAAAACACCATCTTTTGATGTAGCTGTTTTAGCTGGTTGTTTGCCGTCTATAGATTTAATAAAAGCGATTAAGCAACTAAAAGAGGGGCAAAAGTTGCTATATAACGATCAGCTATTAGCCTTTAGGGGAGCGCAGTCTAGTGCGGCAGATAAAATAAATGCACTCGAAAAAATCAGTTTTTCTAAACCCGTAACAATTATTCGCTATCCTTGGGATTTGTTTACACACAACGCACAAGCTATATGTGACGATGCTACCTTTTTTGAAGAAACCCATAACAACATACTTCACGATTCTAATCAACATTTTGGAAAACACCCTGTCATAGTTGGTGCCAATGTATCAGCGTTAGCAGCTACTTTTAACACTACTCAAGGGCCTGTCATTTTAGATGACGACGCAGTAGTCATGGAAGGCTCACTTTTGCGAGGACCGTTATATGTTGGTAAAAACTCCGTTATCAAAATGGGAGCTAAAGTGTATGGCGGGACTAGTTTGGGTGAAAACTCGAAAGTTGGAGGTGAGCTCAACAACGTTATTTTTTTTGGAAATAGCAACAAAGGACACGATGGTTTTTTAGGTAACGCTGTTGTAGGTGAATGGTGCAATCTTGGCGCGGCCACAGATGCATCAAATCTAAAAAACGATTATGGTGAAGTTCGCGCATGGAATTATACCCAACAAAAATTTATTCGCACAGGACTACAGTTTTGTGGACCTATAATAGGAGACCATTCCAAAACGGCTATTCACACTGCATTAAATACTGCCACGGTAATCGGAGTGTGTTGTAATATTTTCTCGACTGGTTTTCCGCGCGCTTATGTGCCGAGTTTCTCACGTGGAGGAGCTCAGGGGTTTGCCGAAAATCGACTTGATAAAGTCTTAGAAACGGCTGCGACTGTTATGGAGAGACGAGCGAAAGATCTCAGCGAATCCTCAAAACTAGTACTAACCTATATTTTTGAAAACACAAAGAGTTTTCGTCAATCATTTCTTTGATTAATAGCAAATTAGCATTGTATATTTGCCATAAATTATCAAATGTCCACTTCAAAAACGGTAGCATTTTATACGCTGGGATGTAAACTGAATTTTTCAGAGACATCTACCATTGCCCGATCGTTTACTACTGCTGGTTACGAGCAAGTTTCCTTTGATAAAACTGCCGACGTATATGTAATAAATACGTGTTCGGTAACTGAAAATGCAGATAAAAAATTTAAGTCTGTCGTGAAACAGGCACTCAAGCAAAACCCTGACGGCTTTTTGGTTGCTATTGGATGTTACGCCCAACTAAAGCCTGAAGAGTCAGCCGCATTAGATGGTGTGGATTTGGTTTTAGGAGCAAATGAAAAATTTAATGTAGTAGATTTTCTTGAGAGTAAATCACCCCGTGGCGTTCATGCATGTACTATTGATGAGGTAGAGCAGTATGTTGGTAGCTATGCCATAGGAGAGCGTACACGCGCGTTTTTAAAAGTTCAAGACGGATGCGATTACAAGTGCACTTACTGCACTATCCCGCTAGCTCGTGGCTTTTCTAGAAGCGACACGCTTTCAAATATTTTAAATCAGGCACATGAAATCGTGGCGCAAGGCATTAAAGAAATTGTCCTAACAGGCGTAAATATCGGTGATTTTGGCAAAGGAGAATTCGGTGCTAAAAAACACGAACATACTTTTTTTGACTTGGTTCATGCGTTAGATGAGACAGAAGGATTGGCCCGTATTCGGATTTCATCAATTGAGCCCAACTTGCTGCGGCAAGACACCATTGATTTTGTAGCGCAGTCCAAGCGCTTTGTCCCCCACTTTCATATCCCCCTGCAGAGTGGGAGTAATGCTGTTTTAGCGGCTATGCGCCGTAGGTATCAGCGCGAATTGTATGTTAAACGTGTAGATCAAATTAAAAACCGAATGTCACATGCGTGTATTGGCGTGGATGTTATAGTAGGATTTCCTGGCGAGACGGATGAGCACTTTATGGAAACCTATCATTTTTTAAGTGAGCTAGATGTGTCCTATTTACACGTATTTTCATATTCTGAGCGCGCCAATACAATTGCCGCTGAATTGCCAAACCCTGTCCCAAAAAATATACGCGTAAAGCGTAGCAAAATGTTACGCGGCTTATCGCAAAAAAAACGTAGGGCATTTTACGAACAACAGTTAGGAACTACCCAAGAGGTGCTTTTTGAATCAGAAAACAAAAACGGATATATTCACGGCTTCACGCCCAATTATGTTAAAGTGAAAACCTATTGGGATCCTGCTCTGTGTAATACCATACACACCATAGAGCTAACCCAAATAGCCGATGATGGCTTGGTAGATTTTAAATTTAATAACGCTGTGGGAACACAGGTGGCTTAGATACGCACACCAATAGGGAGCATGCTGCGATAACGCTTATTTTTTCTAATAAAACGCACAATCTCTGGACTTGTTGGCATCATACTAACGTTGCGTTCCGCAATTATGGAAAGTACTTCTTTAATAAATGCATCGCTAAAGTCATTGGGACAATTGTCTTTTGGGACAACTAGTTTGGTGAGAAATATTTTACGCTCTTGTTGTGCGTATTCTATTTTGGCGAGTTCTCCTTCAACTTCTGTTTCAAATTGGCGCAAGAAAGAATTGTCAGTGACGTTAATTTTACCCATAAAAAATTGCTAGGATGCAAATTTACAAAAAAATATGTACATTTAGTTAACAATGGAAAAGGCGAATATAATACATGTATACATGATGCCTGGAATGGCTGCTAATACGTCTATTTTTGATTTTATTACACTAGGTAATTTGTTCGAAATTCATCGCTTAGATTGGCTTACGCCAAATAAAAATGAAACGTTGACTTCTTACGCCATGCGGATGTGTGAGAAGGTTACACATCCAAACCCTGTATTAGTCGGTGTATCTTTTGGTGGTGTTTTGGTGCAGGAAATGTCTAAACTTATTTCTTGTCGAAACGTAATTATTGTTTCAAGCGTTCGAAGTCATAAAGAATTTCCTATACATATGCGCATCACTCGTAAAACAAAAGCGTATCGTTTCTTTCCTACACAATGGGTAGACAACTTAGAAGATTTTGTTGGATTTATGTTTGGGCCTGCGGCACGAAAACGTATGGATTTAAACAAAAAATACCTGTCTGTTAGAGATCCGGAGTATTTAGATTGGGCGCTAGAATCTTTTTTTAATTGGAATCAAGAGGAGCCGTTGTCCAATGTGGTGCATATTCACGGCACTTATGATTTGGTTTTCCCTGTGTTTTATTTGAAAGACTATATCCCTGTACCCAAAGGGACGCACGTGATGATAGTTTTACGTGCAAGTTGGTTTAGCGAAAATTTACCTAAAATAATCTTAAATAACTGGAGAGGTTGAGCTAGATTTTCTTCAACTGTTGTTGCATCATTTTTATTTGGTCTGTCAACATTCCTTGCTTATCAAGCTTTTTGGCCTCATTGAGTAGAGAAGTGGCTTCACGCTTGCGACGCTTTTGCATTACAATTCCCGCCAAGCTTAGCTTTGCCATTGCCAAGTCGTGCTTCATGTTTAAACCAAGAGAGATAGCTTTTTTGAAATGCCGTTCTGCTTTGGTTAGATTTTTTTGAGATTCAATGACTCCATGTAAAAAGAAAAAATAGCCTTGTTGTTTTTGAGTCAGTGCTGATTTAGGATTTTTGATCCGTTGCAACCACCGCAATGTGCCATCAAAGTCTTGCTTTCGAAGTCGAAGAAATGAAAGAAGTATAAACTCGTTTTTATAGTATAAGAACACAAATACACCCGAAAGGAAAATTAGAGCGATTCCATTTCCAATATTAGATTCGATAAACTGATAAATAGCATAACCGATGGATAGCGTTGCTAAAACAATTTTTATAGTTTTTGGGAACATAGCTTTCTTTTGATTTGCAAATTTACAAATTTATGTAATAAGGTTGTTTGTTGGTGAGGTCAGTTATTGTATATTTGCATCCAGTTTAAGTAAAAATAAGATGAAAAGAACGTTTCAACCTTCAAAAAGAAAACGCCGCAACAAACACGGTTTTATGGATCGCATGTCGTCAGCAGCGGGTCGTAAAGTACTGGCATCACGCCGTGCAAAAGGACGCAAAAAACTTTCTGTATCATCTGAAGTACGTCACAAAAAATAAGTGAATAAAACGTTGAAAACATCAAGGCGCTACTTTATGAGTAGCGCCTTTTTTTGTATATCTTCGAAAGAATTTTGACCACCTTTTAGCAACAACATATGCCAAAAAGAAAAGACCTAAACAGCATACTTATTATTGGATCTGGCCCCATTATTATTGGCCAAGCATGTGAGTTTGATTACTCGGGATCGCAGTCGTTACGCTCACTAAGAGAAGATGGAATTGAAACCATACTTATCAATTCTAATCCAGCAACTATCATGACCGACCCTTCAATGGCAGATCATGTATATCTGTTGCCGCTAACCACAAAATCCATCATTAAAATCCTAAAAGCGCATCCTCAAATTGATGCCGTGTTGCCCACTATGGGTGGACAAACTGCTCTAAATCTGTGTATAGAGGCTGACGAAAAAGGGATTTGGAAAGACTTTGATGTAAAGCTCATTGGCGTAAACATTGACGCAATAAATATTACAGAAGACCGTGAGAAATTCCGTGAGCTCATGGGTAAAATTGATGTGCCGATGGCGCCACAAGCCACAGCAACATCATTCTTGAAAGGGAAAGAAATTGCTCAGCAATTTGGTTTTCCCCTTTGTATCAGAGCTTCATATACCTTAGGTGGTGCAGGTGCTGCCATTGTATATAAGGAAGAAGATTTTGACGAACTCATGCGACGTGGATTGGAAGTTTCACCCATCCATGAGGTCATGATCGACAAAGCCATGATGGGATGGAAAGAATACGAATTGGAGTTGCTACGAGACAATAACGATAATGTGGTTATCATTTGTTCGATCGAAAACATGGATCCCATGGGAATCCATACGGGCGATTCTATAACCGTCGCGCCAGCCATGACATTGTCGGACAGAACCTATCAGAAAATGCGTGATATGGCTATCAAAATGATGCGCAGTATTGGAGATTTTGCAGGAGGTTGTAACGTTCAATTTGCGGTGAGTCCTGATGACAAAGAAGATATTATTGCCATTGAAATCAATCCACGTGTGTCACGCTCATCCGCCTTGGCAAGTAAAGCAACAGGATATCCTATTGCAAAAGTAGCTACCAAATTGGCAATTGGCTATAGACTTGATGAGCTAGATAACCAAATTACAAAATCGACTTCGGCTTTGTTTGAGCCAACGTTAGATTACGTTATTGTAAAAATTCCACGTTGGAACTTTGATAAGTTTGAAGGATCAGATCGAACGCTAGGATTACAAATGAAAGCTGTTGGCGAGGTCATGGGTATTGGACGTTCGTTTCAAGAAGCCCTGCACAAAGCCACGCAATCGTTAGAAATTAAGCGCAACGGATTGGGTGCCGACGGGAAAGGCTACACAGACTACAATCAAATCATTCATAAGCTTACCCATGCCTCTTGGGATAGAGTCTTTGTTATTTACGATGCTATTGCCATGGGCATTCCATTGAGTAAGATTTATGATATTACCAAAATTGACATGTGGTATTTGAAGCAATATGAAGAATTATTCCAATTACAGAAAGAAATTTCTACGTATACCATTGACAGTATCAATAAAGAATTATTATTAGAAGCCAAACAAAAAGGGTATGGCGACCGTCAAATTGCGCACATGTTGGGTTGTTTGGAAAGCCAGGTGAATAGTAAGCGCGATGAAATGAATATCCAGCGTGTTTACAAATTGGTGGATACGTGCGCAGCAGAATTTACTGCAAAAACACCCTACTACTATTCAACTTTTGAAAGCACAATGGAATCCGCTGACGGTAATGTAGCTGTACACAATGAAAGTGTGGTTTCTGATCGTAAAAAAATCGTAGTCCTGGGCTCTGGACCAAACCGAATTGGACAAGGAATTGAGTTTGATTATTGCTGTGTTCACGGCGTATTGGCTGCAAGCGAAGCAGGCTATGAAACCATTATGATTAACTGTAACCCCGAAACAGTTTCTACCGATTTTGACACGGCAGATAAACTTTATTTTGAACCTGTTTTCTGGGAACATATCTACGATATCATTCGTCATGAAAAACCCGAAGGCGTCATCGTGCAGTTGGGTGGTCAAACGGCATTAAAACTTGCCGAAAAATTAGACCGCTACGGGATTAAGATTATGGGGACGAGCTACCAATCGTTGGACTTAGCAGAAGACCGTGGAAGCTTCTCTACATTACTTAAAGAGAATAACATCCCGTACCCTGAATTTGGTGTGGCAGAAACTGCAGATGAAGCACTTAACCTGGCGGATAAGTTAAACTTCCCCATATTGGTTAGACCCTCATATGTATTGGGTGGACAGGGAATGAAAATTGTCATTAATAAAGAGGATTTGGTCAAGCATGTGGTTGATTTATTACATAAAATTCCAAACAACAAACTTTTGTTAGACCACTATTTGGATGGTGCTATTGAGGCAGAAGCAGATGCTATTTGCGATGGCGAAAATGTGTATATCATCGGAATTATGGAACATATTGAACCTTGCGGTATTCACTCCGGTGATTCTAACGCGACGTTGCCTCCATTTAATTTGGGTGACTTCGTGATGCAACAGATTATTGATCACACCAATAAGATTGCGCTAGCGTTAAATACCGTTGGGCTTATCAATATTCAATTTGCTATAAAAAATGATGTGGTGTACATCATTGAGGCTAATCCGCGGGCTTCGAGAACGGTTCCCTTTATTGCGAAAGCATACAAGGAGCCATATGTAAACTACGCTACGAAAGTTATGATCGGAGATAAAAAAGTGTCTGATTTTAATTTTAATCCGCAATTGGAAGGCTTTGCCATCAAGCAACCGGTTTTTTCATTTAACAAATTTCCAAACGTCGACAAGGCACTAGGTCCAGAAATGAAAAGCACAGGCGAAAGTATCTTATTTATAGACAACCTTCAAGACGACGAATTTTACGAGTTGTACGGACGTAGAAAGATGTATTTGACCAAATAGATTGCGTGAATTCACGTATATTTAAGCAAACATTTTAGTATGGAGTGGATTACAGTTGCCATTGTTTTAGTGGCGCTTGTTTTGTTTTTTCTTATCAATCAAAAGAATCAATCCAAAGGCGTTTCGGATGCGTTTTTAATGCAACTTAATGCGCAGCTGCGTGAAGAGATACAGAGCATCCGCAAAGAAACAGACGCCAATGCCAAAGAAACCCGGGTTGAGCTGGAGCAGAAGCTAGATAATATCACCAAAGGTATTAGCGATTATCAGCGTTCCTCGAACCTGTCCATAACACAGCAATTTACAGAGTCCAAAAAGGCCATCACCGACGTGACCAAAGCGCTTTCTGAAATCAAAGGCACCAACGAGCAAGTACTCAGTTTTGCCAACCAGATGAAAACACTGGAGAAAATTTTGGGCAATTCCAAACAGCGTGGCATCTTGGGTGAAATCCAATTAGAAAATTTATTGGCAAATGTGCTGCCTCCCGAACTGTTTCAAATGCAATACAGCTTTACCAACGGCGAAGCAGTAGATGCAATCGTAAAAGTGGGCGATTTTATTATTCCTATTGATGCGAAGTTTTCATTGGACAATTACAACAAAATGGTAGAAAGCAGCGACGCTGAAGCCATTAAGACATTGGAACAAACCTTTAAGGGAGATATCAAAAAACGCATTGATGAAACGGCAAAATATATTCGCCCAAATGAAGATACAACAGACTACGCCTATATGTTTATTCCTGCCGATGGGTTATACCAAGACTTACTGAATAGTCGAGTAGGAACCTTGCAAATTAACTCCCGAGATTTGGTGTCTTATGCCTATGAAAAAAAGGTAATGATCGTGTCACCGATGAGTTTGTTTCCTATGCTACAGATTACGGTTAAGGCGCTGCATAACTTGAAAATTGAAAACTCCATACAAGATATTTTAAAAAATGTAGATAAACTCTCTGCACACCTTAATGCCTTTGAGGATGTCCACGGAAGGTTGGGGAAATCCATTGGAACGGTGGTAAACCATTATAACAGCTCGGCAAAAGAGTTTAAAAAGATTGACAAGGATATTATTCGCCTCTCTGGTGAAGGAAATGCCCTAGATTACCAACCCGATATGCTAGAACGTCCAGCAAGCGAAGAGTAGACTCGCCTGAGATGATTGTAATGTATAGGTGTATGATTTAGCTTCATGTTTTAAAACAGAACTTTACACATAGTTCGTCGTTTAAGGAACTTTATGCCCTTGACTTTCAGTTAAAAGCATAAACCAATCTTCTAATTCCAACGTAACATTTAGCGCTTCATTAGCGCTTTTAATTCGTTTTTTATTTGTTGTCCCAATAACGGGAGAAATATTTGCAGGATGCTTCAATATCCAACTTAAAAGAATGGCATTTTCAGAAACACTATATTTTTCTGATAGTTTTTTTAGCATCTTTTTTACTCTTAAATTCTGTTCGTTTTCTTTTTTAAAAACAGTCCCTAATGGACTCCAAGCCATTGGGTGAATAGTATTCAGTAACATTTGGTCTAAAGTTCCATCTAGCATGGCAGTATGCTGAGTTAAAGAAAACTCAATTTGATTCACGGAAACTTTAATTTTATTAGAGATTAAATCTACTTGAGCTGGTGTAAAGTTTGACACGCCAAACTCGATAATTTTTCCACTTTCTTGAAGATTCCTAATTGCTTCAGCGATTTCAGTTGGGTGCATTAAAGGACTTGGTCTATGTAATAAAAAAGTATCTAAATAATCTGTTTTTAAATTCCTTAAAGACTCTTCAGCACTCCAAATAATGTAATCTTTTGAATAGTTGTAATGTTTTATTTTATTGTTGCGATTTTTGCCAACATATTGAATCCCACATTTAGAAATGAGTTGAATTTCCTCTCTGTTAATGGTGCTCTCTGCTAATGCATTTCCAAAACTTCTTTCAGTGGTGTAATCCCCATAAATATCGGCATGGTCAAAGGTTTTGTTGCCACTTTCTACGCAAAACGCTATCATTTCAGTGTGCTCTTTGAGAGATAATTGTTTACCCCAATCTCCCCAAGCCATACAACCAATAATAATTTTCGAGTTATTTATCATGTCTTTTTACTTGCCTTTAAGTAGCATCATTAACTTCAATCCAATAGGTACTTGGGTCTTGGAAATACAGTTGTTTTATGCCATCGTTTCGGACGTTGTAGGTGTTGGGCGATCCCAACCAATCAAAATATGAAATGTTTAGAGAAGATATATGTGTCATAAACCCATCAAAGTCGTTTGTACTAAAGGCAATATGAACGGCTTTAACCGTTTTGATATTGGCCTTAGGTCTTGGGATGATGTGCAATTCTTTACCTTCGCCAAGCGATAACCACCTCGTTTTTGATTTTGATGCGGTGTTGTCTATTTCCTTAAAGTTAAATACGGCTTGGTAAAATGCCGTGGATACCTCTACGTCCTTAACAGCTAATGCAAGGTGATTGAATGAAAAGGCCTGCATAGTTGTAACACTTATGCTAATTGCATTCGTTTCACAGCATAACGATAGCCAAACAGCAACACAGCACTAAAGAAAATATCGCCTATAAGTGAATTTATAAAAAAAGGTATGGCAAGTGTAAAACACGTGATGAGCCCTTCGGGGGTAAGAGGGTAATGCAATACCCAGACGCCAAGATTAGTGAGAACAAAAAAAACGAAACTGCTCAGCAGCACCGTGCCTATATTCATTTTCTTAAACAGTATGCCAACTGCCGTAATCGCTAAAAAAGAAAAATATACTATGGGTGTAATCGTCGAAAAGCCCAAAAACATATCAGTAATAACCATTGCCAAAAGCGGCATCAGGAAAGCCCAATGTTTCTTGTTAAAAAACGTACCGGCAAAAAGTGCCACGGCGGTAATGGGCGCAACATTTGGGGGGTGCGGAAGAAATCGTATAAGAACAGCAACGACTACAAAACTAATTAGGACGGTCTCTTTTTTGCTAAATGCCATAGTATTAAGTTCTTATACAAAGGTACATTTTTTTCGTTTTTTATCTTATTATTTTATTAAAAACCTACCTTTGAGTTAGCTTTTAGGTTCTTTTGTAGTGAAGGATGAAAAGGGAAAAAGGTGCAAGACCTTTGCTGTTCCCGCAACTGTAAGTACTGCAAGGTTCAATGCTTCAAGCCACTGTGCGCCACGGCGCATGGGAAGGCACATTGAACGGTACAAGTCAGGAGACCTGCCTAAGAGATTCATGCTGCTAGCGCTCGGGATAAGCATTATCAGTTTACAGTTTAGTAACAAATAACATGAAATACATTGTAGCCATGCTACTTTGCTGTGCGGTAGCACATGCACAAGAGCGTCTGGATGAAGTAATCGTTTCAGATTCGCGCATCCCCAAATCGAGAAAAAACAGCGGAAAAGCTGTCGTTAAAATAACAGCAAAGGAGATTGAAAAAAATAAAGGAATATCTCTTGCGCAACTTTTAAATCAATATGCTGGAATATACATATCTGGAAGTCAGTTGCATCCCGGACAAAATCTATCGTACTTTATTCGTGGCGGTAATAACCGTCAGGTATTGGTGCGTATTGATGGGATAGTGGTAAGCGACCCATCTCAAATAGAATCTGAATTTGACTTGCGTCTTCTTGCCTTGGACCAAATTCAGTCCGTTGAGGTGGTAAAAGGGGCATCAAGTAGTCTGTACGGCAGTGGCGCAGCAACTGCTGTAATTGATATCACAACCAAAAATACAGCTACCGAGAAAACAAGTTTGCAAATAGCGCAAGAATGGGGTACTCAAAATACACACAATCAAAAATTGGGTTCTTTTTCTGATGTTCAGAAGCAATATCTACAACTTCAACGTAGTATTGCCAAAATTGGACTTAGTGCTTCGGTAAGTCGCTTTACTTCTGATGGGATGTCTTCTGTGGTGGGTACAGAAACCGATGCCGTTTTAAAGGAAAATATACAGCTTAATGCCAAAAGCCAATATGATGGACCTTGGGGGTGGAAGGCCTTTTTTCATCGAGATCTTATTGATTCCGATTTCGATGATAGCTTTGGCTTTGTGGATGCGCCTTATACCTTGTCAAGTAAAAATAATCGATATGGTATTTCACCTTCCTTTACAAAAGGTAAATCACACTTGCAAGCGCATGTATCATGGTCAGATACAGAACTTACTTTTAATGATAGCTTCCCTCGTTCGTCCTTCTCAGATGTGTTTACTTCTGAGCTTACATGGCGTTACGATATAACAGCGCAACTAACTTTTTTGGGAGGAGGTTTGTATCAAGATTTTAGCTCTGAAAGCTCTTCTAGCGAAGATACTTTTGCACATGAAAACGTAGCTTTTTTTATAAGCGCGAATTGGCAACACCCGAAAGGCTTTGCATTACAGCTAAGTGGTAGAAATTCGGTACATAGTGCCTTTGGCGCCCACCAAACATTCACCATCAATCCCTATTATATTTTTTCGGATTCCGAAGCAACGTATTGGAAGCTTTTTGGTTCTTATGCAACCTCGTTTATCGCGCCCACACATTATAAATTATTTGATCCAATGTATGGCAACCTTGGTTTATCACCTGAGGAAAATAAAACATGGGAATTGGGTGTTGAGTATGTTGCGGAAAATAGTCGAATTACGGTAGTTGGTTTTCAGCGTACCGAAAATAATATAATACTCTGGAAGAACCCTTCAGGCTATTTTAACGATGTTAAAGAACAAAAAGTTAGAGGCATAGAGCTAGAAGGGAATTTTTCGTTTCAAAAGTTAAGTGTACAAGCCAATTATACGTTTACAGAAAAAGTGAAACAGGAGCCATTGCGTTTGCCAAAACACGCTGCAAACGTAGGGCTAACCTATGCTGCGGCAAAAGCGCAATGGGGTGCGCATTTTCGTTATGTGGGTTCTCGATACGATGCGGACTTCTCCACATATCCGTCCACGACTCAAAAACTAAAGGAATTTGCACTCGTAGATGTGCGCGTCACTTTACCCAATTTCATTGGGAATGCTAATGTATCATTTGCGTTAACCAATCTATTTGACGTGTCATATACAGAGTTTATTGGCTACTCGGTATTGGGAAAAAATCTAAATATTGGCTTGCAGTACGCTTTTTAGTCGGTAGGGCTATATATAGCCCTACCTTCTTTCATTTGGATTTCGCTGAACGGTAATTTGTTGTTTGTGGAAAACGAATTCGTAGCAATTACTCTCCCACTAATAACATCAAGGGCTTTTTTTAACAGCGGTTCGTTTACATCACCAAGCAAACCTAAGTTTGAAAGGGTCTCAGGAAGCATAATAGTTGGGGTTAGTCCATCGGAATAGTCGCCAATACCATCACTGTTGTAGTATTTGAATGTAATGGGTAATAAAAGATAGGCATGATTTGGATTTACGGTTCCTTTGTCGTCAATAATGTCTAAAAAGGGATTAGATCCCACATCTTTTCCTGCTGTTTTATCCCCAATTTGAATCACATTCATATAAGGCTTAAGTCCGTTAATTATCATTTCGCTAGCCGAAGCAGCGCTTTTTGTAGTTAGTAAAAACACCCGTGACAATCCAAGTCTTATATCAGTATTGGTAATAGAAATTTCATTGTTTTGTGCGCTTCGTTTTTCATTGAAAATAAGCCGACCAAAAATCTTGTCTCCATCCTCCCCTGCAATGAGCCCAGCCATTAATTGCGCGGTGGATACTCGGCCTCCACTGTTGTAGCGCAAGTCTACCACAAGCTCGTCTATTTGTGCTGCTGAAAAAGTAGTAAATGCTGCTCTTAAATTATCTTCTTGTGGTTCAATAAAGCCATTATACATCAAGTAGCCTACCTTCTTGCCGTCGTACTCTATTACTTTGGCAATATGCACGCTTTGCTCGGTTTGTTGAGAGTTGTTTAGAGCTACGCTTTCTCCCGTAGTTGTAATTTGACTGTTACTAATAGTAGCTAAACCAATGGTGTAGCTAGGGGCATTCGAAAATAACAAACCTAGATAGTTTGTGTCTGAGAGTTTTACTCCGTTTACATGCGAAAAAATATCTCCGCGCTTTATGCCTTTTGTTTTGGCATCGGAGTCGGGTAATACATAACGCACATATCCAAAGATTTCAGAACTGCCTTCTGAAAGCCGAACCAATCCAAATACCATACCATTACCAAGAGCTATCCCTTTTTGACTTTCTAAGAAAGCAACATAATCGTTAGTGATATAACTGTATTTATCTTCGATAATCTGTAAGCTATCAAACAGCTCTTCAGGTCCATCAAATGATTGTAAAAAAGCAGTATATTCTTTGTCATTACTAAATCGATTATCGGCCAAATTCGGAACGTCCTCTTGCCACAAGTACCAATAGTTCATTACCTTGTAGATGAAATCTTCAATTTCTAAGTTTTCGGTAGTAGTTACTAGTACGCTGTCATCTATGTCATCTTTACAAGCAAAAACGAATAAGAAAACAAAAAGGAAAAGTAATTTTTTCATAGGTTTGATTGAAAGAGACTAAGCTAATGTACAAAAATATCGAAAGTAGTTCTTGTAACAATCCGAGCGTATAATCGTTAATGAAACAAACACCCACTAAATCTTTGGCAACTCAAATGGATAAAGGCGCATTTTTACAGCGAATTTTAGCTATTCAAGATAGCATGTTTCGTTTGGCAAAAAGCTTACTAAAATCCACAGAGGAATCCGAAGATGCCGTACAGGAAGTATTGGCAAAATTGTGGCAGAATATGAACAAAATAGCAACACTATCAAACATTGAAGGGTACGCGATGATCATGACTAAAAACTATTGTTTAGACAGGCTAAAATCAAGGCAAGCGTCAGAGTTACGGTTGGTGCATTTTAAGCACGATAAAGCCTCAGCTTCTTTAGACAAACAAATAGAATATCGTGACAGTGTGGCACAAGTTTTTGCCTTTATGGAGGCATTGCCCAAACTCCAAAAAATTGTGCTACAACTCCGTGATGTAGAGCAGTACGATTTTGAGACTATAGCCCAAATTACTGAACTCTCAGAAGGCGCTGTTAGAGTGGCATTATCACGCGCCAGAAAGACTTTACAAAAAAAACTCATCAAAGCACACCAGCATGGAATTGAAACAGGTTCATAAGTACATAGATCGCTACCTAGAAGGAGAAACTTCATTAGAAGAAAAAGACGTTTTGGAAGCTTATTTTTCTCAACCAAACATTGACGAAACCCTGTTGCACTACAAACCGTATTTTACCGCTATTGCACAGCAACGTAAGCAACGCTTTACAGGAAGTTTTAACCCTGTAAAAAGCACAAAAATAATATCATTAAAACGTTTTACAGCAGTAGCTGCGGCTTCAATTGTAGGGGTTTTTGTATGGCAACAAACCTTCGTGCCACAGCAACCTTCGCCAGAAGAAATTGCTTTTGAAGCATTTAAAACAAACATGTATCTCGTAGCCGAACAGCTAAACAAAGGAAAGCAAGGTGTGGCCTACATAGATACATTTAATGAAACCACAAATAAATATTTAAAAACAGAATAACATGAAAAAGAAAATTATTTTAGTTGCCCTTTTGACTTTGTCGCTAAGTTGGGGGCAAGACGTATTTGAGAAATACGAGTATGACGACAGCGTCAGTTATTTTTCTATAAGTCCGAAAATGTTTGAAATGCTAGCAAAACTCAGCATTGAAACCAATGACCCAGAAGCAGACCAATTTTTATCTCTTGTCCAAAAAATCGAATCTTTTAAGGTAATTACAACCGAAAGCAGTGATATCTCAAGTGAAATTCAACGTTGGGTAGATAAGCATATTAAATCAGTGAAAATGGAAGAATTGATGCGCGTCCGTGATCAAGATGCGTATGTAAATTTTTATGTGAAGTCAGGTAAAAATAATGATTTAGCCGAAGAGCTTTTGATGTTTGTAACTGAAATCAATACCAAAGAAATCAATTTGGGTGATCGCAAACCTGAGACCGTTTTACTCTACTTAAGTGGTGATATTAACTTGACACAAATCTCCAAACTGGTCAATCAAATGAACCTTCCAGGAGGACAACAATTGGGAAAATTAAATGAAAAAGAAAATGAATAGACTCTGGTTTTACGTTCTTGCTTTGGTGTTGGTGAGTTGTTCCTCCACCCCAAGCATTCAAGAATATTATGTATCTAAATCCGAAGACCCAAATTTTTTAGTGATTGATATTCCAACATCGATTTTGGGCATAGATAATAACGCGCTTTCCAAAGAAGAACAAGATGCACTTAGCTCGTTTCAAAAAGTTAATGTGTTATTGTTTCGCAAAACAGCAGCTAATGCAGATCAGCTTCCTGCAGAACTATCCACAGTGCGTTCAACTATAGACGATACGCTTTTTGAGCCTCTTTTGGTTATGAACGACAGACAATACTCGGGAAAACTCGTTCTTGAAGGTTCAATAGAGCGTCCTGACGAAATTGTGTTTTTTGGCTCTGCTGACGAAGGTTTTATTTTGGCACGCCTCATTGGACGGAATATGCAGGTAGAAAAAGCGATGTTATTGGCAGGTGTTATTCAACGTGGAAATGGACTAGAAAACGCTGCAAAAATGATAAGCGGGATGCTCTAAATTCCGGTATAATTCTCGGGACGTAAAGCACGCAGTTCTTCTTTTACTGCGTCAGACACATCCAATGTTTCAATAAATGCACGTATAGCCGGCTCGTCAATATGTTTGTTGGTGCGTGTAAGCGCCTTGAGTGCTTCGTAGGGCTTTGGATAACTTTCGCGGCGTAACACCGTTTGTATGGCTTCGGCGAGTACTGCCCAATTTTGATCTAAGTCATTTTGAATTTTTCCCTTATTAACCAATAATTTACCCATTCCTTTGGTTAACGATGCAAAGCTGATAAGCATATGGGCCATCGGAATTCCTGCATTGCGTAGCACAGTACTATCCGTTAGGTCGCGTTGCAATCTTGAGACTGGCAATTTTTCTGCCAAATGTGAGAGTAACGCATTGGCAACACCAAGGTTTCCTTCTGCGTTTTCAAAATCAATTGGATTGACCTTATGCGGCATCGCAGACGAGCCCACCTCACCGTCTTTAATTTGCTGCTTAAAGTAATCCATAGAAATGTACGTCCATATATCACGTGCAAAATCAATTAAAATGGTATTGATACGTCTTTGTGCATCGCAAAACGCGGCGTAGTGATCGTAATGCTCAATTTGAGTTGTTGGGAAAGAATGCTTCAAGCCTAAGTTTTTCTCAACAAATGCAGTTCCAAAAGCCTTCCAGTCTATGTTCGGATAAGCAATAACATGCGCATTGTAATTCCCTGTAGCACCACCAAACTTCGCTGCCATTGGCACCTGTTTTAGCAATACGATTTGCTCTTCAATACGCGTTTTAAAAACTGAAAGTTCTTTGTCTAACCTTGATGGCGATGCAGGCTGACCGTGTGTTCGTGCCAACATGGACACACCATCACATTGAGATATTAGCATATCCAGAGCGTTTAACACATTGCTCAGTTCTTTTACATAAACCTTCTCATATGCTTCTTTAATCGAAAGTGGAATTGCGGTATTGTTCACATCTTGTGATGTCAGTCCAAAGTGGATAAACTCTTTATATGCGCCAATATTTAAGTCATCAAACACATTTTTTAAAAAATATTCAACAGCTTTGACATCGTGATTGGTTTCCTTTTCAATGTCTTTGATAGCTTGCGCTTGGTCTAAATTAAAATGCCGATATACGCTACGCAGTTCTTCAAAAATAGATATTGGGAAGTCGGCTAATTGCGGTAAGGGCAATTCGCAAAGCGCAATAAAATATTCTACTTCAACACGCACGCGGTATTGAATCAATCCAAATTCAGAAAAATAAGGGCTTAGTGGTTTGGTTTTAGCACGATAACGGCCATCAACCGGTGAAATTGCACTTAATTTGTTTAGTAGCATATGGTTTCAAAATGCAAAGGTAGAGAATTTCGCTATTTCTTAACGATTTAACACTTTGTATTCTTCGTAGCATCCACTTATGGCTTCCAAAATTTGCAAGTCGTTGGCACCTTTAATGAAGCTGTCTGAAAAACTGCATTTGCGAAGAATTTCGTCGATATCCACACGATCTATTTGAAGAAGTTCTTCGAGTGTCTTTCGGTCATATTTTACCGCTAACAGGTCACGAAGCTCATTGTTTGCGCGTACTTTTTTAAGCTTTCGCAATTGATTGGGTTTTCGTCCGAAGATATTGTATAAGAAATCGGCTGGATTGGTAACAGCTTGCAAAATTCGCATAGCTGTTCCTGGTGTTCGATTGCCTGCTTCATATCCACCAGATGGTAATCCGGGAATGCTGTAGCGACGTGTTCTGTTGATAGGGATATTCCTTGCGTCAATATCTAAATACCCTGTTAATTGATATGGCCTAACCACGACCTCTTCCAAAGCTAGTGCTAGTTCGGTAAGTTGAAATCGGGTGTTCGGATATTTTATAAGGTCATTAGAAACACGAACTTTGATGGACTTGTAGCCCAAATATGAAAAGTATAGCGTATCGTTGACCTCAGCATCAATTTCAAACTTTCCCTCTTTGTTTGTAATTGACATGGTAACTTTATTAAGATTGATGATATGCACTGTTGATATGGGTTTTTGATCCGCAGAGCTCTCAACAAAGCCAACAACTTCTTGACCGAAAACCACGGAACAACTCAACAATAAAAAACAAAGCGTAAAGGGTCTCATCATATGATACTACAAACTACGTGCATTCCATTTTTGTCTGCAATATTTTTCCCTAAAATTAACATTATGTTAGGGATTTTAAATAACGGTACAGCTTTGCAACGGCACGACTACGATGACTTAAACGTAGTTTTACTTCATTGGGAAGGGCAGCAAATGTTTTATCGTATCCCTCTGGAATAAAAAGGGGATCGTATCCAAAACCACCCGAGCCTGTTGGCTTTTCAGAAATAAACCCATTAACAATGCCTTCAAAAGTCATTTCTGTTGTGGCATCTTTATACGCAATTACAGTCTTAAATTGCGCTGCTCGACTCGACTCGCTTGCTAACTCTACCAATAACTTGGCGTTGTTTTTGTCATGGTTTTTTTCTTCTCCAGCATAACGCGCCGAATACACTCCAGGGGCACCGTTTAATGCAGTAACTTCCAAACCACTATCATCTGCAAAAACAGGTGTTTTGAATACCTCAAAAACATGCCTTGCTTTTAGGAGAGCATTTCCAACAAAAGTATTTTCGGTCTCGGCAATATCTTGATGATACCCCAAATCAGCTAAGCTTGCTATAGAATAGTCCTCAAAAACAGCTTTTACTTCCTGAACTTTATTTTGATTGTGTGTGGCAAAAATGAGTTTTTTCATTCGTGATGGTAGGGTTCGTTATTAAGAATTGAAAATGCTCTGTAAAGTTGTTCTGCCACAAAAATACGCACCATTTGATGCGAAAATGTCATGGCAGATAGGGAGATTTTATATTGAGCTCTTTTATATATTTCATCTGAAAAACCATAAGGACCGCCGATGACAAAAATCAGATTTTTAGTTCCAGCATTCATGCGTTTTTGTAGAAAATTAGCCATACCCTTTGAAGTGTATTGACTACCAACCTCATCAAAAAGCACCAATACGTCTTGTGAATTGAGTTGTTTGAACACCCGTTTTCCTTCTTCTTCCTTTTGTACAGATTCACGTAAGTTTTTGGTGTTTTTTAACTCTGGTAGCTCCACCCATTCAAATTTGACATAATGCGAAAGGCGTTTTTGGTATTCGGGTAACCAATCGCGTAAAGAAACGTGATTGGTTTTACCCATACAGATGACTTTGATTTTCACAATGCTAAGGTATTAATTCTCATGGAAGCCTCCATTTTAATAGTTAACTTAGCACAATGGTTGAAAAAATCGGGCAACATATTACAAGTTGGATGCATCGCATTCGCTTTGGCGATGCAGGTGCTATTTCCCTTTATCAAATTGTTGAGCTTTATTTTTTGGGTATTATTAAAGGAACACTAACCACAAGAGCAAGCAGTATTGCTTTTAGTTTTTTTATGGCAATGTTTCCTTTTTTAATTTTTGTTTTAAACTTAATTCCATTTTTTCCAATTGCCAATATCGAAGATACGTTTTCCTCTTTTTTTTTATCTGTGGCACCTACTGAGGCTCAAGAATTTTTAAACGGTGTGTTGTATGATATTCAGTCTAAACCAAGGCGTGGTTTGCTTTCGTCTACCTTTTTACTCTCTATATTTTTTATGGGTAATGGTGTAAACGCCATTTTCGGAGGGTTTAGCGAATCCATTCATGTAAGTCTTAACAGACATTTTATCAAACAGTATATTTATGCTGTTGGAGTAGGAGTATTGTTAGGATTGATTTTTTTAATTTCCATTGCCGGATACTTATTCTTTGAACTTTTGGTAGCACAAATATTTGATTTTGGATTTGAGTTAAACATGTGGATACGACTGGTTTTTTTCTTTGGAATGGCTTATTTGGTAAGCTCTATCCTCTTTTATTTTGGTACACATCGCGGTTTTTCAAGCTTCTTTTCTGCAGGTGCGTTGGTCACCACTTTTTTATTCGCTCTTACTTCTTATGGCTTTGGGGTCTACTTGGATAATTTTGCCCAATACAATCAACTCTATGGGTCTATTGGAGCGATCCTTATTTTGATGCTTTATATTTGGTTGAATGCGATTGTCTTGTTGTTAGGATTTGAACTCAATGCCTCTATCGCTAAGCTAAAACAGTCTCGCTAATGTCGTTTTTTTTAGATGTAGTTCTTCCCTTACCGCTAAAGGAGACCTTTACTTATGTTATTACACCAGCCGAAGCCGAAGTGCTTCAGCCCGGAATGCGCGTAGTGGTTCCATTTGGAAAAAGAAAAATGTATACGGCAATAGTTTTTAAGGTGCACCAAGCTGCGCCAAAAGCCTATCAACCCAAACAAATAGACAGTATAATTGATAGCAGTTCGGTGATTTCGTCAGTTCAGCTTTCGTTTTTAGCCTGGATAGCTTCTTACTACCAAGCGCCTTTAGGATTGGTCTTTCGAACAGCACTGCCTTCTGTAATGTTGTTAGAAAGCGAAACGGAAATTATTATTCATGAATGGGAAAGGCTTTTGCCAACGCTATCCAAAAACGCCATAAAACTATTACAACAAGTACAGCCAAATAGCACAGTGTCTTTGTCTCAGGTGCAGCAGCTTATTGGGGTCAAAAACCCTTTTCCTGTTTTAAACGAATTGGTCGAGTCAAATTACGCTGTCTTAAAAGAGGAGGTTTATGCGCAGTATCGACCCAAAACTCAAACAGAAGTAGTGTTGCATCCACGGCTAAAAAATGATGATGCACTCAAACAATTACTAGAATCTTTAGCATCTAAACCAAAGCAACACAAAACATTGCTGACGTTTTTACAACAGAAAGATACCGTGGTTTTTTCGGCGTTTTCAAAACTAGAAACGGTTAGCCCATCATCATTAAAAACACTAATAAAACAGGAGGTTTTAGTGAAGCAAGCGCGTGTAGTAGATCGCTTGCCTGCCAAAACGACACCTGACAATCCGCTATTGCCGTTATCGCCTCCACAAGAAAAGGCAAAAACTTCCATTGAAAATCATTGGAAAACAAAAAATATTACACTGCTTCACGGCGTTACGGGTTCGGGAAAAACAGAAGTGTATATGCAGCTTATTGCCAATCAATTACGCTTGGGAAAACAAGTGTTGTTTTTAGTGCCTGAAATCAGTTTGACTACGCAACTGATGCAGCGTCTGTTTACTTTTTTCGGTCAACAGTTGGTTGTGTACCACTCCAAATATAGCCCGCAGGAACGCGCTGAAACTTGGGGTAAAATTAACGAAAGTAGAGCTGATGCAAAATTGGTTTTAGGTGCACGTTCAGCGGTTTTGTTACCCTTTCAGCGGTTGGGGTTAATTATTGTGGACGAGTCACACGAAACCTCTTACAAACAATACGATGCTGCTCCACGGTATCACGCCAGAGACGCTGCCATGGTTTTGGCACATATGCATCAAGCAAAAGTAGTTTTAGGAACAGCAACTCCTAGTGTAGAATCGTATCAGCATGCCTCTACAGGCAAGTACGGCTTGGTATCGCTCACCGAACGTTTTCAAGATGCGCAAATGCCCGAAATTCACTTTGTTGATTTAGCAGAAGCCTATCGAAAAAAGCAAATGAAAGGGCATTTAGCACAATCACTTGCGCAAGCGATTGAAAAAACCTTATTGGCGAAAAAGCAGGTATTGTTGTTTCAAAATAGGCGTGGATATGCCTCATTTGTAGAATGCAGTCAGTGCGCACACGTGCCGCAGTGCCCTAGCTGTGATGTGAGCCTTACGTACCATCAAGTGAGTAACGAGTTACGTTGCCATTATTGTGGATATATGGAGCAATACGCAGCGGCTTGTGTTGCATGCGGGACCGTTTCGCCCCAAACGCATGGACTGGGAACGCAGCAACTGGAAGAAGAAATACAGCAACTATTTCCATCGGCAAGCGTAGCACGAATGGATTTAGATACTACCCGAAAAAAGCATGCACATCAGAAACTAATTTCAGCTTTTGCTCAACGTCAAATTGATATTTTGATCGGTACACAAATGGTTACGAAAGGACTGGATTTTGAGCATGTTACCTTAGTTGGTGTGTTGTCAGTTGATAATTTCTTGCATTTTCCAGATTTCAGAGCACACGAACGTGCCTTTCAAGTGCTCACACAAGTGGCAGGTCGCGCGGGACGATTAGGCGATAAGAGTAAGGTTTTGATACAAACATTTCTCCCTAGTCATCCTGTGTTGAAATTTGTTCAAGAATACGACTATACTTCTTTTTTTGAACAACAAATTGAACAACGGGAACAATTTGCTTACCCACCGTTTAGGCGCATTATCCGAATTGAGTTGCGCCATAAAAACATGTCTTCGCTTATAGATGCTGGTAACTGGCTCAAACACGGACTACAAGAACGTTTTTCGTCAGTGCTAGGACCGGTACCACCGTTGGTAGCAAGACAACGTAATTATTATATTTTACATACGCTTATCAAGCTTCCGCTTGACGCGTCGCAATCGGCTGCCAAATCTCGTTTGAGTGCATTACTGCACAGCTTTGCGCAAGTAGGTGCGTTTAAGCAAGTTAAGGTATCCGTAGATGTTGACCCACAATAATTCTATAAACAGGTTTGTACAACCCAATAAAATCCGTATTTTCGCCGTCCAATTAAAAAATCATTTATGAACCATTACGAAACTGTTTTCATATTGAATCCCGTTTTATCTGAAGATCAGGTAAAGGAAGCAGTAGAAAAGTATGAGACGTTTATAACGTCTCGCGGTGGCGAGATTGTCGCCAAAGAGGACTGGGGCTTGAAAAAGTTTGCCTATCCTATTCAAAACAAAAAAAGTGGCTTTTACCACTTATTAGATTTCAAACTTGATGGCGAAGCCATTAATCCTTTTGAAGTTGAATTCCGTCGCGATGAGCGCATCATGCGCTATCTTACGGTAAAATTAGACAAGCACGCAGAGGTTTGGGCTGTTAAGAGAAGAGATCGTTTAACTGAAAAAGTATAAATTATGTCTATTGAACAAGAAAGTAAAGGCGGAAAACAAGGCGAAATTAGGTATTTAACTCCGTTAGATATTGAAACTTCTAAAGCCAAAAAATACTGCCGATTCAAAAAGGCTGGTATCAAGTATATCGACTACAAAGACGCAGATTATTTGTTAAAGTTTGTTAACGAGCAAGGTAAAATTTTACCACGTCGTTTAACCGGAACATCTCTTAAATACCAACGTAAATTATCGGTTTCGATTAAGCGTGCGCGTCACTTGGCGCTAATGCCTTATGTTGCTGATATGCTAAAATAATTACCATGGAACTTATTTTAAAACAAGACGTTGAGAACCTAGGGTTCAAAGACGATATCGTAACAGTAAAAAATGGCCACGGACGTAATTTTTTGATTCCACAGGGTTTAGCAATTTTGGCCACATCTTCTGCGAAAAAAGTGCTGGCCGAAAATCTGAAGCAACGTGCCTTTAAAGAGCAAAAGCTTATTGAAGATGCTCAAAAGAAAGCTAAAGATTTGGCCAAATTGGAACTTAAAATTGAAGCAAAAGCAGGTGCTGGTAACAAACTATTTGGTTCTGTTGGAACTATAGATTTAGAAGCAGCACTTTCTAAAGCGGGTCAGTCTATTGAGCGAAAAGCTATCAAATTACCAGGAGGATCTGTTAAGACCTTAGGGAAACATACGGCGTCAGTTCGTTTGCATCGTGAGGTATTTGCGGATGTAGCATTTGAAGTGACTAAGGCTAAAGAAAAGGCATAAACCACCTTTTTTTCAAAATATAAAGCCGCTTTTTGCGGCTTTTTTTCGTTAAAACCAGATATTTGTATAAATTGTTGCCATGGCACAAAAACCGAGTATTCCAAAAGGCACCCGCGACTTTCTACCCGCTGATGTAGCGCGCCGGTCATACGTTATCAATACCATCAAAACCCAATTTGAACGCTATGGTTTTCTGCCAATCGAAACGCCATCGATGGAAAAGTCGGCTTCTCTGCTAGGGAAGTATGGCGAAGAAGGCGATCGACTGATGTTCCATGTGTTGAATTCTGGCGAGAAGGTAAAAAAAGCAGATGTAGCTGCATTAGCAGAAAATAAGCTGGGACTTTTTACGCAGTCCATTTCTGAAAAGGCATTGCGTTACGATTTGACCGTACCCTTTGCACGCTTTGTGGTGCAACATCAAAACGAACTTAACTTTCCGTTTAAAAGGTATCAAGTGCAATCGGTTTGGCGTGCTGATAGACCGCAACGTGGGCGTTTTCAGGAATTCACCCAATGCGATGCGGATGTTGTGGGCGCTGTGAGTCCGATTTTAGAGGCTGAATGTATTCAATTATTTGATGCTGTTTTCCACTCACTTGATTTAAAAGACGCTACGATTCGTATCAACCACAGGTGTATTTTGTCTGGTATTGCAACGTATTTGGGCGCACCAGATCGCATCACAGATTTTACTGTGGCATTAGATAAGTTAGATAAAATTGGCGCAGCTGGTGTTTTTGACGAATTGAAACAAAAAGGCTTTGGTGAAGATGCACTTGCAAAGCTTACTCCCTTGATAGCGCTTTCGGGACCTATAGAAAAACAACTAGATACGCTCGAATCGTTGCTTTCAGATCAACCTTTGGCTGTTGAAGGAATTGCACATTTGCGTCATGTATTACGATTTGTTTCCCCCTTAAACGCGAGTAACTTGGCTTTTGATTTGACGCTTGCGCGCGGACTTAATTATTATACAGGAATTATTTATGAGGTAGCACCTCCCCAAAAGGTTGCTCTAGGCTCTATTGGAGCAGGTGGTCGCTATGACGATCTCACAGCACTTTTTGGTCTTAAAGATATGCACGGGCTTGGTATTTCTTTTGGCTTAGACCGTCTTTGTATGGTTTTGGAGGAATTGGATTTGTATCCAAAAACATTACAGCAAGCGGTAGACGTTGTTGTGCTGCATTTTGGTGATGAATTTATGCAAGAATTGATGCCACACATCATAGGGTGGCGTGCAAAGGGGGTTCGCGTATTTACGTATCCTACCACTCATAAACTAAAAAAACAAATGCAGTTTGCGAATCAGTCGAATGCCCCATGGGCATTGTTTTATGGAGAAGAAGAACAGAAGAAAAAAGTAATATCCCTAAAAAATATGGTTGACGGAGCGACTGAAAAAATTAGTATTGATACGATTGACGCATCGTTATTCATTAGGTGATTTTATTAACCTCTTTTTCCAATTCACGTAAATTATTCTTAATTAGAGTTACAAGTTCTTCATTTTCTGACTTTTTGCCAGTTATAATCCAATCCAAGCTGTATTCAGGAAAATTTACTTTGACTCCAAGCAGCACTTCGTGGTTTACACTTGATTCACGCCTAAGACATGAAGAAACTGAATTTTGCCCTACACCAATGGTGCGTTCGAACTTAGAAATGGATATTTTTTTGTCAGCAATAATTTGACGTAATCTGTCATGTATTGTCATTTGTCAAAGATATTGGGGTTTTTGCTAATAATTGTTTAAATAACCCGTTTTAGGTTAACCATTCACTAACATTTATTTAAATTAAAAAAACGAACATTAAAGCTTTAGTTTCATACATATAAAACATTAAAAGAAGCTTCGATATTTCGTTTTACTTCTTAGACCTTTTATGTAGATTAAGTATGTCTACTGTTTTTATCCGACGTAACATATACGTTTTGTATATGTAGTTGAAATGTATGGTTTTTAATTTTAGATTTGGTAATAATATTGACATAATTTTATGCGATTTTAATTTTTAATAATAACATCTTGACAAATTTTTTCAAATTCACACTTTTTGTTTTATTTTCATGCAGTACCTATGCTCAAATAATCCCCGTTGGCAGTGGTAGTTATACCAATACATTTCCTGGGTCTGATTCAGCAGGAAGGAATGAATACCCGGGTGGATCTCCTCAGCTTTCTGGTGTTGCGCAAAGCAAGCCCATCCCAACAAACGATTGGTGGTCACTTCTTCTCAGGGACGACCATGTGAGTAATCTCTTTAACTACCCGTTTACTATGCGAACGACTACAGCTGGTTTGGGGATTACCTATATTCCTTTTGGGGTTGTTGGAGATAGACAAACGATAAATGTTGGTGTTCAAAACCTTAACAGCTCTAGAGCGACTGTTTCTAATCATTCTGATTGGACGGTAAGTATGGAATGGTCTGCAAATGGGCGCTATTTATCGGCCACAAGTGGTATTGGTATGCCCTTTATTTATTTGAAAAAGGGAAGTTCAGATGTTGCTTCCGTAGAGGTGAAAGCAGGCACGGCAACGCTTCACGGAGAAATGATTTTGATAGAAAACGCTCAAGATGGAGTTGATTATGCCATATATGCGCCTACAGGTAGTTCGTGGACGCAAAATGGAGCGGTGTATACATCGACTCTTAACGGAAAAGACTATTGGTCTGTTGTCATGCTTCCACAAAGTAATACCAACGCTTTGCAAATAGCCAACACCTACAAAAAGTTTGCTTATGTATTTCCTTCCAATACTACTGTAAATTGGAATTTCAACGAAAATACGAGTGTTCTACGCACCGATTTTGAAATAACCCCTGACGTTAAAGAGGGAACATACAACACAGTGTTACAAGGACTTCTACCGCATCAGTGGTCGCATTTGGCCGCAGATTCACCTTCACCAAACCGTGAAACGTATAGTTCTATTCGCGGAGATTTGAAAATGTTAGATGGGAATGCATTTGCTACTGAAAATGCATTTTATGGTATTTTGCCTACCCTTCCGTATTTGGCTAATTATAGCGATTCATTCAATCCCTCTGACATGGGCAGTAAGGTAAACTTGTTAGAAAATGATGCATTGGCAACGTGGACTGACTCATATAATGAAGGGCAAATGATGAATCGTTTGGTACAAACAGCACGGATAGCCCACAAAATTGGCGACACTGAGGCAAGAGACAAAATGATTGCCACGGTAAAAGAACGACTGGAAGATTGGCTCAGCTATGAGTCTGGTGAGGTTGCTTTTTTATTTTATTATAACAATGCATGGTCTACTCTCATCGGATATCCAGGTGGTCACGGACAAGACTCTAACATTAACGACCACCATTTTCATTGGGGTTATTTTATTCATGCGGCAGCATTTGTTGAACAATTTGAACCTGGCTGGGCAAATCAATGGGGAGATATGATTAATATGCTTGTACGGGATGCTGCCTCATCAAGCCGAACAGATGACAAATTTCCGTTTTTACGGAATTTTAGTCCTTATGCAGGACATGCTTGGGCAAATGGATTTGCAACTTTTCCGCAGGGTAATGACCAAGAATCTACTTCAGAAAGTATGCAATTTAACTCTTCTTTGATCCATTGGGGTTCTGTTACGGGAAACGACGCGATTCGGGATTTGGGTATTTATTTATATACCACTGAACAAACTGCGGTTGAAGAGTATTGGTTTGATGTTAATGAACGTATTTTTTCAAACACCTATTCATACAGCATTGCTTCTAGAGTATGGGGAAATTCATACGACAGCGGCACCTTTTGGACAGCAGATATCGCTGCTGCTTATGGAATAGAGATGTACCCTATACATGGGGGTTCATTGTATTTGGGACACAACACGACCTATGTGCAAAAATTATGGAATGAAATGCAACAGAATACAGGAATTTTGTCCAACGAGGTAAATGCAAATTTATGGCATGATGTCTATTGGTGCTACGCTGCTTTTATCGACCCAGATAAGGCCATTGAACTTTATGACTCCAACCCTGACAGAGGCTTAAAATTTGGTATTTCAGATGCCCATACGTATTACTGGATACATAATATGAAGGCCTTGGGAACGGTCAAGACAAATATTACGGCAAACCACCCTATTGCTGCTGCATTTGATCAGAATGGAGAAACCACCTATGTAGCACAAAATTATTCTGACACTGACATAACCGTGGATTTTTCTGACGGATTTTCATTAAATGTCCCTGCCAATACCATGAAAACCAACAGAGATGTTGATTTGTCGGGTACAATAAGTACAAGCTTTAATCAGGCATATGTAGGAGGTAGTGTAGATTTGACCACCGAAGCTACAGGGATTGGAATCACCAAGGTTGAGTTTTTTAATGACAGCGGACTGGTAGCGACTGACAACACGGCCCCATATATGGCAACTGCTGAAAACCTTACATCAGGCATTCATAATTTTTATGCCAAAGTGCATAACAGCTCAGGATTTGTTACGACTAACTCTGTACAAGTTGTTGTGGGAGAACAAAAACCCTATTTAAATCAACCTTTTCAAATTCCGGGTACAATTCAAGCGGGAAACTACGATTATTTTGAAGGAGGTAAAGGACAAGATATTTCTTATTTTGATTCAACTGTAGGAAATTCAGGAGCTGAAAATGGTGATTTTAGGACTGATGAATATGTAGATGCGGTATCCGACGTCGAGGGTGAAACAGTTGGTTGGATTGAGGCAGGGGAGTGGCTAGAATACACTATTGATGTCACGCAATCGGGCTACTATAAAATGGATTTTCGTTATGCAACGGAGAATAATTCTGGTGGGCCATTTAACCTTGAATTAGACGGTCAACAAGTTGCATCCAACATTACAGTTTCTTCAACAGGTAAATGGGATGCATGGGCAACCAAATCGGTCAATGGAATTCCTTTGATTCAAGGAGAACATATATTAAGAGTTGATGTTGCAAAGGGTGGATTCAATTTAGGTGATATGGTTTTCACACGAACTTCAGGCTTAGATTACACGCCGCTTATTGCCGAAGCTGGAGGAAATATTACGGTTGTAATTCCAGCCACTACGACAACGCTTGACGCAACACAAAGTAGCATTCCTGATGTGGATAACACAATATCTAAATGGACACAAATTTTTGGGCCTTCGACAGTGAGTTTTGCAGACAGTCAATCACTTACCACCACAGTTTCAAATTTGGTGTCAGGGATTTATAAATTTGAACTGTTCCTTACAGCTTCTAATACTACCGTCAAGGATGCGGTTTATGTTAATGTGCAAAATGGCAGTAATGGATTGCCAAGTGTATCCATAACCTCTCCTGATGATGGCGATGTATTTGTTTTGGGCGATACTGTTGAGATTACTGCTTCTGCTTCAGATTTTGATGGAACGATTGCAAAAGTTGAATTTTATCAAGGTAACACAAAATTAGGTGAGGATAGTACTCAGCCGTATACATTTTCTTGGAGTAATCCCGCGGTGGATTCTTACAGTATAACAGCCAAAGCAATAGATAATGATGCTGGTACTGCCACCTCATCACCTATTTCAATAACCGTAAATCAACGTTATTATTGTAACTTTAGATCTGATGTTCACATTGATGGAAATCCATTTTCGACGGGCTATAACATTACTTTTGAAACTATTGGTAGCAGTGTAAAATTTACTTCCGAGCTTTTAGATACTGATAAGTCTGGAGTTGTAGTGTTTTTGTTTAAGCAGTCTCCATTTGGCGAGACGCAAATGGATGCTCAGGGCAAAAATGTGTTTACCAAAACTTTGGGTGGTTTTACGCAAGGAGAAGAGATAAGTTATGCCGTAAAATTTGCTTATGCGGGAGGGCTTTCGGTTACCAAATATTTTCAATACGAAGTAGGTACAAGTTGTACTTTGAGCTTTGATACGGCAAATCCTGATTTTCCTGTTGTGATGTATCCAAACCCAACTTCTGGAAAGTTTACTGTTACTTCAGAAGAGGAGGTTTATGTTGAGATTTATGATGTTTCAGGTAAAAAAGTTATGACAAGCTTTGATGAAAACATTGACTTTTCTAGTCATCAAAGCGGTATCTATTTTGCAAAAGTTATTGCTGTTTCAAATGCTAAATACCAAATCTTAAAAATTATTAAGAAGTAAAATAATTTTCGTAGATTTTGGTAATGTCTTGACCGTAACATTTTTAGGATATTTTAACATGCATTTATAATTTGAAATTCAAATAAAAGTGTATTTTTGAAATGCTTTAAAAAGAATATAGCTCTGTGATTCAACAGCATCATTTTTTATTTTTTACACAAAAGACAATTAAGTCTTTGTTGTTTATTGTGTTGATGTCACAGCTTTCTACTATTGCTGTTGCTGCACTTGACTTTTCAACTCACGAGGCTTATGTATTATCACAAGAGAGTGAAGAGCCTAAACCTAAAGAGGGTAAAAATGCATCAGATTTTTTGGAGGAGAGTAAGTTTTTAATCACTGATTTTCCCAAATTTGCATTTTTTTCTGATGAAAATTTGAGCACACTTTACAATGAAAGCGTTTTTTTTGAAGTTACAAATACGCTGGACTCCCCTCCCCCTGAAGAAGCGTAAGTACTTTCGACTCCCCAACTTTCAAATTTCACATTTACTAAATACAAATAATGAAAAAAGCATTCATTCACATTAAGGGCGATATTTTCGGTGGGCTAACCGCTGGTATCGTTGCGCTTCCTTTGGCCTTAGCATTTGGTGTTTCCTCCGGATTGGGACCCACAGCTGGTTTATACGGCGCTATATTTTTAAGTTTCTTTGCTGCCCTTCTAGGGGGTACTAACACACAAATTTCTGGGCCTACTGCCCCTATGACAGCAGTTAGTATGGTTATAATCAGCACGCTAATTGCATCCAATGATGGTAGTGTTGAAAAGGCACTTCCCATTATTTTAGCAGTATTTATGCTTGCAGGTTTAATGCAAGTAGGATTAGGGTTTCTTAAATTAGGAAAATACATTCGCTATATTCCTTATCCAGTGGTCTCTGGCTTTATGACGGCTATTGGTCTGATTATATTAATCACGCAAGTTTTACCTGTTTTGGGGTACTATGCCAAAGAAGATACTGCGTATGTTGAAACCTTTAAACCTCAAGCCGAAGCCGTTATCTTGGGGAATATTTTGGACGAAGAAGCAGGTGAAGATCTTCTGGTTTTAGAAGATTTCTCAGAAACGGTTTCAAGAGGAGAAGCCATTACTGATTCGCAAATCTTGGAAGAATCACAAACCTTGGCCGCAAAATCTGCCTCAGGAGTTTTGGGGGCTTTGCGCGTTATGCCAAGCGCATTGCAAAATATTAGTTGGATAGAGTTTATTCTTGCGCTGGGAACGATTTTTATCATTTATGGATTTAAACGCATTACTAGCGCTGTTCCCAGTACACTTGTTGCGTTAGTCGTCATGACAGGAGTTGCCATTATTTTTGTGCCAAACTACCGACCCATAACGGCAATTCCACAGGGGTTTCCACTCCCTAAATGGGAAATATTTACCGAACTAAGCGTTGGACAATTACTTCCTTATGTGTTCACGGCACTTACGCTAGCGCTTTTAGGTGCAATAGACTCGTTACTAACAAGTGTGGTTGCAGACAACATGACTAAAACCCGCCATAAACCTAACAAAGAACTTATTGGTCAAGGAATAGGAAACAGTATTTCTGCCATGTTTGGCGGAATTCCTGGAGCAGGGGCGACTATTCGTACGGTAGTAAATATCAACTCTGGTGGAAAAACCCGTATCTCGGGAATGGTTGCCGGAATTGTGTTGTTGATGATTTTATTATTGTTTAGTGATGCTGCATCAACCATTCCTGCTGCTGTACTTGCCGGTATTTTGGTTACAGTTGGTATTGGCGTTATGGACTATAAAGGGCTACGCGCTATTCCGTCTCTTCCAAGAGACATTAAAATAGGTAAATTAGGAATAAGTTCTGAAGTAGTTGTCATGCTTGTTGTTATGCTGCTTTCTACTGTTTGGAATTTAGTTTATGCTGTTGGTATTGGTCTTGTAATGGCATCGTTGATGTTTATGAAAAAGATTGGCGACTTAACCGAAAGTAGGTCAAAAGTTTTATCAGGGAGCAAAGAAAAGCTTTGGGATGACGAAGCATCTTTTGCTGAATTAAAAAGCGATAAAATTGCAATCAAACATATCAATGGGCCACTATTTTTTGGATCTACTGACGGGTTCAGTAAACTGGCTAAAGAAATTCCTTCAGCTGCCGAAACGGTTTTGTTCCGCTTTGATCGAATGGAATATATTGACCAATCGGGTTTATATGCACTTGAAGATTTGTTGGTAGATTTAGCGAAAGAAAATAAGGAGGTTCACTTTATTGATCTACCTAGCCAACCTCGCTACATGATGGAGCGCATTGGCATCGTGCCGAGATTGGTTCCAGCGGCAAATATTTTTGAGGAACTACCCGATTTTTTAAAACATATTAAGTCATTAAATAAATAATTGAATTATGAGAAAAGATATTTTAACAGCTGATGCTCAAGCACAACTCACACCAGAACTAGTACTTGAAAATCTTAAGAAAGGGAATTCAAACTATACCAACGACTCGCTTACACAAACAGATAATAGTAGCTTACGAGCGGCCTCTGAATCTGGGCAGGCACCACAAGCAATAGTATTGTCATGTATTGACTCTCGCGTTGTAGTAGAGGAAGTTTTTGATCAAGCTTTGGGCGATATATTTGTCGCTCGCGTTGCTGGAAATTTTGTAAATACCGATATCGTTGCAAGTATGGAGTATGCATGCAAGGTAGCAGGGAGTAAGCTTATTGTTGTTTTGGGTCACGAGGGCTGCGGAGCTGTAAAGGCAGCGTGCGACGACGTGGAGCTCGGCAATATTACGGCACTACTTTCAAATATTCAGCCTGCTGTCAATAGCGTTAAAGCTACTGTAGAGGGCCCCTATGATAGTGGAAATACTGTTTTTGTAAATGCGTCAATTGTAGAAAACGTATCACATACCATTACTGAGATTCGCAGCATGAGTCCAATACTCTCAGAACTTGAAGCAGAAGGAAGCATCGCCATAAAAGGCGGTGTGTATCAGCTTGCAAACGGAGAAGTTAAATGGCTCTAAGAATTATTTGAGCATAACAAATAGCTCCTTAGGGCGCTTTTTTTATTTGTCATTGATATTCTTAAGAATTAATCTTGAACTTATTTAATCAGTTTATATATGTTTTTCTTTTGATCAGTTGTTATTAAAAAATAAATGCCTTTATTTAAATGACTTGTATTTATTTTATTGTTTTTGATATTGATTTTAATTTGTCTTCCGTTAATATCAAAAAGCAAAAGATCATTTTTAATATTTTCAATATTTAAATATTGGTCGAATGGATTTGGATATATTTTTATTGTCTCCATAACCTCATTTACCGAAAGGGAATTAATGAGTCCGTTTTTATCAAATTTTGACAAAAAATTCCAGATTTCTTCATTTCCATCAATATCCA